>JAFVRC010000028.1 GCA_017504485.1 Alistipes sp. | reverse complement strand
GTCTTGCAAGGCGATTTCTGCGTTGTGCTTGCCCTCATAATTCTCACATACGCTTGGTATGCTGCGGTTATTCGTGCTTCGCGAGCCTTGAAGGCGTGATTAGAGAGTTTGGGGAGTCTCCCTAAATTCTCTAAATTCTCTAATTTCCTTAATTTCTCTAATCCTCCATTTTAGCTTTCCGTTTTTTTTCGTATCTTTGTCGGTTGTATGTGCGCGGGCGCGAGCGTACACATTTGAATATTACGCGGTAGAAAACACAAAAAACATATAACGATATGAATATTTCATTCTCTTGGTTGAAGAACTATGTCGATACCTCGCTCACGGCCGAGCAGGTGGCGACGCTACTCACTGATATTGGTCTCGAGGTCGAGGGCTTCGAGAAGATTGAGACCGTGCGCGGAGGCTTGGCGGGTGTTGTTGTGGGCGAGGTGCTCACATGTATAGACCACCCCGACTCGGACCATCTGCACATCACGACCGTGGATGTGGGAGGCGAGGCTCCGTTGCAGATTGTCTGCGGTGCGGCCAACTGCCGTGCCGGCTTGAAGGTTATGTGCGCCACGGTGGGTGCGGTGCTCTATCCCGACGGCGGTGACGAGGAGTTCAAGATTAAACGCTCGAAGATTCGCGGCGTGGAGTCGCTCGGTATGCTCTGTGCCGAGGACGAGCTGGGCATAGGCTCGTCGCACGATGGCATTATCGAGCTGCCGCAAGAGGCCGTTGTGGGTACGCCTGCCAAGGAGTACTACAACATTACGGACGACTACCTCATCGAGATAGGTCTTACGCCTAACCGCATAGATGCCGCCTCGCATATCGGTGTGGCCCGCGACCTGGTGGCCTACCTGCGTGCGCGTGGTGAGCAGGCAGAGCTCAAGCTGCCGAGTGTCGAGGCCTTCGAGGTGGAGTGTCGCGACGGTGGTGTGCAGGTCGAGGTTGAGAATGTGGCCGCCTGCCCTCACTATACGGGCGTGGTGGTCAAGGGTTGTAAGATTGCTCCGTCGCCCGAGTGGATGCAGAACTCGCTCCGCGCGGCAGGCATCAACCCGAAGAACAATCTTGTGGATATCACCAACTACGTTCTCTTTGAGCTGGGACAGCCGCTGCACGCCTTCGATATTGCGAAAATCGAGGGCCGCAAAATCGTAGTTCGCAACTGCGCCGAGGCGACGCCTTTCGTTACGCTCGACGGCGTGGAGCGCAAGCTCTCGGCCGACGACCTGATGATATGCTCGGCCGAGCGTCCGATGTGCATTGCGGGTGTCTATGGCGGTTTGGACTCGGGTGTGAGCGACACGACGACCGACATCTTCATCGAGTCGGCCTACTTCAACCCTGTGTCGGTGCGTAAGACTGCCAAGCGTCACGGCCTGAATACCGACTCGTCGTTCCGCTTCGAGCGAGGCATAGACCCTAACTTGCAGGTATATGCACTCAAGCGTGCTGCACTGCTCTTCAAGGAGTTGGCAGGCGGTACTATCGCCAGCGATATCTACGACTCGTGCCCCGAGGCTGTCGAGCCTTTCCGTTTCGACTTCTCGGTTGCGCGTGCCAAGTCGCTCATTGGCAAGGAGATACCTACCGAGACGTTCCGCACCATCATCGAGGCCTTGGAGGTCAAGATTGAGAAGGAGGAGGGCGACGTGTGGAGCGTTGCTGTGCCGCCATACCGCGTTGATGTGCAGCGCGAGGCCGACCTTGTGGAGGATGTACTGCGCATCTATGGCTACAACAATGTCGAGATTCCGCAGGCCGTGCGCTCGACGCTCTCGTATGTTCAGAAGCCCGACCGCACGCGCCTCACGAACCTTGTGAGCGATATGCTTACGGCGCGTGGCTACACCGAGATTATGTCGAACTCGCTGACCAAGGCTGCCTACTACGAGGCCTTGAAGTCCTACCCGATAGAGGAGTGCGTGAAGATTAAAAACCCACTCTCGGCCGACCTCGGCGTTATGCGTCAGACGTTGCTCTTCAATATGTTGGAGGCTGTGCAGCTCAACGCCAACCACCGCAATGGCGACCTGCGCCTCTACGAGGTGGGCAACTGCTACTACTACCGCAAGGCCGAGGGCGAGACTGCTCCGCTGGCCTCCTACTCGGAGAACTATCGTCTGGCGATCGGTGTGACGGGTATGGCTACGCCGCAGTCGTGGAACTCGAAGGGCGAGACTGCCTCGTTCTACACGCTGCGTGGCACGGTCGAGCTGCTGCTCCGCCGCTTCGGTCTCGATATCTACGCTCTGCGCACCGAGTCGCTCGACAGCGACCTCTTCGGCGATGCGTTGCAGATATATGTCAATAACAAGCCGTGCGTGCAGATGGGCCAGGTGAGTGCCCGCCTGCGCAAGGCCTTCGACTTGAAGCAGGATATCTTCTTTGCCGAGATCGACTTCGACCTGCTGATGAAGGCTACGCGCAAGCATAAGGTTGCGGCCACGGAGCTTGCGAAGTATCCGGAGGTGAAGCGCGACCTTGCGCTCCTGGTCGATAAGGGTGTGTCGTTTGCGCAGCTGCGTGCCACGGCATTCGCTACGGAGAAGAAGCTCCTGAAGAGTGTCGCTCTGTTCGATGTCTATGAGGGCGACAAACTCCCCGAGGGCAAGAAGTCGTATGCACTTTCGTTTATCCTCGAGGATAAGAGCCAGACGCTCACCGACAAGGCTATCGAGCGCACGATGGCGGCTCTGCAGTCGGCCTTCGAGCATAAGCATGGCGCACAGATAAGATAATGCACTTAACCGTAAGAACGAACAACTAAACCTTGAAACATATGAGAAGATTTACACTTTGGATGGCTGTGGTTGCGGCACTCGTGTCGTGCAGTAAGGTCGATTACAGGGATGCAAATGTGCCTGTCGAGCAGCGCGTGGAGGCTCTGCTTGCCGAGATGACGCTCGAGGAGAAGGTGGGGCAGATGGCGCAATTCTGCGGTGTCCGCCACGTCGAGCAGCGCGACAAGAAGGCGCAGGCCGACAATCAGGATGCGCAGGGCTACTATCCGGGTATCAATGCCGATACGCTCCGCAAGTGGACAAAGCAGGGCCTTATAGGCTCTTTCCTCCACGTTCTCACACCCGAGGAGGCCAACGAACTGCAGGAGCTTGCCGTCGCCTCGCGCCTCGGTATTCCGCTGATTTTGGGCATAGATGCCATTCACGGCAACTGCCTCGCGCCCGACAATACGGCCTACCCGACGAGCATAGGCCAGGCCTGCTCTTTCGATACCGAGATGGCCTACAAGATTGCGCGGCAGACGGCCAAGGAGATGCGTGCGATGAATATGCACTGGACCTTCAACCCGAATGTCGATGTGGCGCGTGATGCACGCTGGGGCCGTGTGGGTGAGACCTTCGGCGAGGACCCATACCTGGTCAGCGAGATGGGCCTGGCACTCGTTCGAGGCTATCAGGGCGATATGCAGGGTGGCGACGACGTGCTGGCCTGCATCAAGCATTGCATCGCCGACTCGCAGCCCGTCAATGGCGCAAACCACGCACCGAGCGACATCTCGGAGCGCACGCTCCTGGAGGTCTTTCTTCCGCCATACGAGCGTGCTATTCGCGAGGCCTCGGCAGGCTCGCTGATGACGGCGCATAACGAGATTAACGGCGTGCCGTGCCACAAGAGCAAGTGGCTGATGGAGGATTTGATGCGCGACGAGTACGGATTTACGGGCTTCGTCGTGAGCGACTGGATGGATATCGAGCGCATACATTCGCTCCACAAGTGCGCCGAGACTCGCAAGGAGGCATACTATCAGTCGATTATGGCGGGTATGGATATGCATATGCACGGCCTGCATTGGAACGACGAGGTGGTCGAGCTGGTGCGCGAGGGGCGCATACCGGAGAGCCGTATCGACGAGTCGGTACGCCGCATACTCACGGCCAAGTTCCGCCTCGGGCTCTTCGAAAATCCATTCTGCGATGTGGACGAGGGGCGCAAGGTACGCCTCTGCGAGGAGCACCGACAGACCGCCTTGGAGTCGGCGCGCAACTCTATCGTGTTGCTCAAGAACGACGGCATACTGCCGCTCGACGCGGCGAAGTATAGGCGCATACTCGTCACGGGAATAAACGCCGACGATCACAATATTATGGGCGACTGGGCAGGGCCTCAAAAGCCCGAGAATGTGACGACAATACTCGAAGGACTGCGCGAGATTGCTCCGCAGAGCGAGTTTGTCTTTGTGGACCAGGGGCTCACGCCGAAGCGTATGACCGAGGCGAATGTCAATCGTGCGGCGCAGCTCGCTCGTACGGCCGACCTGAATATCGTCGTGGCAGGCGAGACGAGCGTCCGCGAGCGTAAGGGGCTCAAGACCTGCGGCGAGAATCAGGACCGTGCCGAGATACATCTCTACGGCCTGCAACAGGAACTTGTAAGGCGTGTGGCGGCGAGCGGTAAGCCTACGATTCTGGTGGTGGTGACGGGTCGTCCGCAGGCCCTCGTCTGGGAGCACGAAAACCTCCCTGCGATACTCTGCGCCTGGGAGCCCGGTATGCTCGGCGGTCAGGCTGTGGCCGAGATACTCTACGGCAAGGTCAATCCATCGGCCAAACTCGCCATCACGTTCCCGCGTAGCGAGGGGCAGATACAGATGTACTACAACCACAAGCCGTCGCACTACCGCCATGGCTTGCAGGATATGCCTAACAGACCGCTCTACCCATTCGGCCACGGACTCTCGTACACCTCGTATGAGTACTCGGACCTCACTCTCTCGAAGAGCGAGATTGCGCCCGACGAGTCGATTGAGGCGAGCGTTACGGTGACAAATACGGGCAAGCGCGATGGCGTGGAGATTGTGCAGCTCTACATCCGCGACTGCTACTCGGAGGTGACACGCCCTGTGTTGGAGCTCAAGGGCTTCGAGCGCGTGGCGTTGAAGGCCGGCGAGAGCAAGCGTGTAAGCTTTACGCTCACGCCGCAGAAGCTGCAGTACTACAACCTCGATATGGAGCGCGTTGTCGAGCCGGGGGAGTACAACGTATTGGTAGGCCCGTCGAGCCGCAAGAAGGAGCTGCTCAAAGCGTCGTTTGTCGTAAAGTAGTGGGGGATGAATTTCGTAAAGCGAATATACGAATGGGTGCTCTCGTGGAGCGAGTCGAAGTGGGGCGCAACGGCACTCTTCGTCTTGGCCTTTGCCGAGTCGTCGTTCTTCCCCGTGCCGCCCGATGTGCTGCTCATAGCACTCTGCATAGGCACTGCCGCGAAGTCGCTGCGCTTCGCTACGGTGTGCCTCGCAGGCTCGGTGCTTGGTGCGCTCGTGGGCTATGCCATAGGCTTCTTTGCGTGGCAGAATGCCGCAGGCGAGCCTACGGCCCTCGCGCAGTTCATCCTTGCGCACCTCTTTACCCTCGAGCAGTTCAACGAGGTCAAGTCGCTCTACGACAAGTACGACTTTTGGGTGGTATTTACCGCAGGCTTCACGCCGCTGCCCTATAAACTGATTACCGTGTCGGGAGGTCTGTTCCACATCAACCTGCCGATGTTCGTCGTCGCCTCGGTGGTGTCGCGAGGTCTGCGCTTCTTCCTTATCGCGGGGCTTATACGCAGGTACGGAGCACCTATCAAGGTCTTTATCGACAAGTATTTCAACCTGCTGGCCATAGCCTTCACGGTGCTGCTCATCGGAGCCTTCGTGTTGGTCGGCAAATTTATGTAGGAGGCTGTGCAGATGAGGCATTTCGCACTTATAGGCTACCCCTTGGGGCACTCGCTCTCGGAGCGACTCTTCACCGAGAAGTTCGAGCATGAGGCTATCGACGCTTCGTACAAGGCTCTGCCCATAGAGCACGTCGAGCAGATTGTGCCACACCTCGCACGCCTCTCGGGCTTCAACGTCACCATACCGCACAAGCAGGCCATAATGCCGCTCCTCGCCTCGATGAGCGACGAGGCTCGCGCCATAGGCGCAGTGAACTGCGTGAAGGTGCTCGCGGATGGCTCGCTCGTAGGCTACAACACTGACGTGGAGGGGATACGCCGCTCGTTGGAGGGCGTTGAACTATGCGGCACGAAGGCCCTTGTGCTCGGCACGGGGGGTGCTTCGAAGGCCGTATGCTACTACCTCGCCTCGCAGGGTGCCAAGGTCGATGTCGTGTCGCGCAAGAGCGGCGCGGCCGACCTTACCTACGAGGATGTGACGGCTGCACGCCTCGGCGAATACAGCCTCGTGGTGAATACTACGCCTCTCGGTATGTGGCCCAAGGTGGATAGTGCCCCGATGTTGCCATACGAGGCTCTTACGCCGCAACATACGCTCTTCGACTGCGTGTATAATCCGCGCCTCACGCGCTTCCTGCAGGAGGGTGCCAAGCGCGGAGCACGTACCATCGACGGAATGACGATGTTTCTCGCCCAGGCTGCCGCCTCGTGGGAGATTTGGGAGCGGTAGATGGTCTTCGATAACGTAAGTAACGTAAGTAACGCAGTAACGGGGGTACGTTACTGCGTTACTTTTTGCGGTACGGCGAACAACTACGCCGCCTCTCGTTTGCCGAAGATGCGATCGACGATAAGGGTGATAGCACCGTCGCCCGACACGTTGCAGGCAGGGCCATAGCCGTCGAGAGCCAGGTAGATAGCCATCAGCAGGGCGGTCATCTCGGGCGTGAAGCCGAGGATGCTCTCCAAGAGGCCCACCGAGGCCATAAGCACACCGCCCATAACACCCGGTGACGACACGGCAGCGATGGCCTGCATAAGCGCGAAATTGATGAAGAGCGCGAGCGGAATATCCATGCCGAACATATAGGCTACGGCCGTGGTCGTGGTGACGAGCTTGATGGTCGAGCCGCACATGTGGGTATTCGAGCAGAGCGGAATGACGAAGTTGGCGATATTCTCATTCACGCCACTCTTCAGCGTGCAGCGCATGGTGACCGGAATGACGGCGGCCGACGAGCAGATGGAGAAGCCCGTCAGGTAGGCAGGCAGGATGTTGTAGAGGCAGCGCAGAGGGTTCTTGCGTGCGATGATACCTGCGACGATGTACTGGAAGACGAGATAGAGTATCGACAGCACGACACCCGTGCCGATAACCTTGGCTCCCGTGCCGAGAACGATGTCGATAACGCCCTTGGCACTCATCTCGCAGATCATCGTGAAGATATAGATGGGCAGCAGCGGGATGATGGCACGCTCGATGAAGAGCTTGACGCACTCGCCGAACTCCTCGAACCACACCTTCACGGTGTTGGCCTGCGTAAAGACGCAGCACATACCGATGATGAACGAGAGGGTGATGGCCGTCATCATATCGCATACGGGCGGTATTTTGAGCGTGAAGTAGGGGGCAAACTCCTTCTCGGAGAGCGCCTCGGCCGAGAGCTCACCAACGTCGAGGACGTGAGGCAGGAAGCTCGTGGCGCAGCCGTAGGAGAAGAGCGCACCGCACACTGTCGAGATGTACGATATGGCGACAACTGCGAGAAGCATCTTGCCCGCACCGCGACCGAGGTTGGCGATGGCAGGGGTGACGAGGCCCAGCACAAGCAGCGGCACCGAGAACTTCAGCAGCTGCGCAAACAAGACGTTGAAGGTCTTGAAGATGCGGATGAATACGTCGGGCAGGAAGAGGCCCAACGCCGCACCCAGCGCAATGGCGATAACCACCTTCGGGAAGAGCCCGAGGCGGATGTTTTTCAACTTTTCGATAAGGTTTTTCATGCTCTATTTCTGTTTTTGGGGTTATTACTTCGAGCCTATGTAGAGGAATATCATGCCGACGAGTATCAGCAGCAGGTCGAGGGCCTTGGCTCGCAGGTTGCGCTCGCCGAAGAGCACTGCGCCGCATGCAAACGACACGACGACCGACGAGCGGCGTATCATCGCCACGATGGCTATCATCGCCGAGCTGTCGGCAAGCGAGTGCAGGTAGGCCATATCGCCCGCCGTGAGCAGCAGCGATATCATAGGGATAGCCCACGTCCAACGAAGTGGCTCGGCCTTGCGCTTGGGCCACCACACGACGGCCACGATGAGGCTCATGAGCACGAACTGATAGAACGTGTACCAGCTCTGCACGAAGATGGCGTTCATCGAGAACATGATGTAGCGGTCGTAGAGACCGCAGCCTACGCCTATGAGCGCACCCGCCACGACGCAGTATATCCACCTGTTGTGGGCGAAATCGACACCCTCGCGCTTGCTCGCGCGGCTCAAAAGGTAGAGCGATACGATGGCCAGCACGACACCCACCCATTGGTAGCCGTTCAGCCGCTCGCCGAAGATGAGCATCGCGCCGAGGAGCGTGACGACGGGGCGTGTGGCGTTGATTGGCCCGACGATGGTCAGGGGCAGATGCTTGATGCCTGCGTAGCCGAAAATCCACGACGAGAGCACCATAACGGCCTTCGCGAAGACCATAGCGTGGTCGCGCAGCGTGCCCTCCGAGGTGGCAAGCATTGTGCCGTCGAGCATATCGCTGCCCGAGAGCGAGGCGATGAGCGAGGGGGCGAAGATGATGGTCGAGAAGAGGGTGTTGAGCCACAGCACGGGCAGCACGGCGTTGTCGCGCAGCGAGCGTTTCTTCGCCACGTCGTAGAGGCCGAGCAGCAGGGCCGAGAGAAATGCCAACGATACCCACATACGCGCCTATCCGTAGATTAGAATGTCGGCGATGACGAAGATGGCAAGCGTGAGGCTCGCAAGGCCGTTCAGCGTGCCGAAAGCGATGGCTATCGAGCGTTGGCGGCGAGGCGTGACGAGCGAGTGCTCGGCCACGAGGATTGCCGTGAAGAGCCCTACGCCGCACCACAGAGGCCACGCCTGCGGCAGATAGAGCCACGCAAAGGCGACGAGCGCGGCGATGCTCACGGCGTGCAGAGCGATGCTTATGTAGAGCGATGTGGCGACCGAGAAGCGCGAGGGGATGGAGTGCAGGCCTCGCTGTCGGTCGAACTCGGCATCTTGCAGAGCGTAGATGATGTCGAAGCCTGCGGTCCACGTCAGCACGACGAGCGAGAGCAGGCAGGGGGCCACGGCGAGGCTTCCCGTAACGGCGATATAGGCACCAGCAGGGGCTATCGCAAGCGACAGACCGAGCACAAGATGCGCCGCCGAGGTGAAGCGTTTGCAGTAGCTGTAGCCCATCACCACGGCCAACGCCACGGGCGAGAGCAGCGCGGTGAGGAGGTTTATGCTCGCAGCCGTAGCGACGAAGAGCAGGCCGTTTGCCACGACGAACAGAAGGGCGTTGCGCGGAGAGATGACACCGCGCGGAATCTCACGACTGGCGGTGCGCGGATTGGCCTTGTCGATATCGCGGTCGGCGTAGCGGTTGAAGCCCATAGCCACGTTGCGGGCAAAGACCATGCAGAGCACTACCTGCGCAAGCAGCCACCACGAGAAGGTCGCCTCGCTGCTCCACAGCGCATAGCTGAACGACACGAGCGCAAAGGGCATTGCGAATATCGTGTGCGAGAACTTGACGAGGCGCAGATAGTCGCCCACACGGCTTACGGTGTTCATCATCGGCTCGCTATTTAGCCTCGGCGAGGCGGTCTATACGGTCGAGCTGTCGGTATATCAACTCCTTGACATCCTGCCACTTGTAGAAGTGAGGCACGACGGCCTTGAGCAGCGGCAGCTCCACATCGCGCTCGTTGAGCAGTACGCGCACGAGCGTGTCGCCCTTTGCGTTTGTCGGGCGGTAGAGCACGAGCAGCACGTTGCCCGCCTTCGGGGTAATCTTGTAGCCGCGCCACAGCTCCGCAGCGCGATTGACGGCTGCCTCGACGTTGTCGTGGAGCTCCTTGCCGCGGCCGAAGGTGATGCTCTGACCGTCGATGCCGAGAATCGAGGCGATAGGTATGAGGTAGTAGTCGTGGCCGAAGCGAAGGTCGGCAACCTCGCTGCGGTGGCCTGCGATGGCCTTGTCGGCGAGTGAGGTGATATGGTCGAACAAGACGCGGTGCTCGCTCATCGAGCGGGCGAGCGTAGGGTAGGCGGCCGAGGCACAACGATAGTACCATACGGCGTTCTCGATGCGGTAGATGTTGTAACGCTCGTCGGCCGTAAAGACCTCTTGCACAAGCTCGAGAGTGGCCTCGGGGCGTATGTTCTGCTCGAAGGAGAGTCGCTTGTAGATGTCGGTCAGCAGCTTCATAGGGTGGCACTCGGGGAAGAGCGCGCAGAACTTGTCGGGCTCGGTGAACATCGCACGCCACGCGTGGCTGAAGTCAAGCGAGGAGTCGGCCCAGCGGAGTATAGGGTGGCGCAGGCTGTCCTGAACAAACTGCTCGTAGGCCTCGTGCTGCGCGGCAGGGTAGTGGGCATTGGCCTTCGGGTCCTGCGGTCGCACGATGGCGGCGTGCTCCTCGCTCGACACCATATCGGTACGCAGGCGAGGGTTTTGCTCCTTGAGGCCCTCGAAGAAGGCGACCATGCTCATCGTGCTGCGCATCCTCATCGAGGCTATCGAGGCTACCGTCGCGCCATCCTTGAAGAGCGTCGGGAAGCGTCGGCCGAGGCGGCGGCCTATGCCGAGGTGCTGCTCGTAGCCTACGCGCGTGAGGTCGCCGATGCGCTTGTCGTGGATGTCGTAGTGGTTGTCCATATACTCCTTGACGCGACGCCCGAGGGGCGTGAGCAGGTTGTGCTCGGCCGCGGCACGGAAGTAGTCGCGAGTCTCGACAGGGTACTTGTCGCGCGACTCGTAGCGCGAGCCGTGGCGCAGGTAGCCCGTCATGTAGAATGGCTCATAGCCTTCGGGCACGACGGCCTCGGCCGAGGTGTAGATAGTACCCGAGTAGGTCGTCATCGTAGGTATAACTATCGCGGGACGTGCGTCCACCTCCTCGCGTGAAGGCTGTGCCGTGGCTGCACTTACGGCCGCCACGGCCACCAAGAGTAGAACTAATCGCCTCATACTCTGCGCGCTACTTTACAGCCTCGTTGAGCAGGGCGGCGAGGCGGCACGAAGCCTTGATGAGCATGTCGTAGTTGGCCTCGGTGCGCAGCTTATGGTCGGTGTAGTCCACCGTTCTGTCGGGCTTCATCATATCGAGATAGTAGGTTGCGACCTTACCGCAGTCGGCAGCCCAATCCTCGAGCGAGCCCTTTGTAAACTCGGCGTAGCGGTTGTGGAGGCAGAGCTTCATGTCGTAGGCGCGGAAGGCCGGCGAGAAGCCCCGAGGGTAGTTGAAGCCGTCCCACGTCTTGCTCCACAGCATCTTCTTGGTCGAGCCCTTCGACTTGCCGTACTCCGACGTGACGAAGTAGTACTCGAAATCGTGCTTCGAGTGGGCGATGTTGTCGATGCGGATGTTCGAGAGAATGTGCATGTCGCACATCGAGCAGATAACGGTGCGCAGTGCGGCGGTCACCTCCTGCGGCGTGTGCGAGGCGTGAGCCTTCACGACCTTCATTGCGTTGCAAATCGAGGCGTAGGCGTCGTTGCCCTTCTTGGCCTTCTTGGGCTTCAGACGCTTGTCGAGGTGCAGCAGGTGGATGTCGGCCGTATGCTTGGCCTTGCCCGCCTTTTCGAGGGCGTAGAGGTACTTGATGTCGTCCTTGTAGGAGGTGCCGAGGTGCTGCTCGACAAGGCTCTTGGCCGCAGGTGTGAGGTGCTCGGTGGCCAGGATGATGGCCGCCTGGTCGCACTCCTTGGTCCACGCCGAGGCGGTCAGCACGGCGAGGGCGCATATCAGTAGCAAATATACTCGTTTCATAGCTGTGGTGGTTACTCTTTATAGGTTTTGATGTTCTTGTCCGAGAAGATGGTGTTGAGAATGTAGGCCATACGGTAGGCACCCATGGCGATAGCGTCGTTGGTGAGCTGTCGCGAGGCGGCCTTCTGCTCCTTGCTCATCTTCGCCACGTCCGTACCCTCGGGGGTTATTTGGCGTGCGCGGTGGCCGAGCTTCACGATGTCGCGACCCCACTCCTCGAGCGTGCCGCTCTGCCAGGCGGCTGCCTGCTCGGGCGATATTCTGTCGATTTCGGCCGCGAGACGCTCGTAGTACCACTTGCCGCGCCCCTGATGCTGCAACGAGCCATCCCAATAGCCGTGGAACGAGAGCTTCTTGCCCTTCTTCGTGATGTGCGTGTAGGCGTACTGCGGGAAGGCCTCCTTCGAGAAGCCTACGTGGCACGGACAGTGCATGTCGCCAACGTAGTGCGCCATGTTGATAAGTCGCTGACGCACAACCGAGTCGGGCAGCTCCTTGTACTTGCCGTCGCCCAGCTCCGCAAGGGCATTTATCAGGTGGCCCATCACACGGCCAGGGATGGTGCCGCTCTTCATGTTGTAGTTCACGCCGTCGTCCATAGCGCGGCCGCTGTGGTTGTTGTTCACCTTGCGGAAGGCTTCCGCCTGGCGCCACGCATCCATCCACGAGGCGTAGTAGGCCAACGAGTGATGCAGATAGTAGTGGCACTTCTCCTTGGCCTCGGGGGTAAGGTGCTGCTCGGCAATGTATGCCGTCGTGCCGTGGGCGAGGTTTGCCCACGCCTTTGCTGTGTGGTTGTTGCCGGCCACCGCAAAGGCGATTGCGATAATCAAAAGTCGTTTCATAGTAGCTTTTATATAAAATAATGTATCCGCAAAGTTAGTCATTTTGTCCGAAAGTGCAAAATTTTTTTTGCGAAGTGCGGGGCTGCGAGGGTGGTGCTTGGACACGGTGTCCAAAAAAGTCACTCTTGGACACATGTGTCCAAAACCAAAACCGATACGTAGTCGAATATAGCGTCTGACGCTGTTGTAGGGGTGGTGCTTGGACACGGTGTCCAAAAAAGTCACTCTTGGACACATGTGTCCAAAACCAAAATTTCAACTACTCGGCCAGCTCTTCGGTTTTAAGGCGGCGGAGAACGCTCGTGTGGCTCTTGAAGCCGAGGGCCGAGGCTATCTCGCGTATCGAAAGTCCCTCGTCTTTAAGGGCTACGATGCGCTCGTACGTCTCGCGGTCGGCTTTGGCCCTGTCCGAAGATTGGGGCTCGAAGCTCTCGCACAAATCGTCGAAAGGTATGCGGCGGCCCGTAGCCTCGAAGTTCAGGTGAGGCGTGAAGCGCAGCTCGAAACTCTCGTGCTTGAACTCCGCAGGGAGGTAGTTGCCCTTGACGATGCACAAGTGGCGCAAGTGCTTCATTTCGGGGTCTTTACGCAGCTCTATCATCAGTCGCATCTTGGCCTCGAAGCCCTGCGAGCCTATGGCATTATGCTTCGATGGGGCGAGTGCTTCGGTACGCTTGCCCGTGTGGTGCAGGAAGATGATAAGCGTATTGTGGCGTATGGCCACCTGGTGGAACTGCTGCAAGAAGCAGCGCACGCGATTATTCTCGTTGAGCGGGCCCGAGTAGAGGTCGGCAAAGGCGTCGATAACAACCAGGTCCACGGCCGCCGAGGCGAGAGCCTTGTCGAGTCGCTCGACGACCTGCTCGCTGTCGAACATAAAGTAGAGATTCGAGAGCGTGGTCGAGGGGAGTCGTAACTCCTCGTTCTGACGTGTGAGCAGCGACGCTATGGCACGCTCGTCATCCTCGGTAGAGAGGTATATGGCGCGGTTGTAGCGCGGCCGCAGGGCGAAGCCGAGGTAGTGCGAAGCACCCGATACGACGGCTATTGCCAAGCCTCGCAGCAGCGTCGATTTGCCACTATCCGACGAGCCTACGAGCGACACTATGCCGCATCGCGGAAGTATAGGGTCGAGGAGTGTCTCCATAGCCGCCACCTCGCTGTTGAGCAACGCCGTGCCCGTGACGCCTCCGAGCGACTGATGCAGACGCAGCTCGCAGGCAAGCGAGTTCTGCTCGCGCTGCTCCGAGTCGCCCAACAGCCCCTCGACTATGCCCGACGCTTCGCGGCGCACCGACTCCAAGTAGGCCGCTCCGCGCGAGGGCGTAAGGCGGCATGTACGCCACTCCCCACACTTGGCGCAGTCGTTGGGGCAAGTAGTATCGTTGTTCATTTGATGAACGTCGCGCAGAGAGTCTGCTCTACGCTTGTTCTGCTCGCTTATAGCGGCCTGTGCCTCGGCGAGCGGATTGCACGTTTCTGAAAGCATAAAATAGTGTTGTTAAGGTTTGTAGCCTCGCAGTAGCGCACTGCCGCCGCAAGGCCTCGATAGGGTTTGGTACGAGTAAGCTTACGGCTGCAAATATAATATGTCGATTAGGCGTTGTCAAGTCCCGAAGTTCAGCGAGTGATATTTGTTGAACTTTTTGGATTGCGTAACACGCAGAGCCGTATGACGATAAAACGATTTGCTAAAAATTTTACTTTTTTTTTCAGTCCGTGTTTTGGTGCTGGACACATGTGTCCAAGAGTGACTATTTTGGACACCGTGTCCAAGCACCACCCCCACAACAGCGTCAGACGCTATGTTCGACCGCCTATCGGTTTTGGTTTTGGACACATGTGTCCAAGAGTGGGTATTTTGGACACGGTGTCCAAGCACCACCCTCACAACAACGTCAGCCGCTATGTTCGACTGTCTATCGGTTTTGGTTCTGGACACATGTGTCCAAGAGTGGCTTTTTTGGACACGGTGTCCAAGCACCACTCGCCCCTCCATTCTGCTCACGCGCGGGCGCTCTCGATAAAATGTTGAAAACTATTTTTGCGAAATATGGTGCAGATTGAGAAAAAATTGTATTTTTGCAAAGATTGGCAGAGCATGCTGCCGAGATTACCGAAAAACTTATAATACGCGAAGAGTTATGTTTTCTGTTTTGTTCGCACTCTATGTGCTTGTGGAGCTGACGTTTTGGTTCGTGGTATCGTGGATTGTGCTGGTCGTCGCCTACCCCTTCGACAAGGGGCGCAAGGCCGTGCATTGGTGCTCGAAGATGATATGTATGTTCTTCTGGCGTGTGCCGCCAACGTGGCGTCAGAGGGTAGAGGGCCTCGAGCATATCGACCCCTCGAAGTCCTACGTCATCACCATCAACCACCAGAGTATGGTCGATATCATCTCGCTCTACTTCCTGCCGCTCAACTTCCGCTGGGTGTCGAAGGAGGAGGTCTTCCGCATCCCCTACATCGGGCCGCTCCTCATCGCCCACGGCGATATACCTATCCAGCGAGGCCGCGCCTCGGAGGCTATGGCCAAGGTGGTGAGCCTCGGCAAGTTGTGGATTTCGCGCGGCGCATCTATCGCCATCTTCCCCGAGGGCACGCGCTCCAAGGATGGCCAGATACACCGCTTCAAGCAGGGTGCCTTCGCCCTCGCAAAGGAGGCAGGCGTCGAGATTCTCCCCGTCGTGATGGACGGCACGACCAACGTGCTTAAGCGCAACAAGCTCTTCAATTGGCGGCATCGCCTGACTATCAAGGTGTTGCCCCCAATCTCGGCCGAGCGTGTAGCCTCCACCGACACTGCCGATATGGCCAAGGAGGTACAGGAGATGATGACAGCGGCATTGGCCGAGGTGCGAGCGCAAAAATCGTTCTGATTGGCTCTTTTTGCACAAGCCTGCGGAACGCCAAAATGCTCACATAGGCTCGGCTATGCTCCGCTTTTGTCGCCTTGACTTGCACAAAAATAGCTCAATCACCTCCGATTTTCGGGGGGTGGAGGGCGGAGGGCGGAGAACTCGATTTTCGGGGGTGGCCGACCGGCGAACACGAATAAAAAGAGAGAAAAAGGATAAAAATATGGCAGATTTACTGAAAACAGCGGTGGCCTACGACGACGATGCCATCAAGACACTCTCGCCGCGCGAGCATATTCGCCTGCGCCCGGGTATGTATGTCGGCACGATTGGCGACGGCACGCTGCCCGACGAGGCGCTCTACGTGCTCATCAAGGAGGTTGTCGATAACTCGATTGACGAGTTCATTATGGGTGTCGGCAAGCGCATCGAGATTACGCTCGACGAGAATGTCGTCTCGGTGCGCGACTATGGCCGCGGCATTCCGCTCAAGTCGCTCGTGGCGGCCGTGTCGGAGATGAACACGGGAGCCAAGTATGGCGGCGAGGCCTTCAAAAAGACCGTGGGCCTCAATGGTGTGGGTGTCAAGGCGGTGAACTACCTCTCGAGCCACTTCACGGCGCGTGCCGTGCGCGATGGCGAGGCGCGTGTTGTGAAGTTCGCCCGTGGATTGCTCGTTGCCGACGAGTGGCAGAGCGACGTCAAGGAGAAGAACGGCACCTACATCAGCTATGAGGTCGATAGCGAAATCTTCGGCCGCTACGCCTACAATATGGAGTACATCGAGCAGCGCGTGCGCAACTACTCGTACCTCAATCCGGGCCTTACGTTGGTGCTCAATGGCGTGAGCTACACCTCGAAAAACGGCCTCCTCGACCTGCTCAACGAGAATATGTCGGAGGAGCCGCTCTATGCCCCTATTCACCTCGTGGGCGAGGATATCGAGGTGGTCATCACCCACGGCACGCAGTACGGCGAGACGCACTACTCGTTTGTCAATGGTCAGCACACCATCCACGGCGGTACGCACCAGGCGGCCTTCCGCGAGGCTATCGCCAAGACCATCAAGGAGTTCTTCCACAAGGACTACGACCCGTCGGACGTGCGCACCTCGATTGTGGCGGCCATAGCCATCAAGGTCGAGGACCCGCAGTTCGAGAATCAGCCCAAGACCAAGTTCGGCTCGAAGGAGGTCGCTCCGGGTGTCACCATACGTCAGTTCGTCGGCGACTTCCTCTCGACGGAGCTCGACAACTATCTCCACAAAAACCCCGACACGGCGCAGGCCCTGCAGCGCAAGATTGTCGAGAACGAGAAGGAGCGCAAGGAGATTGCCGGCGTGCAGAAGAAGGCTCGCGACACGGCCAAGAAGGCCCTGCTCAACAACAAAAACCTCCGCGACTGCAAGATTCACCGCACCGACAAGCACGAGAAGGCCGAGCAGACGATGATTTTCCTCACCGAGGGTAACTCCGCCTCGGGCTCCATCACCAAGAGCCGCAATCCGCAGACGCAGGCCGTCTTTTCGCTGCGCGGTAAGCCGCTCAACTCCTTCGGTATGAAGAAGACCATCGTCTATAAGAACGACGAGTTCAACTACCTGCAGGCCGCCCTCAACATCGAGGAGGATATGGACAACCTCCGCTACAACAAGGTGGTTATCGCTACCGATGCCGATGTCGATGGTATGCACATCCGCCTGCTGCTGCTCACCTTCTTCCTGCAGTTCTTCCCCGACCTGATACGTCGCGGCCACCTCTACATCATGCAGACGCCGCTCTTCCGCGTGCGCAACAAGAAGGAGACCTTCTACTGCTACTCCGACGAGGAGCGCGTCGCGGCTATCGAGAAGTGTGGCTCTGCGGCCGAGATTACGCGATTCAAGGGCTTGGGCGAGATTTCGCCCGACGAGTTCGAGGGCTTCATCGGCGAGCAGATACGCCTCGACAAGGTGCGCCTCACGAAGGACGACCCGATAATGGATATGCTCACCTTCTATATGGGCAAGAACACCTACGACAGACAGCAGTTCATCGTGGGCAACCTGCGCATCGAGGAGGATAAAGTAGAACAGTAAGTTCCGAATAAAGATTGACTATGGAAGAGAGAGATATAGAGTTGCTCAACGACGAGGAGATTGTCGCCTCCGAGCCGGGCAAGTACGACGCCTTGATGGCCGAGCAGAGCACCAAGCGACTGACGGGTATGTACAAGAATTGGTTCTTGGACTACGCCTCGTATGTCATTCTGGAGCGTGCCGTGCCCCATATCGACGACGGACTGAAGCCCGTGCAGCGCCGTATTCTGCACGCTATGAAGGTGGTCGATGACGGCAAACTCAACAAGGTGGCCAACCTCGTCGGACAGACTATGCAGTACCACCCGCACGGCGATGCCTCAATCAAGGATGCACTCGTGCAGCTCGGGCAGAAGGAGCTCCTTATCGACTGCCAGGGCAACTGGGGTAACATCCTCACGGGTGACGATGCCGCCGCCGCGCGATATATCGAGGCACGATTGTCGAAGTTCGCCCTCGAGGTGGTCTATAACAAGAAGACTACCGAGTGGATGTTGGCCTACGACGGCCGCAAGGAGGAGCC
This sequence comes from Alistipes sp., assembly GCA_017504485.1. Lineage (GTDB taxonomy): Bacteria > Bacteroidota > Bacteroidia > Bacteroidales > Rikenellaceae > Alistipes. The sequence continues at coordinate 31,605 of JAFVRC010000028.1, read as the reverse complement.
CGTCACGCTGCCCGTCAAGTTCCCGCTGCTCTTGGCGCAGGGTGCCGAGGGTATCGCCGTGGGCCTCGCCTCGAAGATTCTGCCTCACAACTTCAACGAGCTTATCTCGGCCTCTATCGCCCATCTGCGCGGCGAGGAGTTTCAGCTCTACCCCGACTTCCCGACGGGCGGTATGATTGACGTGTCGCGCTATAACGACGGTCTGCGAGGCGGAGCCGTGAAGGTGCGAGCCAAGATTTCGAAGCTCGACAAGAATACGCTCGCCATCACCGAGATACCATTCTCGACCACCACCGAGAGCATCAAGGACTCAATCCTCAAGGCCAATCAGAAGGGCAAGATTAAGATTCGCCGTGTCGATGACAATACGGCCCGCAAGGCCGAGATTATCGTGCAGGTGGCCGCCGGAGAGTCGTGCGACAAGACTATCGACGCACTCTACGCCTTCACGCTGTGCGAGGTTTCAATCTCGCCTAATGCCTGCGTCATCAAGGACGATAAGCCTGCGTTTATGGGCGTTAGCGACATCCTGCGCCACTCGGCCGAGCATACGAAGGAGTTGCTCAAGCGTGAGCTCGAGATTGCTCTCGCCGAGCATAACGAGGCGTGGCACGCCGCATCGCTGGAGCGCATCTTCATCGAGAACAGGCTCTACCAGCTTATCGAGGGCTGCAAGTCGCGCGAGGAGGCCTACGCCGCCGTCGATAGGGGTTTGGAGCCATTCAAGAGCCTGCTGCGCCGCGAGGTGACGCTCGATGATGTGCAGCGACTCACCGAGCTGAAGTTCATCCGCATCTCGCGCTACGACTCGGACAAGGCCGACAACGAGATAAAGCAAATCGAGAGTGCCATCAAGCAGGTGAAGCACGATTTGGCGCACCTTACCGACTACGCTGTCGCCTACTTCGAGCATATCCGCGAGAAGTACGGCAAGGGCAAGGAGCGTATGACCGAAATCCGCGAGTTCGACTCCATCGAGGCCACGAAGGTCGCCGTGTCGAATGCGAAACTCTATGTCGATAGGGCCGAGGGCTTCTTCGGCATCGGCAAGTCGATGAAGGATGCCGAGTATGTCTGCGACTGCTCGGATATCGACGACGTGATAGTCATCCTGCGCGACGGCCGCTACATCATCACCAAGGTGGCCGAGAAGCGATTCTTCGACAAGAATATATTATATATAGGTGTATTCAAGCGCAACGACGAGCGCACCATCTACAACGTGCTCTACCGCGACGGCAAGCAGGGCCCTATACTCATGAAGCGTTGCGCCATCAAGGGTATCACGCGCGACAAGGAGTACGACCTGACGAAGGGCACGCCGAAGAGCGATATCCTCTATCTCTCGGTCAATCCGAATGGCGAGGCCGAGGTGCTGAAGGTCTATTTCAAGCCGCGTCCACGCCTCAAGCGCGTAATCGTCGATTTGGACTTCTCGGAGCTGGCCATCAAGGGCCGCCAGTCGCAGGGCAACCTCTTCTCGCGTTACAACATCCACAAGATTGTCCTGAAGGAGAAGGGTACCTCGACGCTCAGTGGCCAGAATATATGGTGGGACGAGGATATCCGCCGCCTCAATAGCGAGGGGCGCGGTGTGCTGCTCGGCGAGTTCCAGGGTAGCGACAAGATTGTGGTCTGGACGGCCAAAAACCTCGCCTACATCACGGGCTTCGACACGCAGCAACACTTCCCTGACGATACGCTCCGCGTCGAGCGTTTCGTGCCGGGCACGGTCTATAACCTCTGCTACTTCGACGGCGAGCAGGGCTACTACTATATGAAACGCTTCCAGCTCGAGATGACCGACCGGGCGCAGTACGTCCTCGACGAGGATGGCTCGTCGCGCGTCGAGTGCCTCTCGGCCGCCAAGGGAGCGCAGTTGCAGCTCACCTACAAGGGTGCGCAAGCCTCGCGCCCTGCCGATACGATAGATGTCGAGGAGTTCGTGGGCGTCAAGTCGTGCAAGGCCAAGGGCAAGCGACTCTCGACCTTCGATGTTGCGTCGCTTACGTTCATCGAGCCCGAGCTTCCCGAGCTTCCCGCCGAGGAGGCCGCAGCCGAGGATGTCGCCGACGAGGCCGAGGAGGTAGTGACCGAGGATAACGCCCTCCTCGACGAGGCCGACGAGCCGCAGAGGGTGGATAACAGCGACACGCCTATCGAGATTGTCCGCACGGTGGCCGATGCGGAGGTTGAGCCCGAGCAGTTGGATCTATTTGGAATGTAACTCTAACGATACGATGAAGTTCTACCTGGTTGGATATATGGGGTGCGGCAAGAGCACCATCGGCCGCAAGGTGGCACGCCGCTTGGGCATACCGTTCTACGACACAGACTCTATGGTCGAGCAGGCGGTGGGAGCCTCGGTTGCCGATATCATCACCTTCGAGGGCGAGGAGAGGTTTCGTCGCTACGAGCGTGAGGCTTTGGAGCAGACCGCCTCGCTCAAACGTGCCGTCATCTCGACGGGCGGAGGCCTACCCATGTGGGGCGACAATATGTTGCGCCTCCAAGAGTTTGGCCGTGCAATCTACATACGTCGCTCTGCCGAGCATATCATAGAGCGCCTCTCGCCCTATGGCCGTCAGCGTCGTCCCAAGTTGCGCGGTTTGAGCGACAAGGAGTTGCTCGAATTTATGAGAGAGAATATGGCCGACCGCGACCCTGTCTATCGCACGGCCGACTTTATCTTCGATGCCGATATCGCGAGCGATGATACGATTGTCGAGGGTATCGCCGATATTATACGGGAATATCTATGAAGCAGGGGGCGATAGGCATATTCGATTCGGGCTTCGGGGGGTTGAGCGTGTGGCGTGTGCTGCGCGAGCAGCTGCCCTGCGAGTCGATTGTCTATCTGGGCGACGGAGCGCGTTGTCCCTATGGGTCGCGCCCTGCGGATGATGTCCGCCGCTATGCCGAGGAGGCTGTCGAGCGGCTGCTCGACGAGGGGTGCAAGCTGATTGTCGTAGCCTGCAATACGGCTACTGCCGTGGCTATCTCGTATCTGCGTGCGAAGTACAAGGATGTGCCCTTCGTGGGGCTCGAGCCTGCGGTTAAGCCTGCGGCTCTCGCTACGCGCAGTGGTGTTATCGGCGTGCTGGCCACCGAGCGTTCACTCTCGGGCGACCACTTTCGCCGTGCCGAGGCGACGTATGGCTCGCAGGTGCGCATCATCAAGGGCGTGGGCGAGGGCTTTGTCGAGGCCGTGGAGCGCAACGAGGAGTCGCTGCCCGAAACCGAGCGTCTTGTGCGCCGTGTCGTGAGGCCTATGGTCGAGGCGGGTGCCGACAAGATAGTCCTCGGATGTACGCATTACCCCTTCCTGCGCGATGTCATTGCGCGTGTGGCAGGCGAGGGGGTTGAGATTATCGACTCGTCGCAGGCCGTGTGCCGCCGTGTAGCCTCGTTGCTCGACGAGGCCGATGCGAGAGCCGCCGAGGGCGAGGTGCCACGCTACGACTTTCTGAGCTTTGCCGACGAGGAGTACGTCGAGCGTCTGCGTGCCAAGGCTCTGGGGTGTTTAACGCTAAAAACGAAGTAAGACTATGAAAAATAAGAGTGCAGATAAGGCTGCTCGTGCGGAGGTTCGCCGCACGGAGCGCACCTCGAAGCCGCAACCCAAGGGCTCGCGCGGCTCGTCGGGTGCTATGTTCAAGAATACGATGTGGATTGCCGGTGTGATGGTCGCACTTACGGGGCTCTTCCTCGTGGTCTCGACCGCCGCTTCGCTCTTCTGCTGGCGTGCCGACTATGCGGTGCTGCACGGCGATACGACAGCCACCGTCACCAACCCCTTTGGTCCCGTCGGTGCGCGTATCGGCGAGTGCTTCGTCACCTCGTCATTCGGCCTCTTCGGTCTGCTCATACCGGTTGTCATCACGCTTGTCGGCGTGGCGTTGATTCGCGGCACGGGCCGCTATCTGAATCACGCCTCGCTCTCGTTGTTGCTCGTTATGTTCATCGGCTCGCTTACCCTGGGCCTCGCCTTCGGTACGCAGTGGAGCACGTTTGGCAGTGGCTGGGGCGGAGCCTTCGGCATAGAGCTCGCCGAGCTGCTCGCCGCACAGATTGGTGCCGGTGCGTGGTTTGTCGTCGTCGTGGGGTGGATTCTCACGGGCGTATTCATCAACATCAAGTTCATAGGCTTCCTCAATCGCAAGGGCGAGGAGGTTGTCGATACGGGTAAGCGCGTTGTCGAGCGCACGGGCGAGCTTATCGCGAGTGTCTCGCTACGCCGCAATGCCGCCGATGAGGAGGATGAGGAGTCGGCCGAGGAGACGACCGACAACCGACAGATTGTCGATGAGCGCGTAGCCGCCACAGCCGAGGTCTCCGCACCTGCCGAGGAGCGCGTCGAAGAGATTGTCGAGAAGGAGGCCGAGCCCGTTGCCGAGCCTGTCGCGGAGCCCGTTGCAGAGCCCGTTGCAGAGCAACCTGCCGGTGTGGCGGTCATAGATGTCGAGGAGCATACCGAGGCGTTGGTGAGCAAGCGCGAGGCCAACCGCCGCGACTTCAACCCCGACAGCACGCCTAACTACAAGTTCCCGAAGGTCGATTTTCTGATTGACTATGTGTCGGATGCGAATGTCACCGACGAGGAGATACTCTCCAACAAGCGCAAAATCGAGGAGACTCTCGGCAACTTCGGCATCCCTATCCGCGAAATGAAGGCCACCATCGGCCCTACGGTCACGCTCTACGAAATCGTGCAGGAGGCCGGAGTGCGTATCTCGCGCGTGCAGGGCTTGGAGAACGATATTGCGCAGTCGCTCAAGGCGTTGGGTATCCGTATCATCGCCCCTATGCCGGGCCGCGGCACTATCGGTATCGAGGTGCCTAACCGCAACAAGGAGATTGTCTCGATGCGCTCTGCCGTGCAGTCCGAGCGTTTCCAGAGCTTCAAGGCCGAGCTTCCGGTGGTTATCGGCCGCACGATTCAGAACGAGAACTTCGTCTTCGACCTCGCGAAGATGCCCCACCTGCTGGTTGCCGGTGCTACGGGCCAGGGTAAGTCGGTCGGCCTGAATGCCATCATCACCTCGCTGCTCTACCGCAAAGACCCGTCGCAGCTGAAGTTCGTGCTTATCGACCCGAAGACCGTCGAGTTCTCGCTCTACGACAAGATTGAGCGCCACTTCCTCGCCAAGATGGAGTCCGAGGAGAAGGCTATTGTCACCGACTCGAAGAAGGCCGTATGTACGCTCAATTCGCTCTGCATCGAGATGGAAAACCGCCTGCGCGAGTGCGGCGAGGCGGGTGTGCGTAACATCAAGGAGTACAACGATCTGGTGCGTAAGCACGAGGTCGAGGCTACCGACATAATGCCATATATCGTGGTCGTCATCGACGAGTTTGCCGACCTTATAATGACCGAGAAGGCTGTCGAAACGCCCGTTATGCGCCTCGCACAGAAGGCCCGTGCTATCGGTATTCACCTGATTATCGCCACGCAGCGCCCCGACGTGAAGGTCATTACGGGTACCATCAAGGCCAACTTCCCGGCGCGTATCGCCTTCCGTGTGATGCAGATGATTGACTCGCGTACCATCATCGACCAGCCTGGTGCCAACCAGCTTATCGGCCGTGGCGATATGCTCCTCTCGAAGGATGGCGAGCTGACTCGCATACAGTGCGCCCTTGTCGAGACGGCCGAGGTGTCGGAGATTGTAAACTACATCTCGAAGCAACCGGCCCCTTATCAGGGTACCTACGCTCTGCCTGACTTTACGGACAATGCAGGCGACAGCGGCGACGTGGCGAGCGATATGGGCAGTGCTCCTATCAAGTACGATGCACTCTTCGCGGATATCGCACGCGAGGCCGTATCGTCGGGTATGATGAGCGTGTCGCACATCCAGCGCAACTACGAGGTGGGTTTCAACCGTGCAGGCCGTATTATGATGCAGCTCGAGCGCTCGGGTATCGTCGGGCCGCAGGTGGGTGCCGCCAAGCGCGAGATAAAGTTCTACGATATGCCGTCGCTCGAAGCACGCTTGCAGGAGCTCGGCGTGGGTTGATATTGTTTCATTGCTAACGAACAGAGATATGACGAAGAGTCTAATGAGTAGGGTAGCGGCCCTTGTTGCCGCCCTTGCCCTTGTCGCTACGGCCTCGGCCTCCGATGGCGAGGCGCAGGCCATACTGCGCAACATAAAGCAGCGTTTCTCGGGTGCCGAGAGCTACCGCGTAGCCTACACGATAACCACCGCCGCGCATAAGAGCGAGGGTGTGCTGCACGTCGATATCGACCGTTCATATATGCGTAACGGCACGACAGAGGTCTATATCTCGGATGGCGTGCGTTACGAGGTGAACGGCTCGAAGCGCGAGATTGTCATCGACAAGATGTCGGCCTTCGGCGGCGATATGCTGGGCAATCCGGCACGCGGTATCGAGGGGTTGCTCACGGACTTCGACGTGGTGCTCACCACGCACGAGGGGCATCGTGCCCTCCGACTCCTGGCCAAGGGTGCTACGCGCGAGGAGGAGGCCGCCTACATACACCTCTCGGCCGACGACCGTATGGAACGTATCATCTTCGGTCGCGGTGAGGGGCGTGTCGAGATTGTGCCTGCCCGTGTGGAGCGCAATGTGGGCAGTGCCCGAGCCTTCGATGCCAAGCTCTACGAGGGCTTCGAGATCATAGATTTTAGGTAGTTCGAGCCGCGATTTGGGCCGCAAAGTGCAAAAAAGCACGAAAAGTACACGAAAATTTTGCAGTTTCGGAAAAATGTTGTAAATTAGTAACGCGAAATCGATTTTTTAAGTCATATAAACACTAAAATTATTACGTTTATGATTATCACATTTAATGAATTGCGCCGCATCAAGGACAGACTTCCGAGCGGCAGCTCGCAGCGTATAGCAGACGAATTGGGTATCGATGTCGAGAGTGTTCGCAACTACTTCGGTGGCAAGCACCTTGATGCGAAGGATTCGGTAGGTGTTCATTTCGAGCAGGGCCCCGATGGTGGCGTTGTTACGTTGGACGATACGGCTATCCTCGATGCAGCGATGCGTATTCTCAACGAGCAGAAATAGTATCTGTTTTATCGTGATATAGCCGAACAGCAATGTTCGGCTATTTTTTGAATAACCCCTAAAACACAAATAGTTATGAAGAAGATTCTGCTATCGTTCATCTGCGTTGTCTTTGCCCTCTCGGCCGTGGCTGCGCCGAAGAAGCCGAAGCTCGATTACGTCGATGCCACATCGCTTACGCACATCGGCAAGCTCTGTGAAACAACCAACCCGTACCACCGTGTCGAGGTGGCCAACTATCCCGAACTCAACAAGGCCGAGGCTCGCCTGCTGAAGATGGCTTCAGGCCAGATGATTGTTTTCGAGACCGACTCGCCCGAGATTTGGGTAGATCCCGAGTTCGGACTCTACAGCCTCCCTTCGGCTATGCCTCTTGCCGCCGCTATGGGCTTCAACCTCTATATCGAGAAGGATGGCAAGCTGCTGTGGGCCGCTTCGCGCGGAAATAACAGAAAGTCGATTGGTGAGCCTATATGCCTTATCCGCAATATGGAGCGCACGATGAAGAAGTGCGTGCTGTATCTGCCTCTCTACTCGGAGCTTAAGGATTTGAAGATTGGCGTGGCAAAGGGCTACACGCTCCGCAAGGCCGACAATCCGTTCCGTCATACGATTGCCGTCTTCGGCTCGTCGTTCACGCACGGTTCAACGGCTTCGTGTGCCGGCCAGACGTGGCCTGCATTCCTCTCGCGCTCGACGGGCTTGTATCTCTGCTCGTTTGGTATGTCGGGCAACAGCAAGCTCCAAAGAGTCATGGGCGAAATCCTTGGCAAGACCAAGGCCGATGCCTACATCTGCGACGCCTTCTCGAACCCGAGTATAAAGACCATCGGCGCACGCATTAATCCGTTTATTCAGACTGTGCGCGAGCACAACCCTGAGGCTCCAATCATCTTCCTGCGTACCATCTACCGCGAGGCTCGCAACTTCGATACGAAGGTCGAGAAGAGGGAGCGCGAGCGCGAGGAGTATGTCGAGAAGCTGATGTTCAACGATATTCTCAAGAAGTATAAGAATGTCTATTTCGTGAATGTCAAGAACCAGACGGGCCTCGACCACGAGACCTCGGGAGACGGCATACACCCTCACTCGATGGGCTATCAGCGCTGGGCGCAGACTATCGAGAAGCCGGTGATGAAGATTCTCAAGAAGCATAAGATTAAGTAACAGAAACTAAATATCTAAATATCAACCGAATATGAAACGTATATTGATGTTGTTGGTCGGCGTGGCAACCATCGTGTCGCTCACCGCTGCACCGAAGAAACCGAAGATTAAGTACGACTATACCAATGCTACGGAGCTGACGCTCGTCGGCAAACTCTGCAAGACGACCAATCCGTACCACCGTGTCGAGGTCGATAATGTCGAGGGTATAACCAAGGCCGAGGCTCGCCTCCTGAAGATGGCCTCGGGCCTGGCTGTCGCCTTCAAGACCAATGCAACCTCTATCAGCATTAAGGCCGAGTTCGGTCCGGGCTCTTCGTGGAACAGCTATGCACCTCTCGCCTCGACGTCGGGCTTCTCGCTCTTCGTCAAGGACGAGAATGGCGAATGGACATGGGCTGCAGCCAAGGCTCGTAAGCTCCCTCCGTATCCCGAAAATCTCGAAGCTCTCTCGAAGCCGCTGGTGCTCATCAACGGCCTCGCCGAGGGCGATAAGGAGTGCCTTATCTACCTGCCTCTCTACTCGGAGTTGCTCTCTGTGGAGGTGGGCGTGAATGAGGGTGCCGACATCAAGAAGCTCAAGAATCCGTTCCGACACAACATTGCAGTCTTTGGCTCGTCGTTCACCCACGGCTCGTGCGCCTCGGGTTGCGCTCTGACGTGGCCTGCATTCCTTATGCGTGCCACGGGCCTGCACCTCTGCTCGTTTGGTATGTCGGGCAACAGCAAGCTCCAGCCATACCTCGGCGAGGAGTTTGCCAAAGCCAAGCCTGATGCACTGATTTGCGATGCCTTCTCGAATCCGAACATAAAGACTATCGGCGAGCGTCTTCGTCCGTTCATCGAGGCGGTACGCAAGCACGAGCCGAATATCCCGATTATCTTCCTGCGCACAATCTACCGCGAGCACCGCAACTTCCTTCCTGCCTACGAGAAGCGCGAGCAGGATCGTATCGACTATGTCGAGGAGCAGATGGCCGCTGTCGAGAAGGAGTACAAGAATGTCTATTTCGTGAATGTCAAGGACCAGACGGGCACCGACCATGTCACCTCGGCCGACGGTACGCACCCATATTCGTATGGTTACCACCGCTGGGCGCAGGCCATCGAGAAGCCGGTTGTTGAGATCTTGAAGAAGCACGGCATCAAGTAAAAAATCATTCTGATTGGTGAATTTTGCGCCAATCTGCAATAAGCGAGTTCCTCACATACGCTCAAGTATGTTGCGGACTCGCTTTTTTGTTTGGCATAAAATTCCCTCAACCGCCTCTGACTTTTTGCGATTTATGCCATTGAGTGCCATTCTATGCCATTTTGTCATACAACGTCGGGCCGAAATGCCATATTTTGGCAGAAAATATGCGAAAAATCGCTTTGGCAAGGGGTTTGCTCTACAAAGTGGCAAAGCCGAAAACAGAACGGAAACAACAAAACAATAAACAAATAAAAGACTTACAACTATGGGAAAGATTATTGGAATTGACTTGGGAACTACCAACTCGTGTGTAGCAGTAATGGAGGGCTCGGAGCCCGTCGTAATCCCTAACTCGGAGGGCCACCGCACAACCCCTTCGATTGTGGCATTCACCGATGGTGGCGAGCGCAAGGTGGGTGACCCTGCCAAGCGTCAGGCTATTACCAACCCGAAGCGCACCGTATTCTCGATTAAGCGTTTTATGGGCGAGCAGTACGACAAGGTGCTGGGCGACATTCAGCGTGCGCCGTACTCGATTGTCAAGGGTGCCAACAACACGCCGCGTGTGGATATCGACAACCGTCAATATACGCCGCAGGAGATTTCGGCCATCATCCTTCAGAAGATGAAGAAGACGGCCGAGGATTACCTCGGTCAGGAGGTTACGGAGGCTGTCATCACCGTGCCGGCATACTTCTCCGACTCGCAGCGTCAGGCTACCAAGGAGGCGGGCGAGATTGCAGGCCTCAAGGTGCGCCGTATCATCAACGAGCCTACGGCCGCCGCACTTGCTTACGGTATGGACAAGAAGAATAAGGATATGAAGATTGCCGTTTACGACCTCGGTGGCGGTACCTTCGATATCTCGATTCTGGAGCTTGGCGATGGCGTATTCGAGGTTAAATCGACCAACGGCGATACGCACCTCGGAGGTGACGACTTCGACCACGTGTTGATCGACTATATGGCCGAGGCCTTCAAGGCCGAGCACGGCGTGGATTTGCGTCAGGACCCAATGGCTTTGCAGCGTCTGAAGGAGGCTGCCGAGAAGGCCAAGATTGAGCTTTCGGCTTCGCAGTCCACGGAGATTAATCTTCCTTATATTATGCCTATCAACGGCATCCCGCAGCACCTCGTGATGACCTTGACGCGTGCCAAGTTCGAGCAGCTGGCCGATCACCTTATCCGTAAGACTATCGAACCGTGCCGCATCGCTCTGCGCGACGCAGGTCTCTCGGCTTCGGATATCGACGAGGTAATCCTGGTGGGTGGTTCGACCCGTATTCCGGCCATTCAGAAGATTGTCGAGGAGTTCTTCGGCAAGGCTCCGAACAAGGGCGTAAACCCTGACGAGGTGGTGGCTATCGGTGCCTCGATTCAGGGCGGTGTGCTCACGGGCGAGGTTAAGGATGTGCTTCTGTTGGATGTTACGCCGCTGTCGCTCGGTATCGAGACGTTGGGCGGTGTCTTCACGAAGCTCATCGAGGCCAACACCACAATCCCTACTCGCAAGAGCGAGGTCTTCTCGACGGCTGCCGACAACCAGCCTTCCGTAGAGATTAACGTATGCCAGGGAGAGCGTCCGCTCGCCAAGGACAACAAGAGCATCGGTCGCTTCCACCTCGACGGTATCCCTGCCGCACCGCGTGGTGTGCCGCAGATCGAGGTTACCTTCGACATCGATGCCAATGGTATTCTGAACGTATCGGCCAAGGATAAGGGCACGGGCAAGGAGCAGAAGATTCGCATCGAGGCTTCGAGTGGCCTGACCGACGAGGAGATACAGCGTATGCGCGACGAGGCCAAGGCCAACGAGGAGAAGGATAAGCTCGAGAAGGAGCGCATCGAGAAGATTAACGCTGCCGACTCGAACATCTTCGCCACCGAGAAGCAACTCAAGGAGTATGGCGACAAGATTCCTGCCGATAAGAAGTCGGCCATCGAGGGTGCTTTGGCCAAGCTCAAGGAGGCTCACAAGAATCAGGATTTGACGGCCATAGATGCCGCTATCGCCGAGCTGAATACCGCATGGCAGTCTGCCTCGCAGGAGATTTATCAGGCGCAGCAGGCCGCGCAGGGCGCACAGCAGGGCCCGCAGGGCGGAGCACAGCCTAACGATGGCGGTGCGCAGGCACAGCCCGAGGATGTGGAGTTCGAGGAGGTGAAGTAGTCGCAGATAGCAGCAGTCGCTGTGTCGTATGTGTCGGGCAGTCCGTTGCATTGAGCAGCGGGCTGCTCTTTTTTTATGCATATTTACTTCTTTTTTATGCTTTTGATTTCGGTTTCTTGCTGTTTTGTTTGCAAATACACTCTGTTTTTTATAATTTTGCGTGGAATATTATATTAACCAAAACTATTATGAAAAAAATTCAACTGTCAATCTTGACGATCGTTGCGCTTTGCTCGGTGCAGAGTGCGGCGGCGTGGGGCGGTGTGGGGCACCACAGCGCGGCATATATTGCCGAGCAGCACCTTACGCCCGAGGCAAAAGAGAAGTGCCGTTACTATCTCAAGCACACCCTCTCTTATTACGCAATGTGGATGGATCGCTGGCGTGGTATCAAGGAGTTTGAGGCTATCAACAATGGCCACTCGATTCGCACGACCGACAATGGCCGCAAGTTGAGCTGGGCCGAGGGTTACAATGTCAAGGGCCGTGCTATGGGCCACCTTGTCAATGCCTACAAAGAGTTGGGCAATGGCAACTACAAGAACCTGCCTGACTCGGTAGTGCGTCAGCGACTTATCAATATGGTTCACTACGTTGCGGATATGCACTGCCCATCGCACTGCGGCTTCCCGGAGCATATCTATCCGCTGAGCTCGAAGTACAACCTTAAGCGCAATGGTAAGTTTGCCAACTTCCACAGCTTCTGGGATGGCTCGCCGGGCTACAAGCGCAAGGGTATAACCGTCAAGAAGTACCACGAGATGATCGACAAGGTCTCGCCAAAGGAGGCCAAGAAGTGGCAGACGGGCCTCGAGCATAAGAACCTCGAAAAGGGCCTTGAGGGCTGGGCGAAGGTCTTTATCAAGCACGGCCACGAGGCTTATGCAATCCTGCCGGAGGGTACAGACATCGCACATCTGACCAAGGAGCAGCAGGAGGCCGTTCACGACCTGGCCGACCGCTCGATATTGGTAGCGGCATACCGCTTGGCCTATGTGCTGAACACAATCTTCAAGGAGTAGTTACTTTAATCAGACGAAAAACGATAGAATCATGAAGAAGATATTTTTGAGTGCAATATTTGCCATGGTGGCTTTGTCGGCCGGTGCATGGTGTAAGACCGGTAATGCCGGTGTTGTAGTATTGGCTACGAAGCACCTTACGCCAAAGGCGTTGAGCGTCGTGGAGCAATATCTGGGCACGACCTATGAGGACGATTGCGACTACCTTTATCTCCTCCAGCGCAAGAAGAAGGCTGACTTTACGAAGGAGATTCACTACTTGCATCTCGACAAGGATTTTCAGCCGCTGAATGTCGAGGGTGACGATGCTTTGAAGGCTCTCGAGAAGGCCTTGGAGGTTGTTCGCACGCGCGATGCACACTCGGCTGCCGAGGTGAAGAAGGCTCTGCGCACGGTGATAAATCTTATGCTCGATATTCACAACTACTCGAATATCCGCATCGAGAATATACCGCACTCGCACTCCAACTTCACGTTCAAACGTCAGGTCAGCGAGTACAAGACGACGACCTATAAGAACTACAAGTGGGCGAACTATTGGACGGGATTGAGCAATAGCCTCGCCGTGTTCCATGCCGACCTGTGGGCCGAGGATATGGAGTTGCACCACGGAGCAAAGTTTGCCGAGATGTCGAAGGGTACGCTGCGCGAGTGGGTGTCGGATAATGGCGCAAAGGCCGCGAAGCATTTGGCCTATGTTTATCCTGACTCGGTGATAACGCTGCGCGACTGCCTTATGATGGATTTCGAGAACTACGATATGATGACCTATGCCGGCTTCCGCTTGGCGGCACTATTGAATCAGACTATCCGATAGTTAAGGTTTGTACTCGAGCGGACGGAACTCTCCGCACTTGTCATATACCTCCAAACTTAAATGGCTACCCAGCAATCAATTGGGTAGCCATTTAAGTTTTTTTTTGTTGTCAGATACTACTTCGTGTAGCGACGTATAGCCTCGTATGCCGCCTCGTGGCACTGCGAGCGCGGATTAAACTTGTCGAATGGCTTGTTGCGGCGCGAAGGGTGCACGCGGTTCGAGAGGAATACATATATGAGATCCTCTTCTGGATCGACCCAAACCATTGTGCCCGTAAATCCCGTATGGCCGAAGCTGCTCTTCGAGGCAGATGGGCCGTAGCAGTATGGGAACACCTCCCCGGGCTTAAGCTCGGGCTCCGCGAGGCGTGGGCGGTCGAAGCCTGCCGCGCGATGGTTGCCATTCTCGGGGAATTGGCATCGGCTCCACTCGCTGATGGTCTTTGGACTCAAAAGGCGCACACCATTGTATTCGCCGCCATTTACCAGCATTTGGAGTATCGGTGCGAGGCTCTCGCTGTTGGCAAAGAGGCCGGCATTGCCCGATACACCACCCAGCGATGCCGCAGCCTCGTCGTGCACGCTGCCGTGAGCCATTAACTTACGGTAGCGGTTGTCGATTTCGGTCGGCACAATCTGTGCGAGCGAGTAGCGGCGCGTAGGGTTGTACATGGCATCTTTCACGCCGAGAGGCTTGTATATCTCCTCGTAGAGATACTCCTCGTAACTGCGCCCCGTGATGCGCTCCACGAGGAAGTAGGCCAAGTGCCAATTAAAGCACGAGTAGCGGAACTTCTTCGCTCCGACCTTCTGCTTGACGATGCGCTCCAACATCATCTTGTAGGTGTCTTTATGCACGAAGATGCCCTCGCAGAACTTGTATGGGAACTCTTCACTCTGTGTGCGGCTGAACATATCGGCACGCAGCTGCTTGTTCTCGTCGAGGAACATCTTGCTAAATCGCTCGTTGCGTATGCCGCTCTGGTGGCTGACAATCTCGCGCAGTGTCAGATTCTCCTTGTTCGAGCCCTTGAACTCCTCCAAGTAGTGCGATATAGGCTTGTCGAGGTCGAGCTTCCCTTGGTCGGCAAGGTGCATCAGGCACATTGTTGCGGCCATAACCTTCGTGCAGGAGGCCATATCGTAGAGATGGCTGTTCTCCACGTCGCGCTTGCAGTCGTAGGTGTGGTGGCCATAGCTCTTGTGGAATACAATCTTGCCGTGGCGTGCCACGAGAATCTGACAGCCCGGGAAGCAGCCTGCCGAAATTGAGTAGTTGGCAATCGAGTCGATAGTGTAGCGAAGGTAGTCGCCATTCATCCCTGCGCTCTCGGGAGTACCGTAGATGAGCGCTTTGCTACGCTGTGCCACGGCCGAGAGTGTCAGCATAAGGAGTAGCACAGTGGTTAGAAATCTCTTCATATCTTATTCTTTATGGTTTTGACCACACAAAGATAGTAAAAAAAAGATTAACGACACAACCTTTGCTACTATTCTACTTCAAATAAAACTCGCCCAGAGGCCTATATCCGAGCTCCTGCATCAGGCGATCCCACTCGCGCGGCAGCTCGATGCTCTCGGTCGAGAAGCCTCCGCCCGGCATCGTCTGCACCTTGTTGCGGCTCGCGTCGCCCGTGATGATAAAGGCGGTCATATCCTCCTTCATTGCCGGTATGGTCATCATCTCGCTCTCGGGAGTGTCGTACCACACAGGCGTGGAGGTCATCGAAGCCCCCTCGGTGCGCGAGAGGTGTCCGCGCCAGTTGCGTATCGGGTGTCGCTCCTCGGGGTTACTGCCCGGGTTAGCGTAGTAGTTGGCAAATACGCGCTCGTGGAGCGAGCGGCGAGCCGTGCGTATAAGCTCTTGTTCGAGAGCATCAGGCGTGCGATACCTGGCCGCCAGGTTTTTGGCTATCGGCTTGGTCAGGAGTATGGTGCGGTAGGTGAACTGCTTGCCGCTGCCGAGCGCAAATTGGCAACGCTCCGTTATGTCCCACGCCAACAGCTCCATTATCTTTTGCGGATTGGTGGTTGAAGGGGCCATGTTGTTGCCCCAAAGGAGTGTCGAAGAGGTGGTTATCGTGTTGTCGTTTGTCGCAAATCCGTGGCGTGTGTGGTATGGCTTCCAGCCCACCTCGCGGCAGGCCTGCTCATCCTCGACCAGGCACCACGGCAGAGGGTAGCCGAATGTGCCCATACGATTTTGCTTGATGTAGTAGCCTGCGAGGTTCATCAGCGCGAGGCTCATAAAGCGACCTATCGAGACGTTCGCAGCCTCGTTTATCTCGCCCTGACCGCAGTCGAAGCCGAGCTGTCGCGCTACGGGGCCGTTGAGCCAACAGTATGGCACCCAGGCGTGCGTGCTGGCCAGCGTGCGACGAAATGTAGGTGCACCAATAGCCTTGGTCATGGCTATCAGAATAGGCATATATTCGGGCTTGCAACCCGCCATTACGCCATTCACGGCAACGTGCCAGACGGTCGTGTTGCGGTGTGCTACGGGCAGCACGGCGACCGTCTCGTCCCACTTCATATCGGTGAAGCGCAGGAACTCACTCACGCGCTCGAAGGTTGGTGGCGTGACGGGGAGTCCGTCCGACCAATTCATCTCGCGAAAGAAGTCGTTCACCTCTTGCAGTGTGCCGTAGAATACGTCGTCGCGTATGTCGCCCTTGTTGCTCTTTGCGCTGCGTGCCAGCTCCTCGGGGGTGATTGGCTCGGTGAGGGCCTTGATGATTTGCGGCCACAGCACTTCGCGTGTGTTCTTCAATAGTTCATCGGTCGTGTGTGCGGCGAAGGCTCCCGGGTACTCGGCTACGCGGGGTGCGGGTACGCCGTTGTTGGTCGAGGTGTAGAATACCTGCTCGGTAAATGTCGGTGCCGCAATCGCTACGGCCGGTATGCCTATATACTCGGCGGCGATGCACGAGCCTACCTCCTTCGGCGTGCAGAGTCCGCAGCCGCAGTTGCCCGATATCACGGCATCGACACGCTGTTCGCGCAGTCTGCTCTGAAACTCCTCCTTCGAGCGACGTGTTACGCCGGGTGCGGGATATACGCCTGCCGAGCCTATCTCGTCGAGCAGAATGATGCGCGTAGTAGGGTAGTGCTGCTTGAAAAGTCGCTTGAGCTCGGGATGTGTCACGCGAGCCATGAAGCTGCCGCCTACGATGGCGATGGTCTTGCCGTCGAGCGACGAGAGGCGTGGTGCCATCTCGATCATAGGCACCGTGCCGCGTCCTACGGGCGATACGACGGCAAAGCCGTCGCCCTTGACGGCCGTTGCTCCCGATTCGGTTTTGCACGTCTCATCGCAGACTATGCGCGAGGTGGTTTGTGCCGTGATGGTCGTAAGCATAGCGACCGTAGCGGCAAACATGAGGAAAATTCTCTTTTTCATTGTAACATAAGATTTTAGCCGATTTGTTGGTTTCCATATATAGATACGCAATTCCGTGAAAGGTTAAAAAAGGCTAAAACACGCATTCGGAGTCAAAAAAAATGGACAAAAATAGGGCAGATAGTGTTGTATGTCCGATTTTTTTACTATCTTTGCGTGCTTTATGTGTGTGCGTGAGAGGCTCACTGCAAGCGACAACAATACAAAACAATCAATATTAACAACAAAATTTTAACTCAAATGCAAAGCAAAGGTGCTATTAAATTACTCGCTGTCCTCTTGGGATTGGCTTGTATCTACCAGCTCTCCTTCACTTGGAAGACCCGCAGTGTCGAGAAGGCTGCCGTAGAGTATGCGCAGTCGTTCCCGGCGGAGGAGCGCGTGTCGATGGAGCAGTACTATCTCGACTCTATCGCTAACAAAGTGGTTTACAACGTAGGTATCGCCCAGTTTACCTACAAGCAGTGCAAGGAGAAGGAGGTAAACCTCGGTCTCGACTTGAAGGGCGGTATGAACGTGATGCTCGAGATTCAGGTGGAGGACGTTGTCAGGTCGCTTGCCGGTGATAGCAAGAACGATCCTAACTTCGTGGCAGCAATGGAGGAGGCTGCCAAGGCTCTCAAAGCAGGTACGGGCGACTATATCGGTACATTCGCCGAGTCGTATGCCAAGATTTCGAATGGCGCGCCACTCGTCGATATCTTCATTAGCCCTGACCGCAAGGATATCAAGGCCGGTATGTCGGACGAGGAGGTTGTCAAGATTTTGAGGCAGGAGACCGACGATGCTATCGCGGCTTCGTTCAACATCATCCGCAGCCGTATCGACCACTTTGGTGTTACGCAGCCTAACATCCAGCGTCTGCCTAACTCGAACCGAATTCTCGTTGAGCTTCCGGGCGTTAAGGAGCCGGAGCGTGTCCGCAAACTCCTGCAGGGTACCGCTTCGTTGGAGTTCTGGACTACATACAATGGTCAGGATCTCCTTCAGTCGCTCTTGAACGCCGATCGTGCAGTCAAGAAGCTCGTAGATGACAACCAAATCGTTCTCGCCGAGGAGAAGAAGGAGGAGGCCGATGCCGCCGCTCCGGCTTTGGCTGCCGAGGTTGAGCAGAAGGAGGAGTCGCCAATTACTGTTCGCTACACTCGCGAGCGCAACCCGCTTCTCGCTCTTCTGAATCCTGATTTCGCAGGTGGTGCAGTGCTCGGTGCCGCTACGGCTGCCGACACGGTTGCCATCAACAAGTATATGGCTCTGCCGGAGGTTCGCGACTGCTTCCCAAGCGACGTGCGCTTCACGTGGGGCATCAAGGGCGACCCTATGGCCGACGGTCAGTTCTTCCTCTATACTATAAAGGTGGAGCGTATGGATGGCAAGGCTCCGCTCGATGGTAGCGTTATCTCGGATGCTCGCGCTTCCTACTCGCAGAATGGTGCCGATGCCGAGGTGTCGATGTCGATGAACTCGAATGGTATCACCGAGTGGGCGCAGCTCACGGCTGACAATATCGGCAAGTGCATCGCTATCGTTCTCGACGGTTATGTATATTCGGCTCCTGTTGTTCGCCAGAAGATTGAGGGTGGTAACTCGTCGATCTCGGGTAATTTCACCATTCAGGAGGCGCAGGACTTGGCTAACGTCCTCAAGTCGGGTAAGGTTCCGGCTCCGGCTCGTATCATTCAGGATACGGTGGTTGGTCCGTCGCTCGGTCAGGAGTCTATCAACAACGGTATGATTTCGTTCCTCTTGGCCTTCTTGCTCGTGCTGCTCTATATGGGTATCTTCTACAAGACGGCAGGTTGGATGAGCGATATCGCGTTGGTGACCAACGTGTTCCTGCTCATGGGCTTCCTCGTATCGTTTGGTGCAGTATTGACGCTGCCGGGTATCGCAGGTATTGTGCTCACGATGGGTATGGCCGTGGATGCCAACGTTATCATCTACGAGCGTATCAAGGAGGAGCTTCGTGCCGGTAAGGGCCTGCAGGCTGCTATCAAGGATGGTTTCTCGAATGCATATTCGGCCATCATCGACGGTAACCTCACGACCATCATCACGGGTATCGTACTCTTCGTATTCGGTACAGGCCCTGTGCAGGGCTTCGCCACGACGCTCGTAATCGGTATCATCACGTCGCTCTTCTCCTCGATTTTCGTTACTCGTCTGCTTATCGAGTGGATCGTGGCGAAGTGGGGCAAGATTTCGTTCTCGCGTACTTGGTCGGCCAACTGGCTCACGAACTTCAAGTTCGACTTCATCGGCAAGCGTAAGTATTCGTACATCATCTCGAGTGTCGTTATCCTCGCCGGTGTGCTCTCGCTCGTGTTCCACGGTTTGAACCGCGGTGTCGAGTTTACGGGTGGTCGTACCTTCGTTGTTCGCTTCGATGGCAATGTGGAGGCCGAGGCTGTCCGTAAGGCTCTCGATGGCGCATTCGTCGATGGCGATGCTGCAAGTGTTTCGTTGGAGGTTAAGCAGTATGGTAGCGACAACCAGATGCGTATCGTTACGCAGTACAAGTACGACGATACGTCGGAGACTACGACCGAGGAGGTAGAGCACATCCTCTACACGGCCCTCAAGCCGCTCTATAGCTACGATATCACTTTCGACGGATTCCGCAATACGCAGTCGGATGCCAACGGTATCGTCTCGGCCGACAAGATTGGCCCTGCGATTGCCAAGGATATGACTATGGGTGCTATCTGG
The DNA here is from genome assembly GCA_017504485.1 of Alistipes sp. Classification (GTDB taxonomy): domain Bacteria; phylum Bacteroidota; class Bacteroidia; order Bacteroidales; family Rikenellaceae; genus Alistipes. Next base: position 12,079 of record JAFVRC010000028.1, on the reverse strand, counting down.
TCGGTGCTCTTCGCGCTGATAGCTATCGCTCTCTACATCACTCTGCGATTCAAGAGATGGCAGTGGGCTATGGGTGCAACCCTCGCGTTGGCGCACGATGTATTCATCGTTATCGGCCTCTTCTCGCTCCTGTACAGCATTATGCCGTTCAACCTCGAGGTTAATCAGGCCTTTATCGCCGCTATTCTGACGATTATCGGTTACTCGATTAACGATACGGTGGTTGTCTTCGACCGTGTGCGTGAGTACCTCGTACTCTATCCGAAGCGTCCGTTGAAAGAGAACCTTAATAATGCTCTCTGCTCGACGCTGGCTCGTACACTCAATACTTCGGGTACGACGCTCGTTACGCTTTTGGCCATCTTCATCTTCGGTGGCGAGACCATCCGCGGCTTCGTATTCGCGCTGTTGATTGGTGTGATTGTAGGTACCTACTCGTCGCTCTATATCGCTACGCCATTGGCATACGATATGCTCTCGAAGAAGGAGCGTGGCGAGAAGGAGGAGAAGTAATCCGCCTCGCTGCGATAACTCGCTATACTGCCCAACGGTGAGCCGTTGGGCAGTATTTTTATATATAGGTGTAAAAAGTTGTGAAGAGTTGATGATTATTCGCCACCTTTTGCGTATATTTGCCTTTATGAAAAAGATTTGGTTACACATCAAGGCCTTTTGCAGGCTGTTGCGCCGCTACATCTCGCCCGTATTTATCGCGATGTTCGTGCTGGCGTTCATCTTGTGGTATATCTCGAAGTTGAGCTACACCTATACTACGGACTTTAAGGTCAAGGTTAGGGTTGATGGCCGTCGTATCGAGGTGCCGTGTGTCGTTGAGGGTAAGGGAACCAACCTTGTGGGTTACAGCCTCTACGCCTCGCGCCGCATCAACATTCCGCTGTCGGAGCTCGCCTACGATACGGTGGCGGTTATTAGGCCGTCGGCTGTTGAGGGTGCTGCTGCCGATACTCTTCGCTGCATCAAGATTAACCCGGCGTCGCTGCGCGATGCAATCTCCGTACGTTTCAGCGACCTGAAGATTCGCAGTGTTGGCGAGGTGCCCGATATGAATATCGAGGAGGAGAGATGATGCGTGTAGGCGTGTGCGGAGGCATTGGCAGCGGCAAGAGTACGATTTGCCGTATGTTTGCAGAGCGTGGCATCGCGCTTTACGACTCGGATGCGCGTGCCAAGGCCCTGATGAACGACTCTGCCGTGCTGCGCGAGGCCCTCATTGAGGCCTTTGGCGAGGCTTGCTATACGACCGAGGGGCTCGACCGCCGCTACCTTGCTTCGCAAGTCTTTGGCAATGAGAAGCAACTCGCACGGCTCAACGCCATTGTGCATCCGGCCGTGAAGGAGGATTTTGTGCGCTGGGCCGAGGAGCAGACGAGTGACTATGTGGTTGTCGAGTCGGCAATACTCTTCGAGTCGGGTTTCGATGCGCTGGTCGATAAGACGGTGGCGGTACTTGCGCCGCGTTCACTGCGTATCGAGCGGGCAATGTCGCGTGATGGAGCTACGAGGGGGCAGATAGAGGCTCGTATCGAGGCGCAGATGGGCGATGATGCATTGGTTGCGAAGGCCGACTTTGCGATAGTGAATATCCACTTGGAGGATGTGGCGAAGGATGTGGCGGAGCTAGACTACCTTTTCAGAAAGATAAGCAATGAGCAAACTCGATAACCTGTTGTGGCAGAGAGGTGTTATGGCCATAATTAATGCCACGCCCGACTCGTTCTATGCCGCCTCGCGCACGCAGACGTGCAAGGCTGTTGCGGAGCGTGCTGCGCAGGCTCTGTGTGAAGGTGCCGTGATGTTGGATATCGGGGGCTACTCGTCGCGCCCCGATGCCTCGGATGTCGAGGCGGAGGAGGAGTGGCAGAGGGTGCGTATGGCTGTCGCTGCGGTGCGTGAGGTGTCGAGCGATGTCGCCATCTCGATTGATACGTTTCGCGCCGAGGTTGTGCGCCGTGTGACGGATAGCTACGGCGAGGTTATCGTCAATGATATTATGGCCGGTCGTGGCGATGACGATATGTTGGCCGTTGTCGCCGAGCGTAAGCTGCCATATATCGCTATGCATATGCGTGGTACGCCGCAGACTATGCAGTCGTTGGCCGACTACGAGGATGTGGTGTCGGAGGTCGCAGGGGAGCTGCGCGAGCGGCTTGCAGCTCTCGAGAAGGCCGGCGTGGAGCGTTGCCGTGTGGCTCTCGATGCGGGCTTCGGCTTCGCAAAGAGCGTGGAGCACAACTTCGAGCTGCTCAAAGGTCTGCACCGCTTGAAGGCGTTGGGACAGCCGCTGCTCGTTGGCGTGTCGCGCAAGTCGATGATTTACAAGACGCTCGGCATTACGCCCGACGAGGCACTGCCGGCTACGCAGGCCGTGCATTGGGAGGCTCTGCGGCAGGGTGCCGCGTTGTTGCGTGTGCACGATGTTGCGGAGGCGTGCCGCGTTGTTAAGTTGTACGAAAAGTTCGAAAAATTATGATACACGTTACAGGAATTTGCAAGCGCTTCGGCGAGCCTGAGGTGCTGCGCGATGTGTCGCTCGACGTGGCCGAGGGCGAGATACTCTCGATTGTTGGTGCGAGTGGTGCGGGTAAAAGCACGCTGTTGCAGATTGTCGGTACGCTCCTGAAGCCCGATGCCGGCAGTGTGGAGATTGCGGGTATCAACCCGTTGAAACTCTCGGAGCGTACTATGGCCAACTTCCGTAATCGGCATATAGGCTTTGTCTTTCAGTTTCATCATCTGTTGCCCGAATTTACGGCTCTCGAAAATGTGATGATGCCGGCCCTTATTGGCGGCGTGTCGCGCCGTGAGGCCGAGGTGCGTGCCGCTGAGCTTTTGGATGTTATGGGGCTCAAAGAACGTCTGGCGCACAAACCCAATGCCCTCTCGGGCGGCGAGCAGCAGCGCGTAGCTATAGCCCGTGCGCTGATGAATCGCCCTTCGGTGCTGTTGGCCGACGAGCCTACGGGCAATCTCGACAGTCATACGCGCGACGAGGTGCAACGGCTGCTCTACAAGCTGCGCGAGGAGTTCGGGCAGACGATAATCATGGTTACGCACGACGAGCAACTTGCCTCGCAGGCCGACCGCAAAATTGTGATGAGCGATGGTCGAATACTCTAAACTCTCGCACGATGAGCTGGGCGAGCTGCTCGAAACGCTGCACGATCGCTACAATCGCGCCGACTTTATCGAGGCCGACCCGATCAGCATACCGCACTCCTTCGACGGTTTGGAAGATAGGGAGATTGCTGGCTTCCTGGCCTCGACTATCGCATGGGGTAACCGCAAGGCGATTGTCAAGAGCGCACGCCGTATGGTCGAGATGATGGATAATGCCCCCTTCGACTTCACGATGAACGCCTCGGAGGGGGATTTGCGGCCGCTTCTGCGCTATGTGCATCGCACCTTCAATGGCGAGGATTTTGCCGATTTTATTTTGGGCTTGCGCCACCTCTGCGGCAAGTGGGGCAGCATCGGCGAGGCTGTGCAGGGGCTCTACGAGCGTGAAGGCTCCATCGAGGGTGTTCTGGCCGCACTGCGCCGTGAGTTCTTCGAGGTGGAGCACAATCCGCACTGCGAGAAGCATCTCTCCTCTATTGCAAAGGGAGCTTCGTGCAAGCGTCTTAATATGTATTTTCGTTGGTTTGTGCGCCGCGACGACCGAGGTGTTGATTTCGGCGCGTGGCGACGTATCCCGATGTCGGCTCTCTACCTGCCGTTGGATGTTCATACGGGCAATATGGGTAGAGCATTAGGTCTGCTCACTCGCAACTCCAACGATTGGAAGGCTGTCGAGGAGATAACCTCCGCTCTCCGTCGCTACGATGCTGCCGACCCCGTAAAGTACGATTTTGCGCTCTTTGGAGCGGGAATCGAAGGTTTCCTCAAATAGCCGATAGAATGTGCGGTTTTCGTTTCAAGCAGTTTGCCGTCGAGCAGGATGATGTGGCGATGAAGGTCGGCACGGATGGCGTGTTGCTCGGTGCGTGGGCGAAGTGCGAGGGTGCAAGGCGCATCCTCGATATCGGCACGGGAACGGGCGTTATTGCCTTGCAGATGGCGCAGCGCAACACCACGGCGCAGGTGCAGGCGGTGGAGATAGACCAAGCCGCCGCACGCAGGGCTCGTGCCAACTTCGATATGTCGCCTTGGGCGGAGCGTTTGCAGGTGGTGCAGACGGCCGTGCAGGAGTTTCGGTGCGACGAGCCATACGACCTTATAATCTCCAATCCGCCATACTTCATAGACTCGCTGCTATCGCCTGATGGCCGTCGCTCGACGGCTCGCCATACGGCCGACCTCTCCTTCGAGGAGCTCGATGCGGCGGTGTGTCGAATGTTGGGGGATGATGGCCGCTTTGCTATTGTACTGCCCACCGAGGAATTTGCGCGCTACTACGCTTTGTCGCGCCTGCACCTTGTCCGCAAGTGTGAGGTGCGCTTTGTCGAGGGTGGGCGTGTGCGCCGCATCATGGCCGAGTTTGCACGCGAGAGTCGTGGCGTGGTGATGGCCGAGAACCTCGCTATCGAGAGCCTTGTGCGTGGCGAATTTACGGCCGAATATAGGGCTTTGACCAAGGATTTCTATCTTAAATTTTGAATATCGACTAAAATAGCGTAACTTCGCATTGGCTAAATATACGAAATGACTATGAAACGAATTTTTCTACTATCGCTCGCCCTCTGTGCTACTCTCGTCACCTCGGCCGAGGAGTATGCCAAGGCGGGAATATACGATGTGGCGGAGGGCCGACTTGTGAAGGCAACGGCCGCGCCGACAGTGATTGCTGTAACGCTCGATATCGAGACGCAGAGCTTCACGCCGGGTATCTATGCCCGTTATGCGCAGAAGTATCTGGGCCGTCGAGCCTCGCTTGCGGCACGCTCGGAGATGGCTATCGTCGGAGCCTCGATACTCGACTCTGCACCTGCCGCTGCTCCGCGAGCCGAGTCTCAAGTCGATGATGTCGAGACGCTCGCTCCGAACCGCTTCGATGGCCGCGCTATGACGCTCGAGGAGCAGGCTTCGGCAACGGCCGAACTTATCTTCTCGCTGCGTAAGCATCGCCTCGACCTTATAACCGGCGAGGCGGGTGAGAATGTCTTTGGCGCAGGTCTACGTGCTGCGCTCGATGAGATTGCTGCGCTCGAGAAAGAGTATCTGGCAATGTTCTATGGCACGAGCAACCGCTCGGTTGAGCACCATACATTCGCTGTCGAGGTAAAGGAGGGCGAGACCGACTATACCATCTGCCGCTATCGTGAGGGTGAAGGCGTTGTGCCGCTCGATAACTTGGCCGGCGAGGCTGTGGTGCTGCATATTGAGACTCCGTCGGATATGCCGGCCGTATTCGAGTCTCCGCAGCCGAAGGATAAGGTTGCACCGCGCGAATACCTCGTACTGCACGATTCGAAGTGTCGCCTCTCGTGCGGCGTTACGACGCTTGCCGAGGCGGTAATGCCGCTGCTGCCTTATGCCAAGAGGGTAGTGGCACGACCACTTAAATAGTAGCAGATGACCGCTTCGCTCGAACAGCAAACACGACGACTGCTCTACCATCTGCGCAAGCAGATGAATGGCGATGCGCTCGACCGTATGCTCTGCTATGGCGAGCCCTATGCGCGTAACTACGGAGTGCAGATATATGCCCTGCGCGACCTGGCGCGTGAGGTGGGGTGCAACCATTCGCTCGCCGAGCACCTGCGCGAGCAGAATGTGCGCGAGTTGCGTATTATTGCCGTGTGGATTGCCGATGTCGAGGTGCTCGATAGTGCGACAATCGCCCCTTGGCTGAACGCCATAACAAACTCCGAACTTGCCGAGCAGACGGCGCACGCCCTTCTGTCGCGTTATGAGGGCCTTGCGCAGTTGCTATGCGACGATACCGTTCTGCGTGAGCCGTTTGTGGCCTATGCGCTTCTACTTGCCGCTTCGCGCTGTGCTGTGTCCGATATGGAGGTTGTGCAGCACGCGTTGGCGGCTCTCGACTATCATCCGAATAATGCACTGGTGGCTCGTGCGGCTGTAGCGTGGCTCTCGGTGCTCGATAATCCGCACGCACTATTGGAGCAGCTGTCCGATACACCTACGGCGCGGCTTGTGCGCGAGGAGATGTCGTGGCGATAACCAAAATAGCGAAGGGCAACCCCTTCGCTATTTTGATTATAGGCATCTCGATTCTCTACTCGAACTCCACCTCGGCGAAGAACTCCGGACAGTGGAAACAAGGCTGTGGTAGCGCGATAGGCTTCCATGATAGGAAGTGAGGCTCATCGAGTTTGTCACCACATTTGTAGAGATTGACGGACAGACGAAGTCCCTCCCAACTCTCAATCTTGTGTTGATGGATAGCAGTTGTCGGGAGTATCAGCGTCAGCGACCAACTGCCGACATCATCGCGTGCATCGAAAGGCTCGGTGCCGAGCGACGGTATGCGCACCACCTGCGAGAGGATATCCTCCCCTGCACGGATAGGGGCGACGCCCTTCTCGGTGTAGTAGCCGATAAGCATACGACCAATGCAGTTGGCCTCGATATTGTAGTAGGCCTTGCCGTCAAGCGAGAAGAAGAACTCGCAGCACGAGTCGGTCCACACCTCGCCATTATCTTCGGCGATGTGGGCGAGAGTCTGCTTCTCGGTCACATCGTAGCGGATGTAGAGTTTGTCGCCCGTGTGAAACATACGGAATGCCACCTCCGGTGCGTATGGATACTCATTCGCCCAGTTGCAGCAGGCAATCTTCTCGGGAGCGATGTCAGCGAAAACCTCGTCGAGTGAGCGGCCTGCAATATCTCTCTTTGCAATCTTCATAATTATAGGTACTTGGCAGTTGTCTTTACGATAATGTCGCACATCGCATCATACTGCGCCTCGATACTCTGCAAGAGTGCATACTGTGCGTGCGTGCGCTCGAGGTTGTGCTTTGGCGAGCGGATGCGGTAGTAGGTGTCGCCATTGATGTAGTCCATCAGGAAGCGCAGCACCTGCTCGTAGGTGATGTAGCGAGCCGAGAAGGCGAGGTGGTCAATCTCCGACTGCGTGAGAGTCGTGGCACGCTGCGAGAGGTAGCCGTCGGCATAGGCGGCGAACATATCGAGCGAGAGCGACACGTTCTCGAGATTCAAATCGTCCTCGGCTCCCGTGTTGGCGTAGGTGCGAATAGCATCGCCAAAATCGTTGAGAGTAGGTGCCGACATCACGGTATCGAGGTCGATGACGCAGAGTACCTTGCCCTGCTTGTCGAAGAGGATATTGTTGATTTTCGTGTCGTTATGTGTCACACGCATAGGAATCTCTCCGCTCTCGACCTTCGCCCAGAAGGCGAGCATCTCCTCGCGGCGCGACTCAATCCACGCAATCTCCTCCGTAAGCTCGGCCTTGCGATTGGCGGCATCGGCTGCCAAAGCCTCGTCCCACTGCACGAAGCGGTGACGGATATTGTGGAAGCCCTTGATGGTCTCGGCCAGAGGCTCTGTGAAGTCGGCGAGCTGCGCCTGGAACTTGCCGATACCCATACCGCCCATACGGGCCAATTCTGTGGTGTCGGCGCGATCGTAGGCTATCGTGTCGGCAATAAATTCGCATACGGCCCAATACTCATCGTTGCTATCCACGAAGTAGAGCTTGCCGTCGTGCGTCGGAATGATGGTCATCGCCTCACGACGAGGATTGCCACCCTCGGCAACGACGCGCTTGCGAATGTGGTCGCACACCTTCTGTATATTGTCCATCATGGCCGGTACATCGGGGAATATCGACTTGTTCTTGCGCTGCAAGATGTAGTCCGGGGCTTCGCCCTCGGTGCGGATGATGAAGGTGTCGTTGATGAAACCCTGTCCGAGTCCCTCGATGCGTGCGATTGAGCCTTCGAGCTCGAACTGCGATGCGATGTGTTGAAGTTCTTGAGTCATAGTCTTATTTTTTAGGTATAATTCGTCTGAATATTGCGAGGGGCCAGCGGCGCACGGGGCGCAGCCACACCCATAGGCGAGCCATCGCCAAGTGAAGACGCGAGCAATCGACCACGCCGTAGATATTCTTGCGCTCGACAACTTCGGGCGTTATGTAGTTGCCATCGCCGAGCAGCGTTATGTGCGAGTCGCCCACCTCGATTATGCGATGCACGACAAACGAGCGACCGGCATCGGCAAAGACCACGTTGTAGAGGCGTATATCCTCTGCCGCGATGGGGCGCAACACGATTGTCGAGCCACTGCGGAAGAAGGGCAACATACTCTCTCCTTCGACCGTCACACGCACTCTCTTGCCTTCGAGCAGTGTGTCGCGCACTACGGAGAATAGCTCCCGATTGCCGATTACTCTACTGCGCTGCTCCATAGATTGTCGTGTACGATAGGTTTGCGGCAGCCTCGTCGGGTAGGCACTCGAGATGATAGACCGGCACGGAGCCAATCATATCCGAGAGCGTATCGCAGACGGCATCTTCCAAAGCAGCATCGTGGGCAAAAGCGGGAGGACACGACGGCAGAAGCGCACCGATGGCATTCAGCACACCGAGGCGACGTATCTTGTTGTGCGGAGCCTGCGAGAGGCGCATAAAGCCGCGAATAGGGTAGTGGCGGTTGATGTAGCACGGAGTCTTGCCGCTCCAGGGCGAGCCGAATACGGTGGCTACGCCATCGACCATACGGATAATCGGGCTGTCGTCGTTGAGCAGACGCGCGCCCTCGATATGTTCGCGCCAGAGGCGTGTATGGGTACTCTTGCCTGTGCCCGACTCGCCGAGGCAGAGTACTGCGCCCTCATCCTTGACGATAGCCGAGGAGTGAATCGGAATGCCACCCTTGGGGGCTATGGCAATGCCGAACATAACCCATAAACCAAAGCGTAGCAGCGTGATGTCGGGAGCACCATCTGCGCCAAAGTCGGTGCGGATGATTGGTGAGCCATCCTCCTTCGTAAGCAGATACGAGGGGCCTCCCGTGCGGTGCATCATAAAGCGATAACCGCTCTCGGTGCGCTCCAGCTCGCAGGTGCCATACTCCTCCTCGAAGTCGAAGTGGTAGAGGTGGCGTGAATGGGTTGTTGCCTCGTGCGAGAGCAAGCAGCCGAAGTGAAATTCGGCATCCGCCTCGCGCCTCTCCTGCGGCTCCGTCTCGAAGCGTTTGAAGCCGTACAGACCGGCCTCGGCAAGGTCGGCGTGCGGCCCTATTGTGCGTATTAGGTATTGTGCTACGATATACTCCATGAGTGGTTGTTATAGTGTTATTGTGCGGTCGCAGTAGCCGAGCGAGCTGTCGCGGTGTGAGACGACCACTATTGTTAGTTGTGAGTTTTGCTTCGAGAGGTGCTCGATTGCGCTGTTTATGTCGCGCTCCGTAAGGTTGTCGAGCGACGATGTGGCCTCATCGAAGAAGAGAATGTCGGCCTCCTTGTATATTGCGCGAGCTATGCCTATGCGCTGCCGCTGACCACCCGAGAGCAGAGCTCCACACTCGCCGATGCGTGTGTCGAGGCCGTTAGGTAACTGCGCTATAAACTCGCCGAGGGATGCCGCCTCCACGGCACGCATCACGCGCTCACGGTCGATATGCTCGCTCCTCTGGCCGAGGGCGATATTTTCGAGCAGAGTGCTGTCGGTGAGGAATATGCTCTGCGAGACGTAGCCTATGCTGTTTTGCCAACGGCGATGTGCTGAGGCATCGAGGCGACGGCCATCTATCAAAATCTCTCCGCTCGAAGGTGTGTAGAGGCCGAGCAGTAGGTTGAGCAGCGTAGTCTTACCCGCGCCCGAGCGCCCCGTGATAGCTACCTTCTCGCCCCGATTGATTGTGAGCGAGAGGTTGTGCAACGTGTCGCTCTCTGCATCATCGAAGCGGAACGAGAGGTTGCGAACCTCTATCTCGCGTTGGAAGTTGATGCGCTCGGTGCTACTGTCGCGCTCGGTGTGGTCACTCTCCGGCAATTCGCCGATGATGTCGATGGTGTAGCGGTTGTAGCGTAGGGCTGTCCACGAAGCCATAATGGCGCGTATCGACGGCAACAGGCGCAAGGCCGATATGGCAAATATACCGAAGAGCATCTTCAGGTCGCTGCTGCCGCTCTCGGCGCACAGCACCACAAGCAGGGCCATGGCCAGGGCGAGCCCTACCTCTGTGAAGATGTGCGGCAGGGTGGCCGCCGTAGCGTTCTTGCGGCCGACCGAGATTATCGTTGCCATCTGCTCGTCGAAAGAGGCGAGGCGCGAGGCAAAGGCGTTGTTTATCTCTATCTCGGCAAAGCCGCGGTAGCTCTCCGTAACGTCGCGGTACTTGCGGCGTTGCGCCTCATTCTCGCGTTTGCCGTAAAGGTCGAGGCGGCGGCGCATAATTCGAAAATAGAGCCACGCAGCAACCGCAAAGATTGCGGCGGCCAGAAGCGCGGTTGTCAGGTTATAGAGTGCCATAGCCGTAAAGAGCAGTGCGAAGAGCACCGCCTCGCCGGCAATCGTGGCGATAGGTCGCAGAACACCCGTAACAAAGGTGTAGCAGACGATATTGACATTGCGCGACAGAACGGCAGAGTTCGACTGCTTGATGAATTGTAGGCCGCGGTTGAAGTAGTCGATATAGAGGTTGCGCGATAGGTGGCGGTATAGTGCGAAGATGTAGTCGCGCTCCACGCGGTAGAGCAGTAGATTCAAGAGGCACTTGGCGACGATAAAGAGCACTACGGATACGGCCACAGCAATCGCAAAATTATGCTCCGAGGTGAAGCCGAGCACGCTGTAAATCTTGCCGAGCAGAGGGTTGCTGCGCACGCTCTCGGCATCGAGAATGATGTAGAGTATGGGGAGCAGTGCCGCAATACCCACGGCGTTGAGCAGTGCGCGTATCACGATAGTCAGCGATACGGCGATGCTGCGGCGGCGAAATTTGCGTGGTATGATGCTCCAAATTCTTCTCATGGTTACTCTCCTGCGCGATACATTACGCAAATATAGAAAAAAAAGTCGGAACAACCACAAGGTTTACCGCTTTTTATATGCACATAAAAAAGAACTGTCGGGCGAAATGCCCGGCAGCTCTCTCTGAATATCACTCCTCGGATTAGAGGTTGCGGTATGTGTAGGCCTCCCAAGGGTGCTCTGCCTCGGCTCCCTCCTCGAGGATGTTGTTCACATGAACGAGCATAGGGAACTCCGTGAGCGACACCTTGCCGAGCTCTGCCTTACGGTAGATGGCCTTGGCTACGCGGCGTGCAACGACGAGCGACTCGAGTGTCACACCTGAGAGAATCTCCATTGCCTCGTCGTAGCTCTTTCCCTCGCCGAGCAGGATGCCGATCTTACGCGTGCGGCCGCCATAGACCGTTACGTAAAGGTCGCCGATACCGATATTCTCGCTGTCGAACTCTGCGCCCTGAATGGCCAGCAACTTGCGCATCTCCTTCACGGCCTGATAGAAGGCTGCGGCCTGCGAGTTGTAGTGCAAGCCGGCATCTGCGCCGTGGTGACGATTTACGAGGCCGATGGTGAGGGCTACGCCGAGGGCGTATGCGTTTTTCAACGCTACGGCGCTCTCCAGACCGATAACGTCCTTTGTGAGCGATATGTGGTAGTACGACGTGTTGAGCGTGTCGTGCATCATCTCGAGAACCTCTGCATTGCGGCCGCAGAAAGTAACCTCGGTCTGGTCGTGGAATACCAGCTCATACGAGGTGCATGGGCCACCGATAGCGCATACCTCGCGCTCGATGCCGCGCTCGCGGAGCTTGCCCTCCCAGTAGTCAGGGTAGGAGATAAGCGTGCCATCCTCCAAGTTGATAAGACCCTTTGTAACCGAAAGTACTGGCAACTGCGGATCGATGTTCGTGAGAATCTCGTCGAGGAACCAATCTACGCCAAACGACGATACACCGCCGATGACGAAGTCTGCACCCTTAACGGCCTCCTGATACTCCTCGACCTGATAGTACTTTAGGCCCTCCGGGAAGTCGCGGTCGAACTTCGGGTGGCGGTTGCTCTTGCGGCATGCGTCGATGATGTCGCGGTCGAGCGGCGAGCCGACGAGGCGAACCTCATGGCCATTCTCGGCTGCTGGAAATGCGAGGGCCGAACCC
>JAFVRC010000027.1 GCA_017504485.1 Alistipes sp. | reverse complement strand
GTTGTTACCCGTCCGCTCAACTACTCGGGCGAGTGGACTCCGATTGAGGGCTACTCACTGACGTTTGATGGTGGCGGTTATACCATCGCGGGCCTCAACGCTCCGCTCTTCGGTACGACCAACGCCACGATTAAGAACCTGAACATCAAGACCAACGTCACGCTGACCGAGGACTTGGTATGGGGCGCATTTGCTCGCGAGCTTGTTGCCAAAGAGGGCAAGCAGGGTGAGCTTATCAACTGCGACGTTGTCGAGGGCTCGACCATCGAGCTGGCTCACAGCGGCGAAGTTACTCTCGAGCGCGATGAGAACGGCAACGCTCCTCGCTATATATGCATAGGCGGTATGGTCGGTAAACTCCTCGGTGGTAAGCTTACCGACTGCGACAACTACGCAGATATTACAACGAGCAGCCTTACCAGCTCGACGATGTTCTACTACCTCGGCGTTGGTGGTGCAACGGCTTACGCGGCGATGAACACTGTTGCCGAGGGCGAGACTGCCGTCGTGGCTGCTATGAACAACGTGAAGAACTACGGCGACATTATCGTTACGGCCGAGGCATTCGACAAGGCTTGCTACATTTATGGTGGTGTCATCGGCTCGTTCACGGACCTCGAGGCCAAGCACCTCGAGAACCACGGTAAAGTTTCGTTCTCGAACTGCACGGGCTACCACTTCTATGCAGGTGGCGTTATCGGCTGGGCCGAGGGTCCATCGACCACGACGGCCACCTATGAGATTACCGATTTGAAGAATACGGGTTATGTGGTTGCAGCCGAGAGTGTGACGACCTCCGGCGTAGTCTTTGGCGGTGTTGCCGGTGCTCTTTCGGGCAATCAATATACGTTCCGTCGTGCCGTGAACGAGGGCATAGTAGAGTCCAACAACACTCTTACCGATGTAGGCCGACACTACAACGTGGGCGGCATTGCAGGCCGTAGCGGCTCGTCGTTCTACGACTGCGTGAATGGTGTCGAGGGCAACACGGAGAAGGGTGCCGTGAAGTGCAACGCGAAGATTGCCGCCGTTGAGAGCCAGACCTCGATATCTATAGGTGCGTTTATCGGCTATATGAGCAACGAGAACGTAGTGTCGAATTGTACGAACTACGCTCCATTGACAACCGACGGCCTGCTCAATACATACAATGTGACGATGAACTTCGGCGGCTTGGTCGGTATTCACAACAACTCCAAAAGTAAGTTTGAGAAGTGCGTAAACAAGGGTGCGCTCAATATCATCTACAATAGCACGCCTTCGCTCATTCTTGGTGGTGTGATCGGTCTGGGTTACGTGACGATGAACGAGTGCTCGAATGAGGCCGACATCACGTTTACCCTCAATAACAACATCAACAAACTGATTCTCGGCGGTGTTGTAGGCGATGTCCACGCAAATACTATTACCGACTCGTACAACTCGGGTAATATCATGATAAATATGGGCGAGTATGCCTCAACGGCAGACACGTTTGTCGGCGGTTGCGTCGCGCGTAACAATGACCCTACAGCACTCCACAACGGCCTGTATAATACGGGTAATATCTCTATTCCTGCGTATAATCAGACGGCCGGTATGTTCTTCCTTGCAGGTTGCCTCGGCGACTCGCAGACCGGCAAGAACGTGTACCAAACGAACCTCAAAAACAGTGGTAATATAACCGTCACGGGCGGCCGCACAACAAGTGGCACAGGCACTGCCGGCAACTTCGTGGGTGGTATTGTTGGCCGTAGCCAGAGTGGTCTTGTCTGCACATACGCCGAGGGTGATGATTACTACACCAATAAGGGCAACATCACTATCGATGTGGATATCGATAAGGATGGTACGGGCAAGATAATCGGCTACACGGGTGGTATAATTGCTTCGGCGTATGGTACTATTGTCGGTGCGGTAAACCGCGGTACAATATCGGCTACGGGTATCAACTACTATCAAACATATACGGGAGGAATCGCCGGCCGCAAGTACTCGACAACCCTCAATACAGAGGGTGCAACGCCTGTCGATAAGTGCTACAACTATGGTAATATCTCTTGCGGCATGCAGCTGAAGACCGCGAGTGACCCAGTATATATTGGCGGTGTCATCGGCCTTATTCAGAATAGTTCGACAAGCACGACAGCGCCTACTCCGGCGGTGACCAACGTGAATAATCACGGTTCGATTTCGGTGGTGGACTGCAAGGGCCATACGCGTGTTGGTGGCATCATTGGCGAGAACTATACGGCCCTCGCGAATATTACAACCCCTGCTTCGGCAGCTATCACTGCCAGCGGCACGTTCTACGCATTGTTCGTCGGTGGTGTAACAGGTATAACGGGCGGTACATATACGAATAAGTGTATGATTCCGACGTTTGACAACATCGTGAATAATGCTCCTATCACGATTGCGGAGGGCACGGAGATTACGGGCTCGTTCAAGAATACAGCCAGCCAACTTATGAGCCTTGCCGTCGGTGGTGTCGTTGGCGCACACAATATGAAGAGTGGCAGCAACCTCATAAAGGTTGTTACTAACAACGGTGCTATCAACGTGAATAATGTTAATTGTGCCAAGTCTATGTTCGTATCAGGCATTGTCGGCTCGCTTTCGTGCGGTATCGGTTCCGCATCGAACAGTGGCGTGTTCTCTACGAACAATGCTGTTATCAACGTGTCTGGTAAGGCGGAAGCACTCTTTGTCGGTGGCTGCGTGGGCGCACAGATCAATGGCGACTCCGACGGCTGTCGCTATGCGAAGAACGTGAGCACGGCTACTATCACTGTTGATGTCGATGTTACGAAAGAGTATAATCTCGGCGGTGTCTCCGGTATCGCTTTGGGTATGATCAGCGATTACTACAACGAGGCAAAGATTTACGCCAAGGGCAAGGCAGGTAATCGAGCCCTTGTGGGTGGCATTGTAGGTCGCAAGAACTCGTCACGCATACGGAACACCTGCATAAACAGCGGCGATATTGAGGCGTCGATAGATGCACTGCCGGTCCTCCTCGTAGGTGGTATTGCAGGTTTCACGAACAATGTACAATGGGACTACCTCGGTTCTAGCAATAGCGGCTCGATAAGCTTCAAGCAGGGCGCAACGTGCTCGGGTGAGGTTGCGATGGGCGGCCTTGTAGGATGGGCCTTCCTTGGCAATCATGCTAGTATTCCTCATCGCTTCTATGGCGAGGGCTATGCAGAGAATAGGGGTAACGTGGTATTCTCGGGCTCGTGCGGCAGCAACGTATATATGGGTGGCGTTGTTGGTCTTGCCTTCAACGATTCGACAACCACCTCCGGTGATGTAGTGTCGCACAATACCGTCTCGATATATACCGCCGTTGTCACACGAAATGACAAAGATGAGTATGTGTCACACGTTCCGGCCGAGGAGTCGTTCTCGAATAGTGGTATGGTGCGCTTCGCCGGCTCGGCAACGGGCAACCTCTATGTCGGCGGCGTGGTAGGCGTGCAGGATGGTGCCGAGGAGGTAGCTTCGAGTTCGACGACACCTCCGGCCTACAATGGTACTTATGCGGATCTCTTTGTCGGTGATTTCGCCGGATTGAGCGGTCAAGCAGACTTCCTGCCAATCTTCAAACAGTAAAACACTCTTACGACTATGAAAAGGACATACATATATAATAAGGTATCGGCCTACGAGGCTCCTCTTCTCGAGGAGCTCGTGGCCCGCGTTGAGAGTGGCTTCGGCAATTCGTTAGGTCTTGGCGACCTCGAGACCGAGGAGGGCGAACTCTACTACTAAAACTCTCTTGAGCGGCGATAGCTTCCGCTAACGAAAAGAGCCACTGACCCGTGAGGTCGGTGGCTCTTTTGTGTATTCGGAACGACGAAACTACTTCTGCGGTGTATCATAGCCGTCGGCCTTGGCGTTCCACATCGTGAGCAGCGAAACAACGCCCAACGATGCCATAACAAGCATAGTGACATAGGCGGCATTCCAGCCGTAGTGCTGCGCAACGTATCCGAAGCCAACACCCGACACCAGCGTACTTGCATAGCCGAAGATACCGAGGATACCGTTAGCCGTAGCCGAGGCGCGGTTGGTTGCCTGATTGGCGGCAGCGATGCCGAGCAGAGCCTGCGGGCCGTAGATAAAGAAGCCGATGAAGGTGAATGGCAAAATCATAACCCACCACGGAGCATTCGCCGGAATAGCCCAGAAGAGCGCAATCGAGATGGCTGCACCTATCATGCAAAATACGCAGGTGTGGTGAGCCTTATTCTTGAATAGGTGGTCGGTAGCCCAACCTGCCACAACCATACCTATGTTACCACCAACAAACTCGAAGACGATGCAGAGCGTCGTGGCCATAGCCAACGACAAGCCCTTCGACTCGGTGAGCAACGTAGGACCCCAATCGAGCGCAGCGAAGCGGACGATATAGACAAAGAAGTTGGTGACGGCCAGAGTCCAGATAAGGCGGTTGCCAAAGACCTTGCGACGGATGAAAGCCTTGTACTCGGCACTCTCCTCGGGAGTGCGCACGACGGCCTTCTTCTCGCCCATAATCTCGGGATAACCGACATCCGATGGCGAGTCCTTCAAAGTGAAGAAGAGCCCCACGGCACCCGCAGCAGCGAAGAGAGCCGGAATGATAAAGCACCAACGCCAAGCGTAGTAGTGCGCCGCGAAGGAGAGAACCTTCGGGTCGGTAATGTCAAGGTTTAGGTTGTGGGCGATATTTGCCACAGCCTCTTGGTTGGCACTCATATCGACGCCCAGATGCGGCATAATATACCAGCCACAGAGTCCAAAGACCAGACCTGCACCAATCGAGTGCGACATATTCCACACGGACATCTTCGTAGCGAGCTCCTTCGGATGAATCCACTGCGTGAGTGTCTTGGTACAAGGCGGCACACCCATACCTTGCAGGTAGCCGTTGATTACCCACACGATGCCCATAAAGTAGAGCAGTACGCTCGAGAAGGCTATCTCCACGCCGACATTATGCGCCAAGGTGACAATCCAGCCGGCAATCGTGTCGCTGCAACCGAAGAGCACGTTGGCCAAGGCGCACAACATAAGGCCCACCGAGAGCACGATACGGGCACTATTCCTATCCGAGATAACTCCATTGACGAAGCGCGAGAGTCCGTAGATAATGCCGTGCAGCGTGAGGAACAGACCGAGCGACACCTTCGAGATGCCGAACTCGGCTGTGAGGCCAGGCATGGCTATCGAGAAGTTCTTGCGGACAAAGTAGAAGAGCGCATAGCCGACCATCGTGATGATGATGGTGCGGATTTGCCAATATCCAAAACTTTTTTTCGTTTCTCCCATAAAACAGATGCGGTTAATAGTTTATCGACTTCACTACTCTACCTCCCAGATACCACCCTTGCCGAAGAGTCGCTCCATAAGCTCGGCCATATAGCCGCAACGATAGACAACATCAATATTGGCAAAGCGGCTACGCATATACGGAATATACGAGAAGGTCTTACGCATACGCTCGCGCGACACGCCGATATGCTCTGGCTCGTAAGGTGCACCCACGAGACGAAGGTTCTCGCGCACCTCTGCAAATGGGATAATCTGCGCACGAATCTGCTCCTTGAGCGTCGGCCATGCGGCTTTGAGAGCCTCCAACTGCTGACGCAAGCCCTCCTTATCGACATACTTATCATGCGTCTCCTTCAGGCCGCGAGCCAAGTGACCCGGCTTGCCGGCAAAGACCTCGCGAATCTCGGCCTCCTGCTCATCCCACGACTTCCACGCCGCAACGCATTTCTCGACATCGAGGTTCTCGATATCCTTATCCAACAGGAACTCCAACGAGGCAGTCGAGGCCAATGTGCCAATACCCACCTTGAAGCCGTGCGAGACGTGCTTACCCTCGAAGCACAAATCCTCCATATCCCAGCAGTGCGAGAACTGGTGCTCCGTGCCCGAAGCAGGGCGGCTCGACGCGATGGCCTGCATAGCGAAGCCGCTCATCAAGAGGCCTTCGGATAGAGCCTCAGTCGAGGCTACGTCGCCCTCGAATACCGCGGCTGGCGAAGCGAGCGACTCGCGCAGACCATTCTGCACCAAGTCCCACGCAAAAGAGTCGATAGCCTCGGCACCCATCGTATCGGCCAACATCCAATCTGCACCGGCAGGAATCTTGGCTATAAGGTCGGCATAGCCCGAAGCGGCGAGCTCCTTCGGTGCGGCGGCGGCAATCTCGGGATCCATGACAAAACCGTAAGGGGCCGGACAGTCGAAGGTCTGCTTGTTGCCATCCTTCGTAATCGATGCTCCGTAGGCCGTATATCCATCCATCGAGGCAGCCGTACCCACGCACATATACTTGCGGCCGAGCGTGTGCGATACATACTTCGTCAGGTCGTTCATAACACCCGAGCCGACGGCGATTGCCACAGCATCTATACCGCGCAGATGCGCCTGCAACTTCTCGACGTGCTGCCACTCGGCATATAGCTCCTCGTCGGTGAAAATGAATGGCTGCTCCTGTGCAATACCTGCCGCCTCGAGCGAGGCAACGACAGCCTTGCCGGCAACCTCCCAAGTGTTCATGTCAGCAACGACAATAGCCTTCTGCTGCGGAAAGAGTTTGGCGAACATCTCAGCCGTGCGCGACACTACGCCTGCACCAATAATCAAATCTTTCGTGTCTGTTGTGCGCTGAAGCGCACTCTCTACCTTATTCATAGTTGTAAAAATTTTAGTGTTTCTTCTGTCCATAGTATGCATTTGCACCGTGCTTACGCTCGTAGTGCTTCTCGACAAGGTCGGCATTCATCTCGACCTGCGGATTGAGGGCTACCGTGATAGAGGCCATACGCGCAACCTCTTCGAGTACCACTGCATTATATACCGCATCAGCCGCGCTCTTACCCCAAGTGAATGGGCCGTGATGCTTGACCAGAACGGCAGGCGTATGCATCGGATTCATTCCGCTGAACGCATCGGCGATAACATCGCCCGTAGCAGCCTCGTAGGCCTCGGCAATCTGCTCGTGGCTCATCTCGCAGGTGCATGGGATATCGCAATAGAAGGTGTCGGCATGCGTAGTGCCTATATTCGGTATCGGACGTCCGGCCTGCGCCCACGCCGTAGCGTATGTCGAGTGGGTATGCACCACGCCTCCCACCTCAGCAAAATGGCGATAGATAGCCAAATGCGTAGGCGTGTCCGACGATGGGCGGAGCGTGCCCTCGACCACATTGCCATCCATATCGACAACGACCATATCCTCGGCCTTCATATCGTCGTAGCTCACGCCGCTCGGTTTGATTACGACAAGGCCCGTCTTGCGGTCGATAGCCGAGACGTTACCCCAAGTGAGTATCACCAAATTACGTCTGACGAGGTCGAGATTAGCCTCCAAGACATCCTTCTTCAATTCTTCCAACATAATAGTTCGAGTTATTATTAGTTATCTTATCGTATTCGACACCTAAAAAGCAACAACGGGAGCCTGCTCGCTCGACGGCGAGGCCGTGAAGAGCGACTTCGAAGTGTAGCCAAAGAGTTTGGCAATGATGTTCGACGGAAAGGTTACAGTCTTTATATTAAAGGCCTTTACCGCCTCATTATACTCGTTACGCGCCACGGCGATACGGTTCTCCGTGCCTTCGAGCTGCGCCTGCAACTCCAAGAAGTTCTGGTTGGCCTTCAAGTCGGGATAGCTCTCCGAGATGGCAATCAGGCGACCGAGAGCAGCCGTCACACCCTGCTGTGCCTCGACATACTTCGCGAAGTCGGCCGAGCCTACGCTCGTAGCAGCAGCACGCGCGGCAACAACCTCCTCGAGAGTCTGCTGCTCGTGCTTGGCATATCCCTTAACCGTATTTACGAGGTTAGGGATAAGATCGGCACGACGCTGATACTGCGTCTCTACATTTGCCCAGCGGGCGGCAACCTCCTGCTCGGCACGCGCCAACGAGTTGTAGGTCGAGAAGCCTAAGAGTGCCACTACGGCAACAACGGCCAAGATAATCCAAGTTGTTCGTTTCATAATCTTATCTATTAGTTTTACAAATATTACATCTTGCATTCTCAAAAACGGCTACCGGCACCGCCACCGCCGAAGTGTCCACCGCCGAAGTGTCCACCGCCGAAACCACCACCGAAGCCTCCGCCTCTGCCGGAGCCGCCTCCCATGACGATAACGGCAGCCTTCTCGTGCTTAACATTACGCTGCACTGAGTGGCCGCAGTGACCGCAGACGAGCGTCTGCTGTACGAGGGTATATGTTTTGGTATTTCGCAGCGTCAGGCTTTGCGCCACGCGCATCTTATGCTTGCCGCAGTGTGGGCATTTGCGTCTCTGCCACTCGTAGAGAAAGGCCAACGCCACAAGAGCCATTGCGAAGAGCAACATACCGCCAAACACGGCAACAAACACCATCGGATTCTCCTCCTCGGCCGCTGCAACCTCTTCACCCGAGAGCGTTTGCGCCACGGCACGCATACCCTCGACCATACCCTCGTCGAAGTCGCCACGACGGAACGGCTCGACCATATATCGCTGCTGTATGCGCTTGCAGAGGGCATCGGACAGCACCCCTTCGAGGCCGTCACCCGTGAAGAAGCGTATCTCGCCTCGCTCGACAACGAGCAGTATTCCGAGGCCATTATCGCGCTCATCATCACCCACGCCCCACGTTGAGAAGAGGCGACGACCGAAGTCGAATACATCTCCACCACGAATATCGCGCAGGGCAACAACTGCCACCTCGGCTACACCGCGCCGGCGCAACGTATCGCACGCTCGGTCGATAGCCGCAACACTCGCCTCCGAGAGCACACCGTCGGGATTCGACGTATAACGTAGGGCATCGGCTCGCTGCACATTCGGGATATCCTCAACGCGATACTGACGAGCAAACGTGGCACTTATGCCCCATAGTACAAGGGCCGATATCAACAATAAGCGTCGCATAGCGCAACTCTACGATTATGCCTTCTTCTTATCAGCGTGCTTGGCCTTGCGGGCTGCACGCTTGGCCTCATCGCGTGCAATAGACTCCTTCATACAAGGCATATACTTCGCACGACCGAGGTTGAAACCCACACCCAAGTAGAGGTTGGCCGATTTGAGCATCTTCGGCACCGGAATATTCTGGTACTTTGCAAAGCGCACATCTATAAAGTCGGCACCGAGGAAGAAGTTGAAGCCCGCCGGGTGAATATTGAGGGCCCAGCCGAAGGTGCCCGGCACGTTGCGGTTGAGGAACGTGTGACTGAACGATGTCGAGAGCCAACGACCAATGCGGAAGTTCACCGATGCGGTAAGCTCGGTCGTGGTGAATGAGTTGCAGAACTCCGTGTGTGACAACAGACCGAAGGCGATATGATTCTTCAAGATGTTGTACTCGACACCCACGTTAAGTGCGCAGCTCAAACGACGCGTATAGGCGCCCTGCGAAGGTGTCATCTCGGCCTCGAACTTGCCGTCGGCATCCACGTCGCCCGTCTCAAAATCGAAACCTTTATAGGAGAAGGCACCCATCGAATTTGCATTGATGGTCGAGCCCTTATACCAGCAGATGAAGCCGAGGTCGGTAACCGCAGCCGAGACACGCAGGTGATCGTCGAGCAGACGGAACTCCGCACCGAAGTCGATAGCCGCACCGCCGCTCTTGATGCCGTTGAGCATCGAGTTTATATCCTGATGCACGAGAGTATCCATCGAGAGACTTGTTCCGGCAGGATAGGCTCCGTTGAAGGCAAAGCTGTTGCCACGAATTGTGCCGAGGAACTGCGCACGCACCTCGTCAGGCGTAACGGCTGCATTCATCGTGTCGATATCCATAGCCAAGTCCGCAAGACCGAGCAAACCCTTAACACGGAAGCCGACCGACACCCACTCCTTGATTGGGATAGCGAAGCCGACGTATGCCTCCAGATACTCGGTATTACCGATATATGTACCCGACATATTGTACTGCCCACTGCCGAGGTTCTTCAAGACGGAGAACATATCCTTCTTCATTACCACCTCAGTATGCGAGCGCAGACCGATACCTGCGTTCCAGAAGAACTTCTTCGTATGGGCGCCAAAGCCCAAGATATTGGTCGAAAAGTTGGCGCTCAACTTACCCGTATTGGGCATCTTCTTCAGAAAATCGTCCGATGATACAGCCTCGTTCAAGAAGAGAACCACCTCGCCATTGCGCTTGTAGAAGAAGTTATCAACCGAAATAAAGTTGTTATTGACCGCCACACCGAGCGAGCCCAGAACGGGCATCTGTATATAGCCGCGCGTAGGGGCCATTGCAGGGTTCATATCGGTGCGGAAGTAGGAGCCCTCCATAAAGTATGAGGTGCGCATCTGCGCCGAAGCT
Source organism: Alistipes sp. (assembly GCA_017504485.1). Taxonomy (GTDB): domain Bacteria; phylum Bacteroidota; class Bacteroidia; order Bacteroidales; family Rikenellaceae; genus Alistipes. Next base: position 7,041 of record JAFVRC010000027.1, on the reverse strand, counting down.
ACATCGCAGAGAAGGAGGGCAACAAGTGTATATAGTATTCGTTTCATATCGTTTTTCGGGTATTACATAAAGTCTTTAACGTCGATTGTTACTCCTCCACGCAAGCGCAGGTAGAACTTCGCTTCAATAAACTGCGATTCGGTGAGGCGACTTACGAGCGACTCGGTGTTGCAAAGCATAATCTTGAGCTTCATGCCATCAACACGTTGCAGCTTCGACAAGGCTCCGTTCTCGCCCATCGTGAGGTTAATAACCAACTGCGAGGTACGCTTGTCACCATAGTCCGACGTGTAGCCGTAGATGGTACCATTGTCGAGATTGAGCGCCACCTCCTTGCCCGTAGGGTTACCATCCACATCGAAGAGCTCGGCGTAGAGCACCATATTGAGCGGAATGGTGGTCGAGAAGTCGGCAATAATAGCGATATCGCCCATCTCTACGTTGTAGCCCGACACGCCAGAGAATACGGAGTTGAGGTTATCGATGTTCGTATTGTAAGCCAAATCGAGCACACCATCAAACGAAAGCGGAATATTCACATCGTACTGATACTCGATATCGAAGCCCTTGGCCGCTGTTGCCAAATCGAGCGTGCACTGCACCGTAGAGTCGGTGCATACCGACACGTCGAGCTCAATCTTGGCCGGCAGCTCGCCTTCGAGCAGTGTTCTCAACACGTCGAGGCACACAAACGTCACGTCAGGCTGCCCCTCATACTTCGAGCGGTTGGCCGAAGTGGAGAGCACAATCTCACTGCGGCCCGAAGCCGGAACAACGATTGTCGGAACAACGATAGCCTCCAGCGCGGCACCCGAAGCGGCATACGGCTGCAACTTGATGTTGGCAGCAAACGGCACACCCACAGGATTCTCCTTCAAGATAAAACGCAGCACAGGATTAATCTTCAAGGCCTTGATATCGATACCAAGGTCGGCTATATCACCCAACTCGATGGTCGGCAGGTTATCCGGGGCAGCATTCACACCTATACGGCCCGTAAAGGTCGAAACGGCGATATCGTCAATGGCTATATCGACATCTATCTGCGCATTCTCGCTCGAGAGATTGACATCCGAGCCATTAGGTATAGTCACGCTACCCGTAACCGGAAACGACTGCTCGATATGCATCTTGCCGTCGGCCGCAACGCCCGGCAGATTCTCCAACGCCTCAATCTCTACTACGCGCTCGAAAGCCTTCGTATTAGGGCTCCACGGCTCATTGATTACGAGCATATAGTCGCCATTAGACGAGGTGGTTATCACACCCTCGTCAAACATACGCTGCGTAGGGCGCAACATCTTACCAAGGTTTACTGCAAAGTTGAGATTTACGCGCTCCACCGGGAAGTTCTTACCGCTCGGCACGGCAAGACGCATCGAGATGCTTACCGGCTCCGTAGTGCCGGCCTTGCAGACCGTCAGGCGATCTACGCCCACAATCTGCTCGGGCAGCTCGACGCTCTGGCTGATGGTCGGGATCTTCTCCGAAAGGTCGAAGTTGAACACCTGCTCCGAACCGAACTCCACCTTGGTATTCGCAACATCGAGCACAAAAGTTGCACCGGCGATGGATGTGGTCATCTCCACAGGGCTTGTCGTAGGGAGTATCTGCGACAGGAGCACCTTTGCGCCGTTGAGTTCGTGCGTGTCGATTGACGTGGTAATCTTGGTATCGACACAGAGCTGTCCGTTCTGCTGGCTGCACTCGCTACCCGTACAGTCGATAGCCGAGATATTGAGCGTCAGTCCATCGTGCAGCTGCGCGACAGTTGCCGTTAGGCAGTTATTTGTCACATCGAGTGCTGCCGGATTCTTCGTTGCATCAAAGACAAAACACTTCGGGAAGTCGAGTTTGACATAGACCTCGGCATCGAGCCACTCCACACCGCTTATCTTGAGGTTGATAGGGGCCTGCGAGAAGGCGATACGCTCAACCTTCACGTTATCAGGCAGACCATCGAAGGTGTAGGCTATCGGGGCCTCGAGGCTTGGCACGTCGAGGTGATCGACAATAATCTCCACATCCTTGTAAGTAATAGGCGATGCCGTCATCGTGAAGTCGGCCGGGCTGTTCATATTGAACTGACCGGCTTGAAGCGTGGTCTTCATATCGATATGGTACTCGATGTGCTCCTCAATCTGAATCTGGTGAGCCTCCTGCTTATACTCCTCACCCGAATAGTCAATTTTGTGAAGATAGAGGTGCAGTGCAACCGAAGACTCGCCGGCAGGCAATGTTACCGTCTGAATGAGGTGGTTGTGGACATCGAGATCCTGGCCATTGCTGTCGCGCAGGTAGTAGCCATTCGGGAATATAAAGTCGAGGTCGATTGTCGTACCTCCGTTGATATTCGCAAGACCATTGAGGTTAAGCTTGATATCAACCGGCACACCATGTGGCGATGTCTCGTCGCCAAGGAGTACAAAGTCGAGCTTCTTCACCATATCCGGAATATCGAGCAGGGCGTTGAAGTCGGTATGGCCCTGATAGCTATAGACCAACTCCTTGACAGGCGACAGAGCCAACATCGACTCTGTGAGAGTAGCAGCCCCCTTGAGTACCGGCGGCAGATTGTCCATCTCTATCGTGTGCGACTCATTAATATCGGCAATATGAATTAATGTGCCGATTTCCGGGTAGTTAATCTCCTTCGTAATCGATATTCCCGACACGTTCAGCGAGCGAGGCAGCTCGCCCGTCGAGAACGAGATGGATTGCCGCTCCGGCGAGAGTCCTTCGATAGCGGGTACCGACACGCCGTCAATCGCGATTTTCTCCCACTTGTCGCTATTCTCGCCATACGACGAGAAGGAGAGCGCATAGGAGCCGTCTGCTGCTGTTTTGAGGAATTCGAGCTCATCACCAATCACATCGCCGAGCGTCTTACGCTCCATCTTGCCGAGTGGCACGATAATTTCATCACCGCCCACCGTAACCTCGGTCGAGACCTCGTCGAGACGGAAATCGTTATCCACACACGACACGATGCACAAAGCCATCACGGACACCGCTACGACATGGCGCACGACGTGTCCTAACTCTTTCAAGTTCACCATCTATACTATGTTTAGTTGTTTTTTGTCAAATACTCATTAACTCACCAAACGAGCCACAGTGCAAATATAATGTTTTTATATCGATTATCACCAATTTACCACAATAAATATTATCTTTGTATCGAATATGAGCGAATTATCTCTTAAAGAGCAGGTGGCACTACTGCCACAAAAGCCCGGCTGCTACCTCTTCTCGAACAACCGCGGAGAGGTTATCTACGTCGGCAAGGCCAAGCGGCTGCGCAACCGCGTGTCGTCGTACTTCGTGCAGAGCAAGGAGCATAGTGCGAAGGTGCGCGTTATGGTGCGGCAGATAGCCTCGCTGCGCCACATTGTGGTCGATAGCGAGACCGACGCGCTTCTGCTCGAAAACTCGCTGATAAAGGACCTGCAACCGCGGTACAACATACTGCTCAAAGATGACAAGACGTACCCCTGGATTGTGCTGCGCAACGAACCATTTCCGCGCATCCTCTCCACGCGCCAATTGGTGCGCGACGGATCGCAATATTTCGGTCCCTACGGCTCTATTGCCGCACAGCGTGCCGTGCTCGACTTCATCGGCGAGGTTATTCCGCTTCGCACCTGTCGCCTGAATCTCGCACGCGAGCAGATCGAGAAGGGGCGTTACACCCCCTGCCTGCAATACCACATCGGCAACTGCAAGGCCCCCTGCATAAATGCCATATCGAGCGAGAAGTATGCCCGCTACATCGAACTTGCCACGTCGGTCTTGAAGGGCGACCTGCGCCCCGTGCGCAGCTACCTCGAGGAGGAGATGAGTGCCGCGGCGGCCGATATGCGTTTCGAGGTGGCACAGCGTTTCAAGATGCACCTCGAAGCCCTGGAGAAGTATCGCGGCCGCTCGGTAATCGTCAGCGCAAAGATTGTCGATGCGGATGTCTTCACGCTGATTATCGACGACGACGAGGCCTTTTCGAACTTTGTACGCGTGCGCAACGGCTCGATAACGGCCGTGCAGACGGTGATGCTCTCGGTGGGCATCGAAGCCGACGAAAAGACGATGCTCACCCTCTCGATTGAGCACTTTGTCGAGAGCCTCGGGTTGCAACTTTCGAAAGAGGTTATCGTGCCCTTCCTGCCCCACACGGAGCTCTTCGAGGGGACAATATTTACAGTGCCGAAGCGAGGCGAAAAGCACTCGCTCATCGAATTTTCCGAGCGCACGGCCCGCATATTCCGTGCCGAGAGGCTCAAAAACATGGAAATTAAAAATCCGGAGCGGCACACCGAGCGACTGATGGAGTCGATGCGCCGCGAGCTGCGCCTCGAGCGACAACCGCGCCACATCGAGTGCTTCGACAACTCGAACTTCCAGGGCACGCACCCCGTTGCTTCGTGCGTCGTCTTTCGCGACGGCAAGCCCTCGCGCAAGGAGTACCGCCACTTCAACATCAAGACCGTCGTCGGTCCCGACGACTTCGCCTCGATGCGCGAGATTATCACACGTCGTTACAGCCGCCTGCTCGCCGAGGGGAGTTCGCTGCCCGACCTCATCGTGGTGGATGGCGGCAAAGGCCAGCTGTCGAGCGCCTACGCCGTACTATGCGAGCTGGGCATCGAGACGAAGGTGCCCATCGTGGGCCTCGCCAAGCGTCTGGAAGAGGTGTTCTACCCCAACGACCCTATGCCCTACTACCTGAGCCGCACGGGCGAACCGCTGAAGGTCATCTGTCACCTGCGCGACGAGGCGCACCGCTTCGGCATCACGTTCCACCGTCAGAAGCGCAGCAACGCCTTTATACACAGTTCTCTCGAGCAGATTGACGGCATAGGCGAGAAGAGCATCACTGCACTTATGCGCACCTTCCGCACGGTGGCCAACATCCGCAAGGCTTCGCTCGACGAGGTGGGGGCAGTCATCGGCGCGGCAAAGGCCCGCAAGGTTCTCGACTTCCTGGGTGGCGAATAGCGCGCACGACACATATAGACACACAAAAGGCTGCCCGATAACGGAACAGCCTTTTGTATTTCGGGCGAACCCGAATACATTGTAGCGAGTTGCTATTTCATAAACTCTGCCACCTGGTCGTTCGGAAGAACTGCCTCCTTGAAAATGTAAGCACCGGTCTTCTCCGACTTAACCATCTTGATGCACTTGGTAAACTGCTTACCTACACCAGTTCTGAGGGTTGCGACTGCTTTCTTTGCCATAGTTCAACTCTGTTTTTACTTAATTTCACGATGTAAAGTTACCCTCTTCAAGTATGGATTGTACTTCTTACGCTCCAAACGGTCCGGGGTGTTCTTCTTGTTCTTAGTGGTGATGTAGCGCGACATTCCCGGTACGCCACTCTCCTTCTGCTCGGTGCATTCCAAGATGACCTGAACTCTGTTACCTTTCTTTGCCATTTTGTGTTACAGTTTAGTAGATTTTCTTTGGAACGGCAGCACCCTTGAGAGCGGCAGCGAGTCCCTTCTTGTTGATTGTCTTGATACCCGAAGTCGAAACTTTCAGAGTAATCCAACGGCCCTCCTCTTCAGACCAGAAGCGCTTTGTCTTCAAGTTCGGGTTGAACTTGCGCTTGGTTTTGAGGTTAGAGTGCGAAACATTGTTTCCCACGATGGCCACTTTTCCAGTGATTTCGCAAACTTTCATTGTTAATTAATATTTTTAATTTATCCCTAATTGGGGATGCAAATATAGCAATTATATTTTGAAGAAACAATCGCGCGGTGATTTTTTTGTATAAAATCGACAATAACCGCCCAATTAACCCCCCGAGCACCCATCTGCGAGGTCTCGCAAGCAGCTGTTGCAGAGGCAGTCAGCGAAGTGCTTGCGCAGCGCGACACGTTGCTCCTCCGTCAGCCCAACACTCGCGCAGTGGCAACGCGCCACGTCGCCATCCGCACAACACTCGAAGCTCTCGCCACAGCGCGGACACACCTTGCGCATCGCTACTCCTTATTGCGCTTCAACCACTCCAAGCGGCGCTGGTCGGGCAGGTGCGTAATCTTGAAACCCTCGAAGCGAGCCTCGAAACCCTTACCGTCGGGGCACGCAGCCATCATACCCACCATAACAGGCGTATTGTCAGCGAGATGACAGTTGCGCATCATCGTGTAGTACTTGTCGTCAAACGAGTAGAAAATCTCCACCGCATCGAGACGGCGCACGGCCTTAATCCAGATATGGTCTATGCTCTTGTCGAGCGTGATTACCGACCAGTCGCTCGTGTGGTGCGTCACGACACACGAGATGTTGTACTTGCCATCGACGAACTCTATGCCGGCCTTTATGTAGTTCTCCTTGTCGGCACGCAACATAAGGCCCGCCTGATCGAAGCGCACCTTGTAGTCGCCCGCAATCTTGACCTTTACCTCGAACTCGCCACCACGCACGGTGTAGAGGAATGGCGCGTCATCCACCGTAAATCCGTAGTGTGAGATACGCCAATAGTCGCTCTGCGGTGTCACCTGCATCGAGAGTCTGTTTTTGTCTATGCTCCACACCTCGGGCTCGTTGAACCACTGCATACGGTCGAGCGTCTGCGCCTGCAGAGCTACAGCCGCCAACACCGTCGCTAAAAATAGTGTTATACGTCTCATCGTTTGGTTAATTTATCGTTTTCGCAGCACGAAGATAGCGATTTTAATGCAGAGTTCAAAATTGTCGGCTGCTTTTCGGGCTGCTGTACCATGGCGCACCCAATCGTTTGGGATGGCTGACGCACAACAGTCAATTCACTAAACTCCCTAAATTCCTTAAACTCCTTAAACTCCTTAAACTCCCTAAACTCACTAAAAAGCCATTACCCCACAACCATAAAACTCCTTTTAAGCAGATAAATGCAAGGCGCACAAGAAGCCCGCCGCGCAGCATACTTGACGTATGTGAGCAGGCGGGCTATCGCAGTGTAACGCAGCTATCGCCGCTTAAAATTTAGTAGTAGAGTTCGCCCTCCTCGGTCTCGAGATCACCCAAACCGAGCGAATTGCCGAAGCCACTCTCAACGCG
>JAFVRC010000026.1 GCA_017504485.1 Alistipes sp. | reverse complement strand
GTTATTTGAAAAGCATGAGGAATATAGTGTAACAAAACAAGTTAGCAATTTCTTATCCATTGCCCATTCTCATGCAAGTTCTTCTTAATGGTTTGATACTCAAAGAATCTTAATCAAACTACATCAAATATACGAAAAAAGATGAAAGAGAGCGCACGCCTGCCTCAAAAAGAGCAGAAAGAGGCTCAGCACCTAAAAAAGATGCAGCCGCACGCTACAACATAGACCATATTTTCGTATATTTGCACTATGTATATAAATTGCATAATGTTTACTTAAATTTTTGTGAGGTATGAAATTTACGAAGATGTTTCTTGCGGCCCTGCTGGCCGTAGTTGTCGGCAGCCTGCTCTCGGGTATTGTGTGGATTTTGGTTCTCGTCGGCGCCGCCGGCTCGATGAACGCCCAAAAGCCCGTTATGATAACCCCTTCCACCATTCTTAAGATAGACATGGCGGAGAATATAACCGATGCTCCGACGATTAATCCACTTGCCGGCTTCGACTTTACGAGTATGAAGCAGACGGGCTCGATAACGCTGCTCAACGCTCTGCGTGCCATCGAGGCGGCAAAAGGCGACGAGCGCATCAAAGCCCTCTATATCAACTTTACGGGTATGGGAGGAGCCTCGGGTGCGGCTCTCGAGGAGCTGCGCGCCGCCATTCTCGACTTTAAACAGAGTGGCAAGCCTGTGGTGGCCTACAATGAGCAATACTCGCAGATAACCTACTATCTGGCTTCGACTGCCGACAAGGTCTATCTGCAACCCGAAGGTGCGATGGACTGGTCGGGACTCTCGTTCTCTACCCTCTTCTTTAAGGGTGCGCTCGACAAGCTGGGTGTCAAGGCCGAGGCTGTGCGCCCGTCGAGCTGCAAGTATAAGAGTGCCGTCGAGCCATACATACTCAAGAAGATGTCACCGGCAAACCGCCAGCAAATGCAGGAGTTGTGCGACAATCTATGGAGCGTAATCGTGTCGGCCATTGCCGAGAGTCGCAAGATTGAGAGCACAACGCTCAACTCGCTGGCCGAGACACTCGCCATCACGCTGCCCGAGGACGCTCTGCAACACGGTCTTGTCGATGAACTGCTCTACGAGGACAAAGTGCTTGACAAGCTCGCCGAGCTGGGCGTAGAGCGCGATGCAAAGGGCGATCTCAACTTTGTATCTCTTGGCGAATATGCCGCGCAATTGCAGATTGATGTACAGAGTCTGACAGCCCCACAGGTGGGTATCATCTACGCCAATGGTCAGATTTTCGACGGCTCGGGCGAGGATGATAACGTATATAGCGCGAACCTCGTAGAGCTGCTCATCAAGGCTCGCAAGGATGAGAATATCAAGGCTGTGGTGCTGCGCGTGAACTCGCCGGGCGGCAGTGCCCTCGCAAGCGAGGTTATGTGGCGCGAGATTGAACTTCTCAAGGCAGTGAAGCCGGTAGTGGTGTCGATGGGCGATACTGCCGCAAGTGGCGGTTACTACATCTCTGCTCCGGCCGATGTTATCCTCTGCAACAAGATGACTCTCACCGGATCGATAGGCGTATTTGGTATGTTCCTCGTCAATGACTCGCTGCTCGACAGCAAGCTCGGCGTGACACTCGACACGGTGAAGAGCAATCGCAGCAGCGACTTCGGTCATGGCGTGATGGGTATTATGTTCCGCGAACCTACGGCTGCCGAGCGTAACCGCCTTGTACGCTCGGTGGACAAGGTTTATGACACCTTCACCAAGCGTGTTGCCGATGGTCGTAACTTGAGCCGCGAGCGCGTATATGAGATTGCCGAAGGTCGCGTATGGAGTGGTTCACAGGCCGTAACCATAGGTCTTGCCGATGCTAATGGCGGCTTGAAAGAGGCTCTTGCCGTAGCCGCAGACAAGGCCGGTATCAAGGATAATTTCCGCACAACAGAGGTGCTGGGCGAACTTTCACCATTTGCCGCCTTCATACAGGGAATGAACAAGTCGGTGCGCAGCGTGCTGCTCGACGATGTGTCGAAGGCAGTGGTTGCCGAGCGCGAAGCGTTGCAGCGCGTGCTCAACCTCTCGGGCGTACAAGCATACTGCCCTCTATATGTAACTCTCGAATAGCAAGATATGAACCAAACAATAGCAACTCTTCTCGCCGAGATAATACACCCCGAGACGGGGCAAAATATCATAGAATCAGAGATTGTAGAGTCGATAGCGGCCGAGGGTAACAACATCGAAGTCTCGCTCCTCTTCCACAAGGCTCGCGACCCCTTTGCTCTCAAAATCAAAGGGCGCATCGAGGCTTTGCTGCGCGAGCACTACCCTACACACACCATCACGGTTACGATACGCGAGGCTGAACGCCGCCGCAACGAGCAGCAGGCCAAGATTGATGAGATGAAGGCCAACTCGACAACCCGCAACATCGGGCGCGTCATTGCCATCGCCTCGGGCAAGGGAGGCGTAGGCAAATCTACCATCACCTCGAACCTCGCCGTGGCACTTCAGAACGAGGGCTATCGCGTAGGTATTCTCGATGCCGATGTCTATGGCCCGTCGCAAGCCAAGATGTTCGGCGTGGAGGATTACCTGCCCGAAGCACGGCGCGTAGATGGTATGGACTATATTATTCCGGCCGATGCAGGGGGCATAAAGCTCATATCGATAGCGATGTTCTACCGCCCGACAGACGCTCTGCTGTGGCGCGGAACATTTGCCAATAGCGCATTGCGCCAGCTTATCCACCAAACCGAGTGGGGAGAGTTAGACTTTTTGTTAATAGATTTGCCGCCGGGAACGGGAGATATCCACCTTTCGATTATCAACGAACTGAAAATCGATGGGGCTATTATTGTCTCTACACCGCAACAAGTAGCTCTTGCCGATGTGGTGCGTGGAGTCGAAATGTTCCGCCATCCGAACATCGCAATCGACGTTTTGGGCATCATCGAGAATATGGCTTGGTTTACTCCGGCCGAGCTTCCAACCTCGCGATACTACATCTTCGGACGAGGCGGCGCGGCACGATACGCAGCTGAAACAGGCGTAGATTTGTTAGGTGAAGTTCCTATTGTTCAGTCTATTATGGAGGGAGGCGACAGCGGACTGCCAGCTACGAAGAGTGATTCGTCTGTCGAGCAGATATATCGACAGATAGCGCAGCGCATTGTTGAAAAGTGCGGTCAATAAGTGTTGATAAACTGACTATAACTTTTAATAAGTGTTCAAAGTTATTGATAGCGTAACGGGGGTTGGCGAGTTGTTAATTTTTCTCCTCAATTAACCAACAATCGGGCGTAGCCAAATGTTAAGAAAGAGAGTCTGTCGAAATGTTGAAACACACTTTTAACATCTGTTGAAAAATTGCTCTTGACAAAGCCTCTTTTCGAGGATTATCAACCTCTTAAACGGGGGCAAAAAATAAAGATATAGACAGTGGTTGTAGGTAACTTTTTTTCAAAAAAAGATATCGACAGTTTCAACAGTGTTTATTATTATTGTTTATTTTTAATATTTAATTTAAATATTTTAATAAAAAAAGGAAAAGATGGTTGAT
>JAFVRC010000025.1 GCA_017504485.1 Alistipes sp. | reverse complement strand
CCGACGCGAACATCATTGAGCGTCGTGGTCGCGAATGTCACAGCACCATGGTTATCGCAGTTGGTAATATTGCACAGCGCATATCCTACGATGCCTCCGAGGTCGAGGTTGGCCTCGGCATTTACGGCATCAACCGTGATTGTGGCGTGGTTGCTCAAATCCTTGAGCGTGGCAGCCGTAGCATTGCCCACCAATCCGCCGACCTGCGCGCTGCCCGTAGCATCGCCCGTCACGGTAATCGTCGAACCCTCGACAAGCGAGCACCCCTCGATTAGGGCACCCTCAACGGCCGTCTGGGCCACAGCACCGAATACGTCGCCCGCAGTAACCGTGTATGCGCCCTTGATATTGAGGCTGCGGATGGTTGCGGCCGTCGTGTTGAAGAGCGGCTTCGTGAGGCCCGAGATGGTGTTGCGACCGCCCTCGAATACCTTCGTGAAGTTCGCAACAGGGGTCCACTCGTTAGTAACCTCAAACGAGGCCGTCACGCGGGCAGCATCCCATGTGAAGGTGCCACCGACAACGTGCGAAGCAAACTCCGCAAGTGTAGCCTCGTCGTAGATGAAGAAGGCGTTGGCGTTGTTGGTGAAGGTCGCCTCCTTGAACTCGCGGACAACGCCCGCCTTGATGTTCGAGCCGTCGAACTTCGCCGTCATAGACTCGCCGCTCGTGGCGTTGAACGTAACCTCAAACTCGCCATACGAGCCGGCAGGGATGGTGAAGAAGTACTCCGACGCGGTGGTCGAGAGTGCGCCCTCGCCCTCGGCAAAGGTGTAGGTGATGGTGTTTGTCGTGTTGGCCTTCGGCGTGAGAGCACCCGTCGTGCAATCGACTGCAAAGTCACCCGAGATGTCGCCATCGGTCGTGATGACGATGCTCTTCAGCGTGACATTTTGTCCCTCGGCAGCCTTCACGGCGAAGCGCATGATGCCCGTCAGGTGGTGCATCGTAATGCCGCCTTCGGCCGTCGCGGCATATCCGTACATCGGAGCACTTGCCGCAGCAAACGTACCCTCGGTGTAAGGCTGTACGGCGGCAAAGCGCACATGCGAAGCCTCGAGCCCCTCGGTGTAAGGATAGACAATGTTGAATGGCGCAGAGGCCGTGGTCGTAAAGTCGGCCAGCGCTGCGTTATCCTCGCGGATAGCGGCCTCGACAGCCTCGCCATTGATGGCTACAACGTCGCCTGCGCTCCAATAGAGCGGGTATTTGCCATCCGCCTTCTCGCCAAGCTCCGTGCGCACATCGGCATCAGAGATAGTCGCCGTGAGGGTCGAAATTCCCTCCCCAGAGGTTGGCGCCATAGCCAAATCCTCGGTCGTGTCGGTCGTACAGGCGGCAAGGCCGACAGTAGCGAACAACAACGTTAGTTTAGCAAAATGTTTCATTCTTCTGTAACTTTTAGTATGTTGGTATTTAGGTGATATCACATTTGCTACGCCCTCAAATCGAGCACAATAGCAACAGTTTACGCAAAGTTAGATATTTATATGCTCAATTCCAAAAAAATATTTCATTTATTTTGTCGATACAACAAATAATCAGCAAAGGAGGATTGGAATTAAATATTTTTTTGTACCTTTACCAAAATTTACAAACCGAAAGATCACTATGTCACAATTCGAAAAGTACCGCTCAATCTACTCACACGAGGAGTTGATGGAGCATCTCGCACGCTTGAAGCACGTCGCACTCGACATGGACGGCACGATATACCTCGGTATGTCGCTCTTCCCATTCACCAACGACTTCCTCGCAGGGGTCAAGGAGCAAGGGTTGCGTTACTCGTTCCTCACGAACAACCCTTCGGCCAGCATCGCCGACTATCTGGCCAAGCTCGCCAAGCTCGGTATCGCAGCTTCCGAGGAGGAGATGTACACCACCTCGCTTGCCACTATCGACTATATCAAAACCCACTATCCCGAGGCCAAGCGGCTATTCCTGCTCGGCACGCCGTCGATGATTTCGGAGTTCGAGAAAGCAGGCTTCGAATCGACGGCCGACGATGCGGAGGATGTGCCCGACGTTGTTGTCGTGGCGTTCGACAAGAGCCTTGTCTATGAGCGTCTGTGCCGCGCCGCATGGTGGATATCGCAAAAGGTACCTTACATCGCCACAAACCCCGACCTCGTGTGCCCTACCGACCAGAAGGTCGTATTGGTCGATTGCGGCTCGATATGCGCCTGCCTGGCCAAGGCCACGGGCCGCACGCCGGACATCACGCTCGGCAAACCCGACCCTAATATGCTCTCGGGAATTCTCGGCCGCTACGGCCTTGCGCCCGACGAGGTGGCGATGGTCGGCGACCGCATCTACACCGACATAGAGATGGCCCACAACGCCGGAGCTTTCGGTGTGTTGGTGCTCTCGGGCGAGACGACACTCGAGGTAGCCGATGCTGCGCCGAAGCAGCCGCACCTTATCTGCGAAAACATCTCCGTGCTGGGCGAGCTTATCGCCGAAGCGCACGGCCGACGGTAGGAACGATCTACCAACACACAAACAGCCCGACCATTCGTTTGAACGGTCGGGCTGTAAGTTTATGCCATACAGCGACCTGCGCCGCGGCTATCGACGAGCCTCCTTGGCCTCGATGGTCTCCGTGGCGTGCGGCACTCTCAAAAGACGCTCGCGCGGGATGAGCTTGCCCGTGGTCTTGCAGATGCCGTATGTCTTGTGCTCGATGCGCACAAGGGCCATCTCGAGATTGCGGATAAACTTCATCTGATGCGAAGCCAGACGCTCGCACTCCTCCTTCGAGAGCGTCGAAGCTCCCTCCTCGAGCACCTTGAAGGTCGGCGACGTATCCTCCGTATCGTTGTTATCGGCATGCGTGATGGTTGCACGCAGAAGCTCATAGTCGCTTCGCGCCACCTCTAGCTTTTTCAAAATCAGCTCCTTGAACTCGGCCAACTCGGCATCCGTATAGCGAGTTTTTTCTCTCTCTGCCATAGTAGTTTTTTGTTAAAGTGTTACCCAAACAATTTCATTCGTAGAGTAAAATTATAATAATTTTTCGAGACTTGCAAATATATGGCCAAAAATTAGATGCAAAGGTGTGTTTTTTCGGTAGAGGATATTGTTTTTTTGGGAGTGGCAACAAATGGCATACGTTCGCTGAATGGCATTGAATGGCGACTTCGCCATCTATCACAGCCGATTTTCACCAAAAGCCCTCGCAGAGAGATTAAGGCCTGCGAAATTGGGCGAGGCAGGGGAATACTCGTCGTATTTTCCTGCCTCGCCCAATGAGCGTAACGCAGCTATCGCCGCTTAAAAGAGTTTTAGTAGTAGAGTTCGCCCTCCTCGGTCTCGAGGTCACCGAGTCCCAGCGAATTGCCGAAACCACTCTCAACGCGGGCCACGAGCTCCTCAAGAAGAGGAGCCTCGTAGGCCGATACCATATTTATATATTGCTTTCTCATAACAAGTTTGTTTTTTAGTGGTTAACCAAGAAACTCAAGCATAGCAGCGGCTTCGACAATCTGCTCTTCGGTAGCGTCGAATATGCCGTGATACCAATCAGTCTCGTCGTAGGCACTGAAGATCTCGCCGACATTATTGCTCGACACGTTGTTGGCATTGTTCGAGCCCAAGACGTGCGGTCCGGCCTCCGGCTGGTTGGCAGCATCGGTAATACCCGTGATAGGGCCGACAAAGGCCTTGCCTACCACCTTACGCGCACGCAGCTGCACAAGGCCGTCGTTCTTATGCGAGTGACAGGCTGCAGCAGTCGTCGCACTCTGGGTGATAGCCATACCCGAGACACCACCGAGGAAGAGGTTTCCTTCGCAGGTACCCTCGAAAGAGACCTTACCATAGTTCGTTTGGCCGATATTGCCACCACTTGCCAAGCCCGTCACACCACCGATAGATGCATCTAACTTGATGGAGGCCGTCGATGCTACGACGATATCGCCGTGATTCTCGCAGTCGTGCAGAGTTGATGAGCTCATCGTCGAGGTATAGGCGAAGCAGCCACCCATATCAATATATGTTTCTGTCGAACCCGAGAAGGTCACGTTGCCATAGTTCTTTATGCGGAACTTATTGTTCGATACGCATCGTCCGATACCGCCTGCAAGGTGGACTTGCGCCATGGCAGTACCTCCAGCCGTCACGTCACCATAGTTGGTATCGTCAGACGATTTGGAGTTGAGATAGGCAGCTACACCACCGATAAAGTGGCTCGTTGCATACTGCGGCTCAGAGGTTATATCTCCACGGTTGGTGTTGTGGCCGGTCAGAGGGCCATTCGCCTTGGCTGCATTATAGCCAAAGATACCGCCGACATAGGTAGCTTTGGACCTTCCCGTATGGATAATATCACCATTTTCGCCATTCTCGCAATATTGAGTATTACCCGGACCATGGCCAAGAATACCGCCAATATGTGCATTGCCGACAGGTGTAGCCACGACACCATCTACCATCGTTTGCACGCTAACATGGAGCGAATTGGTGATAGGGCCGTCGTTATAGAGATGCGACAGGAAGATAGTCTCCTTGTCAGTAGCGCTGTTACCTCCGGCAAGAATTCCGATGACACCACCCAAAGACAAAGAGCTACCCGTATTGCCCGAGATGGTTATGGCACCCGTATTGCGGACATAGGCATTCGTGCTGCTCGTACAACCCATAGCACCACCGACATACAATTGAGCTGTGCAGTTGGTAGGCTCAACGGTTACGGCGCCACTATTCGAGCAGTAGGTAGTCTCATCACCCGTAAGAGCGTTATGCGTACGGCCACAAAGACCTCCCACTAAAGTTACCGTTGCGGCGATAGGTTTGATATTGAGCGCGGCGGCATTCTTGATGTTCGAGTAGGAATATCCCGAAATAACCTTAGCATCTTCATTATCTCTACCAACAACACCTCCGGCATAGATGTTATCATCGACGGTTACACCCTCCACGGTGATGGTACCCGTAGCCGTATTCTCGAGGTTCGCAAGGTTGGCGGTGTGAGTACTCACAGCAACGACACCTGCCACGTTCACGTAGTAATCGGTACCCTCCTTCTGCGTCAGGTTGCGCACCGTCACCGTACCGCTATTCTTAATATTATTAATCGGAGCCGAAGTTGTACCAATCGCACCGGCTACACTGACGGTATTCATCTTCGAAGTTTCGGCATTCTCGCCCTCGAAGAGCACTGCTCCCCGATTCTCGAAGTCGCTCATCTCCACCGCGCACGAAGCCGCAATACCGGCCACCGTGGCATTTGCCATCGAGCCGTCGGCAGGCACATAGAGCGTCACATCGCCTGTATTGAGCGCACCGCGGAATGGGCCGAGTGCGCTATCGCCATAGCGGCCGACAATGCCAGCAACGGCCATAGAGCCGGCCGTATGCGTGACGTGCACATCGCCATTATTCGTATTCTTGCCGTCGGTATCGAGCAGCGGCGTCTTGCAGTAGCCGATGAGACCGCCGATACGGCAATAGTTCGAACTTGCATTGACGAAGGTTACCGCACCATTATTCACGCAGTTGGTAATATAGCTACCCTCCTTCGTGATGTTGCTATAACCGAAGACACCACCCAACTCGAGGCTGTCTCCATCCGGATTCACAAGCTTGTACAGAGTCACCGGAGCGTGGTTCACAAGGCCCGTAGCCACATACTTGATGCTCGTTCCCTTATTATTCACGCCCACGCAACCACCGACGGTAACCGATACGTTGTCGGCGATGTTGTTGGCCGTACCCGTGACATAAATCTCACCCGTAGCGTTATTCACGCAGTTCGAGTAGTTGGCGCAGCCGAGGCCCGCGATACCACCCACCATAATACGGCCATATGACGTACCGTGAGTCGAACCATAGAAGCCTATCTTTGCACTATTCGTACAGTTTTCGATAGTCGTATAGCCGTCGTTCGTACAATTACCCGCAATACCTCCTGCCTCGAAGCGCACCACCGAGCCTTGTGCGCCGAGCTTAATTTCGCCCGCCTGAAGGTTGTGGCAGTCGCTGACAGTGTGATATGGGAAACTATCGTTTACATCCGGCAGATTAGCAAAGATACCTGCAGCATAGAGGTATTTCAGCGTGAAGGTCGAGTCGAAAATCAGCGAGCCGCTATTCTCGCAGCCCGACGAAGCGTGACCTACCCAACGACCGGCAATACCGGCAACATTGAGACTCAAACTCTCGTTTGTGAAGGTTCCGCTCCCCATCGTGATATTACCGCTATTCGTACAGTTGGTGAAGCCCGTACCCTCGATACCGAGCGCGGTATCAATTGTCGCATGGCCCACGAAACCGGCCAAGTCGATAGTGAAGGCCACATCCGTAGGGATAGCCGTAATCGTGAGGTCGGCGTGGTTCTCGCACTCCTTGACAACAATTGACTCGCTGTAACCCACAAAGCCGCCCGTAGAGGTGTCCTCTGCACCGGCCTCAGTCGCACCATCTTGGCCCGTATAGGCATACTCGATGCTCGAGCCCTCGACAAGCGAGCAGCCGATAATCTGCGGCACATAGTCCTCACCCGGGAGCATACGCTGTGCAAAGGCACCGCAGAAGCGCGTCTTAACCACGATGTTCGACTTGAGGTTCAGGTTCTGAATCGTGCCCGTCGTCGTGCCGAAGAGTGGCTGCGTCATACCCGAAATCGTGTTATCATTACCCTCCAGCGTAGCCGCGAAGTTCTCGATAGGGGTCCAAGCCTCGGCAAACGCGCTCGACACCTCAAACGACTGCGTAACCGAAGCCGAGCCATACTCGAAGAGGCCCGCCGTACAGAGCTCTGCAAAACGCTGGAGCGTAGCCTCGTCGTAGATCTCGAAGACATCACCCGTATAGTTCGATGCATTATCCGCGAAAGTGATGTTCTTGAACTCACGGACAACACCCGCCTTGATGGCCTTCTCGCCAGTGCAAGGGATGGCGGCAATCATCGCTACGTCGGCATTGTCGGTGCAGAACTTCGCCTTCATCGTATTGTAGTCGCCCGCAGGAACGGCGATATAGAGCGTCGTGGCGTTCTCCGACAGCGCGATACCGCCCTCCGGAAGCTGATAGGTCAGCGTCTGCAAAGCGTCGTCGTGCGCCGCGAAAGCACCATTCGTACAGTCCACGTCGAAGGTACCTGCCAATGCACCCTCCGACACCGAAAGCTCGACCTTCGTGAGCTTCTCGCCTGCGCCCTTGAGCTCAATCATCAGCACACCGGCCAGATAGCCGAGCGAGACAGGCTCCTCGAGCGACGTGGCATAGCCGTACATCGGGAACGACGCAACGTCAAACGTGCCCTCCGTGTAGTTCTGCACAGCGGCAAACTGCACAGGCAGATAGGCGGCCTTCGAAGCCGTGATGCCCTCGACGTAAGGATAGACGATGCTGTAGGCCTCGGCATCGGCAACCGAATACTCGAAGGTGGCCGTCGAGCGATTCTCGCCAATGGTTATCGAAGAGGTAGTACCCTCATTGACGCGTAGCACGTCGCCCTCCGACCAATAGACCGGATACTTCGCATCGGCCGTTCTTTCGCCAAGCTCAACGCGAGTATAACCATCCAACGTAACGGATAGAGTCTTAACGCTACCCCCCCCCACGAAGTCCGGCGATGTCACCAGATCCTCGGTCGCGTCGTT
>JAFVRC010000002.1 GCA_017504485.1 Alistipes sp. | reverse complement strand
TTCAAAATAGTTTATAGGTTTTATCTATCAAATTTTGTAGTATTATCAGTTTTTAAGAGCGCTGTAAATTCTCTACAAATATAACAAATATATTTTATATATAGGAATAAAGCGGGTATTAAATTTCGAAGTGAAAAAAGTTTTTTTTAGCCCATAATCGAAAAAAGTTAATAAACAATAGTTGACCCTATTTTTTTTACACAATTTTATTCACAACTTTGCAATGTCAAACGAGAGATATCTTGAGCGACACTGCTACCCAATACACATAACTTACTGATAACTATAACGATGCACTCAAACGCAGCGACATATAACGACGCTTGGCAGAACTGTCTCAGCCAAATCAAACTCCAAACCTCAAACGAAGAGTTTGTGAAGTGGTTTCTGCCTATCGTGCCCCTCGAATTCGACGGTACGCGCCTCGGGCTGCGAGTGCCTAACCGCTCATTCGTCGAGCAGATAGAGAGCAAGTACAGCCAAGTACTCAAACCGCTCATCGCCGAGCTATTCGGGCAGCACACACGCCTCTACTATGCTGTGCCAAA
The DNA here is from genome assembly GCA_017504485.1 of Alistipes sp. Taxonomy (GTDB): domain Bacteria; phylum Bacteroidota; class Bacteroidia; order Bacteroidales; family Rikenellaceae; genus Alistipes. The sequence continues at coordinate 8,552 of JAFVRC010000002.1, read as the reverse complement.
GAGCGAAAAGCCGATACCCGTAGAGCCCGAAGCCGACACAACGGCTCCGCAAGCGCCGCTGCACACCTTCAACACGACGACCGACACCGCAAATATACCAAATCCTTTTATAATTCCGGGTATAAAAAAGATGGTAATCGACCCGCAGTTGAATTCGAACTACACGTTTGACAACTTCATCGAGGGCGAGTGCAACCGTCTTGTACGCTCGGCAGGCAAGGCTATTGCGGTAAATCCGGGCAAGGGCACGCCGTTCAACCCACTCTACATCTATGGCAATTCGGGCCTCGGCAAAACCCACGCAGCGCAGGCTATCGGCAATGAGATACGCCAATTCTTCCCCGAGCTGCAGGTGCTCTATGTAGCGATGAACAAATTTCAGGCCCAATATCAAGTGGCAGCCATCAACAAGAGCATTCCTGACTTCATCCGATTCTATCAGGCTATCGACGTGCTTATCCTCGACGACATTCAAGAGTTGGCCGGCAAGCCGGGTACGCAGAATGCCTTCTTCAACATCTTCAACCACTTGCAGATGTCGGGAAAGCAGTTGGTGCTCATCTCTGACAAGCCGCCTGTAGAGCTGAAAGATATCGAGGAGCGACTCCTCACGCGCTTCAAGTGGGGTCTTTCGGCCGAGATTCTGCCACCTGACTACGAGACAAAGATTAAGATTATCAAGAATAAGGCCGCACGCCTCAACGCCGAGATTCCGGAGGATGTTGTGGTATATCTGGCCGAGAATATCACGGCCAATATCCGCGAGATTGAGGGCGCTATATCGTCGCTCGTCGCCAACACGACCTTCATGGGACGTCGCATAACAACCTCGCTGGCCAAGGAGATTTTGAAGGGCTACATCTCGCTCTACCAGAAGGAGATAACCATTGATCACATAATCTCTACTGTCTGCGAGCAGATGGATGTGGATCGCCAGCGCCTCAACTCGTCGGAGCGCACACGCGACGTGGCCATCGCACGACAACTTGCGATGTACCTTGCCAAGCAGCACACCAAATCTCCGCTTACGACTATCGGCGCTGCTATAGGCGGCCGCAATCACGCTACGGTACTCCACTCGTGCAAGACCGTTTCGAACCTTATCGAGACCGACAAGCACTTCCGCAAGCAGGTCGAGGAGATTGAGCGCATAGTGCTGGCATAGCAATCTATTTCACCCACAGCAGCCCCTCTGTCACACGACAGAGGGGCTCTCTATTTTCGCAAGAAAGCTACATTTTCGGCAGCAAGATTCTCATTGTATCTATTTTTTTGCTATATTTGTGGAGATTACAGCAACTACAACTTAAAAAACATCGAGACTATGGAACTTCCTTTTGCAGAATCTTGGCGAATCAAGATGGTTGAGCCAATCAAGAAGAGCACTCGCGAGGAGCGCGAGCAGTGGATGAAAGAGGCCGACTACAACCTCTTCCAACTCCGCTCGGAACAGGTATATATCGACTGCCTTACCGACTCTGGCACGGGTGCAATGAGCGACCGACAGTGGGCCGCTGTAATGATGGGAGATGAGAGCTACGCCGGCTCGTCGTCGTTCTTCCACCTGAAAGAGACTATCAACAAAATCACGGGCTTCGAGTATGTCATCCCTACACACCAGGGCCGTGCTGCCGAGAATGTGCTCTTCTCACACCTCGTGAAGGCCGGCTCGATCGTTCCGGGCAACTCGCACTTCGACACCACAAAGGGCCATATCGAGAGCCGCAAGGCAACAGCCCTCGACTGCACGATTGACGAGGCAAAGGATACGCAGCTCGAAATCCCGTTCAAGGGCAATGTAGATCCGAAGAAGCTCGAGACGGCTCTGGCCGAGCACCACGAGAATGTACCATTCATCATCGTTACCATCACGAACAACACCGCGGGCGGCCAACCCGTTTCGATGCAAAATCTACGCGAGGTGCGTGCCATTGCCGACAAGTATGGCAAGCGCGTGGTACTCGACTCGGCACGTTTTGCCGAAAATGCCTACTTCATCAAGACGCGCGAGGAGGGCTACGCCGATAAGACTATCAAAGAGATTGCACTCGAGATGTTCTCGCTCGCCGACGGCATGACCATGTCGGCCAAGAAGGACGGAATAGTCAATATGGGCGGCTTTATCGCCACTCGCCACGAGGATTGGTACGAGGGTGCAAAGCGCTTCTGTATCCCATTCGAGGGCTACCTCACATACGGAGGCATGAATGGCCGCGATATGGAGGCATTGGCCGTAGGGCTCGACGAGAACACCGAGTTCGATAACCTCGAAACGCGCATCCATCAGGTAGAGTTCCTCGCCGGCCTGCTCGACGAGTACGGTATTCCTTACCAACGTCCCGTTGGCGGACACGCAATCTTCGTAGATGCATCAAAGGTGCTGACAAACGTACCGAAGGAGGAGTTCCCGGCGCAGACACTCGCCATCGAGCTCTATTTGGAAGCCGGTGTGCGCGGTTGCGAGATTGGATATATCCTCGCCGACCGCGACCCTGTTACGCGCGAGAACCGCTTCGGTGGCCTCGATTTGCTACGCCTCTGCGTCGCTCGCCGCGTATATACCGACAACCATATGCGCGTCATTGCCGCCGCCCTGAAGAACGTATTTGACCGTCGCGACTCAATCACGCGCGGCGTGAAAATCGTATGGGAGGCCGAGCTAATGCGCCACTTCACCGTGAAGCTTGAGCGTCTGCAATAGGCATATTTCCGACACCATAAACCGGTCGGCCACACAGCCGGCCGGTTACATTTAAGACCACGAGCTATGGATCAACCCAAGATTGAGCGACTTCTGCGATTGATGAAGATGCTCACGGCCAATGTCGATTATACGGTCGATGATTTGGCCAAGCGGCTCGATATGTCGCGCCGCACCATATACCGATATATCGACACCTTCCGCGAGGCAGGCTTCGTAATCAAGAAGCGCGGCGATTGCATACGTCTCGACAAGGAGTCGCCGCACTTCAAGGAGATATCGCAACTCGTGCATTTCACCGAGGAGGAGGCGGTTATCCTGCGCCGTGCAATAGAGAGCATCGACGATACCAACCTTCTGAAAACCAACCTCAAACGCAAGCTATACTCGGTTTATGACTCGAAGGCTCTGGCAAATACCGTAGTCAAGGGCGCAGCGGCCTCCAACGTGCATACGCTTATCGAGGCTATCGAAGAACGCAGACGGGTGGTGCTTCACGACTACCACTCGGCACATACTGTGCGCGACCGCCATGTCGAACCTTTTGCCTTCACGACCAACTATGTGAACATCTGGTGTTTCGATTTGGAGGATTGTCGCAATAAGATATTCAAGACGGCCCGTATCGGCAGCGTCGAGTTGACCGACGAGATATGGCAGGCAGAGGGGCAGCACGAAGAGGGCTTTATGGATGTATTCAGAATGATATCGGGCGGCACGCGCACGCGCGTACAACTGCTACTCACCTCCCTGGCTCGAAATCTTCTCATCGAGGAGTATCCGCTCGCCGAGCAACACCTCACACCGCGCGAAGAGGGAGCGTGGCTCTTCGACGCCGAGGTGTCGAATATGCAGGGCGTAGGCCGCTTTGTAGCGGGCCTGCTCGACAATATCACAATCATCGACTCCCCCGAGCTCAAAAGCTATATCGAGGAGTATCTACACCGCTTTATAGACAAATAGGATAGGTAGTCATTCCGTTATTTTAAGGTTTCTCGCAATATCTTCACAAAAAATTGCGAGTTTTTTTCGCTGTGTCACAAGTTGTCACAACGGTACCCTTACTTTGCATCGTGAAACAATGACAAACACGAGTAAAAAACCTTAAAACAAAGAAGACTATGGGAATGGGACAGACAATCAGATGCAGGCATTGCGGCACGGAGTTTATATGCCTGACAGGCCATGAATTTATGGGACAATTCGATTGCAGCGAGGGCTTCTGCCGCGTCGAGACAGAGATTTCGATACGATGCCCGCAGTGTATGAAGCGACTCAACAACTCGGAGCGGGAGTTCAACGAACAGATAGTAGGACAGCTGTGCTGGTAATCCGAGTGGTCAAATAGTGTATCATTTAACAATTTGGACTATATGATGATTTTAGGCACCCTTCTGTTCTGCGCGGCTATAATCGCCGACATCCGAACATTAATTTTCACGATTATCGGCCTGACACTCGCCTTTATTGTGCGTTTTGCGACCGAAGAGGGCAAAAATATCCGAAAAACACATTAACTATCCAAAAAAAATTACTAACTTTGGGAACAAGTTTGCTTACAGCAAAGCTACAACAACGACTAAAACAATAAAAGACAAAATATTATGGCAGAGAATACACCACAAGTAAACCCTGACAAGCTGAAGGTCTTGAAGGCGGTTATGGACAAGATTGAGAAGAACTTCGGTAAAGGTTCGATTATGCGCATGGGAGAGGAGGAGACAGGCGATGTGGCCGTCATCCCTTCAGGCTCGATAACACTCGATGCCGCTCTCGGCGTTGGCGGATGGCCAAAGGGCCGTGTGATAGAGATTTATGGTCCGGAGTCGTCGGGTAAGACTACGCTGGCCATACACGCGATTGCCGAGGCGCAGAAGGCGGGTGGTATCGCCGCATTTATCGATGCCGAGCACGCCTTCGACAGTTTCTATGCCAAGAAGCTCGGTGTCGATATCGACAATCTGCTCGTTTCGCAGCCCGACAATGGCGAGCAAGCGCTCGAAATTGCCGACTCGCTGATTCGCTCGAGCGCCATCGACATCATCGTCATCGACTCGGTAGCAGCCCTTACGCCAAAGGCCGAGATCGAGGGCGAGATGGGCGATGCAAAGATGGGCCTCCAAGCACGTCTTATGTCGCAGGCTCTGCGCAAGCTCACGTCGAGCATTGCCAAAACCAAGACCGTCTGCATATTCATCAACCAACTGCGCGACAAGATTGGTGTCATCTACGGCAATCCGGAGACCACGACCGGTGGTAATGCTCTGAAATTCTATGCCAGCGTACGTGTGGATATCCGCCGCGTATCGGTCATCAAGGAGGGCGACGAGCAGCTCGGAACGCGCACTCGCGTGAAGGTGGTAAAGAACAAGGTGGCACCTCCGTTCCGCAAGGCCGAGTTCGACATTATGTTCGGCGAAGGTATCTCGAAGTTAGGCGAGATTATTGATTTGGCTGTCGATTACGATATCATTCACAAGTCGGGCTCGTGGTTTTCGTATGGCGAGAGCAAGATTGGCCAGGGTCGCGATGCCGTGCGCGAGCGACTCGCCAACGACGCCGAGCTGGCTGCCGAAATCGAAGCCAAGTTGCGCGAGATGATGGACATAAAGTAACTTAAAAAGACGATAGATGGGCTATACTTCGGACGATGAAAAATTGTTAGATGAGGCCTACCAAGACCTGCTCGCTTCGTGCAAGAAGATTTGCAAGAACGACGAAGACTGGAACTTCATAAAGCGAGCCTACTTTTTGGCAAAGGAGGCACATCAGGGGATAAGGCGCCGCTCCGGCGAGCCTTATCTCCTGCATCCTATTGCCGTGGCGAAGATTGCCGTCGAAGAGATTGGGCTGGGGGTAAAATCGGTTGTGGCATCACTGCTACACGACGTGGTGGAGGATACCGACTACACAGTCGAGGATATTGAGCATATCTTCGGCCCAAAGATAGCAACAATGGTTGATGGCCTGACCAAGATGTCGGGCGTATTCAATGCCGACACCTCGGAGCAAGCAGAATATTTCCGCAAGGTGCTGCTCACGCTCTCGGACGATGTGCGTGTTATACTCATCAAGATTGCCGACCGCCTGCACAATATGCGCACGCTGCAATTTATGCCGCGCAACAAGCAGATAAAAATCACGGGCGAAACCATCTATTTATTTGCACCTCTAGCATATCGCCTCGGCCTATACCCCATAAAGAGCGAGCTTGAGGACCTCTGTATGAAGTATCGCTTCCCGGAGGAGTACAAGCAGATAAAACGCAAGATCGAGGAGACCGAAGTGGCTCGCCAAGAGTACATCGACCGCTTCTGTGCACCGATTATCGAGACGCTCGACCGCAACAATATCGAGTACGAAATCTCTGGGCGCATCAAGAGCATATACTCCATCTGGACCAAGATGCAACGCAAGCAGATTCCTTTCGAGGAGATATACGATCTGTTTGCCGTGCGCATCGTATTCAAAGCCTTGCCGTTCCCGTCCGAAAAGACACAATGCTGGCAGATATACTCCTCCATCACCGACATCTATGCACCAAAGCAAGATCGTCTGCGCGATTGGATAAGTATGCCGAAGGCCAACGGCTACGAAGCTCTGCACTCGACAGTTATGGGCCTCGACGGAGCATGGGTAGAGGTGCAGATTCGCACGCAGCGAATGGAGGAAATCGCCGAGCGAGGCTTTGCTGCTCACTGGAAGTACAAGAAGGCAACGCTCTCGCAGAGCGACGATGCATTTGATAATTGGTTGAAGCATATTCGCGACGCATTGAGCAGCCCGACGGAGAACGCCGTGGAGTTCCTCGACAACTTCAAGTTGTCGCTATACACGTCTGAAATTACGGTATTTACACCAAAGGGCGAACAACGCGTACTACCGTTTGGCGCTACGGCGCTCGACTTCGCCTACGATATCCACACCAAGATTGGCGACAAGGCTATCGGCGCAAAGATAAATCACAAGATTGAGCCTATAACCAAGCAGCTCAAATCGGGTGATCAAATAGAGATAATCACGGCCGACACAGCCAAGCCCAAGGCTGAATGGCTCAACCTGGTAACAACCACGAAGGCCAAGCAGAAGATTACGGCCTTCCTCAAACGCGAGCAACAAAACAATGTCGAGAACGGCATTGCCATCTTCGAGGAGCAGCTCGCCAAGTATAACATTACACTCAGCGGCCGCGTATTACGCAAGGTTATACCGGCCTACGGATGTATCAACAAGGATGAATTTTACAGCAAGATTGGTGCAGGAATCATCTCGCTCGACAACCTCGAGAAGGTGCTTAAATCCTCATCCAAGAGCAAAATATTAAAGTTCTGGAAATTGTGGCGCGACACCGACGAGAGCAACGAACAGCCATCATCCGCAGATCACGACACCGCTTCTGACGATGGCTCCGATGAGTTCGTCATAGCGCGTTGCTGCAACCCATTGCCAGGCGATAGCGTCGTGGGCTTCCGCGACCCCGCAACGGGTAAAATTTTCGTCCATAAGGCGACGTGCGACGAGCTAAACCGCCTTGCATCGCAGTTCGGCAAGCACATCATCAAGGAGAAGATAAAGTGGTCACAGCACAAGGCCGTTTCCTACCTCTCGGGCATCGAGTTGCGCGGTATCGACCGTATGGGTCTATTGCTGGAGATTATACAGATTGTGTCAGGTGACTTCAACATAAACATGCGCGAGATACACTTTGGCTCGCACGACGGCATATTCGAGGGGCAAATAAGCCTCTATGTTCAGGACGCCGAGGCTTTGAGTTCGCTGATGGACAAGTTCCGCCAAATTAAGGGTATCGACAGCGTAAAACGCATAATGGAGGAGCACAGGGATTAGCCGTAAGCCGAGGATGGGGCGGAGTTATATGCGACAAATAGAACATTTTGTAACTCTCTTCCAAACTACGATTTACAAGCGACGCACGACCCACTTTCCGCCGAAAGGGTAGTGGGGTAGAATATCACAACAACAACTCTAATTATAAATATACAATACTATGGCAACTGTTTTTTCAAAGATTGCAGCCGGCGAGATACCGAGCTACAAGATAGCCGAGGACGAGCGATTCTACGCCTTCCTTGACATAAACCCACTCGCCAAGGGCCACACTCTGGTCATTCCTAAGCAGGAGGTGGACTATCTCTACGACCTCGACGACGACACCCTCGCAGGTATGATTCTCTTCGCGAAGGGCATTGCGGCCAAAATTAAGGCATATACGGACTGTAATAGGGTAGCAACCGTGGTTTTAGGCCTCGAAGTACCGCACGCACACATCCATTTGATACCTATGAACAGTGAAAAAGATGTCGATTTCAGCCGCGAAAAGCTTAAATTAACTCCAGATGAGTTCGCCGAAATAGCATTGAACATCAGCAAATAACACGCTGTTAACAACTTTATAAACAACTGAAAGAGAGGAGGGTAGCAAGTATATCCGCCTCTCTTGCTTTATATTATTTAACATAATATTCGTTAATTCCAGATAGTCGAACAAATTTATCGATTAGTGATTAATTATATCGAAAAATCTTCTCTTTTTTGCCTCGACAAGGCATATTATTTAACATTTGTAAAGTTTAGCACTTGGTACCCATTGTACAACTTTAACATTTGTAATCACATGCCGCGGAGTAGTGTGGTTATTTTATTTACATTTGTAACGCTGTGAAATGTATTCCAAAAGCAAGCACCACGCTGCAAAAGAAGCCTGTCCAAACACTGAATTTTAACACATTCTTATACTGATAATCAGTCGTTTATGATTTTTACATAAAGTTAAATAACAATCAAGAATAGCCCTATACGCATTTCAGGCCCCATATGGCGATTTTAGTCG
>JAFVRC010000024.1 GCA_017504485.1 Alistipes sp. | reverse complement strand
GGTAACTTTGGTTCAAGGGGAAACGTTTGGACAGTAGCGAAAAACACTGTCGAGAAGGGTTTGCAGTATGCTTATGCACACCGCCGACTCAAGAAGCGTACGTTCCGTTCGCTGTGGATTACGCGTATCAACGCCGCAGTTCGCGCATACGGAATGACTTATTCGGAGTTTATCGGTAAGGTTAATGCCAAGGGTATCGCCCTCAACCGTAAGGTTATGGCCGACCTGGCGATGAACGAGCCGAAGGCATTCGAGGCCATTGTAAAAGCAGTTAAATAGCCTTTTGCATCAAGCAAAAGTTAAGGGCGTGTCCGACAAACCTGCGGACGCGCCCTTTCTGTTTTTGCATTGCGAGGCGCTATTCGGCCGCACACTACCGCTATACCACCTTGTTCATCGAGGCATCGGGCATCTGTCGCTGCACAATCTCGATGCGGCCGACATTGCTCTCGTAGCGCGAGATATTCTCCTGCAAGGAGAGCAACAGGCGCTTGGCGTGCTCGGGAGTGAGGATTATGCGACTTGCAACCTTGGCCTTTGGCAGCCCCGGAAGCATCGTAGCAAAGTCTATAATAAACTCCGACGTCGAGTGTGAGATTACGGCGAGATTGGAGTAGTGCCCCTGCCCCACTTCGGCATCGAGCTCAAGATCGAAACTCAACTGTTTAGGCTCGTTCATCGACTAAATGTTTTATGGTTCTACGACTACAAAGATAGAAAAAAGTGTTACTTATACAACCCCTTGGCACCTAAAAGTTATCAACAAATAATAGACCAAGCGAGAAATACAACCTGCGAAGTGTAAAACTAATGGTCGCAACCATACGAAAATAATATTTTTTTCGTATCTTTGTAGGTGATTGTGCCCATTTATACCCCTTTTGCGTAGGGAGTGAGGTGCAGAACGCGCCTTTGCGCGGATTTTGCAGCGAGGCACACGAGTTGGAATTTGTATTTTTTCGAATAAGAGAGAATGTTGTTGTCCTCCATAGAGATTGCAGTGCGCGGTATGGTCGTGGGGCTCGCTTCGTCGATAACCGTGGGGCCGGTGGCCGTGCTGTGCATACAGCGAACCCTGAGCAAGAGTCGCCACTCGGGCTTCATTTCGGGAATGGGTGTGGCGTGTGCCGATACGATGATGGCCATCATCGCCTTCTTCTTCTACTCGATGTTGCAGTCGCAAATCGAGCAGTACAGCCTTATCCTGCGCGTGCTTGGAGGAGTCTTTGTCGTGGCTGTCGGTGTCTATATTTTCTTCCAGAACCCACTGCCGCAAATCAGGCGTAACCGCGCCGGCAGCACTACGATATGGCGCGACTTCGCCTCGATGTTCACCTTCACGCTGGCCAACTTCATCACCGTCATCCCCTACCTGCTCGCCTTCTTCGCGCTGATGGGTGTGGGTATGGTCGAGGGTACCGAGGATGTAACCTCCGTGTTGCGCAGCATGTTGGTCATCGGCGGATTCTTCGTCGGAGCGACGCTGTGGTGGTACCTGCTCACGGCGCTCATCAGCCTCTTCCGCCGTCGCTTCCGCCCGCGCCACATGGTGACCATCAACCACGTTGCCGGCATAGTAATCGGCCTGCTCGGAATATTTACGATAATATCCACATTTATCACCATACTACCCAATGGAAACCCTCAATAGAAGAAAGATAATCATCGCCATCGACGGCTTCTCGTCGTGTGGCAAGAGCACATTCGCCAAGAGTATTGCCGCCCGCTTGGGCTACATCTTCATCGACACAGGGGCGATGTATCGCGCCGTGACGCTCTACGCCTTGGAGCACGGAGCCATTCGCTCGGGCATTGTCGATGAGGAGCGCGTTGTGGCACTGCTGCCCGAGATTACTATCTCGTTCCGCTTCAACCCGCAGCGCGGTGCCAGCGACATATATGTCAATGGCGACCTTGTCGAGGGCAAGATTCGTACTATCGAGGTATCGAACTGCGTGAGCCCCGTAAGTTCCATCCGCGAGGTGCGCGAAAAGCTCGTGGCCATGCAGCAGCAGATGGGGCGTGCGCGTGGTGTAGTGATGGACGGCCGCGATATCGGCACAGTGGTATTTCCGGATGCCGAGCTGAAGATATATATGACAGCTGATGCGAAGGTTCGCGCCGAGCGTCGCTATATCGAGCTTACAGAGAAGGGCGACAAGGTATCCTTCGAGGAGATTCTCGACAACGTAATTTCGCGCGACAAGGCCGATATGAGTCGTGCCATCTCGCCTCTACGCAAGGCCGACGATGCTATCGTTTTGGACAACAGCGCAATGAGCGTCGAGGAGCAGATGGAGTGGTTCGAGCACGAGTTCAACCGCGTGCAGGCCGCGCTTGCCGAGTAGCTATTCACCTTATTCAATCGCACCTTTGCTATGCACATCGAGATTGACCAACAGTCGGGCTTCTGCTTTGGTGTGGTGCGGGCCATCTCCGAGGCGGAGCGTGCCCTCGCCTCGGGTGCGGTATTCTCGCTTGGCGATATAGTCCATAACCGTATCGAGGTACAACGGCTCGAAGCCTTGGGGCTGCGCACAATCTCGCATGAGCAGATTGCCGAGGTGGCGGGCAAGCGCATGCTTATCCGCGCACACGGTGAGCCGCCACGCACCTATGCACTTGCTGCACAGCACAACGTCACCATAATCGACGCTACCTGCCCGGTAGTTGCGGCTCTTCAACGCAAGGTCAAGCAGGCACACGCCGAGATGCGCAGGGTGCAAGGCTCGGTTGTCATCCTCGGCAAGCGCGGTCACGCCGAGGTTGTCGGGCTTACGGGGCAGGTCGATGAGCAGGCCATTATCGTCGAGTGCGAGGCCGATTTGGAGCAGATAGACTTCACGCGACCTATATACTTCCTGTCGCAAACCACACAGAGTATCGAGCGTTTCCGCGCCCTCGCTGCTATTATGCGCCAGCGACTGCCGAGCCCCGATATGCTGACTGCCGATGATACGATATGTCGCCGTGTATCATCGCGCGAGTCACACCTACGCGACTTCTCGATGCGCTTCGATGTGGTAATCTTCATCTGCGGCCGCAAGTCGAGCAACGGCAAGGTGCTCTTCGACATCTGCCGCAAGGCCAATGCCCAAAGCTACAACATTGAGGAGGAGAGTGAACTTTGCGCCGAGTGGTTCGAGGGAGCATCGTCGGTTGGTGTCTGTGGCGCAACCTCAACGCCCGAGTGGCTTATGCGCCGCGTAGCCGAGCGTATAGAACTTATGTTCAACCATTAAAAATCAACAAATTTCGAGATATGAAACGATACATCATTCGCAGCATAAAATATTTCGTGGCACTTGTCGTTCTCTATGCAGGCATCGTAGGTATTATGCAACTCACGCAGGCGAATATGCTCACCTATGCGGAGCGTTGGCAGTTGCTCTTCACGACCGACAGAGGTTGGATGATGGTCGCCGCGACAATCCTGCTCGCCGCGACATACCCGGCCTTCGGCTTCGTGAAGCGCACCTTCGAGGGCGATATTGTGCGCCACCGCGAGCAGATTACAACGGCACTCTTGTTGAAGGGTTTTAGGCTATGTGCAGAGGAGTGCTGTGAACTTCACTTCCGCGCCTCGGGATTGCGCCGCGTGACAATGCTCTTCGAGGATGAGATTGTGGTGCGTCAGGCAGGCGTGGGTGTTGTCGAGATTGAGGGGCTGCGCCGTGCCGCCGTGCCGGTAGCACTCGATGTTGCACGGTATATTGAAAATTTTGAGAGAAACAATGAATAGAGGTAAGATTTTGGGGCTCGCCACCGCTGTGGTGGCCGCCATAACGATATGCGCCACCTGCATTTTCGCCACGCGCAACGACTTCGGCCTGGGGCGCAACATGGAGATTATGGTCAATCTGATGCACACGCTCTCGACGATGTATGTCGATGAGGTAAATGCCGACGATATGATGCGTAACGGCGCGGCGGGCATCACGCAGAAGATGGATCCCTACACGACCTTTATGCCCGAGGAGGAGATGTCCGACTTCGAGCGTATGACGACAGGACGTTACGGAGGCATCGGCTCGCTTATTCGTCAGAAGGGTGAGTATGTGATGATTGCCGAGCCGTACAAGGGCTCGCCGGCTGACCGTGCAGGCCTGAAAATTGGCGACCAAATCGTGGCCATCAACGGCAAGGACATCAAGAATTTCAAGATTGACGAGGTGAGCAAGCTCCTGCGTGGCGAGCCTAACAGCACGGTGCGCGTGACCGTCGAACAGCTCCTTGACGGCAAACGTGTGGAGCATAAGATACGCCGCGAGCGCATCGCCATACCGAGCATTCCCTATTCGGGATTCGTGGCCGAGGGCGTGGGCTATATCCGTCACTCTGACTTTACGAACAGCTGCTACGACGATATGCGTGCCGCCATCGCGCAACTACAAAGCCAAGGGAAGCTCGAAAAGTTGATTCTCGACTACCGCAACAATGGTGGCGGCGTACTACAATCGGCCATCGACATTCTCTCGCTCTTCGTGCCGCGCGGCACGATGGTCGTCGAGACCAAGGGGCGCAGGGCCGAGGATACGAAGCAGTTCTCGACTCGATACGAGCCTATGTTGCCGACGACACCTCTCGTCGTGCTGCTCAACTCGGCAAGTGCATCGGCCGCCGAGATTGTCGCAGGAGCCATTCAGGATCTCGACCGCGGAGTGTTGGTAGGCGAGCGCAGTTTCGGCAAGGGACTCGTGCAGGCCACCTATCCGCTGGGCTACAACTCCTTCGTAAAGCTCACCACGGCTCGCTACTACATCCCTTCGGGCCGCTGTATCCAGGCCACCAAATACTCCTCCGACGGCAAGGCCGAGATGGTTGCCGACTCGCTTATCCACGAGTTCAGCACGAAGGCAGGCCGCAAGGTCTATGATGGCGGCGGCATTATGCCCGACATAAAGGTCGAGCCACAGTATATCAGCAACTTTGCCGTCACGCTCTATCTAATGGGTATCATCGACGACTTTGGCGACGAATACTACAAGGAGCATCATGGCGAGAGTATCGACCCGGCCAGTTTCTCGATTACGGAGGCTGATTATGAGCGTTTCAAGGAGCTTGTAGGCAGCCGCGAAGTCGAGTACAAGTCTGAGTCGCGTGCCGCCCTCGAGAGGCTGAAGAACGCACTCAAAAAGGAGCGCTACGAAGATTCGACCGAGGCAATAAAGGCTATCGAGAAGAGCCTCAAGGATGACAAGATGAGCAACCTCGAGACCTACCGCAAGGAGATTGTCGAGAGTATCAACTCGAACATTATTCTCCGCTTCGCCTACTCGGTCGGCGTTATTCGCAACTCGCTCGACGGCGACAACGGCATACGTCGTGCCTTAGAGCTCTTGGCCGATGCGAAGGAGTATGAGCGTATCCGTACGTCGCAGGATACGGCACGCAAGTAGAACACTTCACAAATCGCTCGATATGCTGAAACGGATACAGAGAGGTATTTCGCGCAATGGCCGAATGACGGTACTCGTGTTGAGTATCATCTTCGTCGGCGTATCGCTCTACGTCACCTCGCGGATGGCACAGGCTCTGCATGCCAAGGAGAAGCACGACGTGGAGCTGTGGGCCGCAGCCATGGAGCGGGTAAATCGCGATGCAATGGGCGACTATATGCGCGACCCTCTCATCTCGAGCATCATCAGCAACCGCAACAACATTCCGTTCATCATCACCGACGAGAAGCAACGTGTAATTTCGCACCACCTCATACCGACAAAGGTTATCGAGTCGCCCGAGTTGTTGCACAAGACACTGCTGCGCATGTCGCGCGACAACACACCTATCGTCATAAAATTCTGGTGGACAGACGAGCACAACCACATAATCTTCTACGGTCACTCGACAACTCTGGCGATGCTCTACATCTTTCCGTATATACAGATGTTCGTCATCATCATCTTTGTCATCATCGTCTTTATCGCCTTCCGCTCGACAAAGCAGAGCGAACAGAACCGAATATGGGTGGGACTCGCCAAAGAGACTGCCCACCAACTCGGTACGCCAACCTCGTCGCTTATGGGGTGGCTTGAGTATCTGCGCGAGCAACCCGTGGATCAGATGGCCGTGGATGAGATGCAGAAGGACTTGGCGCACCTGATGAAGATTGTGGATCGTTTTTCGAAAATCGGCTCCGACACCCCACTGTCGCTCGAGAATATCAACGAGGTGGTGGGCGGCTCGGTGATGTACTTCCGCAAGCGCATACCGCGCAACGTGACGCTCGACTACAACGGCCTGGCAATGGAGCCGGTATATGCTATGATAAACCCGGCACTCTTTGAGTGGGTAGTCGAAAATCTGATGAAGAACGCCCTCGATGCATTGCAGGGGCACGGAGCTATCGTCGTCGCTATCTCAGCCGACGAGCAGTGGGTACATATCGATGTGAGCGACACGGGCAAGGGTATCGCCAAGTCGGACTGGAAGCGCATCTTCGAGCCGGGATTCACCACCAAGACACGCGGCTGGGGCCTCGGCCTCTCGCTCTCGCGCCGCATTGTCGAGGAGTACCACCACGGCCGCATCTTTGTCGCCTCGTCGGAGGTGGGGCGCGGCACCACATTCCGCATAAACGTAAAACGCAATAAGAGGTAGGCTATGGAGGAGATTTTAACTACTGCCACAACTCCCGAAGCGATACTCGGAGCTACAAGTCGCCTTGTAGCAGCCGACCATACGGCTATTGCTACAGGGGCGGAGATGGGCGCACTCTTTCAGTGGGCAGTCCTCGCCGTAGGCCTTGCCTACATCATCTCTACGGTGCTCAATATCGACGCTATACTCTACCTGCTGCACTCGGCTTTCGTACCTCGCTCGAAGCGAACATCGCTCGGCAATCTTCTCGGCGAGGTGCGCAATCTCGAAGTGGCGATGAATATTACGGGTGTTGTGGCTATCGCACTCTTTGTAGTGCGTTACGCCTCCTCGCCCGATGGCGGACTTCTGCTCTACGACTTCGGAGTGTCGGCATGGGGATTGGGCGGTATCGCCCTCGCTTCGATTCTCGCGCTTGCCATAGCCGAGGGTGGGGCAATATACATTGTAGGCATGATTTGCGAGCGGCAAAAGATGTGCACCTCGTTGCTGCATCTTAAGCTGATGCACGCCGCCTCGACACTCGCCATCGCTCTGCCGCTGATAATACTCTACGCTCTCGCACCTCCGACAGTCGCCGAGGCCACACTATGGGTGCTCGTTGCAGTGTCTGTTTTGGGCTCTATTTTGTTTATAAACGAGACATTTATTCTCTTTCGCGCACAAAGAATTTCGATTTTTCATTGGATTTTGTATCTTTGCACCTTGGAATTGGTGCCACTATCGCTTGTTCTCGCGCCGATAGTGCGCCATAGTTAGCTGAAAAACAATAATTTATGGCCGAAAACAACAACAAAATCAAACGAATACTCGTTGCACAACCTGCGCCTGCAATCATCGAAAAATCACCTTTCTACGACCTTGCAAACCGCTACGACCTTGAAGTGGATTACAATCCGCTCATTAAGGTTATCGGTGTGTCGTCCAAAGAGTTCCGCAGCCAGCGTGTCACGATTCTCGACCATACGGCAGTTATCTTCACGTCGCGCACCACGATTGACAGCTTCTTCCACATCTGCGAGGAGGCCCGCATCACCATTCCGGAGACGATGAAGTATATGTGTTCGACCGAGAGCATTGCCCTCTACTTGCAGAAATATATTGTCTATCGCAAGCGTAAGATTTCGTTTGCCGATGGCTCTTTCACGGGACTTATCGAGCTTATTGTCAAGCACAAGGACGAGCGCATGTTGTTGGCACTCAGCGAGCCTCATAAACCCGAGATACCGACTGCTCTGCAACGCCTGAAGATTAACTATACGCCTATCATCCTCGCCCGCACCGTTGCCACCGACATCACAGCCGAGATACTGAAGGGCTACGATATGTTGTTGCTCTACTCGCCGTGGGATGTGAAGGCTATCTGCGAGAAGCTCTCTGCCGACGAGATGCCGACAATCGCTACCTTTGGCGAGGGTACTCTCAAAGTGGCAGCCGAGAGTGGCATAGCAGTCAAGGCCAACGCTCCGACTCCCGAGGCTCCATCGCTCGCCAAGGCAGTAGATATCTACATCAAGAATGTGCGTAGCGGCAAGGAGGTATCGGACGTAGAGTTTGCGGCCGACGAGCGCAAGGAGGAGTTCCTGCGCACCCAGCAGAACAAGCTCGCCAAGAAGAGCCGCGCGCGTAAGCGTCAATAAATCAAGGATATGTCCATCGCCGACAAAAGACTTTCGAAGAACGAGCGACTTCGCTCGTTTGGCGTTATTCGTCGCCTGTTTCAAGATGGGCGCGGTGGCTTTATCTACCCCTTTCGCTATATGGTCTATGCCGAAGCCGACGAGGAGTTCTCAGCCTCGGTGCTCTTCTCCACGCCCAAGAAGTTTCACAAGCGGGCCAATAAGCGCAACCTGCTGCGCCGCCGTATGCGCGAGGCCTACCGCCACAACAAAGAGTTGCTCTCGGAGGCCGGCAAAGGGGCCATTGCCGACATTGCAATCATCTACTCCTCGAAGGAAGTTCACGACTACAAGACCATCGAAAATGCCCTTAAACGAGTTCTGCAAAACATTGCTCAAAGTTTGTAGGCGCATCGTGGCGTGGCCACTCATTTTGCTCGTGCGCTTCTACCAGCGGTGTATATCGCCGCTGACACCGCCCTCGTGCCGCTATACACCCACCTGCTCACAATACGCCATCGAGGCTCTGCGCAAGTATGGGGCAATAAAGGGTTCGTGGCTCACCCTCAAGCGTATTTCGCGTTGCCACCCTTGGGGAGGCTCGGGCTATGACCCTGTGCCGTAGTTGTGCATCTTGCGGTGTGCGCCTAATGCCACAGCCACGATGCCGACAAATATCAACGCCGCACCCACCACATTTGCTCGATCTATGCTGCTCTGCCCACGAAGCAGTGTCAGGAGTGTTGCCACCACAAATTGCAGGTAGCGATATAGTGCCGTATGTGTTGCCGTGAGGTGCTCGGTACCCACATAGAGCAGATACATCGGCAACACCGTTCCGAGAATCATCACATAGAGCAGCTCGGCCACGACGGTCGGCGTGAGCAGGTGTGCATCGAGTGCCGCAAGTTGCGGCCAGAAGAAGGGCACTGTCATCAGAAAACCGATTGTGTAGTACCACCCCATCACCACCGTCACGCCATACTGTCGCAGCTGTGCACGTATCAGCAGTGTATTCACGGCAATTGCCACTACGGCGCAGAGCACCAATGCATTGCCGTATGCCTCCAATGGGTTACCCACAAGGTTGCGCCCCTCATCCACAAGCAGCACCGCCGCGCCAGCCAAGGCGGTCACGATGCCGATAATGCGCAACCACGACAGTCTTTCGGAGTGGAATATGCGTGCCGCAAGCAACGTGAATACGGGGCCGAGAGTCGATATCATCGAGGCATCAATCGCATTTGTCGATGAAGCACCCCACAGCAGCATATATAGCCAGCCATAGATAACCAACAGTGCGACGATAAATATCGTCCCGAAGTCCTCAACCGAGAGGCGTGCGTGGCGCACTGTGAGCATCCGCGGAATGAAGAAGAGGGCTGCTGCTACGATCTGCAACATAAATATCTGGCGAAAGTCTATACCACTGTGCATCAGCGATACATATATCGAGAAGTTGGCCCCGAAGAGTATGTTTGCCACGGCGAGGGCGAGGTGGTATCTTGCACGTTTCATCGCCTCGCAGTGCGCAAATTTCGAGCCTCGGAACATTGTTAGAATAACAATGGCAAAAAAAATCGAAAAAAAGTGGAGGCGACGTGTACCATTCTCGAAAAAAAGTTCTACCTTTGTGCTCATCAAGAGGTTTCCCGATTCGTATGTACGAATGGGATGAAAAAGGAATTCGGTGTGAATCCGAAACAGTACCTGCTGCTGTAAGTTCCTGCCCTTCGACCGAGGGTAACATCGGCACTCTTTGCCACTGATTGCAATGCGATTGGGAAGGCGCCGAGCGGAACAAGTCAGAAGACCTGCCTCTGTGATGCGATTTTTATGAGCCGCAGGATAACGGGTCTGAAATCAAAATCTCCGAGGTGGAGTTCCGGTGTAGCAACACCAGCCGACAACAGCCCAATAGTGGCGCAAGGAGTTTTGATAGCACGTCGTAATCCGAAAGGCGATTACGACGTTAATTTTTTGCAACTATATGAAGCAGATGACTATCTTACTACTTGCGCTCCTCGCCCTCGCCGCCACGAGCTGCGACCGCGATGCGGCAGAGAGTGGCGCACCGCAAAGTGCAATTCTCACCTTCGAGGATAGCGACTACCGAGGCACGAACAACTACCTCGGCGAGGCCGACTGGTCGAGCCTTGTGGCCGACGATGAGGCGGCCGACGAACTGCTCTATGGCGAGGTGCCATACCAATCGTCGAGCGACTACTGCTGGTACGACGAGGGTAACACCGAGCTCTACCACAGTCTCCCCGAGAACTTCGGCATGCGCTCCTACGCAGGTGGCGGCATAGCCATCTCGAACCATCTGCTCAACACATCGGAGGCCGTAACCTACCAGAATCAGCTATCCATACCTCTCAACGGAGGACATAGTGGCGATAATTTCGCTGTGTGCTATATCGACAATACGGTAGGCACGGCCGATGAGCATCTGCCAACCCTACACTTCAAGGATGGTCGCGCACGCGTCGTGAAGTCGATGTGGGTGACACTGACGAGCTACACACGCTCGGTAATTACGCTCGGCGGCTTCGGTGCTACACCCTTTGGCGAGGACGACTACCTGAAAATCATAGCCATAGGCCTTAAGGCCGATGGCACAAACTCTCGCTGCGAATTTTCGCTCGCCGAGGGGACGGAGTACCTCGCCGAGTGGGCACAGTGGGACCTCTCGTCGTTAGGAGCCGTTATCGCGATTCGCTTCAGCATGGAGGAGGCACAGCGCACAAGCTACGATGGTGGCAACACCTACTACTATAATACACCGCTCTACTTCGCCTTTGACGATGTGGAGGTAACCATGTAGCGAAGGCTACAAAAAAAGAGGTTGAGGTTGCTGAAGGAGATCACCCGCTGCAACCTCTGAAAAGGGAATCCGGTGCAAATCCGGGACAGTACCTGCTGCTGTAAGTTCCCTCCCGCACGTCGGGAGGTTGGCTGAAAACCATTGGGAGACCGAGAAGGAGCCGACGCGGAACAAGTCAGAAGACCTGCCTCGCACACAAACAGACATTTTTTGGACCTGCAGGGTAACGGGTTCGGAGTCGAAAGCACCTTTTTCGAGGTTCGCCGAGGTTGTATATTGTATCTATGGCGCAGAGAGATTAGGGGTTATTGAGTTCGGGACGCTATCCTAACAGTCATAAAGTACTATAACTCAATAACTAAAAAACAAAAGTATGAAAAAGTTTTTTTCTCTCTCGACAGCCCTGATTCTCGGGCTTGCGATGACCGCCTGCTCGACAGACGAGGGCGACACAACGAACAACGATGGTGGCACGACGGGTGGCGAAGAGCCTACCTACGAGGTGCGTACTTTGACATTCGAGGACGAAGATGCCCGTTTCGAGCCCTACACCATTGAGGGTTGCGGCGCAACTATCGCAACGTGGAGCGACCTTATCGACACGCCGCAATATGGCGGCCCGCTGCTCTACAACGACTACGCGACGACGGGCTACCGCTGGCACGATGCCGGCAATACGGAGCTTGCCTCGGAGCTCGCCGATGGTGGTCCATATTGGGGCGGTGGCCATGCCGTATCGAACTATTGGGCTGCCGACGAGACGACACTCGCCTACACCGAGCAGCTGACTGTCACCGTGGGTAGCGAGGGTGCGGCAGGATGCAACGGCTCGCGAAACTTCTGCGTGCAGAACGGCTATGTCGATGCCTCGTCGTGGAAGACCACGCTGCCATCGATATACTTTGCCGACGGCGTGGCACGCGTCATCGAGTCTATGTGGGTGACCAACACGGGCTATGTGCTCAACTCGCTCAAGAATGGCGACTCGTTCTCGACGGCAGCAGGCGAGACAACGTGGTACAAGATTATCGCCACGGGTTACGCCGAGGATGGCACAAGTACGACAAGCGAGTTTCTGCTCTGCGACGGCAAGGATAATATCGTCAGCGAGTGGACAAAATGGGATTTGACACAGCTCGGTGCCGTCGTAAAGATAGAGTTCAACATCGCCGGCAGCGAGGACCTCGTGGGCGACTACGGACTCAACACTCCGGCCTACTTTGCCTACGACAACGTAGCCGTGCGTTTTGATAAAGAGTAATATTTAACCTATGCGAAGACTTATCGTAATACTGATGCTCTCACTCATCGCCTCGTCGTGCAATATCGACGAGGTGATTGAGGCCGAGGGTGGCATACCGCAGATTCAGCTCGAGCCTGCGTCGGGCATCTTCACAGCCAAGGTGTGCAGGCCGATAACCATCACCCCGACCTATGTCAATGTCGATAACTCGACCATCTACGCATGGAGCAGCAATGGCGAGATAGTATCCTCACAGCCCACATACACCTTCACCCCCACCACGGCCGAAAAGGTATATCTGCGGCTCGAGGTTACCAATCAATATGGCTCGGCGAAACGCGACTTAAGGGTTGATGTGGTGGAGCGCGACGTAGCGAAGCTGTCGCTTGCAGGCTCGGCCGAGGGCTTCACGGTGGCCGTAGGCGATATTCTGCCGCTACGACCTCACGTCGAGGCGTGTGCACTGCCTATAAAATATTCGTGGAGCATCGATGGCGAGGCCGTCTGCGCCGAGCGCGACTACGACTTTGCGGCCGCCTCGCAGGGTTCTTATCGCCTTGCACTCTCGGCCTCAACCGACGACGGTACTACGGAGATAGCCTTCGACGTGCGTGTCGTGACGGCCGAGGAGATGCCTCTCGGCTGGCACTTCGAGCAGACGGAGTACAACGTAGCCTTCGGCCGCACCATACTCCTTCAGCCTTTCGATATAGTTGGCGGCGAGGGTGCCGAATATGAGTGGAGCATCGGAGCTGAGATCGTTTCGCAATCCAAAGCTTTCGAATTCTCGGCCGACCGAATAGGGCGTTACGACGTGAGTGTCGCGATGCGCCGCGGTGCGGTCTCCATCTCGCAATCGTTGATTGTCAATGTCTGCGCTGCCGAGGGTGAGTATCGCCGCACGCCGACGGCCGCAAGCCTCGCTGCGTGCAACAAGGTCTATGAGTTACGCGTTGCTCCCGGGCAGTTTATCAACGAATATTTCGAAGCCTCGACCGCCGAGGAGGCGTGTCGCAAGGCCGAGGAGCGCATAGCTCGCGAAGGTTACATCTCGCTCGGCGGCTTTGGAGGCTATATTGTCGTGGGCTTCGACCACAGCATCACGGCCACGGGAGGCTACGACTTTGCCGTGCGCGGCAACACCTTCGACGGTTCGAGCGAGCCGGGCATTGTCTATGTTATGCAGGATGAGAATGGCGACGGAGAGCCAAACGACACTTGGTACGAACTTGCCGGCAGCGAGACGGGCAAGGCCGAGACATGGCGCGACTATGCCGTGACCTACTACCGCCCGACCGCCTCCGGCATGTCGGTCGAGTGGCGCGACAACCGCGGCAATAGCGGCGTGGTGGAGTATCTGCCGACACATCACGATCAACCGAGCTACTATCCGCAGTGGATAGATACGCCGAGCTACACGCTGCGCGGCACACGCCTCGCCGAGCGCAACTACGACGATTCGGGCAATGGCTCACACTGGGTACAGCCGTCATACGATTGGGGCTATGCCGACAACTACTCGATGCAAGACGGGGCTACGGATACGCAACTCAACCGCTTTCGCATAGCCGATGCGATAGACCACGCGGGGCGCACGGTGAGGCTCGCCTACATCGACTTCGTGAAGGTACAGACCGCCTGCAACGCTCGTAGCGGCTGGCTGGGCGAACAATCGACCGAGGTGTGCGGCATCTACGATTGCGCACTGCTCGACGAATAGTTTTGTTGGAATATGATGGACAGACTTCGATATATATTTATATTGGTATTTGCCAGTGTGGTCGCACTTGCCCCCACGTCTTGCATGCGTTGGGACTATGGGCTGACCGAAGAGTTTAGGGTTTCTGAATCGGGTCTGTTCATCACCAACGAAGGAAACTTCCAATATGGCAATGCCTCGCTCTCGTACTACGACCCCGAAGCGCGACACGTCGAGAACGAGGTCTTTCACCGCGCCAATGCGATGCATCTGGGCGACGTGGCACAGTCGATGACCATCTACGATAACAAGGGGTGGGTGGTGGTCAATAACTCGCATGTCATCTTCGCCATCGACCTTACTTCATTCAAGGAGGTGGGGCGCATCACAAACCTCACATCACCGCGATATATCCACTTCATATCGCCCGATAAGGCCTACGTCACGCAACTGTGGGACAACCGTATCTTCATCATCAACCCCCGTCGCTTCGAGATTACGGGGCATATCGAGTGCCCGAATATGACTATGGAGTCGGGCTCCACGGAGCAGATGGTGCAACAGGGGCGTTATCTCTATGTGAATTGCTGGTCGTACCAAAACCGAATACTCAAAATCGACACAGAGAGCAACCGAGTGGTCGATGAGCTCGAGGTAGGTGTGCAGCCCACATCGCTCGCGCTCGACAAGCACGGCAAGCTCTGGACACTAACCGACGGAGGCTTCGCCGGCAGCCCCTACGGCTACGAAGCACCGACACTCTGCCGCATAGACCTCGACCGATTCGAGGTCGAGCGCACATTCCTCTTTAGTGTGGGTGACGACCCCTCGGAGATTGTAATCAATGCAGCGGGCGACACGCTCTACTGGATAAACGACGATGTTTGGGAGATGGATGTTACGGCCGACGAACTCCCCACGCATCCGTTCCTCTTCTCGCGCAATACGAAATACTATGGTCTGACCGTCAGCCCGACCAACGGAGATATATATGTGGCCGATGCTATAGACTATCAGCAGCAGGGCATCATCTATCGCTACTCGAAGGGCGGCGAACTGCTCGACCAATTCTATGTGGGGATTATTCCCGGAGCCTTTTGTTGGAGATAACCTATGCGACGGCACCTGCTCTACATAACTCTGCTGCTCGCACTTCCCCTCTGCGCTCGCGCCGAGGACTACAGCACGCCCGACGAAAACCATTGGTCGCGGCGCGGCATAGATATCCCCGAGGTAGAGATTTACGGACGCCGCCCAATGAAGGATATCGGGGCGCAGCAGACCAAGTTCGACTCGCTGATGCTCAAAGAGAACGTCGCCCTCTCGATGGCTGATGTTCTGTCGTTCAACTCGCCAATATTCGTCAAGAGCTACGGCCGCGCAACGCTCTCGACCGTCGCCTTTCGCGGCACTTCGGCCTCTCACACGCAGGTCACCTGGAACGGCATGCGCATCAACAACCCGATGCTCGGTATGACCGACTTCTCGACCATCCCCTCGTACTTCATCGACGATGCTACACTACTGCACGGCACCTCGTCGGTGAGCGACACGGGCGGAGGCCTCGGCGGTGCGGTACGCCTGACCAACAAGGCAGCCAACAACGAGGGCTTCGGGATGCAATATGTGCAGGGT
This sequence comes from Alistipes sp., assembly GCA_017504485.1. GTDB lineage: Bacteria > Bacteroidota > Bacteroidia > Bacteroidales > Rikenellaceae > Alistipes. Next base: position 2,348 of record JAFVRC010000024.1, on the reverse strand, counting down.
GCGGGTTCATTCTGCACCTTCGACGAGTTTCTGCGCCTCACTTACGGCAACAGCCGCTGGCAACTATCGACACGCGCACTCTTCTCCTCGTCACGCAACGACTATAAGTATCGCAACTACGACAAGAAGGTCAATGTCTATGATGACGAGATGAATATCATAGACCAATACTATCCCGTGGAGCGCAATCGCAGCGGTTCGTTCAAAGATTTGCACATCCTGCAAGAGGTCTACTACAACTCGGGGCGTGGCGACCGCGTAGGTCTAAACGTGTGGTACATGCACTTCAACCGCGAGTTGCCTATGCTTACGGTCGATTATGGCGACGACACCGACTTCGACAACCGCCAACGCGAGCACACGCTGCGCAGCATCGTAACATGGGAGCACCTGCGTAACAATTGGAAGGTGGGGGCCAAGGCAGGATATATATATACATGGATGGCCTACGACTATGAACGCGACTTGGGCAATGGTGTGATGGCCACAATGTCGCGGTCGCGCAGCGAGGTGCATACCATCTACGGGCGGCTCGATGGCGAGTACTCCATCGGTGACAAGTGGCTCTTTACGGCCAACATATCGCTCCACCAACATCTGGTTACGAGCCGAGACAAGAGCATCATTCTGCAAGATGGCAACCGCGGTATTGTCGGCTACAAAAAGGGGCGCATAGAGTTGTCGGGAGCACTCTCGGCAAAGTGGCGGCCTATCGACCGCCTCGGCATCTCCGCCGTGCTGCGTGAAGAGATGTTCGGCCGCAAGTGGAGTGCACCGATACCGGCACTCTTCCTCGAAGGCGTGCTCTCGAAGCCTGGCAACATAACGGTCAAGGCCTCCGCCTCGCGTAACTACCGCTTCCCGTCGCTCAACGACCTCTACTTCCTGCCGGGTGGCAACCCCGACCTGCGCGAAGAGCGCGGCTGGACATACGATGCCGGCCTCTCGTTTGACGTGGGACGCAAAGGGCTCTACCGACTGCGTGGCTCGGCCTCGTGGTTCGACTCTCACATAAAAGATTGGATAATATGGTTGCCGACAGCCAAGGGTTTCTTCTCGCCGAGCAACGTAAAGCAAGTACACGCCTACGGCGTGGAGGCCGATGCAACACTCGAAGTGAGCTTCGCCAAGGAGTGGAAGTTCGAGCTTCACGGCACATTCACATGGAGTCCATCAATCAACGAAGGCGAGCCTGTGTCGCCCGCCGATCGCTCCGTGGGCAAACAACTGCCCTATGTTCCCGAACTGTCATCATCCGTCACCGGCCGTCTCGCGTGGCGCGGCTGGGCACTGCTCTACAAGTGGTGCTACTACTCCGAGCGATTTACCATGTCGAGCAACGATATATCGCTCTCGGGCAAGCTGCCTCCATACTTTATGAACAACCTCTCGCTCGAGAAGAACCTCACACTGCGCTGGGCCGACCTCGCCATACAGGGCACCATCAACAACCTCTTCAACGAGGAGTACCTCTCCGTGCTATCGCACCCGATGCCGGGCATCAACTTCGAGATATTCCTCTCGATACGCCCCAAGTGGGGCAAGCGGGCGGCTACTCGCGAATAATCTTCACCTCGCCTCCCTCGCCAAAGGCGATAATCGAACTTGCCTTGCCCGTTGGTCGCCCCTGAAAGCGGGGATTTACTACGAAATCGACACCCTCGACAACCTCTTTCGCCACATCGCCCAGCCCTTTCGGTGTAGGCTCGCCCGAAATGTTGGCCGAGGTGGAGACTATCGGCCGCCCGAACTTATTCAGCAGACGACGGCAAAACTCGTGGTCGGGGACACGCACTCCGAGCGTGCGCTCCTCGGGTATAAGGTTTGCCGCGAGGCCCGAAGCCCCGGGCAATATCAGTGTCAGCGGCTTGGTCGCCATCTCCATCACCTCGAAAGCAATACCCGGAGCTTTATTGACGTAGCGCACCACCATATCGGCATCCTTGCAAAGCACGAGCATCGAGTGTTTGTTGTCGCTGCGCTTCAAGGCGTAGATGCGCTCTACGGCCTCGGCATTCGTAGCATCGCAACCAATGCCCCATACCGTGTCGGTCGGATAGAGAATGATGCCGCCCCTGCGCAGCACCTCCAATGCAAGTTCTATTTCACGTTCCATAGTTATTCAAAAAATTGCTTTTTAAGGAGGCGGATACCTGCACTCGGCCAAGAATAGCGGAAGTAACTGCCCCTTAAAAACTATTTTTTAGGGAGCACCTCAATCCAATAATCATCAGGATCATTGATAAAATAGAGCCCCATCTTGTGGTTTTCGTAGCAGATCCAGCCGTTTTCGCGGTGGTATTCGCGGATAGAGTCGTAGTCGCCCTCGACGCGGAGGCAGAGGTGGG
>JAFVRC010000023.1 GCA_017504485.1 Alistipes sp. | reverse complement strand
GACATGCAGAGCCGGTCGATAGCCATCTCGTTAGAAGAGGCCTTGGTATATGCTTCTCGTGCCGACTTCTGGATAAACCTCGGGCAAATAGCCTCGCTCGACGAGTTACGTGCCGCTGCGCCGCGCTTTGCCAACATCGAGGCAGTACGCTCGAAACGCATATACAACAACACAAAGCGTACAAACGAGAGCCGCGGCAGCGACTTTTGGGAGTCGGGCACTGTGCGCCCCGACCTAATACTCTCGGATCTCATAAACATCATCCACTACGAAGCGCCGACCGACTCGTTGCACTACTACAAACAGCTAAACTAATGAGGAGCCGCACTACGATATTGACCATTATGTTGGCACTGCTCTGCGTGGTGCTCTTCGTGGCGGATATAGCCGTCGGCTCGGTGACTATACCCCTTGCGGATATAGTGTCGGCACTCATGGGCAGAGGCCCGGCGGAGGTGCGCAGTATCGTTGTGGATATCCGTCTTGTGCGGGCCGTGGTAGCCGTATTGGCGGGCGCAGCGCTCTCGGTCAGCGGCTTGCAGATGCAGGTATTGTTCCGCAACCCTTTGGCGGGCCCCTATGTCCTCGGAGTATCGGCCGGAGCAAGCCTCGGCGTAGCCCTCTTCGTATTGGGAGTTCCACTGCTCGGCATAGTCCTCTCGCCTGCGCTCCAAAGTATCGGCACGGCAGGTGCCGCGTGGATAGGCTCGGCCGTGGTACTGATGGCAGTCGTTGCGCTCTCGCGCCGTATCAAGGATATTATGGTGATGCTCATTCTCGGCATTATGCTCTCGTCGGGCGTAAGTGCTGTGGTGGAGATTATGCAATACTTCAGTAGCGAGGCGGCACTAAAATCATACGTCGTATGGACGATGGGCTCGCTCGGCGATGTGACGGCCGCACAACTCGCACTCCTCGCACCTGTTATTATTGTCGGTCTGGCGATGGGTGTGGCGGCTATAAAACCGATGAATACACTCCTCGCCGGCGAGCGATATGCCGCCTCGATGGGCCTCAATATATCGCGCTCGCGCATGCTTATCCTCACCTCGACCACACTCCTTGCGGGCACCATTACGGCCTTCTGCGGCCCGGTCGGTTTCGTGGGTATCGCTGTGCCGCACATAGCCCGAATGTTGTTCCGCTCGGCTGACCACCGCACGCTTCTGCCGGCGACCGTGCTCACAGGTGTGGTGATGCTGCTCTTGGGCGACATCGTGGCCAAATACTTCACCCTGCCGATAAACACTATAACAGCCCTGATGGGAATACCGATTGTAATCTATATCGTAATGCGCCGCCGATGATTCGTCTCGACAACATATCGCTATCCTACGGCTCGCGCACCATTCTGCGCGACGTGTCGCTACACCTATCAGCCGGCGAGCTGTGCGCACTTATCGGCCGCAATGGTGCCGGCAAGAGCACCCTGTTGCGTGCGCTAACCTCGCACCGCAAGACGCTGATTAACGGAACTTCACTCGCCGACCTTGCACCCGAAAAACTATCCGAGAGTGTAGCGATAGTCACCACCGAGCGCATACGCATCGAGAATCTGCGCGTCGAGGAGCTTGTGGCTCTCGGACGTGCACCATACACCAACTGGACAGGCCGTCTGCAAGATATCGACCGCGAGATTGTCGCCGAGGCGATTGCTATGGTCGGTATGAGCGACTTCACGGGGCGCGACACCTCGTCGCTCTCCGACGGAGAGTTGCAGCGTGTGATGATAGCTCGCGCCATTGCACAGCAGACTCCCATCATTTTGCTCGACGAGCCTACCGCCTTTCTCGATATCCCGACACGCTTCGAGGTGTGCCGCCTGCTGGCCGACTTGGCACACCACAGCGGCAAGTGCATACTCTTCTCGACACACGATGTGGATGCCGCGCTGCCCGTATGCGACACGTTTGCCATAATCGACAACGGGACGCTGTGCAAACTCCCCACACAGGAGGCCGCTGCCGAGATTGAGCGAATATTCAGGTAACACCCACTTCCACAAGACTTTTTTGGGCGATACGGCTCATTTTTCCACTATTTTTCAAACAATTTTGCGTTTGGAATTTTGCATTTTGAATTTTATTCGTACCTTTGCACCGCTAAATGCCCATTGAAGGGTTATAGCGGTAAGGCCCATTCGTCTATCGGTTAGGACGCAAGATTTTCATTCTTGAAAGAGGAGTTCGACTCTCCTATGGGCTACAAGACTGTGGCTCAGCCACAGACGGCGTGGTAACACTAATTTCGAAGGAGCGGGCCAACGGCCTATCCGCAAACGGTTACGACCGTATTTTGTAGAAAAAAGTAAAAGAGAAAAACAAATAAAAAACTAAAAACAACTATGGCAAATCACAAGTCATCAGAGAAGAGAATTCGTCAGACTGCAACCAAGCGTGCGCACAACCGTCTTTATCACAAGACTACCCGTAACGCTGTTAAGGCTCTCCGCAACACCACCGAGAAGGGTGCTGCCGAGGCTCTGCTTCCAAAGGTAACGGCTATGCTCGATAAGTTGGCAAAGCACAACATTATCCACAAGAACAAGGCCGCAAACCTCAAGGGCGCTATCCAGTTGCACGTCAACAAGCTCTAATTATCGGCTTGCCGCCCTCTTGTCATGGGGAGTGGTGAAGAGAAGGGGTTGTTCAACGATAAAGTTGAGCAACCCCATTTTTTTGCAGCTGCGTTACATAGTTCTCACTTTTCGATTGAGGTACGGTCTTTGCCGCATGTGCCAATAAAACAGAATACGCAATGCGACAGACACAACCCCTCGCCTCGCACCTATCCATCGCGCTATGCAACATTGTATGGGCGTGCGATTATCCGCTCTACAACCTTGTACTCGGCCGCTACATCTCGCCTCTTGCAATGGTCGCGGCATCGCTTGTCGCAGCGGCCGTATGGTCGCTCGTACCTCTCTTGTGGGAGCGGCCGGAGCCAATCGAGCGTAAGGATATGACCAAGATTTTCGTGGCAGCGATGCTCATAGGCATCCTACGCAAGCTATGCATGATGGAGGGGCTGGTGCGCACATCGCCTGTCGATGGCTCAATAATCGGCACACTTACACCCCTCTTTGTCCTCGTGCTCTCGGTCGCAGTCGGTCTCGAGGGGCTCTCACGCCGCAAAGTCGTGGGGCTTGCACTCGGTATGGCAGGGGCTATCGGTGTAATATTGTCGAGTAGCAGTGCAGCACACGAACGCTCCGACACGACGGGCAACCTGCTGGTTCTCGGAGCGGCGGGCGTTTCGGCTCTCTATATGGTATGGTTCAAGGGGTTGGTATCGAAGTATCGCGTGACAACACTCCTTCGGTGGATATACTGCCTCTCAGCGGTAGTTATGCTACCGCTGGGGGCGCACGATATATATACTACCGACTTCTCGGCGATGAGCCGCGGAATAGTGGCGGCCACGCTCTTCGTACTGCTCGTGCCTACCTACCTGCCCAATCTGCTACTTAACTACTCGCTACGCTTCGTGGAGCCTACGACAACGAGCATATACGCCTACTTGCAGCCCGTCGTAGCCATCGCCCTCTCGGTGGCGATGGGGCTCGACCGACTGCACATCGACACGGTGCTCTTCGCAGTGGTTATCTTCGTAGGTGTAATGTTGGTATCGACCGCACAAAGGCGCACACAACCCAACACATAGACTATCCCTGGCTCTCCTGCTTCGGACGACCGCTATGCGTACCCGTGCGTTGCAAACGGCGGACATAGAGCTTGCCATCGCTAATAGCAAAGAGGTTATGTCCGGCAAAGGCTATCGACTCAACAGCTCCGCCCGGCAACGAGAGTATAGTGCGCACTCGACCATTGTGGTCGCAGACTTGTATGCCCACCGACGAGGCGACATATAGGTACCCTGCACCATCATAGAGAATCTGCCCCGCATCGGCATAGAGGAAGTAGAAGCGCTGACCATGCGAGAGCTTGCCATCGGGCATATTAATGTAGTCCCACACCCAATTACTCCCCTCAATACGCTTTGCTGTATGCACTCCTCCGGGGAAGATTGCCGTATATGGGTCACTCAACGTCACGCGGCCTTTGGCCTTGGAGCGCGAGCCATCTGTCGCGACCAGCTCCTTATTGCGGCCCGCTACCATCACGATGCGCTCCTCGGAGTATGGGTGCAGCATCGCTCCCGCAGGGATATTATCGGCCACACACCGCCACTCCTCACCCTCGACAAGAATCGAGGCCAAAGTTTTGCTGCCGCTACGCCCCTTCTCGACAGCGGCCGGCCAGCCGCGCCACAACCAACGCAGCACGTCGGGCATAATACGCCGGGCATTCTGCGAGGAGTGGCCACCCTCATCCCACGAGTGATTGACATCGTAGCCCGCAAATTGCAAGGCCGAGAGCACCATTTGGTTATACTCGAACCAACTGCCGAAGAGCGGATTCCAAGTATCCTTATCGTTGTCTTGCAAGAAAACCCTTATCGGTCGCGGTTCGCACTTGCGGATAAGTGCCGGAAATTGGTCGCCCCCACGGAACGACACGAATGTTCCGCACGAAGCATATACGCGCGAGAAGAGGTCGGGACGTTGCCACGCGACGTTGAAGGCACAAATGCCTCCACTGCTATTGCCATAGATTGCTCGGTCGGCAGCCCTCGCCGAGAGTCTCACCCCGCGACCATCGCTCGTCTTGAGCTTGCAGACTGCGGGCAGAACCTCCGTCTCGATAAACTTCGCATAGCGGCCATCCATGGCATCGAGTTCGTTGCTACGGTTGTAGCGCACCGCGCTGCCCTCCGCATTGCGTATCTGGCCCGGACCGATAAACACTCCGATAATTGTCGGCAGCTCGCCCGCGCCAATCATCCTATCGAGAATCTCGGCCGTAAGACCACTCGGGCCCGACATCGACACCCAAAGGCAGGCCGGCGTGCGGCCATCGTACTCCTGCGGCACATAGACCGTAATTTTGCGCTCTGTGCCCGGGTATATCTTCGAGTCGTGCATCTTGAGCGTAAGAAGTTCGCCTTTGCCGGCCATAGCCTCAAACGGCAGAACGACGCAAAAGAGCGACAACAGCATCGCTATGCAAAATCTCTTCATAAACGTATGGATTGGTTACTCTATCAGCCCCTCGGGCAGAACAAATTTGATGGTGCGCGCTTCGAAGTCTATCGCTGCGATAAACTCTTCGACGGCAGGAATAAGGTGACGCTTCCCCTTGATTTCAATCTCGAAGAGCGGATTGAACTCATTGTCATAGAAATCGACTATCTCACCTTTCGAGCGGCCGATGCGCACCGCAAAGCCTATAAGCTCGTCGAGTGTAAATTCGTCGTCGGCCTCCTCCTCGCCCTCGATGAAGAGCTCCTTACCCACGAGTATCTCGGCACGCTTCGGCGTGTCGATATCGGCAAAGGCTACCGTAGCACCGGCGCGGCCACGACGTGCGAATGATTCACAAAAAAGAGGAACAGCCAACTCCTCGACCATAGCGAAGAGAGGTTGTTCCTCAGCCTTGAAGTTCTCAGGAAAGTCGTCATAGAGCGTGAGCGACAACTCGCCACCCACTCCGAAGAGTTTGTTTATGCGACCAACCTTGAGCATCGTCGGTGATTACTCTGCGGCAGGTGCCTCGGTTTCTGCAACCTCCTCGGTTGCCTCCGTAGCAGCAGCCTCGGCAGCAGCGGCAGCAGCCTCTGCCTCGGCAGCAGCCTTGCGCTCTGCGATAGCAGCAGCACGAGCCTCCTTAACGGCAACCTCGGCCGTCAGACGAGCCTTCTTGTCGGCATTAGCCTCCGAAGCGAGCTTGTTAACCTTGGCGGCTACCTTGCCCTCCTTCTCACCGAGCCACTTGTTGAACTTGGCCTCAGCGTCGCTCTCCGAGAACGCGCCCTTGGCTACACCGCCCAACAGGTGCTTCTTGTACAATACGCCCTTGTACGAAAGAATCGCACGAGCCGTATCGGTAGGTTGTGCGCCCTTCATTAACCAACCCAGTGCTTGCTCGAAGTTCAGGTCGATCGTAGCAGGATTCGTGTTTGGGTTGTAGGTACCCAACTTCTCGATAAACTTACCATCACGTGGCGCTCTGCTATCTGCAACGACGATGTGATAGAAAGCATAGCCCTTCTTACCATGTCGTGCCAAACGAATTTTAACAGCCATTTGCTTATAAAATTTTAATTGTTAATAAATGGTTTTCGCTAACCCACTTTGGATTATCGGCACAAAAGTACAACTAAAAATCCAAACTGCAAAATGCTGCGTGCAAAATTATTATCGCACAGCGGCAGTTTGTGCCGTAAGCACAATTGAACACGCCTATTTATCGCGAATCTCAATGCGCGAAATTATGCAGCGGTACTCGGGCGAGTTGCAACTTTGCACTCGTTTTGCTATCTTTGCGAGGATAAAGCGAATGAATATGACAATTGCGGAGATTATACCTCTACTGCTCATACCGTTTGCCGGCACGACGATAGGTGCAGCAGCGGTGCTGTTTCTCGGCGAGAGAGTGGCGGCACGCATACACAACGCGCTCTTGGGATTTGCCTCGGGCGTGATGGTGGCGGCCTCGGTGTGGTCGTTGCTGATTCCGGCGATGGAGGAGTCGGCCGAGATGGGCAGCCTTGCGTGGGTGCCGGCCGTGGTAGGGTTTATCGGCGGCGTGCTTTTTATGCTCGCGCTCGACACCTTCACGCCCCACATACACCCCAAGAGCGACACGCCCGAAGGCCCGCGCTCGAAGCTCGGCCGCTCGTCGATGCTCGTGCTGGCCGTGACGCTCCACAATATCCCCGAAGGTATGGCAGCAGGTGTGGTTGCGGCCGGCGTGGTGACGGGCGAGATAGGCATAAGTCTGGCCGGAGCCTTGGCACTCACCATAGGCCTTGCCATACAGAACATTCCCGAAGGAGCAATCATATCGCTACCGCTGCGTGCGGCGGGCAACTCGCGGCGCAGAGCCTTTGCATACGGCGCACTGTCGGGCGTGGTGGAACCCGTGTCGGCACTCCTCACAATACTCTTCATCGAGCACTTGTCGGGCATATTTCCATATATGCTCGCCTTTGCCGCAGGAGCAATGATATATGTTGTGGTCGAGGAGCTGATACCCGAATCACACAACGGTCGTCACTCGAACATCCCGACCATCGCCTTTGCTGTGGGTTTCGCGCTGATGATGGTGCTCGACGTGGCTCTCGGATAGCTCCCCGCATAAACAAATTGAGAGTGCCCGACGGACACTCTCAATCCATTTCAAAAGAGGTTTTCACCACTACTTGATACGCTCGTAGTACTCGCGCGTACGAGTATCGACACGAATCTTGTCGCCCGTATTGATGAAGAGCGGCACCTTGATGGTAGCACCCGTATTTACGGTTGCAGGCTTGAGCGAGTTGGTCGAAGCGGTATCGCCCTTGATGCCTGGCTCGGTGTAGGTAACCTCCATATCGACGATTGGTGGAAGCTCGGCGGCCAACACCATATCCTTGTCGGTGTGGTACATAACCTCGACAATCTGGCCGTCGGCCATCAGGTCGTAGTTCTCGATAAGGCCCTTCTCGATATTGATCTCCTCGAAGGTTTCGCAGTGCATGAAGTGAGCACCGAGGTCATCCTCATAGGTGAACTGATAAGGGCGACGCTCAACGCGCACCTGCTCAATCTTCTGGCTTACGGACGAGAAGGTATTCTCGAGCACGCGGCCATTCTCCAAGTTCTTGAGCTTTGAACGAACAAATGCAGGGCCCTTGCCCGGCTTGCAGTGCTGGAAATCGACAACGAGGAAGGTCTTGTTGTCCATCTCGATACACATTCCGATTTTGATGTCGGCAGCTGTAATTGTCATAACTTTATCAATATTATTTTAGTGTTTGTGAATTTGCCGACGCAAAGGTATAAAATTCTTGCGAACAAACCATATTTTCACGAAAAAAAGATACTTACGCCTCGCGCGAGCCGCTCTACTCGACAAAATCCACCAGATAGACCAGATGCTCGAGTGACCGTAGGAAGTTGCGCTTGCCGAGCTTTGGCGAATAGACGTAGCAGTCGAGCGTAAAGACCTCGCGCGTAGCCTCATTTACGGTCGTGTAGCTCACGAAAGGGCCACCCATAAAGTCGTTCTCCACCTCCCACAAGCCACGCATCTCGATCCACACACGGCCATTGATGCGCACCACGCGGTAGTCGGGCGTGAAGGGGATATACTCCGTGCCATCAACATTCGGAATGCGCGACACGGTGGTCATATACGATCCCTCCGACGGGCCGGGGATGCGCTGCGCAAAGAGATTTCGTGCAAAGAGCAGATCATCGACCGTCATGTGCGCCTTACCCTTGTAAGGGTACGAGTAGGCAAAGAAGCCCTGGCTGGCCGCCGGAAACTCATAGGATGCCCAGACGAAGTTGTCTCCCTCGGCACGCAACGTATAGCCCTTGGGCACCTGCATCTTCACACCGAACTTCGAGAGCATAAGCTCGCCGAGCGCCTTGTTGTTGTGGTGAGCCGCATAAGCTATGGTACGGTCGCGCTCGGCAATCTCGAGGGCCTGCAACAACGAGTCGCCATGCTCGTCGAGATAGCGCGTTGCTGCCTCAACCGATGGGGCCTGCAAGGTCATAACCACCTGTGGCGCAGCCTCAACATCATACTGCACCTTCACGGCTGCCTCGCTCACCTCAGACGAGATAACCACCTTCAGGATATTGCGATGCGACGGTAGCAGATTCTTGAAATCCGAGGAGGCGACACGCAGCAGTTTGAACATCGGCTCCTGCTGGTTTATCATCTCGACAGGACGGCTGAGCAACGCACGCAAACGCTCACCCACAGGGCTCTCCCACTCCGTACCATTGCACACGACGAGCACCTCGTATGGTGCCCCCTGCGCACTCTTACCACCGTTGAGCGTGTGAAAACTGCGGCACGACACTGCCGTCATCGCTACTACCACAAAAATGCAAACCTTCAAGAGCAACCTTGTCATACATCCACTTTTATTAAAATATATAGCGCGAAATTATGCATAATTTGTGCTACCTCCAAATTATTGGAGAAAAATAACTACCTTTACAGCCGCAATGAACTCATTATGCAGGTCAAAGGATTTAACTTATTAGGTCGCATATACCCCGATATGGTGTGGCGTATCGATGACAGCGAGGGTGTCTTTCTCACCTTCGACGACGGCCCCACGCCCGGCGTGACGGAGTGGATACTCACCACCCTACGCCGCTACAACGCCAAGGCGACCTTCTTCGTGCTCGGCAAGAATGTCGAGCAGTATCCCGACCTCTACGAGAAGATTGTAGCCGAAGGGCACAAGATTGGCAACCACACGTACTCGCACCAGAAGGGCTGGGGAATGAGCCTTGAGCGATATCTCGAGGATGTCGATTTTGCGGGTGACATAATACACACCGAGCTGTTCAGGCCTCCATACGCGCAGATAACGCCTTCGCAGTGCCGTGCCGTAGCACAGCGTTACAAGGTGGTGATGTGGGATATTATCTCACGCGATTACAACACGCACCTGCCAAGTAAGGAGTGTGTGAAGGGTGTATTGAAGTACATACGCCCAGGCTCGATTATCGCCTTTCACGACAGCGAGAAGGCATTTCGCAATATGAGTTACGCCCTGCCGCGAACATTAGAGCACATCCGCAACCTCGGCCTTGTGGCAAAGGCCATCGAGTTATAAGAAAGGAGAATTTTTCGACTATGAAGATTATCGTTGCTGTTACAGCCGCCAGCGGTGCCATCTACGCACATCAGTTGCTCGACACACTTATTGCCCACGCGGAGGTGGAACGCATAGCTCTTATTTTCAGTGATAATGCGCAAGCCGTAATGCAGCACGAAAGAATTGAGCTACCCCACTCCGCAAAGATTGAGCAGATGGATAACCACAACCTCTTCGCCTCGGTGGCAAGCGGCTCGGCGCGGTGGAATGCCATGGTTGTCGTGCCCTCAACCGTAGGCACGATGAGCCGCGTGGCCGCAGGGCTATCGCAGAACCTCATAGAGCGTGCGGCCGACGTGATGCTCAAAGAGCGTCGCCGCCTTATCTTCGTAGTGCGCGAGACGCCGCTTTCACTCATACATCTGCGCAATATGACCACGCTGACCGAGGCCGGAGCCATCATTCTCCCCGCCTCGCCATCCTTCTACTCACACCCGACGACCGTCGATGCGCTTGCCGCAACAGTCACCGAGCGTGTGGTGTCGCTCCTCGGTATCGAGGCTGCGCACTTCGAGTGGGAGTAGCCGCCTACTCGGTTTCGAGTTCCACGATGAAATCTATGCCCGACGGCTTCGTGTCAAATGAGAGGAGCACACCTCTGTCACGCGGCGCATACTTCACCTCACCGCCACCGTTATAGACCTTGGCACTCAACACCTTGCACGACAGCGGCAGGTGTAGCTCCGCAGCGTCGAGGTTTGTTATGTGCACGAAGAGGCGATTGCCCTTGCGAGTCATTGCACCCCACTCCTGCGGCGGAATGTCGCCCGCCGTAGTTCCGTATATCGTCTCGCCATACTTGCGCAGCCACTCGCCCATCTCCTTCAAGCGGGCAAGTGCTGTGGCCGGCAGTTCGCCATTTGGTTGCGGGCCTATGTTGAGCAGCAGGTTAGCACCCTTGCCTGACGTGTTCACTAAAAGATGTACGAGTTCCTCGACACTCTTATAGTTCTGGTCGGCAACCTTGTAGCCCCACATACCATTCATCGTCTGACACGTTTCGAGTGGCAACGAATGGCTCACTGTCTGTCCCTTCGAGAATCCCGCCTTGTTCTCGCCCGGCAAGTCGCGCTCGAAAATCTGAAAGTCCTCGCCCGCAATAGTCGGGAGGTGATGGTTGTTGCCGATAAGGCACTCCGGCTTAATCGAGTGAATCATCTCGTACTGCTCCCGAATGCGCCAATTCACATCTTTGCGGTCCCACATGCCGTCGAACCACAGAGCATCGACATCGTATTTTGTAAGCAGCTCGGTTATCTGGTCGTTCATAAACTTAAAATAGCTCTCGTAGCCACCTTCGAATTTATCCTTGTCGGTAACCTTATTGCTCGATCGGCTTGGGAAGTAGTCGGAACGCCCCCAATCGGCGTGCGAGTAGTAGAGATGGAACTGCAAACCCTGACGCCGGCACTCCTTGGCCAAGGCCTTCAGTACATCCTTCTTGTAGGGCGTTGCATCAACAATATCGTAGTCCGAATATCGAGTGTTCCACATTGAGAAGCCGTCGTGATGGCGCGAGGTAAGACATACATACTTCGCTCCCGCATCCTTGAAGGCCGCAACCCAAGCCTTCGCATCGAAACGGTGCGGATAGAACGCATCGGCCGCCTTCTTGTACTCGGCGTGCGAGAGCCTGCCCTTGCTCAAATACCACTCGCCTTGGGCGAACATGCTGTAGATGCCCCAATGGAGGAATATTCCGAATTTGCTGTCGGAGAACTCTTGTCGCGCCTTGAGATTCTCCTCCGCAGGAGTATATGCACTTCGTGCAAAGGCGGCAGAAGCACAGAGTACGAGCAGTGTGTATGCAAATAATTTTTTCATGGTTTTAGCTGTTTGTGTAACACAAATTTAATAATCTTTGTGTTTTCGTGCAACTTTTCGCTCTTTTTTTATAATTTTGCACGATGTAATCACCCAAGATCAGGATATTAGGTTAAAACATAAAGATAAAATGCTTACACTACAACAGTTACGCGGCGATAAGGAGGCGGCAATCAAGCGTCTCGCAAAGAAGGGCGTCGATGCGGCGCCTATTATCGCAAAGATCGAGGAGTTGGACGACGCTCGCAAGGCGTTGCAGGTAGAGCTCGACGGTTGCCTTGCCGAGCAGAATAAGGCGGCCAAGGAGATTGGTATGCTCATGGGCCAAGGCCGTCGTGACGAGGCCGAGGAGCGCAAGCAGCAGGTAGCAGCCCTGAAGGCTCGCTCGGCAGAGCTCTCGGCGCAGCACGACGAGACCTCCGCAGCCCTGCAAGCGCAGATTGTGCTGCTGCCAAACTTCCCTGCCGACATCGTTCCCGAGGGCACGTCGGCCGAGGACAACCTCGTCGTAAAGCTCGACGAGAACTACTCCGAGTTGCCCGAAAATCCACTGCCGCACTGGGAGTTGGCCAAGAAGTACGACATCATCGACTTCGACCTCGGCGTGAAGCTCACGGGAGCAGGCTTCCCTGTATATAAGGGCAAGGGAGCAAAGCTCCAGCGTGCGCTCATCAACTACTTCCTCGACTACAACACCGCCGCCGGCTACAAGGAGGTTGAGCCTCCGGTGATGGTCAACGAGGCCTCAGGCTTCGGCACGGGACAGTTGCCCGATAAGGAGGGACAGATGTACCACGCCACGGCCGACAACTTCTACCTCGTACCTACGGCCGAGGTGCCCGTTACGAATATCTTCCGCGACTGCATCCTCGACGAGAAGGAGTTTCCGGTGAAGATGACCGCCTATACCCCTTGTTTCCGCCGCGAGGCCGGCTCATATGGCAAGGATGTGCGCGGCCTGAACCGTCTGCACCAGTTCGACAAGGTGGAGATCGTGCAGCTCGCCCTGCCCGAAAATTCGTATGAGGCTCTCGACGGCATGGTTGCACATGTCGAGGGATTGGTCAAGTCGCTCGGTCTGCCATATCGCATCTTGCGCCTCTGCGGTGGCGATATGTCGTTCACGTCGGCCCTAACCTACGACTTCGAGGTTTATTCCGAGGCGCAGAAGCGCTGGTTGGAAGTATCGTCGGTATCGAACTTCGAGTCGTTCCAGGCCAATCGCCTCAAGCTCCGCTACAAGGATGCGAATAAGAAGACCAAGTTGGCGCACACGCTCAACGGCTCGTCACTCGCTCTGCCGCGCATCGTAGCCGCGCTGTTGGAGAACAACCAAACGCCCGATGGCATCCGTATCCCTGAGGTGTTGGTGCCTTACACGGGATTCGAGTTGATAGACTAAACGAAACACAACAAATTACACAGAGTGTGTCCTTTTTTTTCACGGGGCACACTCTCTCTTTTGTCGGTCGCGCGAATTATCATTTTTTTTGTGTGATTGCCGATTTTTTTGTATATTTGCGGAGGTGCGGCACGAAGTATGCCGCAGCCGACAAGAACGCAAAAACCTTAAAAGCACTTTTGAGATTATGAAAACTTACGTCTGCACGACCTGTGGTTGGGAGTATGTTCCCGAGATTGGTGACCCCGAGGGAGGCATCGCCCCGGGCACTCCGTTTGAGGATATTCCGGATGATTGGGTATGTCCGATTTGCGGACTCGGAAAGGATGTTTTCGAGGCTGTAGATTAGACTTCGCGCCGAGGCTGTTCAACCGTATAGAGTTGCAACAGCCTCTCTTTTTGGAGGATGTAGCGGAAAAAAGTCGCATTTTTCGCCTTTTTTCTGCTGATAATTCCAAATTATTTCTACCTTTGTGATTTCAAAGGTGCTCGTGTGTGTGCCGCCGTGTGTCGCGCGAGCGCGAGCGTG
This sequence comes from Alistipes sp., assembly GCA_017504485.1. Lineage (GTDB taxonomy): Bacteria > Bacteroidota > Bacteroidia > Bacteroidales > Rikenellaceae > Alistipes. The sequence goes on along the minus strand of JAFVRC010000023.1, from coordinate 21,248 downwards.
GCGATGCGCCGCGCACCAAGTGATGAAAACAACACGATATGTCAGAGTACAAATTGAAGATAGGAATTACACAAGGTGACATCAACGGCATAGGTTGGGAGGTGATCCTCAAATCTCTTGCCAACCCGACAATCACCGATATATGCACACCGATAGTCTATGGCTCGAAGCGTGCAGCCGAGATTCACGCAGGACATCTCGCCGAGACGGAGAGCGTACAGTTCGCCGTATGCGGCTCGGCCGCCGAGGCGCGACGCGGCCGCATAAACCTCGTCGAGTGTGGCGAGAAGGATGTGCGCGTGGAGCCGGGCCGTGTAACTGTCGAGTCGGCACGACAGGCCATCGCCGCGTTGGAGCGTGCTGCAGCCGACCTGCAAAGCGGCGAGATAGATGCCGTGGTGACGGCTCCGATAAACAAGGAGGCGATGCAGGAGGCAGGCTTCGGATATACGGGCCATACCGAGTATTTCGCATCGAAGGCAGAGGGGCAGCCGATGATGATTATGTGCAGCGAACTGCTGCGCGTGGCGTTGGTCACGACGCATATCCCTGTCGATAAGGTAGCCTCGTCGCTCACGACCGAGGGCATCGTGGAGTCACTTATGGCCCTGCGCCAAACCTTGAAGCGCGACTTCGGCATTGTCGAGCCGCGCATCGCCGTACTCTCGCTCAACCCACACGCCGGCGACGGTGGTCTGCTCGGTTCCGAGGAGGCGCAGAAGATTCACCCTGCGGTGCTCGAAGCGTGTGAGAAGGGGGTATTGGCTTTTGGCCCTCTGGCAGCCGATGGGCTCTTCGCAAGTGGCGGCTATGCGAAGTACGACGCTATACTGGCGATGTATCACGACCAAGGGCTCGCACCATTCAAGACGCTCTCGCCCGACGGTGTGAACTTCACGGCCGGCCTCGATATAGTGCGCACCTCGCCTGACCATGGTACGGCATTCGACATCGCGGGCAAAGACAAGGCCGATGCGCAGTCGATGCGCAACGCCATATATGCGTCAGTCGATATTGTGCGTCGCCGCCGTGCCTACAATAGATGGAGCGCACGACCTCTCGAGCACTTCGAGCGCGAGAAGGGACGCGACGTATCGGTCAAGGAGCTGAAGTTGCCGACCGAGGAGCAAGAATAGATAATAGATGAGGATATTACAAGCACAGCTGAGAGGTAATCCGTCTCGTGATTGTGGAGCCTCGAAGGTGCTACATATAAAACAACTAAACACTTAACAAACGCTATGATTAAAGTTACGTTTCCCGATGGTTCGATGCGCGAATTCGAGCAGGGAACAACTGCTTACCAAGTGGCCGAGAGCATCAGCCCTCGTTTAGCTGCCGACTGTTTGGCCGCTTCGGTAGATGGTGCGACTGTCGATATGTCGTACGCTCTGGCGCAGGATTGCGCCATCAAGTTCTTCAAGTGGGAGGATGCCGAGGGCAAGCACGCCTTCTGGCACACATCGTCGCACCTCTTGGCCGAGGCTTTGCAAGAACTCTATCCGGGCATTAAGTTCGGTATTGGCCCGGCTATCGAGCAAGGTTTCTACTACGATGTGGATGCTCCGCAGCCAATCTTGGAGAGCGATCTTCAGAAAATCGAGGCCAAGATGCAGGAGCTGGCTCGCACGAAGGAGACTCTCGTGCGCACCGAGGTATCGAAGGCCGACGCCCTCCGCACATTCACCGAGAAGGGCGACCAATATAAGTGCGAACTTATCTCCGACTTGGAGGATGGCACCATATCGTTCTACACCAACGGCTCGTTCACGGACCTTTGCCGCGGCCCACACATCCCGCACACGGGATTCATCAAGGCCATCAAGCTCACGTCGGTAGCCGGCGCATATTGGCGCGGTGACGAGAAGAATAAGATGCTGACGCGCATCTACGGCATCTCGTTCCCGAAGAAGTCGATGCTCGACGAGTATCTCGTGATGCTCGAAGAGGCCAAAAAGCGCGACCACCGCAAGTTGGGCAAGGAGCTCGAGCTCTTCACCTTCTCGCAGCGCGTAGGTCAGGGGTTGCCTCTGTGGTTACCAAAGGGAGCCGAGCTGCGTGACCGCTTGGAGCGTTTCTTGCGCCAGATACAGAAGGAGTATGGCTACAAGCCTGTCATCACCCCACCAATCGGCAACAAGGACCTCTACGTCACCTCGGGTCACTATGCCAAGTATGGCAAGGACTCGTTCCAGCCTATACACACGCCTATCGAGGGTGAGGAGTATCTGCTCAAGCCGATGAACTGCCCTCACCACTGCGAAATTTACCGCAGCAAGCCACACTCATACAAGGACCTTCCGGTGCGCCTTGCCGAGTTCGGTACGGTATGCCGCTATGAGCAGTCGGGCGAGTTGCACGGCCTGACGCGCGTGCGCGCTTTCACGCAGGATGACGCCCACCTCTTCGTGCGCCCCGATCAGCTGCTCGAGGAGTTCGAGAAGGTGATGGACATCGTGCTCTACATCTTCAAGACCTTGAAGTTCGACAACTATACGGCACAAATTTCGCTCCGTGACCCTAACAACAAGGAGAAGTACATCGGCTCTGACGAGAATTGGGAGAAGGCTGAGTCGGCAATCATTCAGGCCTGCAAGGATAAGGGTATGAATGCTGTTGTCGAGTATGGCGAAGCCGCATTCTACGGCCCGAAGCTCGACTTTATGGTCAAAGATGCTCTCGGCCGCAGCTGGCAGCTCGGAACAATTCAGGTGGACTACAACCTGCCGGAGCGTTTCGATTTGACGTACAAGGGAGCAGATGACAAGCTACATCGCCCGATTATGATTCACCGCGCACCATTCGGCTCGATGGAGCGTTTCGTGGCTGTGTTGTTGGAGCACACGGCCGGCAAGTTCCCATTGTGGCTCTCACCTGACCAGGCTGTCGTACTGCCTATCTCCGAGAAGTACAACGACTATGCCGAGGAGGTTGTCGCCTACCTGAACAAACGCGATGTACGTGCACAGATTGACGACCGCAACGAGAAAATCGGTCGTAAGATTCGCGACAACGAGCTCAAGCGCATCCCTTATCTGCTCATCGTGGGCGAGAAGGAGGCCGCTGAGCGCACCGTGTCGGTTCGCGCACAGGGCGAGGGCGACAAGGGTTCGATGACGCTCGAGGAGTACGCACAGTATATGAACGAACTGGTAGCCAAGGAGGTTGAGCCATTGTAAAGGAATAACACTATTTATTAACTAACAATTTTTTAATTTTTAATTTAGCTAAACGCTAATGGCAGGATTCAAACCGTTTCCACCACGTCCCGTTCAGGGACAGCAGGGCCCTCGCGGACGCCGTCCGGAGAAGGAGCACCCTAACCGCATCAATAACGAGATTACGGCACCACAGGTGCGTATCGTTGGCGACAACGTAGAGCCAAACCTTGTGCTTCCGATAGCCAAGGCCATAGCTCTGGCCGACGAGATGGAGCTCGACCTTGTCGAGATATCGCCTAATGCGCAGCCACCGGTATGCCGCATCGTCGATTACCAGAAGTTCCTCTATCAGCAGAAGAAGAAGCAGAAGGAGATTAAGGCCAAGCAGACGAAGGTAGTAATCAAGGAGATTCGTTTCGGCCCGCAGACCGACGACCACGATTTCAACTTCAAGTTGCGCCATGCCGAGAACTTCATCAAGGAGGGTGCAAAGGTCAAGGCCTATGTCTTCTTCCGCGGCCGAAGCATCGTATTCAAGGAGCAGGGCGAGATTCTGCTGCTCCGCTTTGCCACGGCGCTCGAGGAGATTGCCAAGGTGGAGGTTATGCCTACGCTCGAGGGTAAGAAGATGAATATGATTCTCGCACCAAAGGGCAAGAAGGGTTAGTCTTACCGCAATATACAAGAGGAGAGGGTGCCGAACATGACCAGTTCGATACCCTCTCCTTTTCGTCTATACCACAAAGCCTATTACAGGCGGAAAAGCGTTGTATCGACCTCCTCGAAGCCGCACCTGGCATATAGCTGTCGAGCAGCTATGCGCGAAGGGCGCGAGGTTAGATTTACGCTATCGACACCCACGGTCCGCGCTATCGATAGGGCTCTCTCGACCAAGGCACGCCCTACGCCCTGACCACGCACCGATTCGTCGGCCACGACATCCTCAATCCACGCTTTGCGCGAAGTCGGGATATTGTACAAGACGAGTGTCAGCGTGCCGACAATCGCTCCCGAGGCTTCATCCTCGGCAATGAGCAGATGCGTTGTATCGCTCTCGACAAGGCTGCGCAAATGCGCCTCGTCGGGCAGCTGCGCCGAGGCAGAAAGTTGCGGTACAAGACGCGCAAACGCCTCGACAAGCCGTGCGTCATAGGTTCGAAGATCTGTAATTCGTATTGCCATATCCGCTAATGGTTAAATTCGCTGTTTGAGTTGCTCGACCAAAGAGTTAATATCGTGCATCCTCTCGGGGATATTGATACGCTGCGGGCAGTGCGACATACACTGTTTGCAGCCGATGCAGTGGTCGGCCTGCCGCATACGCTCCACCTTTTTGTCATAACCAATGAGCCACCGCCTGCGGGCCTTGCGGAATGCGGAGTCGTCGCCATCTCCCTCCGGCAGTAGATCCTCCGCAATACTATTGTTGTAGTATCCAAAGACTGCCGGAATATCTATGCCATAAGGGCACGGCATACAGTAGTTGCAGCCCGTACAAGGCACAGCCTTCAAATCGCAGATAGCATCGGCCAGACGCATAAGCATAGACTCCTCTTCGGGAGTCACGGGCCGCAATGGCGAGAATGTGCGACAGTTCTCTTCGAGGTGCTCCATATAGGTCATACCGCTCAATACGGTGAGAATCTTCTCGGGGGTGCCGGCATAGCGGAATGCCCACTCGGCAGGCGTGGCATCTATATCCATCCGCTTCATCTCGCGGAGGATATGTGCCGGTTGCTTGGCCAGGCGACCGCCCAACAAAGGCTCCATAACAATAACCGGAATGCCCCGCTTTTCCAACTCGGCATAGAGATACGAGGCGTTCGTGTTTCTTGACTTCTGCACCTTGGCGTGGTTCCAATCGAGGTAGTTGAGCTGAATCTGCACAAAGTCCCAGTGGTAGCGGCCCTCGTCGTGCCACCGCAACAACATATCGAATATGCGAATGTCGCCATGGTATGAAAATCCGAGGTTGCGGATGCGCCCCTTAGCCTTCTGCTCGACGAGCCAATCGAGGATTCCGTTATCCATATAGCGACCATTGAATGTCTGCATAGCATCCTTGCCGGCCGATGTACCTCCGACACTATGCAGCAGGAGGTAGTCCACATAGTCCGTCTGCAAATATTCGAGCGAGCGCTCGAACATCGCCATCGATTCCTTGCGTGCCCACGCCGATGGCGAGAAGTTACTCAACTTTGTGGCCACGAAGTAGCTGCCGCGCGGATGTCGCGCGAGAGCCTTACCCGTGGCACGCTCCGAATGGCCTTGACAATATACGGGCGCCGTATCGAAGTAGTTCACTCCGTGAGCAATAGCATAATCGACCAACTCGCATATTCGCTCCTCGTCGAGTTCGAAGGGTGCTCCTTCCTCGAGTTCCCTCTTCGGCAGACGCATCATACCATAACCGAGCAACGACACCACGTCGCCCGTATTGGGATTTGTGCGCTTGGTCATATCCTCGGGGTTGCTCTCGGCAGGGGCGGCCGAGGTGTTCTTATCTTTGCAGGCGGTGAGCAGCAGCGATGTGCCGGCTACCGCAGTTGCGGCCTTTTTGATAAACTCTCTTCTATCCATAATCAATCCTTGTGATGAGTGGTATAGCCCTCTACATAGATGGCACTGAATGGTCGCGAAGGGCACAGGTATTCGCACTCGCCGCAACCTATGCACCGCTCTGCATCTACGGTCGGCACCTTCACCGTGCGACCGTCTGCGGTGGCATAATCGACCATCAATATAGCCTCCGCCTGACAATTACGGGCACAAGCACCGCACTCATCCCCCTTCGCCACGGGGATGCAGTTGTCGGCTATCCATACGGCATGACCGATGCGGATGGCCGTCTTATCCTCCGGCTCGATGGCGCAGATAGCCGCCGTAGGGCAGACTTGCGAGCAACGATTGCACTCCGGACGACAAAAGCCGCGCTCGAAGGAGAGCTCCGGCTGCATAAAGCGCAGAGGATCCAACGAGGGGCGCAAGACATTGTTCGGACAGGCACTCACACATAGCTGGCACGCAGTACAGTGCCTCTGCAAGTTATGCATAGAGTGCGACCCCGGAGGTGTAAGCGGCACGCTACGGCGAGGTGTCCGCTTCTGCTCGATCTCGGCCAATCCGCCATCCACCTTGATTTTGGCCTGCGCCATAGCCGCAGAGCCGACGGCAAGAAGGGCTCCCGTCATCATTGCACGCCTCTCCGGCGAGGTTGGCGTGTCGCTCTTTCGGCTACGCAGAGCAACTGGTCTGTAGTGCACCGCACCGTGCTTGCACTTATCAATACAATCGCCACACGCCACACAGCGCGAGTAATCGACCTTTCCCGACTTCGAATCAATAGCTGCCGCCTTGCAGTTTCGCTCGCACATCGAGCATTTGTTGCACCGCTGCTCATCGACCTGTATGCGGAAGAGCGAGAAGCGGGCAAAGAGTGATAGGAGTGTTCCTACGGGGCATATCGTGTTGCAGTATGTTCTGCCATTGCGCCACGCCAGCACTCCGAGAAGCAGCAACGTGAGCAGTGCCACGACAAGCGTAGTCACGCTGCGGAGCCACAACTCGGCCTCGGGAATGAGGTACCACTCGAAGTGCGTATCCACGAGGGCAAGGGCATTTTGGAGCAGGTCGTAGAGCGGCCGAAACAGCGAATTGACGATGCGACCGTATGCCGAGTATGGTGCAAGGAGTGTCGTCACGGGCGCAAAGCCGACGATGAGGCACACGACAAAGAGCACCAGCACCGAGTAGCGGAGCCACCGCCTCTCCGAAGAGTAGGTGTAGCGGTTTCGTTTCTGCCTCTTGCCCAGCCATCCGAAGATGTCTTGCATAACGCCCAGAGGGCAAATGACACTGCAATAGAGTCGGCCGAAGATGAGCGTCAGCAAAATAAGAGTGGCCAGAACAACAAAGTCCAATGCCATCAAAGCCGGCAGAAACTGTACCTTGGCCACCCAGGCAAACCACATATTGAACCGCCACCCCACGCCGAGAAAGAGCAGGGTAACCGCCACAAAAAAGAGGATTGCTAATGCTATGCGCGTCGCACGCAAAAGATTTGATTTACGTCTCATAATACGGGCGGTATATTTTGTAGAATTTGTACGCACTCTTCGATACTCTCTATCCCCTCCAATCGGGTATCCATCGGGCAGATGCCCGACCTATCGCGATTGAGTATCTGCGGCACCTCTTTGGTGGCAAAGACCTTAATCTGCTCACCCTCCAACAACTCTCGGGCCGGCGTGCATATAACATTCGTATGCACCTCGACAATCCCACCGGCAGCCATCAGTGCGGCGGCCGACTTGCCGATAACCTTATCCGCAACGATAGCACCTTTGAGCCGCTCGGGCTGCGTGGCAACCAGCGTGAGCAAATCGCGTATGCCACGATTGGTATGTGTTGAGAGGGTATCATTCTTATAGACCAGCAGGCTCAACCCCTGCTCGTTGAGCATCTCGAGCATCTGCGCCCCGACCGATTGCTGCTCCTGCCTCTTGGAGACGCATCCTACGAGTGTCGCCGCAAGAAGTAGTGTAATAATTAGTTGCCGTTTCATCTCTTCCATTCTTCAATCACAATGTAAAGATAGTAAAAAAGGTTTATGCGCAAAAAAAATAGACGAAAAGATTGATAATCGCACTATCCGCAGCACAAATTATCGAGCACGATTTGCATTTTATTAAAATTATATTTAACTTTGTCAAACAAACGTTCAACTTTACAACGATGACAAACCACAAAATGCCGACACTATGTCCTTCATGCGACGAGACGCTGAAGGTCGAGACCTTGCGCTGCGAGGGGTGCGACACATTGGTCAAGGGGTGCTATGCCCTGCCGCGCTTTATGCGCCTCACGAGCGAGGAGCAGGAGTTTCTACTGGAGTTTATCGAGTGCAGCGGCTCGCTCAAAGAGCTGGCGGCACGGCGCTCGCTAAGCTACCCGACGGTACGCAATATGCTCGACAACACAATCGACCACCTTAAAAACATAGAGTAACTATGAGCAATCTGTTCAATCCGTTTCACCGCATTGCCGGTGTCAAGGCCCTTGTCTGGGGCGAGTTCTTCACGATAGCACTCTCAGTGCTCTTTATCATCTCCGATGTTGCGCAGGATGGCTTTATGCACTTCACACTGCTCGACACAGCGGCCTGGAAGGTGCTGCTGATGAACCACCTCGCGTGGCTCATATTCGCATTGCTTCTCTACATCGGTGGCGCAGCCATGTCGCGCTCGCGCGTGCGTATCATAGATGTGGTAGGCACCATAGGCTTCTCGCAGCTGCTGCTGATACCGATGAATGCGGGATTCTACATCCCTGCGTGGCGGGCCTCGTTTGCCGAGTCGATAAACCGCATCGTGACGGGCGTGATGCCACAAGAGGTCTCGATGTTGCCAATCGTTGCAATGGGTGTATGGAGTATGATATGGCTGGTACTATTCGTGGCGTGGAGCTACAACGCCTTCTGTGTATCGTGCAATGTGCGCGGCACGAAGGCTGTAATCAAGTTTATCGTTGCGTGGGTAATCGCCTCCGTGGCAGTGACACAGCTGGCCAAGCTCATCTACCTATAATCGCCTACAAGGCGCTCGACAGCCCGGCGTCCCTCGTCGCCGAGCGACACGGTGAAGTCATTGACAAAGAGTGATATATGTTTGTCGATAACTTCGTCTTCGAGTTCTTGCGCGTGCCGCTTTACGAAGTCGCGCGAAGCGAGTGGGTTGTCAAAGGCATAGCGGACACTCTCGGCCAACAGAGCCTCAAACCTGGCGATAAACGCATCGCACAGCTCGCGCTTGGCGACAATCGCACCAAGCGGCAGCGGCAGGTTTGTCTCCGCCTCCCACAGTTTGCCGAGGTCGGCCACAAGTTCGAGGTTGCGACGCTCATAGACAAATCGCCCCTCGTGAATCAGCACTCCGGCATCCACATCGCCACGCTCGACCGCCGCGGCAATATCGGAGAAGAGCATCTGATCGACCTGCTCCACTTCGGGGAAGTAGCGCATCAGCAGCGCATTGGCTGTCGTATGCTTGCCGGGTGAGGCGACCTTGCGAATCGCACCTGTTTCGCCCTTGCGGTGCACCAGAAGTTGCCCATTGCCACGACCGAGTGCCGAGCCGCTATCGAGCAACCTATATCGGTCTGCTACAAGCGGATAGACCGCATAGCTAATCTTCGAGATATCGGGCTCACCGCGCAACACCCCTTCGTTGAGCACCTCGATATCGTGGTACTCCACCGCAAGGTCGAGGTCGTGGGCAATGCGCCCGTTCACAATCGCATCAAAGGCGAAAGTATCATTCGGGCAGGGTGATATGTGTAGTGAAATTTTCATTGTGCTAAAATACCTCTGCGAGATGTGTCGTCAAACGCTCTATGGCACGCTCTACAGCCCACTCTTTACGCTCTTCGCCCACATAGTTCGATATGGCGCGTATCTCGCCGCAAGGCACACCATAGGCATTGCATAGTGCGAATACGGCCGCACCCTCCATGTTCTCGATTGCTGCGCCATCGGCATCCATTGCGCAGTGCGACACGGTATTACTCCGCACCTGCGGCAGTTCACCGACCGCCATTGTCGCGCGGTACGAATCGCTATATCCCGACGAAAGGCGGCAAAATTGCTCCTCGACAACCGCCACCACATCGCCCTTCTGCAACGAGTGGTCGTAGGCTCCGGCAATGCCGCAAAGCAGCACCCCATCGGCCTCATCGATAATCTTCCTCATCGAGAGGGCGCACTCCACCGCCCCGACACCGCATACTCTAATGTCGAGGTCGGGGCGCAGCTCGCGCAGCCGCGCAGCCTCCATCTCTGTCGGGAATAGCAAAATCATCCTATCTGCCGACCACGGCCTCCAACTCCTCGACCGATGACGGTATATGCTTGTCGCCTATCACACGGCCACCATCGGCAGTTACCACTATATCGTCCTCGATGCGGATGCCGCCAAAATCGCGGTACTCCTCCAAGAGGTCATAATTCACAATACCCTTATAGAGTCCCTCGGCCTTCGACTTGTCAATCAACGCCGGAATAAAGTAGATGCCCGGCTCGTTGCTCATAACCGTACCCTCGTGCAATTTCCACGCGGCACGATAGACGCAGGTGCCCGACTCGACAGCCCTCTCCTTGAACTCCGAGAAGTCGTAGCTTCGTTCGCCCATAGCCTCGCAGTCGTGAACATCCATACCGAGACCGTGTGACAAGCCGTGAGGCATAAAGAGATACATCGCTCCCGCCTCGACCGCATCTTCGGCCGAGCTGCGAATAAGGCCCACATCGTGCAGGCCCTCGGCCAGCGAGAGCAGAGCCTTCTTGTGCACCTCCTCCATATACATAGCTCCGGTACGCATATTCTTCGGGGCCTCGTCGTGCGCGCGAAGCACTATCTCGTAAATCTCGCGCTGCTTCTGCGTGAACTTACCCGACACAGGGTATGTTCGCGTGTGATCCGAGCAGTAGTTCTCCACCGACTCGGCTCCCGCATCGACCAGGAGCAGGCGACCATCCTCCAACACGCCGTCGCAGTTGAGGTTGTGCAACGTCTCGCCATGCTGCGACACGATGCTCGGAAACGACACGCCGAGACCGCTCGCCTTGGCTACGCCCTCCATTGCGCCCGCTATCTCACGCTCGACAACGCCTTTACGGCACATCTTCATTGCCGTCGTATGCATCGCATATCCGAGATGGAAGGCACGCTCCAGTGCCTCAATCTCCTCGGCCGACTTCACCTCACGCATCTCCGCCACGGCAAACATCAAATCGACCGACTTGTGGTCATAGAGTTCCGCGATAGGCAATCCCAAGAGACGCGACAACTCAATCTTACTCTCACCACGATATGGCGGCAGATAGTGAATCTTACGCCCCTGCTTCATCGCCGTAGCAAGGAGATCATCGAGGGCCTTCAATGGGCGGCAGTTTGCCACACCTACCTCGGCACCCAGCTCCACAAGGCGCGGCTGCGGGCCCGTCCAGATGATATCCTCCACGGTGAAGTCATCACCAAAGAGCATCGCCTCGCCCGACTCCGCATCGATAACAGCCATCAAGGTCGGCAGGTTCAGACCAAAGTAGTAGAGGAATGTCGAGTCCTGACGGAAGTAGTAGGCGTTATTCGGATAGTTATTCGGCGAGTAGGTATTGCCCGGAATGAGAATCAGCCCGTGGCCGATGCGGCGGCACAGCTCCGCGCGACGGCTCTTATAGATATCTGCACTAAACATAATCACGTTGGTTTTATCGAATTATTCTTATCGCAAAGATACAGATATTTTTTTTGAAATTTTGGCATTTGCAAAAAAAAGAGTACTTTTGTCTGAATTGGTCCCTAACAACCGACTACACTATGAAAAAACTACTCGCTCTGGCTGGAACCCTATTTGCGATTTGCAACCTCTCGGCACAAACCTACAAGGTCGGCGACCTCTACGACGTCGATGGCAAGAGGGGTGTTGTCTTTGAGATCTCGGCCGATGGCCAACACGGAAAAATCGTTGCCGACACGCAATCCTCCGAGAAGATGACGTGGCACGAGGCTATGGCATGGGGCAAGCAGCTCAAAGGCGGTTGGTATATACCATCATACGAGGAGTTAAAGCAGTTGTTGGATGTGCGCAGTGTGGTTGGCGAGAGGCTGAAAGGAGAGGATGGGAAGCTACCCAACTTCAGCTGGACAACAACCGAGTTTGACCCCAATTCCGCGTGGGCCGTATCTCTGAGAACCGAAAGCCAAGGCGGCTTCTACAAGAGAAACAAATTTGGCGTCTGCATCGTGTCTAAATTTTGACCAAACTACTATATGATATGAGAAGACTGTTTACTCTTATTTGTGCGCTGTTCGCGCTCTCCAATCTTTCGGCGCAGAACTATAAGGTCGGCGACCTCTACGATGTCGATGGCAAGAAGGGGGTCGTATTCGAGGTGGCGGAGGACGGCAAGCATGGAAAAATCATCGCTCTCACGGAGCCTCGCGGCATCATGACGTGGTACAAGGCCATGGAGTGGGGTAAGCAACTCGAAGCGGGATGGTATATCCCATCACACAAGGAACTACTGACGCTGCTGGATGTCTATGAGGTGGTCAATGAGAAGCTGCGAGAGGTTAGCGACAAACTGACGATTCATTCGAGCCACTTCTATTGGTCCACCACCGAGTTTGACCCCGACTGCGTGTGGGTTGTCTGTATGGCAACCGGCAGTAGCGGCGGAAGCTACAAACTAAATCCGTTCAATGTTCGTGCAATATCAAAATTCTAATACCAAATACCTTACATTAAGATGAAAAGACTTCTTATCTCGATTTTAATGCTCTTTGTTGTGGCAGCCACTGCCTCGGCGGCCGACTACAATATCCGAAAGTATGGCGCCGTGAGCGACACCACGAAGTACAGCACCAAGGCTATACAAAAGGCTATCGACGCCTGCTCGAAGGCGGGTGGCGGTCGCGTGGTCGTCCCTGTGGGCAACTACAAGATTGGCTCTATTGTCCTCAAAAGCAACGTACACCTCCACTTGGAGCTTGGTGCAACGCTCTACGGCAGTACCCATATCGAGGATTACACACCATACGCTACCGACTACAAGTCGCTGCGCACACAGGGCACTACCGTGCAGTTAATCTATGCCGACAAGGTGGAGAACGTAGTGATTGATGGCTACGGAACAATCGATGGCCGTGGCCGTTATTTCATAACCAACCGAGGCAAGGACGAGGGTATCACTCGCCCGCACTTGTTGCGTTTCGTGCAGAGTAGGAACCTTGTGATTCGTGATGTTACAATTCGTAACTCGGGATGTTGGATGCAGCACTACTTGGCTTGCGACCATGTGCGCATCGAGGGTGTAACGTGTTTCAATCGCAATCACTTCAACAATGACGGTCTTGACCTTGATGGTTGCCACGATGTGATTGTTTCAAACTGCTACATCGACTCCGATGATGACGGCATAACGCTGAAGAGCACCTCGCCACGCCTCTGCGAGAATATCACCATCTCGAATTGCGTGGTATCGTCGCACTGCAACGCTGTGAAGATGGGCACCGAGACGACGGGCGGCTTCCGCAACATCAACATCAACAATATCACCGTTATGCCGAGCTCCGACCAGCGCGAGAAGTTCTGCGGCCAGTGGATTGGCATCTCGGCCCTCGCTCTCGAAATTGTCGATGGCGGCATTATGGAGAATATCAACGTAAGCAACTTCACGGTCGAGGGCACGCAGGCCCCTATCTACATCCGCCTCGCCAACCGCGCCCGCCCTTATATGAAGGGTATCGAGAAGCCGGGGGTAGGTCGTATCCGCGATGTCCGCGTGAGCAACTTCACGGTCTATAACGCCGGCCCTATCGGCTCGTCGATTACGGGTATCCCGGGCCACTATGTCGAGGACGTCGAGTTGAGCAACATCACCATTCATCAGAAGGGTGGCGTGACGGCCGAGATGATGCCGAAGATTTACGAGAAGTCGGCCGACGAACGTATAAGAAAGTATCCGGAGGGTACAGGCTGGGGCATTCTCCCTGCCAAGGGTTTCTTCGTGCGCCACGCCCGCAATATCAAGTTCTCGAACATTGTCATCAAGAGCGAGCAACCAGACATTCGCCCTGACTTTCTGAAGATTGATGTAGAGTAAAACAATATGTAGCAAATAGGCGGGGCTGCTTAACCACTTGGTTAGGCAGCCCCAACTTATTATTTTATTTTATTCCGAGAGCGCACTCTATTGCCCCACGTTGTGCATACCCTTGATTCGGAGTGCGGCACCGAGCTCCTCGAGCGAGAGGCTGGTCGTGACACTCACCGTGCGGCTCTCGCCGGCAGGCAAGTCGAACCAATTGTCCGAGAAGTGCAGCAGATTGCCATTCTCGGTAGCCTTGAGCTCCAGAGCGCGAACAAACTTGTCAGTCGTGACGGTAATCTCGTATCGCTTCTCGCCCAACGACTTGATGGTGTGGCGGATTGTGGCCTGCGGCAGTTGCAGGTGCTTGTTCAGCGCAAAGAAGGTGATGTTGTCGCACACCTCGCCACGCTTGCCCTCGAAACGAGTGCGAATATAGCAGCGAGCCGTGTCGGCAGGGTTGCGGAGCAACTCTGCAACCGTCGCATCAAAGATGCGCGTGGCGGCGTTGGCGTTAGCTTTAACCGGGAGCGACTTGCTGTATAGAGTATGCCCCTCGAAGTCGTAAACCTCGATTGTGGCGCGGCCGTCGCGACGCGTCATCTCGTCGGAGACGAGCGATACGCCCACCTTGCCATCCAGCACATACGGCGAGATGATAAGATTCTCGAAGGCGCGACGTGTAGCGTAGTGCATAGGTTTCCAATTGCCGTAGTAGTCGATAGCCGTCGAGGAGGTCACAGGCCAGCAGTCGTTCAGCTTCCAAAGGAGCGAGCCCCAGCAGTAGCCCTTGTCGCGGCGGTGTGCCTCGATGGCCATCTTGAAGGCATCGTTCTGTAAGATACGCGTTACATAGAGCGTATCTTCGAGCGTCTTGGCCGCAGGATAGTACTGTGCGCTATATCGTTTGAGGCGACCATCGGCCACCAATGGCTTTGCCGACTTTTGGTGCCAGAGCATAGCGTCGTGCATCGTGTGACGATCCTCTTCGCGTGGTATAAACTTGGCGATGGTCTCGTAGAACGGATAGCTTTGATAGCCATACTCGCTGAAGAAGCGGGCACGCTTGCGTATAAAGCCGTCGATGCCATATTTGCCGGCCCATACGCTCCAATAGTGGAAGTCACCCTTCGAGCCGTCCGGCTTGACGAAGTACTCGCCCGAGAATGGCGAACTTACGCGGTATGGCAGGTCGGGCGAGAGTGCGGCACACACCTCGCCGATAGTGTTGTACTGCGCACGGAACTGTCGGCCGACAAGCTCTACCTGCTCGGCTGTATGCAGTTTCTTGCGAATCATAGCGTAGTAGTTGTTCTCGCACTCGTTATTGCCGCACCACAGCACTACCGAAGGGTGCTGGCGCAGACGGCGCACCTGATACTCGGCCTCGTGCTTGATGTTCTCCAACAGAGCACCCTCGGCCGGATAGAGCGAGCAAGAGAACATAAAGTCCTGCCATACGAGCAGTCCGAGCTTGTCGCACAACTCATAGAAGCACTCGCGCTCATATACGCCACCACCCCATACACGGATGGTATTCATATTTGCCTCGGCCGCCGCCGTAAGCAACTTCTCGTAGCGGGCGTCGCTGACACGCGAGGTAAAGAGGTCTTGCGGTATGTAGTTCGTACCCTTCGAGAAGATAGGTCTGCCGTTGAGCACAAAGCGGAATGTTGCGCCCTGCTCGTCGGGCTGCTCCTCGATGGCGAAGGTGCGCACGCCGACACTCTTGGTTTGCGAGGCCACTGCACGACCGTCGCAGAGAATCTCGGCCTGCCACTCGTAGAGATGCGGCTCGCCCGCGCCGTTACACCACCATAGCTTCGGGTTCTTCAACGTCCACTCCGTCGAAACGCTATTTGCACCGCGCTTCAAGGCTACCTCCTGCGAGGCGAGGATGGTTGCACCATCCTTGATGACAAGGCGACATGTCATATCACGCTCGGCCGTAACATCGGCCTCATAGCGCATCCTTGCACCTCCCTTTTCGAGGGCGAGGGTGCGATAGTGTGGATTCTCAATCTTGACATCGCTCCAACCCGAGAGTACTACATCGCCGCAGATACCCGAAGTGACAAGGCGTGGGCCCCAATCCCATCCGAAGTGGTAGGCGGCCTTGCGGACAAATACACTCACTCGCTTGTTGCCGATGCCTCCCGTCTGCGATTGGTCGTTCTGGCAGCGGTAGTCTATTCCCGTCGCTGCTTTCGACCTATCCCACAGCTCTATGCCGCGGGCGATGGGCGAGTGGAAGTGAATCTCGAGGAGATTATCCTTGGCCTTGAGCAGATGCTTTACGTCGGCCGACCATAGACGGAACATATTGTCCGTCGAGAGTATCTGCGTGCCGTTGAGCGTTACGGTCGCAAAGGTGTCGAGCCCGTAGAAGAGCAGTTCGATATTGCTCTCGGCCATCAGCGCAGCATCCGCATCAAAGCGTGTGCGGTAGAGCCAATCCTCCTTATCGACCCATTGCGCCGCCTTCTCGTTGAGCATTACGAATGGGTCTTCGAGCTGCCCGATGGCCATAAGGTCGGTGTGTACGCATCCCGGAACTGTCGCAGGATGCCAATTGAAGGAGCGAGCTCCTTTGAACTCCCAGCCGCGATTTACGACCTGACGCGACATGGCGAATAGTGATGCTGCTACAAATAGCAGAGCAATCAGAGATGTGATTCGTTTCATTATTTATGTTAGTTAGGTTAAAAGCGCGAAAGAGGTGGAGAGTTGCCTCCCCACCTTGTTGCTTGAATGTTAGTCGCGGCGTTTTTCGATCTGCCGCTTTACGGCATCGAGGGCCATATCAACGGCCTCTTCGAAGGTGCGGGCACGCTGTTCCGCGATAATATCATTACCCGGAACATGAAGTGTAACCGTCACTACCTTGTTCCCCTTTTCGCTGTCTTTGTCCAGACGCAGAATAACATCAACACCTGTCGAGTTCTCGGCAAAACGGTCGAGTCTCGACATCTTCTTTTCCACAAATTCGAGCAGCTGCTGGCCGGCATCGAACTTCAATGATTGAATCTTAACGTCCATAGTGTAAAAATTTTTATGGTTATGGCCATATGGCCTATATTTGCTGTTTGGCACCGTGCGGGTGCGCCTGATTATATATGTGCTGCAACTGCGTTATGCTGTTGTGCGTATAGTGCTGCGTCGTTTTGAGCGACGAGTGGCCCATCAACTCTTGTATGTCGCGCATATCGGCATTGCGGTTGAGCAGATGCGTGGCAAAGGTGTGACGCAGGATGTGCGGCGAGGCCTTGCCCGTGATATTCGCACGGCGCAGCTCACGCCCCACGATGCGCTGAATAGTCGAGCGAGCGAGCGCTCTGCCCTGCTCTGTGATGATGAGCGGCATCGACTCGGTCGTAAAGATACCCTCCTGCCGCACTGTATTTATATATAGTGCGATGCGACGGCTCAACTCCGGCAACAACGGAATGATACGCTCCTTGTCGCCCTTACCGCGCACACGAAGCGTTGTGTACCCATCCGACAAATCGCCTAGCGTAATGCCGTGCAACTCGGCAAGACGTATGCCGCTACCATAGAAGAGACTTACGATAAGCGCATTTCGCTGCTCGCGCAACGATGGCGCAAGACTCTCCTCGCGCAGATTCTCCAAGACGTGCTCCATGCGGGTTTCGGGAACGAAATCGGGCAGCCGCTTCGGAGTTTTGAGGGCAGCGATACGCTTGAAGAGGTCGTGATCGACAACGCCCTTCTTGCGCATAAAGCGCATAAAACTACGCAACGTCGAGAGCTCGCGATTCATAGATGCAGCACTTATGCCCCCATCGCAGATGCGCTGCATAATCCACTCACGCATATCCTCCTCGCAGAGGCGCGTGACATCGAAGCCTAACGTCTCCTCTCCGTGCCGCCTGCACCACCACTCGGCAAAGGCCTCCAAATCGTGACGGTAGTTGCGCACGGTTAGCGGCGAATAGCGTTTCTCCGCCTCTATATATGTAATAAAGGCGTCAATCATAGTTACTCCCTCTTTTTCAATCTGCGGCCGAATGACTCCATCCGCTTTATCTCTATAATCTTCGGCATCTCGTGCTGCTTGACGCTATCCGATGCCGGCGGCACATGAATAGTGATGAAGGCGACATGCCTATCCTCGCCCAATACGCTGTGACACATGAAACGGAGGTTGATGCCCGACACTACCTGGTGCGCCACTTTGTTCGCCTTATACTTTACATCGAGCCTCTTCGTTGCGTTCTTGAATATCACCATCTCTTGGGGCGTAATCTGCTTCCACTCGCTATATCCGCCGACGAGTTGCCGCTTCTCACTCTGTGGCTGCTCTTGCTGCTTGGTAGCCTTCGAGCCACACGCACCGAGCATCAACGCCACGAGAATTAATAAAAATAGGTGTTTCATAAATTGTGTAACTAAAAAATCTTCCCAAACAAAGGTAGTAATTTCTTTTCGAAATTACAATAGCCGACGGCATTTTGTTGCTTTTTTATTGCAGAATAGCCCAAAAGGATAAAAAAACGCAAAAAATAGACAGATTTGCAAACGCCTGTCGCACAGCGCATAACAAAATATTGTTAAAAAAAGTAAAATATTTTTTGAATTTTTTTAATAAAATACTTGCACGAATTATAAAAATGCCTTATCTTTGCATCGAAGTTTTAAGGTTCATTTAGGTTAGTAGTTTTAGGTTGGTTGAGGAAATCGGAAGGTTGCAGCGATAGCTGCTAAGACTTGCAGGAGGTGCTCTCCGCAGGTCGAATACCTCCGAAGACCTCATTTTTTTTGTGCCTATACCGCTACCCCCACCATCACAATCCATATCTCGCCGCGGAGCCTAACGAGTGTTCGATACGCAGCAGACGGTTATACTTAGCCGTGCGCTCGGCACGCGCGAGTGAGCCGGTCTTTATCTGCCCGGCATTTACCGCCACGGCGATATCGGCGATTGTCGTATCCTCGGTCTCGCCCGAGCGATGCGAGATTATGCACCGCATACCGGCACGCTGCGCCAACTCAATGGCCTCCAATGTCTCGGTGAGAGTACCTATCTGATTTGGCTTCACTAGCACCGCATTGCCGCACCTCTCTGCAATGCCACGCGCAATAAACTTAGTGTTGGTAACGAAGAGGTCGTCGCCAACCAGGGCGCACCGCTCGCCAATCTCGGCCGTCAGCAGCTGCCAGCCCACCCAGTCGCTCTCGGCCATACCATCCTCGATAGAGTCTATCGGATAGTCCGCAACCAGCTTGCGGAGGTACGACACCTGCTCGGCTGTCGAGAAACGCGCGCCGCCCTTGCCCTCGAAGATCGAATAGTCGTATATGCCGTCGGCATAAAACTCCGAGGCGGCGCAGTCGAGAGCCAGCGACACCTCGTGCGGATAGGTATAGCCGGCGAGTGTTACGGCCGAGAGGAGCGTTTCGAGCGCATCCTCAACGGACTTGAAGGCGGGAGCGAAGCCCCCTTCATCGCCCACGGCAGTCGAGAGTCCGCGTTTTCTGAGTATCGAGCGCAGGGCGTGAAACACCTCCGTGCCCATCTGCAAACATTCGGAGAAGGTCGAGGCTCCTCGTGGGCGAATCATAAACTCCTGAAAGGCTATCGGGGCATCCGAATGTCGGCCGCCATTCACGATATTCATCATCGGCACAGGCAGCACTCGGGCATCGACACCACCGATATAGCGATAGAGCGGCATACCGAGGGCCCCTGCTGCGGCCTGCGCCACGGCGAGCGATACACCGAGTATAGCGTTTGCTCCGAGGCGCGATTTTGTCGGCGTGCCGTCGAGGGCGCACATCGCCATATCTATCTCCACCTGCGACAACACATTGCGACCGAGAATCATCGGTGCGATCGTGCGATGTATCCCCTCCACAGCCTTCAAAACCCCCTTGCCGCCATATCGCCTCTTGTCGCCATCGCGCAGTTCGAGGGCTTCGTTTGCGCCCGTCGATGCGCCACTCGGCACCGCCGCACGACCCACAACACCACTGCGCGTCACAACATCAACCTCGACCGTAGGGTTGCCGCGAGAGTCGAGTATCTCGCGGGCCGAAATCTTCGAAATTTCCATACAATTTGTTTTTAATTGGTTCTGCCACGGAAATTTGCAAAGTTTAAGCCAAAGAGAGGGGAAAGATGCAATGTGAATAGACAAAGGTGGCTTATGAGCAAACTACACCGTTCACTACATACGCCACTTTTGTAATTGCTGCACTATGACAAAGATCTATTGTTATGGGAGTACTGCTAAAATATTTTGTACAGCCTTTTGGTCAGCAATCTGCTGTTGGGCAAGATTTTTCCCTCCTTTAACTTTTGGAATAATTATATAGTTTGAGTCGAACTGACGGCTCTTGAAAAGTGGGTTTTTAACATATTTCTTGTTGCTGTCGGCAATCACGAGCGTATCTACCTCCAACGCTGAGTAGTATCCCATAGCAAGCCCCAATGCAAAGATGTAGTCTCCAATAGTGGAGATCGCAACCCTCTTTCCCTTGTACTCCACAATACATTCAAAGTCATTCTTGCCCGGCAGTGCGTGCTGTGGGGTTATGGGTTTTGCTCCCCTATTTAGCAACTCTGCGTACAACATATTCAGGCTCGTTGTTTTGCCGCTGTTAGAACCACCCCTTAATACCACAACTTTTATATTCGAGGTTATATATGGTGCAAAAATGTTATTATTTTTCTTTGCCATAACAGTTTCTGATTATGGTTGGTGGCGGACGCATCCGCCACCAACCGAGGTTAATATATGTTTATATTTTTTAGTTGTTTACTCGAAATCATAACCAATGATATCCGAAGCATGATATTTCCAACCATTAGCCGCTTTATATGCATATACCGAATTGCGTGGTACATAAATATTGCGGCCCGAGGCATTGCCAGAGAACATCGAATAATCTCCTGTTGGCGGTGTTGTAGCCTTGCAATAAACATCTTTCAGCGAGGTGCAATACTGGAATGCTCTCTCTCCAATCGAAGTAACGCCATTAGGAATGGTGATGCTTGTCAGCGAGGAGCACTCATAGAATGCATAATTTCCAATCGAAGTAACGCTATCGGGAATGGTAATACTTGCCAGCGAGGTGCAACCATAGAATGCATAATCTCCAATCTTAGTAACGCTATCGGGAATTGTAACACTTGTCAGGCTGCGGCAAAGATAGAATGCATCATCTCCAATCGAAGTGACGCTATTAGGAATTGTAACACTTTTCAGCGAGGTGCAATTATTGAATGCACTACCCCCAATCGAAGTAACACTATTGCCAATTGTAACACTTGCCAGCGAGGTGCAACTTGAGAATGCATTACCACCAATCTCAGTGACGCTGTCAGGAATTGCAATACTTGTCAGCGAGGTGCAACAAAAGAATGCGTGGTTCCCAATCGAAGTAACGCTGTGGCCAATTGTAACACTTGTCAGCGAGGT
>JAFVRC010000022.1 GCA_017504485.1 Alistipes sp. | reverse complement strand
GTACTGCGGTTTTCCCGTGGGAGAGTAGGTAGCCGCCTCTTTAAAGGAGCAAGTCAAATGATTTGCTCCTTTTCTTTTTGTGTATAGCGGCGCATATTTTGCACAAGAGTCAATCAGTGGCGAGGGCTGTACGCACAGTACTATCCCTCACGGGCTTGGAATAAAGATGCAGATGCTATTTTCCGATGGGAGATAGCAACCATCGACAAGTTAAGCTCATGCGCTACCGCTACTATCTTGCACTACTGGTTGTGGGCTTATGTACCCTTGTGTAACAAAATGAGTGGGAGTATATGCTCACCCGTTAGGGCATGTTGTTGTTTTCGGTACCTATCGTTATAGAGGTAAGCAATAGAGGCTTATGGCGGAGTCTCCTCCGCACAACACCGCAACCGTGGTGCTGGCTACCAACCGCCATTGTCGAAGCGGTCACGGTCGTGCTGTTCGTCGTAGTCGCGCTCGTCGTAGAGCGTGTCGTCCATATATGTTGTGCGCCAATCGCCATCCTCAGCCTCATCGAAGGTTGTAGATGTGTGACAATCGCTCGATAGATGGTGAAGATAATCACAATCGTCATTCTGCTCAGTGTGCCGTTGCCAACAATGTTCGTACATCGGGCATACGGGGTGGCAGCCGCAGGTGTATCCATGTGGACAAGGCGTTTCGTGCCCGAATGGTTGCTCTGTATCCCTATTTTTCGACGGGGTTGTCGCTATCGATACGCCGATCACAACAATAGCGAGGATTACGAGGCCGAGCATAAGCAACAAGGGAGCTGCGATGTCGAGGAACAGAAGAATAAACGCCAATACAAGAAGCGCGGTCATCATACTTATCATAGTGCGATGTTTATAAAAATGTTCTATGCTGCAAAAGTATTGGCGCGGTGTGACAACTTTTGACACGTTGCAAAAATATTTCGCAGATTTGTAATACACAAAGGGGCTGCGCAACAAATATTGGCAGCCCCTTTCGTGCTTATAATGCTCGATGCCTATCGAGTGGCAGGTACATGCGCACTATTTGACAGCGATTTTATAGGTGTCGTTAATAACGACATTTTGGATTATTGTATTTGCCGGCACCTCTACATTTTCACCCTTGATTAAGAAGAACAGAAATCCTATAGGACATAGGATTGTTACGCCCAATCCTACGCCGCAGCCGATAGCGACTCCCTTGTTGTCGTCGCCTTCGACATTGATACCTCCGATGAGATTTATGGTCTGTCCATCAACTGCTGTTGTCGAGAGGCAATCTATTCTAATAGACCCCGGTTTTCCCAATCCTTTGGCATTGACAATTTGAGAAGATAAATTTACGGGTGTCCCTCGTTTGACAACAACTCTCTCGTGGCTACTATCATAGACATTGTTCTCGATGATAGCAGAGATGTTAGAGATTCTCTCACTTTTGCTACTGACACCCGTGGTGATACGAATATTAACAGGCTGTCCGTTAGTGACCTTGACGGTTTGCGCTGCGGCCATTCCGGCTATGAGAAGGGTTGCCAATAACATGTAAAAACGTTTCATAGTTTTTTGTAGTTTTGTGTTGTATGGCACCCTTACAACGGTTTGTATAAACAAAGAGAGCGTGGTGCCGTATGCCACACTCTAAGTCGAAGGTCCTAGGAAAACCTAATGCACGAATATGATATAACAGCCCACGCTGAAACGCGTGAGAATTGCTATGCAATCCTTGTGCAGTGTCTTTGAATTTCCTAGGTTCTCGACTTACAAGATTAGCATAACGCCTCTTATGTGAAATATGTCTGTCAGGTATTTTCACCCCCGACACTACAAATACAAGAATAATTATTCGAAATAGTCGTCGGTGGCGAGAAATTTATGGTGGGGGAGCCTCATTATGTGCCTTGGGCCGCAGGATGTGAGGGTTACTAAACGCATAAAAGGGCTACCCCGCAATGGAATAGCCCCTTTATGATTAATCGCAGAATGCGAATTTAGGCGTACTTGAAAGTCGATTCGTCAGAAACGGTCAACTTCTTGCGGCCCTTTGCGCGGCGCGCAGCCAACACCTTGCGGCCATTGGCAGTAGCCATACGAGCGCGGAAACCATGCTTGTTGATTCGCTTGCGGCGCGATGGCTGGTAAGTTCTCTTCATTGCCATAATCGTATCGTTTTTATTGTTTTGTTCTCTCCTTAACTGCGCATAAAACTACTTTATGCGGAGTGCAAAGATACGACGAATTTTTAATTCTGCAAAACAATTCTCAAAAAAACGCTCAAAAATAGAAATTTATGCTACTCCTTGAACAAATCTATCTCGCCGCGCTCCACTTTGTGGTGGAAGTCGGCAAGGCTGGCGATGACGGGCGACACAACCTCGATGGTGTCGGCCACGGCACGCTCACCCTCGCCCTTGATGCGATAGAGCATTGCGGCGTAGAGGGCGCGGAAGCAGAGCTCCGTGTCGCTGATGTTGCTTGCGCTGTCGAGGTGCGCACGCAGGGAGGCGATGTGCGGTGCGAGGAGAGCATAGCGCGTGCGGTACGCCTCGCCGATAGGCTGTTGCAGCAGTTGCAGGTGCAGGTCATGCAGGTCGGCAATCAGATGCAGCGTATGGTCGAGGTGCCCCGACTTCTCCTTGTGCTCCTCCTCGAGCAGGTGCGCAATGTCGAGGTACCACGCCACGAGCAGCTGCTCCTGCGAGGCTTCGAGACCTCGGGGCTTGACCAACGTCGTGTAGATGGCCTCGGGCGAGAATTGCAGGGCCCGCAATAAATCTTCCAACTGCCACAAGTACAATATATACTCGGCGATATTCTCCTTGCGTTTTTGTTGTGCTATATCCATTGTTTGTTCATCTTTTCGGCAAAGGTACTCTCTTTTCGCGATATTTTGTTACCTTTGTCGAAATAAATCTGTAATATGGCTGTAAAGGATATATTGGAGGGGCTGAACGAGGCGCAACGAGCGGCTGTGGTGTCGTATGACGAGCCGTCGCTCATCATTGCCGGTGCCGGTTCGGGCAAGACGAGGGTACTCACCTCGCGCATAGCGTATATGGTGGCGCAGGGTGTGCCTCCGCACTCGATTTTGGCGCTCACCTTCACGAACAAGGCTGCTCGTGAGATGCGCGAGCGTATCGCCACGATGGTGGGGCCGGAGAGCCGATATATATGTATGGGCACCTTCCACTCGGTCTTTTCGCGTATCCTGCGCGAGAATTGCGAGGCTATTGGCTATCCGCAGAGCTACACCATCTACGAGCCCGACGATGCGAAGAACCTCTTGAAGACAATCGTCAAGGAGCGGTTGCTCGATGAGGATAAGTACAAGCCTACGCTGCTGCTCTCGCGTATCTCGACGGCCAAGAACAGCCTTATAACCCCGGGGGCCTATATCCAGAATGGTGCCTTTGCGGCCGAGGATCGCCAGATGCGTATTCCGGAGTTCGGCAACCTCTATCTCGAGTATTGCCGCCGCTGCAAGCAGAATGGAGCCATGGACTTCGATGACCTGCTCTTGCAGACCAATATTCTGCTGCGCGACCACCCCGACGTGCTGGCCTCATATCAGGAGCGATTCAAGTATATATTGGTCGATGAGTATCAGGACACCAACTATGCGCAGTATATCATCATCCGCCGCCTCTCGCAGCGACACTCGCGTGTGTGTGTCGTGGGCGACGATGCGCAGAGCATCTATTCGTTCCGTGGTGCGAAGATCGAGAATATACTCTCCTTCCAGCGCGACTATCCGTCGGCCAAGGTCTTTAAGCTCGAGCAGAACTACCGCTCGACGCAGACCATTGTCGATGCGGCCAACTCGGTGATAGACCACAACTCGCGCCGTATGAAGAAGCGGTGCTTCTCGGAGGGTGCTACGGGCGACAAGATACGCATCTTCAACGCCTATACTGACCGCGAGGAGGCCGATCTTGTGACCTCCGACCTGCGCGACCGCGTGCGCGAGGGTGGCGATGGTTGGGGCGAGGCGGCGATACTCTACCGCACGAACAACCAGTCGCGAGCCTTGGAGGATGCGCTGCGCCACCGCGGTATACCTTACAAAATATATAAGGGCAGTTCGTTCTACGACCATAAGGAGATTAAGGATATGCTGGGCTACCTGCGCCTGGTGGTCAATCCGCGCGACGACGAGGCCTTCAAGCGTTGTGTCAATACGCCGGCGCGAGGTATTGGCGATACGACCATTGCACGCATTGCCACTATCGCCGCCACGCGGCAGGTGTCGATGTGGGAGGCGGTCGATACGCTGGTTGCCGAGGCGCCGAGCGACCCTGTCGAGCGGACAGTGGTGCGCAAGGTCGCCGAGTTTGTCGGGCTTATCCGCTCGTTCCGCTCGTTCCACGAGGAGAAGGGGCTCTATGACTTCGGCCTCGACGTGGCATCGCGCAGTGGGCTGTTGCCGCACTATCGTCTGCAAAATACCCCCGAAGCCACCTCGGCAGTGCAGAATATCGAGGAGTTGCTCAACACGATGCAGGAGTTCAACGAGCGGCGTGAGTCGGAAATTCGTACGGGTGAGCGTGAGGATGGTGCGCGAGCCACGGTGGACGAGTGGTTGCAGGAAGTTATGCTGATGACCGATATGGACAACGAGGAGGACAGCGAGGGGCGCGTTACGCTGATGACCGTACACTCGTCGAAGGGTTTGGAGTATAAGTACGTTTATATCGTCGGGTGCGAGGAGAACCTCTTCCCGTCGTTGCGGGCGATGGAGACCATCGAGGGGCTGGAGGAGGAGCGACGGTTGTTCTACGTTGCCCTCACGCGAGCCAAGGCGTTGGCCACGCTCTCGTGTGCCGATATGCGCTTTATCCATGGACAGATGGAGTTCTCGCGGCCGAGCCGCTTCCTCAAGGAGATTGATCCGCAATTTGTGGTTACGGATATGAATCTCAACGCTGCGCCGCGAGGGCGTAGCGGGGATGGCGAGGAGTCGGCCATCGACCGCCTGCGCCAGCGTTACGATATGCGCTTTCAGAGCAGGGGTGCGCGACCTTCAGACGAAGCACCTCGTTGCACCGAGCAGCCGAGAGTTGTGCCGCGACCGGTGTCGGCACCTCCGCGCGATGTGTCGGGTATGCGCCGTGTTGCGGCCTCCCCCGTCGGTGCTACGACCACCTCGCCGTGCGACTATGCGGTGGGTGAGCGTGTGGAGCATCCGCGCTTCGGCTGTGGCGAGGTGGTGCGCATAGAGCCGCTGACCACCGACCATAAGATTGTTGTGCGCTTCGAGAGCGAGGGCGAAAAGACACTGATTGCCAAACTCGCCAAGCTTAAAAAACTCTAAAACCGATACCTATGCGACTGCAAGAGCGATATAATGCCATAATCGACTACTTCGAGCGCGAGATGCCCGTAGCCGAGAGCGAACTGCACTTCGAAAACCCTTATCAGTTGTTGGTGGCTGTGATTCTCTCGGCGCAGTGTACCGATAAGCGTGTCAATATGACCACGCCGGCACTCTTCGAGGCCTATCCCACGCCCGAAGCCCTGGCCGAAGCCTCGGCCGAGGATATATACACCTATATACGCAGTATCTCCTACCCGAACAACAAGGCGAAGAATCTCGCCGCCATGGCCCGTATGCTTGTCGCGGAGTTTGGCGGCGAGGTGCCGAGCGACATTGAGACGATGATGCGTCTGCCCGGCGTGGGCCGCAAGACGGCTAATGTTGTCGGGGCGGTCATCTGGAACAAGGAGGTTATGCCGGTCGATACGCACGTCTTTCGCGTGGCTGCACGCATCGGGTTGGTGCGTAATGCCAAGACGCCTCGCGCCACGGAGTTGCAACTCGAGAAGCATATCCCCTCGCCTCTGCTGCCCAAGGCCCACCATTGGCTGATACTCCACGGCCGTTACGTCTGCACGGCCCGCCGTCCAAAGTGCGACGAGTGCGGCATAACTGCTTGGTGCACAGACTTTGCCCGCCGACAGAAGAGTAATGGGCATAAAAAAACCGAAAAAAATTTGTAGTTGTAAGCATTTTTTTGCACTTTTGCGCCTGCATTTCCCCAAAAATGGGGTAAGACGGCGCAAAAGGCCATTTTATTGCTATTGCGAATTGTAACCATACGGGACGTTTGAGCGAAATATTATAAGATATTTATACTATTTCAGAGCGATTTTTAACCGTATTTACACATGTTTGTATAGGGCCGCTACGAAAATGTAAGTTGATAAGCGATATAAATTTTTGATGTGTAACCATTAAAAACAATTGACAATGAAGAAGATTTTTGCAAAATTTATGTTCGTAGGCGCAATTGCTGCGCTGATGACGACGGCTTGTTCGGAGCCCGTTGCAGAGGAGTGCACTCGCGAGCATGTGGCTACGGTGGCTCCAACGCTTACCCTCGAGACTGCCGAGGCTACTTCGGAGAGCATCTCGTTTACGCTCACACCAACCGATGCCGCTTCGGTGCGTTACTATGTAGCCAAGGCTATGGGGGGGGGCGAGGTTACTGCCGAGTTGCTTTTTGACAAGGCATCCGATTGCTACGGTACTCCTGCTGATGCTGCTATGGCCGATACCTATACGGTTGCGGGCCTCGACCTCGGCACCGAGTATATGGTCTATGCTGCCGCAAGGAACAATATTGGTCTTTCGGAGTTGCAGAGCCTCGCTATCACAACCCTTATTCCGGAGATGACGCTGAACGCTGCTCTTGGTGAGATTAAGGCCAACAAGGTTAGCTTCTCGTTTGAGGCAACCAATGCTCTTCGCGTAGCCTATATCGTTGCTACCGAGGCGCAGACGGCCGAGAGCATCTTCGCTAACGGTACGGTATGCGAGGAGGCCGATGGCAAGCACAATCACTCGGTGGGCGGCCTTAAGCCAAGCACGGACTATACGCTCTATGTTGCTGCCTACAACCTTGCAGACGGCGACCCACAGGTGAAGAGCTTTGCTTTCACTACGCTTGAGCAGCCTGCTCCACAGGTGGGTGACTACTACTATGCCGACGGCTCGTGGAGCTCGGAGCTCGATGTTACCTCTAATCCTATCGGTGTAATCTTCTACCTCGGCAAGCACGAGACCGATACGACAACCTATACGCAGAAGGATGGCGCAACGCCAATGGAGGAGTTCCACGGCTACGTTGTAGCAGCTTATGACGCTACCTACGATGCCGCAACGGGCAACAATAACGGCGTTGCTTGGGGTTGGCAGACAAGCTGGACTCATGATGCAAATGGCACATCGACATCTACCTCGGACTTCCTCGGCTATGCCAACTCGAAGGAGGTACTTGCCGATGCAAATGGCACATTGACCGACGACAAGACGAACAACTATCCTGCATTCTACTATGCGATGGTTAAGCAAGATGAACTCTATGCTGCACCTGCCGAGTCGTCGGGTTGGTTCCTCCCTTCGGCAGGACAGCTCAAGTATATCTGGGATACTTTCAACCCAACATCGGCTACCGATGCTCTTATCGACAACAAGCTTGCCGCTTTGGCCGAGGCTAAATGCGGTGCGAAGATGTATGCAGCAGATGCAGAGTATTGGTCTTCGACCGAGCGTAGCGGTAATGCCGAGTCGCAGTCTATGTATGTAGTCTTCGACGAGTCGAATTGGAACCCGGGCTACATTGATTATTGGAACAAGACTTACGAGATGCGTGTTCGCGCAATGTTGGCCTTCTAATCAGCATAGATAAAAACACTCACACAAGCCTGCTCATTGTGAACAGGCTTGTGTATTGAAACAATAACGATATGAAAAAGATTGTGAGATTGATGATGGCGTGTGTCGTAGCGGCTTGCGCCGTGACAATGGCAGCCTGCGAGAAGGGTGGTGATAGCGACGTGACGAGCAACCCTGGCGACGGCAATGGCGACCAGACGGAAACCCCTGGCGACGGCAATGGCGATGACACACCTACAGTGCTTGCCGACCCGAAGGTGGGCGACATATACTACAGCGACGGCTCGTGGAGCACGGAGCTGCAGGAGGATAAGACGCCTATCGGTGTCGTATTCTTCGTGGGCACAGGCAGTGGTGACTCGGCCTCGTTCTACACGACCAAGGGTGGTGCCTCGATGGAGGCAATCAAGGGTTATGTTATCGCTCTGCACGACGCTACGGAGACGGTGAACGACAATGCGGGTGTTGTTTGGAGCTTCTATGACGGTTGGTACGACGGTGCCGGCTGCTCGAAGGAGCTCGACGACTTCCTCGGCTATACCAATACGCTCTCGATACGTCAGGCCGCCACGCGCTCGGACTGCCCTGCAGGCGAGTTCAACGGTACGGACCAGAGCTTCCCGGCTGCATGGTACGCCAGCGATGGCTACGATGCGCTATATCCGGCACCTGCCTCATCGTCGGGTTGGTATCTCCCTTCGCTCTATCAGCTGAAGTATATCTGGGATAAGGTATATTTCCAGGATGCCAATATGCTCGCCAGCGTTGAGAATACGCTCAAGATGCTTGCCGAGCGGGGCTTGGCTGCCGAGATGTATGTCGTTGATTCGGAGTATTGGTCCTCGACCGAGAAGTATGACTCGTATAGCACCTCGAGCATGGCCTACTACTTCTGCTTCGACTCGTCGATGTTCCAGCCGGGCTTCGGCTCCGACCTGAATAAGTATTGGGAGGTGCGCGTGCGCTCTGTATTGACATTTTAATCCAAAAAGTTAGCAACAATGAAACAACTATTTAAGATGGCTCTTCTCTGCGCTGCAGCTCTTGTTGCAACGACGGCGTGCGAGAAGAATAACGATGAAAATGGCGGCACGGCTCCTGCACCGCAGTTCAAGATAGAGGTTAGCAACATCGCAACGACCTCGGCGTGGATAAGCGTCACGCCGAGCGATAGGGCTACGCAGTACTACTTCGACCTCATCCCCGAGGAGGATTACGTTGCGCTGAATGGCGATGTGGGTGCCTTCTTCGAGGAGATTATCGCCTACTATAAGATGATGTACCCGACGATTGACATATCGTTGTTCTTGCAGAATATGCTCTCGACAGGTCCTGCCGAGGACTCGGTTATGGGACTCAAGCCCGGCACGACCTACTACGCCTATGCCGTGGCGGTCGATAGCGAGGGCAATGCTATGGACGGCTGGGTGGTAGAGCCTTTCACGACTTTAGAGGGTGGCAACCCTGCCGCCTGCACGTTTGACTTTACGTTTGGCAATATCTTCTCGACCGAGGTGGAGTTCACCATTACGCCATCCGACGAGTCGGTGGCCTATTGGTACGCCGTAACGGCCGTTGAGGGCTACCCGGGTGATGTGATTATGCAGAACGATGTCAAGAGCGAACTCGAGAGCTACGCCTCGGCGAATGGTTATACCGTGGCGCAAGTTGTCGATGCAGTAACTATTCGTGGTACAGAGAGCACCTTGTGGTATGAGCTCGAGAGCGACACGTCGTACTACGTCTATGCCTATGCGATGAATGAGGATGGTACGGCCGCAGGTCCTGTCTATAAGAAGCAGTTCACCACTACGCTCTACGACATCTCGGATGCCGAGATTAGTGTCGCTACGCGCGTGTTCGACGGCGATGAACTCTACGCCTCCGATGCGGAGAAGTTCAGCAAGGCACAGGGTGTGGCCGTTGTGCAGATTGAGGCTACGCCTAACAGCTCGGCTACCTATTGGCTTATGATGCTTGCCGGTGGCGATATGACCGACACTACCATCTATCCCGACGATGCGACCATCAACGCTATGCTTGAGGCAAGCAGCGGCTTCAACAAGACCGTCACGCACTACTATGTTCCGTGGAGCAGTACGGCTACGTTGCTCTACTTTGCTGCCGACAGCAATATGCTCTATGGACCGCTTATGCGTCAGCTCCTCGCGTTGAGCAAGGATAATACGGCCGACATAAGCCTCTATAAGGAGGCCGCTTCGCAGACGCCTTCTGCGGTGCAGTCGCTCAACGCCGCGCGCACGAAGAGCTCGGCCATCGAGCGTAAGATGCAGGGCAAGTGCAGGAATATGTTGCGCAATATCAAGTTCTAACAGACGATAATTCGCTTCGAGGGCTGTCCAATCTATTGGTAGGACGGCCCTCGTTTTGTGTGGGTAAGTGTATAAATGTGCGCATTTTGAGAAAAAATGCAATATTTCAGCGATTTTTTGTATCTTTGCGAATGATGAATATCGAAACTGCGAAAATAGAGGCCCTGCGCACGTTGCTCGCCGAGCCTCGAAACATCGTTATCGTGTCGCACACCAACCCCGATGGCGACGCTATCGGCTCGTCGCTCGCGATGGCCGAGGTGATGCGTGCCCACGGCCATAAGGTTACGACGGTGGTGCCCAATCGTTTTCCGTACTACTTGGAGTGGATCCCCCGCTCGAAGGATATCGTGATATACCGCTTCGACAAGGAGCACCGCACGGAGAAGGCCCTCGGGGAGGCCGACATAATCATCTGTGCCGATATGAGTGCCCTCTCGCGCCTCGAAGACCTCAGTGCGGCAATCGCCGCAAATACCCACGCCAAGCGCGTCTTGGTGGATCATCACCTCAACCCCGAGGAGGGTTTCGACGTGATGTTCTCCTCGCCCGAGTCGTCGAGCACTGCGTTCTTGGTCTATACGCTTCTGGTGGCCCTCTACGGCAAGGAGTCGATAACCGACGTGGTAGCTACGCAGCTCTATGTCGGAATGATGACCGACACGGGTAACTTCGCCTTCTCGAACCTCACGCCCGAGCTCTTCCGCGCCGCGGCCGACTTGAGCGCTACGGGCATAGATATACCGACAATCTACAACAACGTCTATAACTCGTACACCGAGGGGCGTGCCCGCCTCTTCGGCTACACGATAAGCCGCAAGATGAAGACTCTGCTCAAAGGTACGGTGGCCTATATGTCGCTGACCGAGGAGGAGATGCGCCGCTTCTGGTTTCAGCAGGGCGACAGCGAGGGCTTTGTGAACTATCCGCTCACGGTGAAGAAGATGCGTATGTCGGCGATGTTCTCCGAGCAGCAGGGCTTTATCCGCGTGTCGTTGCGCTCGCGTGGCGAGGTGGATGTCAATGAGTTTGCACGCCGCTACTTCAATGGCGGCGGCCACCGTAACGCTGCCGGCGGCAAGTCGTTTGTCTCGATGGATGAGACCATTCAACACTATATAGCCTCCGTCGAGGAGTACCACGCCGAGGGGCTTGTTTAATACGATAAAAGAAACAGCTCAATATGTTTAAGACCTATCTCCGCCTTTTGGGTTTTGCCCAACCGATTAGCCGCTACGCCGTGCCTTACTTCTTCTATGCGGCACTGCACGCGCTGTTCAACACCTTTAACTATGCGATGATAGTCCCTATCCTGAACACGATGTTCTCGGATGGCTTCGAGTTTAAGCCGGTCTATGAGATGCCTCCGTTTTCGTTCAAGGGCGAGGTGCTCAGCGAGTGGCTCAACTATGGATATACGATGCTCTTTGGCGCGGAGTTCTCGCTGACCAAAACGCTTATCCTGTTGGCTATTGTGTTGGTTGTGATGAATATGTTGAGCAACCTCTTCCGCTATTTGAGTGCATATACGGTCGAGACTATGCGCACGCGCACCGTGCAACGTATGCGTAACGACATTTTCGATACGGTGATGGATCTCAATGTTGGCTACTTCAGCGACCAGCGCAAGGGCGACATCATTTCGCGTGTCACTTCCGATGTGATGGTCGTGCAGTATTGTATCACCAACACTCTGCAAGTGGCTTTCCGCGAGCCTTTCCTCATCATCGGCTACTTGGTGCTGATGCTGAACATATCGTGGGAGCTGGCCCTCTTCTCGGTGCTCTTCCTGCCGCTTGTGGGCTTCATCGTGGGCGGCATCGTCAAGCGTCTGCGCCATCCGGCAAGCCGTAGCCAGCAGTATATGGGCGATGTGGTGAGTGTGCTCGACGAGTCGCTCGGTGGCGTGAAGATTATCAAGACATATACGGCTACGGGATATATCAAGAATAAGTTCCACGAGCTGAATGCCGCACTCTCGGACCTTGCACTGTGGATGGCACGCCGTCAGCAGCTCGCATCGCCAATGAGTGAGTATCTCGGCATCTCGGCCGTGGCCGTCATATTGATTTTCGGAGGAGTCCTCGTGCAGCGTGGCAGCCTTACGGCCGCCGGATTTATCGCCTTTATCGCTGCCTTCTCGCAGATTACACGCCCGATACGCGCCTTTATCGACCAATTTGCCAACATCAACCAGGGTGTTGCGGCCGGTGAGCGTATCTTCGCCGTGCTCGACACGAAGAGCGAGGTGAGCGACAAGGAGGATGCCATCGAGTTCAACGGTTTCTCGAAAAGTGTCGAGTTCCGCGATATATGCTTCTCGTATGAGCCGTCGCGCGAGGTGCTGCACAACGTGTCGTTCAGCATCAAGAAGGGCGAAACGGTGGCTCTCGTCGGCCCGTCGGGGGGCGGTAAATCGACTCTCGGCGAGCTTATGGAGCGCTTCTACGATCCGCAGAAGGGCGATATCCTTATCGACGGAGTGTCGTTGCGCGACTACCGACAGGAGAGCCTGCGTGCGCACATGAGCCTCGTGTCGCAGGATACCGTGCTCTTCAACGATACGATAGCCAACAACATAGCTCTCGGCCGCACGGATGCGTCGCGTGAGGAGATTATCGAGGCGGCAAAGGTGGCCAACGCTCACAACTTCATCATCGAGACTCCGGAGGGCTACGATACGAATATCGGCGACCGCGGAGCCAAACTCTCGGGCGGTCAGCGTCAGCGTTTGAGCATCGCGCGTGCGGTGTTGAAGAATCCGGACTTCCTGATTCTCGACGAGGCGACCTCGGCTCTCGACACCGAGAGTGAGAAGCTCGTGCAGGATGCCCTCACGAAGTTGCTCAAGGGGCGTACCTCGGTGGTTATCGCCCATCGCCTCAGCACGATACATAACGCCGACAAGATTATCGTTATCGACGAGGGACGTATCGCCGAGCAGGGTACGCACGACGAACTTATCGCGCGCAACGGCATCTACGCCAAGCTCATAGAGCTTCAATCATTCGATTGATAGGCATTGTGTCCGAAACAGTCATCGCTACAAAATTTATCCCCTCGTAAATACTTTGTAGGAAGTGATTGCGTCAATATCCCAATACGTTGTATCGGTTCTTCACGCATGCGATACCTTCTCCACATTGTCGGAGGTGCAACCCGTGTTGCGTGCAGATGGAACACCCTGCTTCTCGGTAGGCAACTCGGCTGTGGTCTTTAAGGTGAAGTGCGCGGGGCGGCTACACTCGTTGCGTTGCTATCTGCGCCGCAAGGCCAATCTGCGTGTCATCTACGGAGCGAGGTTCTACGAAAAAGAGCTGCTCATCTTCGACGATGATGGTAGGTGCGAGCGTGTCGATGTGGTGCTCGACGAGTGGCACGAAGGCGAGACTCTCGACCGTGCAATTGAGCGGCACTGCCTCGATGCGGAGTATATGCAACGCCTGTCGCACAACTTCGAACACTTGGCTCTCGACCTGCTCGATAAGGAGTGGGCGCATGGTGACATTAAGCCCGACAATATCATAGTGTCGGCCGACGAGTCACTTCATCTTATAGATTTCGACGCCATGGTGTCGCCCGAGGTCGATTTGACACTCTATGACGAGGAGGGTACGCGTGGCTTTTGCCATCCGCTCCGCAACTATGTTCCGGTCGCCAAGTCGATCGACGACTATCCGTTGGCGCTCATCGTCACGGCCCTCGCAGCGTTGGCCTACGATGGCACACTCGCCGAGCGTTATGGCGTGAGCGATAGGCTTTTGTTCGATGCCGAGTCGGTTGTTGGGGCGCACTCTGTGAACTTCGACGAGGTTTTGCGGCTCTTTGTGGCCAAGGGTGATGGTCGTCACTTTCACATCGCGCAGCTGCTGCGTAGCGCAGAGCCAGCATTGCCCCGATTGAGAAAATTATTAGCAAGCTATTGATAATTTGTAACTAAAAAGTTATTTTTGTAGTGAAATGTACCGTAAAGAGATTACACGCAGCCATAGAGTGGCTTTTGTTATCGCCATCGATCAGTCGAGCTCAATGTATCAGAGGCTTACATTCTTGTCGCGTCAATGTACGAAGGCCGAGGCTGTTTCGATAGTTGCATCGCGTCTTATTGACGAACTTATTGCCCGTGCTCGTCGTGACGACGATGTGCGCAACTACTACGATGTAGCGGTCATCGGTTATTCGGGCGACAGTGTCTATTCGTTGTTGGATGGGTCAGAGGGGTTTATGCCTATCACTCTGCTGGCCGAGCGACGGCCGGAGCAGAAACTCTTCGCTTGTGAGTGCGTATTGCCGTCGGGCGAGCACCGCATCCTTACCGAGAAGATCTCGATGTGGGTGCCTCCGAAGGCGGGTGGCGCAACGCCTATGTATGAGATGCTGCTCCGCGTGACCGAGATGGTGGAGCGGTGGTCGGCCGAACCGCAGAACCGCGAGAGCTTTCCGCCCGTGGTCTTTAATATTACGGATGGTGAGGCCACGGATGCTACGCCGGCAATGGTGTTGCGTGCAGCCGAGAACCTGAAAGCCGTGGCCACCGAGGAGGGCAACGTGCTGCTCGTCAATATCCATCTGTCGAGCGAGTCGGAGGTTGAGGCAATGCTCTTTCCGCAACCCGGGGAGATTGCAAAGGCTGACGAAGCGACACGTCGTATGGCCGAGATGTCGAGCCCTGTACCCGACGAGATGTGCGAGGTGGTGCGCGACTTCCGTGCCGACGGCTCACGGCCGCCATATATAATGATGGGCTACAATGCCTCGATTACGCAGGCCGTGGCTATGCTCAATATTGGTTCGCGAACTCTTATAAAACAGAGATAGGGTATGATTCCATCAATCACATCATTTGTAGAGGCGTTACGGGCGCCGCACGAGCACTTCTCGACGTTGCAGGGCATCGAACCACTGATGCGCAACGGCGAGCCTGTGGTGCGTCGCTCATCGCTCTTTGTCGAGGCCGAAGTGTCGCTTAATGGGCGCAACTATCTGCTTTTTGCTCCACTGGCTCCGCGTGTTGTTGTAGCCGCTTCGCGTACCATCTCGCTCCTCGAGCAGGTGTCGAGCGACTATCTGTGCGACTGCCATGTCTATTATGCCGAGTTGAAGTTGCACGATGATCTCGACCGTGAGTTCTGCTGCGACGTTATCCTGCAATGGTTGCCCGAGGGTGAGATCTTCGATGTGCGTTACAGCACCTACTCGACCGATGAGCTTTGCGATATGTTGCGCGATCTGGAGGCCGAGCATCGCCGTCTGCACTTCTCGCACAACAACCTGCTGCCCAAGAATATCATCATCGGCACCGACCGACGTCTGCACCCTATCCGCTATCACTATGCCACCATTGGCAGCGAGTGTCGCGACGACTTCGAGTCGTTGCTCTGCGAGGTGAAGGCGGCGAGTGTTGGGGGCCTGATTGTTGAGGATTGTGTGTTGGACTACGACGCTTCAGATCCGCGTTACGACGAAGTGCTTATGCCGCATGAGGGGCTTATGCGTGCTTGCCACAACGGTCTCTTCGGCTTCATCGGCTACGATATGGAGCCGGTTATTCCGTTAGAGTACCTATGGGTCGAAGATTTCTATGAGAACCGTGCGGTGGTCGAGAGCGAGCAGGGTATGGGTGTAATAGACCGCAGTGGCAACATCATCGTGCCGCTCGAGTATGAGGAGCTGCGCTACAGCTACTCGCAAGGCGAGTTTATAGCCCGCAAGGCGTTGGATGTTAAGATTTTCGACTACAATGGACACATAAAGCGTTTTTAGTGAATCGATTAATAAATAAATAGAACAGAAGAGTTATGGAACAAGTAAAGTGTTTTATCATAGGTAGTGGCCCTGCCGGTTTCACGGCGGCCATCTATGCGGCTCGTGCGGCCCTCAATCCGGTGTTGTACGAGGGTATCGAGCCGGGCGGTCAGCTCACTACGACCACCGATATCGAGAACTTTCCCGGCTATCCCGAGGGTGTGAGGGGCACAGAGATGATGAACGATATGCGTAGTCAGGCGACGCGCCTTGGTGCCGATATTCGCACGGGTATCGTTACGGATATCGACCTCTCGAAGCGTCCGTTCCACATCACGGTCGATGGCGAGAAGCATATCGAAGCCGAGGCGGTAATCGTTGCTACGGGTGCCTCGGCAAAGTACCTCGGCTTGCAGTCCGAGAAGAGGTTCCGCGGTATGGGCGTGAGTGCCTGTGCAACGTGCGACGGCTTCTTCTATCGCAAGCAGGATGTGGCGGTCGTAGGTGGTGGCGACACGGCCTGCGAGGAGGCTACCTATCTCGCCTCGCTCTGCCGTCAGGTCTATCTCATTGTGCGCAAGCCGTTCCTTCGCGCCTCGAAGGCTATGCAGGAGCGCGTCTTCAACACGCCGAACATCAAGGTGCTCTTCGAGCACAACACCGTCGAGGTGCTGGGTGATGAGGATGGTGTTACGGGTGTGCGCGTGCGCAATGGTGCGGGCGAGGAGTACGATATCGACCTTGCCGGCTTCTTCCTTGCCATCGGTCATCACCCTAATACAGAGCTCTTTGCCGGTCAGCTGAAGCTCGACGAGCAGGGCTACATCGTTGTCGAGCCGGGCACGTCACGCACCTCGGTTGAGGGCGTATTTGCTGCGGGCGATGTGCGCGATCCGCACTACCGTCAAGCTATTGTGGCGGCAGGCTCGGGATGTATCGCTGCGCTCGATGCCGAGCGCTGGCTCGCCTCGCAGAAGTAGTGTAGCCAATCTTTAAGTTCGTATGATTAGCGTTACAATCCTCGGCGCAGCCTCAGCCAAGCCTACCGCAAGCGGACACCCTTCGGCGCAGGTGGTGAACTGCAACGAGCAGTACTACCTTGTCGATGCGGGTGAGGGTACGCAGCAGCAGATGTTCCGCTGCGGCATCAATCCGCTGCGGCTGCGTGCGGTCTTTATCTCGCACCTGCACGGCGACCACGTCTTCGGATTGTTTCCGCTACTCTCGACTCTCGGCCTATATGGTCGAAAGACGCCTCTTGTGGTCTATGCCCCACGCCCCTTCGGTGAGATTTTGGAGAGCCACCTCCGCTACTTCGACTCGCAATTGCCCTACGAGGTGCAGTGGGTGGAGGTCGATACGACAAAGCATCTCAAAATTTTCGAAAATCGCACCTTGGAGGTGTGGAGCATACCGCTTCGCCACCGCGTGCCTACGTCGGGCTATCTCTTCCGCGAGAAGCCGTTGCTACGCAATGTCGAGAAGGCAGCTATCGAGCGTTATGGCCTAACCATCAAGCAGATAGTAGCGGCCAAGGAGGGTGCCGACATAGAGTTGGAGGATGGTACTATCCTCCCTAATGAGCGTATAACCTTCGTGGCCCATCCGCCGCAGTCGTATGCCTATTGTTCGGACACGAATCGGTCGGGTGCCGTGGCCAAGTATGTTGCCGGAGTCGATATGCTCTATCACGAGGCGACCTATGGAGCTGCCCATCAGCGCGATGCGAAGGAGCGCGGACACTCCACCTCGGAGGATGCTGCCAAGACGGCCTTGGCCGCCGGAGCCAAGCGACTTCTGATAGGGCACTTCTCGTCGCGCTACAAAGATAAGGAGCCTCTGTTGGCCGAGGCGCGTGCCATTTTCGAGAATACCGACATTGCCCGCGAGGGCGAAACATTTAAGATATAAGCCGTCTTATGATTACGCGAGCAGAGATACTCGATATCAAGGCCCTTGCAACGAAGCAGGGGCGCGAGGAGCAGGGCGCATTTATCGCCGAGGGCGAGAAGCTTGTTGCCGAGATTCGCACCTCGCCGCTGCACATTCGCCGCATCCTTCAAACCAAGCCCATCTTTGCGGAGGGTGAGCTTATCGGTGAGCGAGAGATGGAGCGCATCTCGCAGCTCAAAACCGCCAACTCGGTCTTGGCAGTGGTCGAGCAACCTCGATACTCGCTTGCCGAGGCGCGGCCTGCGAAAAACCTCGTTTTGGCTCTCGACCGCGTGCAAAATCCGGGTAATCTCGGCACGATAATCCGTCTGGCCGATTGGTTTGGCATTA
This sequence comes from Alistipes sp., assembly GCA_017504485.1. GTDB lineage: Bacteria > Bacteroidota > Bacteroidia > Bacteroidales > Rikenellaceae > Alistipes. The sequence continues at coordinate 114,567 of JAFVRC010000022.1, read as the reverse complement.
CGGATATCGTCTGCTCGAGGGATACGGCCGACTGCTTCAATCCGAAGGTCGTGCAGGCGACGATGGGGGCAATACTGCGTGTGCGTATCCACTATACCGACCTTGCGCAGTGGCTCGCCTCCGTGCGCGAAGCGAGGATTTACGGCACCTTCCTCGAGGGCGAGAACCTATACTCGGCGCAGCTCGACAGCTGCGGCGTGATAGTTATGGGTAACGAGGGGCAGGGCATCTCGGCCGATGTTGCGGCGATGGTGTCGCACAAGATTCTCATTCCGCCATATCCGGCCGACCGCCACGGCTCCGAGTCGCTCAACGTGTCGGTTGCCACGGCAGTAATCTGTGCCGAGTTCCGTCGGCGTGCATAATAACCACAATCTGATTGTTATAGAGCGCGATAGATGCTCTCAGTGTCGTAGCCGCAGAGTGCGCGTAGCTGTGCCGGTGTGCCGTGCTCGACGAAGCGGTCGTCGATGCCGAGACTATTCACATCGACGTGCAGTGCGTGGTCGTTGAAGAACTTAATTACCGCCTCGCCTGCACCTCCGCGTAACACTCCATCCTCGACCGTCACAACGCGTTTGAAGCGTCGGCCCACCTCGGAGAGCAACTCTTTGTCGAGAGGCTTGGCGTAGCGCATATTATAGACTGCCACGCTGCGACCATCGGCCTCGGCTCGCTTGGCTGCCTCTATCGCCTCGCCCACCAGAGGGCCGAAGGCTAGAATAGCCACCTCGTTGCCCTCGTGCACAACCTCTCCCTTGCCTATCGGAATCTCGGCAAACGGCATATCGCGCCACTCTACACCGCGACCATTGCCGCGCGGATAGCGAATGGCAAACGGCACACCGCTCTGTAAGGCGGTGTAGAGCATATTGCGCAGCTCGAGCTCGTCGGACGGCGTGGCGACAACCATCTGCGGTATGGAGCCGAGATAGGCAATGTCGAAGGCTCCGTGGTGCGTAGCACCGTCCTCGCCCACGAGGCCTCCGCGGTCGAGGCAGAGGGTGACGGGGAGTCGTTGCAGCGCAACGTCGTGGATGATATTGTCGTAGGCACGCTGCATGAAGGTCGAGTATATGTTGCAGAATGGTCGTAACCCCTCGGTGGCCATACCTGCCGAGAAGGTCACGGCGTGTCCCTCGGCTATGCCTACGTCGAAGCATCGGTCGGGCATCTCACGCATCATTATATTCATAGAGCAGCCCGACGGCATAGCAGGCGTTATGCCCACCACGCGCTCGTCGAGGCGTGCAAGGTCGAGGAGGCTTTGTCCAAAGACGTCTTGATAGCGTGCGGCCGACGAAGGGGTGCCTATACGCTCGCCCGTATCGGGGTTGAAGCGGCCCGGGGCGTGCCATACCGAGAGGTCTTTCTGCGCCGGCGAGTAGCCGTGCCCCTTCTCGGTTATGACGTGCAGGAGCTTTGGCGCGCGGATGTTGCGCAGGGCCCTCAATGTACGCACGAGCTGCTTGACATCGTTGCCGTCGAGGCGGCCGAAGTAGCGGAAGCCGAGGCTCTCGAAGAGGTTGCTGTTCTTCATCAGGCCGTGCTTGATACCGTTGCCCACGCGGCGACACAAATCCAGCAGACGCGGTGTGTGTGAGAGCAGGCTCCACATCCCCTGCTTGAAGCGGTTGTAGTGCGACGAGGTGGATAGGCGCAGCAGGTAGCGATTCAGCGCACCCTGCGAGTGGTCAATCGACATATTGTTGTCGTTGAGGATGACGAGCATATCGCAGAGTTTGTCCGTGCCGGCGTTGTTCAACCCCTCGAATGCCAGACCTCCGGTCATCGAGCCGTCGCCAATGACGGCCACCACCTTGCGCTCCTCGCCGTGTAGCTTCGCGGCCTTGGCCATTCCGAGAGCGGCCGATATGGATACCGAGGCGTGGCCCGCACCGAATGGGTCATACTCGCTCTCCTCGCGTCGTGGGAAGCCGCTGATGCCGTTCAGGCGGCGGTTCTGACGAAAGGCTTCGCGCCGCCCGGTGATAATCTTATGGGCGTATGCCTGGTGCCCCACATCCCACACGAGGCGGTCGTAGGGCGTAGCGTAAACGTAGTGCACTGCCACGGCAATCTCTACAGCGCCGAGGCTTGAGGCGAGGTGGCCCGGGTTTATGGCGCACTGCTCGATGATGTATTGGCGCACCTCCTCGCAGTAGCGAGGCAGCTCGTTGAGTGAGAGCTGTCGCAGGTCGGCCGGTGTATTGATGCGGTGCAGATATTTATATTCGAGGTGTGTCATCTCTGAAATCTTTTGTGTTAGGGAGGGTTAGAATGGGTATCCCACGCCGAAGTTGAGCGACATGTTTCTCCACTTGAAGTTGTGAATCCATCGCTCGCCAATCGGCTGGTTTGGGTTGTGCAGCTGCACACCCCAGTCGAGGCGCAGAATAGCAAATTTTATGTCGAGGCGCAGACCGAGGCCCGTGTTGAAGGCTATCTGCTTGTAGAACTCGTCGAAGTGGAATACCGAAGATTCGGGGTAGCTCACACCTTTGCGGCCTATGTACCAGATGTTTCCGGCATCGAAGAAGAGTGCTCCGTGGAACATACCCCATATCGGGAAGCGCAACTCAAGGTTGGCCTCGAGTTTCATATCGCCCATCTGCGTAGGATAGACAACGTTTGTCGGTGCGGGCGACGAGCCCGGGCCGAGGGTGCGCGGAGCCCAGCCTCGCATACTGTTGTTACCTCCGGCGTAGAACATGCGGTCGAAAGGTATGGCATCCGAGTTGCCGTAGGCGTAACCCGCGCCGGCATAAAGTCGGCCGGCAAGGGCCGTCACCTCGCCGAGCATAATGCGGTGGCTAGCACTGATGTCGGCACGTACATACTGCGAGTAGCGTATGCCGAGCACTTCGTAGTAATCCTTGCCGGCGGCCGGTTGCGAGAAGAGATGCTCGAGGCCATTGACAAGGTTTCCCGAAGCCTCGCAGTTGATGCGCACGGTGGTCTGGTTGCCGGTGGTTGTGCTACGGGCATTGTTGTAGATATAGCTGCCCGACAGAGCCATGATGAGCTGCGATTGGAAGCTGTGTCTGAGGTACTCGTTCTGCAACGAGTTGAAGTAGTTTTGGTCGATGTAGGCGACATTCACCCAATTGACATCTATCGGTCGCACGGTGAATGACGAGTGGCTGCGGTTGCGCCACGAGTAGGCCCACACGACACTCGAGAGGTCACGACGGTAGTATGGTCGGTTTTGGTGGTTGTACGATATCTCGAACTTGGTTTTTGGGGCCGTAATGTTGCTCAGTGGCGATGTGTGGAATATGATGGCACGCGGCAGCGTGAGGCCGGCCGAGAGTCCGAACTCCATGGCGTGCTTCTGCTTGGCATCCGGAGCCTTCATATACTCATATCCCACCGTACCCGTAATCTCGAGCAACTCGGCACCGCGGAATATGTTGCGGTTCTGGTAGCCGACAACTGCTTTCAAGCCGTAGAAGCTCGAGGTGGTCGAGGCTTCGATTTCGGCCTTGACTCCCTGTTTGAGCGACGGTGTGCAGTAGATGTTGCAATCGACATAGCCTTCGCGTGTGTAGTTCACCTGCGGCGTGGCTCCATCCTGCCCCACATAGGAGATAAGGCCACGGCGCACCAACGAGTCGGGAACCTCGGAGAAGCCTATACGCGCACTCTTGAAATATCCCATGGTCATTATGTTGGTGTAGGTGTGTGCCACCTGCGAGTAGTTGTAGATGGCATTCGGGAAGAGTGGGATCACCCCGCGCATAACCTTCGCACGCACGTTGGGGCGCTTGCCGTCGAAGAGGATGTTGAGGCCGCGATAAGTCGTCGTGTCGAGGGAGCTCATATAGCTGCTGTTCGCGCGAGCCTTCGCGGCGTTGTAGCCCGGCACGACGTTGATGTTGCGCAGGCGATAGACCGTATTGTTGTCGTACTGCGCCACGCCGCGAGCATTGTAACCCGTGAGGTGCTGCTTGATGACCATCTTGAGTCCCACGGTGTTGTTGCCAGCGAGCGTGTCGGCCTCGTACTCGATGTTGTTCACCGAGAAGTCGTAGTAGCCGCGGTCGCGCAGGTAGGCCGTTATACGCTCGCGCTCGGCATCGAGTATTGAGATGTTGAATACCTCGCCCACACGCACGAGGCACGAAGCCGTGTCGGCCAGCAGCAACGGCTCGAGGAAGCGGTCGCGGAAGTCATACGAGAGGCTCGATATGCGGTAGGGCTTGCTCTGATGGAGAGCATACTCGACCTTCACTCTGCGCTTACGCTTAAGTGTATCGACCTTGAAATCAACCTGCGAGGCGAAGTAGCCGCGCGAGTCGAGGAATATCTTGAGGTTCGAGGCCGATCGCTCGGTCTCTGCCACGTCGAGAATCACAGGCTCCTCGCCAATCTTACGCTTGAAGTTGTTCCACCAATTATTCTTCTCGGGGTTGGCGAGGCTATATACCCAGACGTAGAAGTCGGTGCCGAGGAAGTGTTTGTTGGGCGTTTGGCGGATATACTTGGTCACCTCCTGTGACTTTATGCGCTCGTCGCGCGGCACGCTACGATCCTCCTCAATCTTCACACGTTGCAGCAGGTAGTCGTTCTGCGGAAGGTCGCGTGTGACACTGCAGGCCGCGAACAACAGCCCCGACACACACGCTACAAACATATATAACCTCCTGCAAATCATCATCTTATTTTATTAGGCTCTCGACAAATGCCTCGTAGAGGCGTACCTCCTCATCGAAGTGTCCCAGCTCTTCGAACTCAAACCTTGTGCCGTCGCACGTCGCACGTCCCCACGATGTGAAGGTGGCATTGCCCGCAAGGAGCGTGTGCAGCCCACCCTCGTGCGAGCAGAGGCACCTGACGGCACCACCTCTGTTCGCAACCTCTATCGGCCTATCGTAGCCACACCGCCCCACCAGAGCCATAGCTGTTGCCGACGAGGTCATAGCCGTGCCGCACGACGGCGTGATGCCTGCCCCACGCTCGAAGGTGGCGACAAAGATGCTCTGCTCGCCACGTCGCTCGACGAGGCTTACGTTTATGCCTCGCGGAAAGAGGTGCGTGAGCTCTGTCACCCGATGGCCCAACTCCTCGAGCAGGGCATAGTCGATATGCTCGACCTCGGCTACGATATGTGGGTTGCCGACATTGATGGCCGTGAAGCGCAACTCGGGGTGCAGAGCCTCGATTGTGCGGCCGATGAACGACTCATCACCCTCGCTCATAAAGCCGAAGTCGGGGCTTGTGAGGCGCACGGCGATATCTATGCCGTAGGTTGGGATGCCGGGGTATATATCCTCCATCCGTTGCGTCGGAAACTCTCCGCCACCCGATGTCAGCACGAAACTTTCGCTGCGAATATACCCCTCGGCTGCACGTGCTACGCAACGAATGCCGTTGCCGCACATCTCAGCCTCCGAGCCGTCGGGGTTGAACATACGCATACCGAACTGCCCGTCGTGGCACACCAGCAACACGATGCCGTCGGCCCCAATGCCGCTCGTGCGGTCGCACGCCGCACGCGACAAGGCATCGAGCGCCACTCCGTCGAGCGGTTGCGCCACCGTGTCGAAGAGTATAAACTCGTTGCCCGAGCCGTGACATTTTATGTATCTGACCTCCATGCGAACCGTTTTGTTGGGCATATTATCCTCCAAAAGTACAAATAATTCGATAATTTACACAGTATATTCCCCAAAATATTTCGGCCGATGTGAAATAGATGGTCTGAGATGTGCTAAAATTTACTATATTTGCACTCGAAACCAACTAGCAATTTTTATGAAGAACGAACTGCCAAAGCCTCTATTCCGCAAGGGATATATGTTGAATTCGGTGATTTTCGTCCTGCTCTTTTCGATTGTCTTTATGGCTGTATATCAGCCCTTTTCGGCTACGGCGTGGATATCTTTCGTGCCAGAGCGCAATCTGTATATCACACTGCTCTTCTATATGGTGTGCCTCGTAGCGATGTTTTTCAGTAAGCAGGTGCTCTTTTGGGTGCAGAACAACTTTGTCTTTGGTCGTCGCACGCTCGCCGCGTGGGTGCTCTCGGAGTTTGTGGTTATCGCTCTTATCTACGCAGTCTTCACCTCGGTATTCTTCGGGATGTCAATCACTCCGATGTTGGTGTTGCGCATATCGTTCAGCGTGGCCCTCATATTGGCTATCCCCTATGCCTTTGTGATCATCTATGCGCAGTATCAGAGCAAGCGCGAGGAGCTCGAGTTGCTCAAATTGCAGCGACATAACCGCCCGTCGAGTGAGGAGCAGCTGGTGCGCCTCTACGATAGCAATGGGGTGTTGAAACTCTCGATTAATGAGGGGGCGATATACTACGTCGAGTCGCAGGATAACTATGTGCAGATATACTACGACCTTGACGACAAACTGCACAGCTATATGTTGCGTTGCCGCACGCAGCGACTCGAGGAGATGCTTATCGGCACGTCGCTCGTGCGCTGCCACCGCTCATATATAGTCAATCTAAAGAGGGTAAAGTTCTTCAAAAACGAGCACGACCACGGCACCATAACGCTGTCGCACGCCTCGGCCAAGCCTATTCCGGTGTCGAAATCCTACTATAAGGTCGTCACCGAGCTTATTGCCTAACGGTGTGAGGGCTCGGCCCATGTCGAGTATGGCCGCTTCGCAAGGTAGGAGTTGTAGTAGCGGTGCTGTCCGGTCACTTCGTGCGATACCCATGTCGGAAGTGTAGGGTGCAGGGTGCAGTCGCATAGTTCTACCTCGGCGACCACAAGCCCGCTGTTGTCGCCCGTAAATTCATCAACTTCAAACAGATGCCCCTCGAAGGGCACATAGTGGCGTACCTTCTCCACAAGGCTCGTACAACGTGCCAGCAACATGCGCGCGCAGGTCGCAGGAATTGTGCGCTCGAATTCGAAACGACTGAGTCCGCCGTCGTAGCTCTTGCCCTTGAACGTAAGGTAAGCCTCATCGCCGCACAGCCGCACTCGGGCCGTAATGCGGCGCGAGCAGAGGTAGCCCTGTGCCATTACCACCGAGCGCACCGCTTCGCGGCGATAGCTGTCGTTGCAGACGAGGTACTTGCGTTCAATCTCCTGCATACTCCGATTAGCGCGAAGCGACCGAGGTCGAATCCTCGGCAATAACACCCTTCGAGCCGAGGGCCCAAGTACCCTGCACGCGCATCACCTGCTCGATAATATCGCGCACAGCTCCCATTCCCCCTTTGTACTCCGAGATGTAGAGTGCCGTTTCGAGCACCTCGGCGCATGCGTCGGCCGGAGCTACGGGAATGCCGACGAGGCGCAAACACTCGAGATCGGGGATATCGTCACCCATATAGATAGTGTTGCGCAGGTCGATGTTCTCGGCCTCGGCAAATTCGTTGATAGCCGCAATCTTGTCCATGCATCCAAGGTAGTAGCGCTTCACGCCGAGGCGTTCAAGGCGGCTGCGCAGGTTCTCGCCGAAGCCTCCGGAGATGATGCATATTCGCATGCCGTGCTTGATGGCGTAGCCGATGGCATAGCCATCCTTGGCGTTGTACTTGCGGATAAAGTCGTTGCCTACGGGTATGATGCCGCCGTCGGTCATCACGCCATCCACATCGAGGACTATCGCCTCGACATTGGCAATTATCTCTTTGAAGTTTTTGTGTTGTGACATATATTTTCGCTTATCTTATTGTACAAATCGAGTAGTTTGGGTTTTGAGGCGAGCATTGTGCGGTGGCGGTCGAGTGTCGGCGTGTCACCACGGCGTGCAGGGCCCGTCTGCACGGCCACGGGATTGCCCGACTCGCCGGCCTTCAAGGCCGCTTCGAGGGCTATGGGCGCAAGAACATCGAATTTCAATCCCACCTCGGCGAGCACTTCGGCCGCATCGGCATACATGCAATTCACGAAGTTGCTGACAAATACACCTGACAGGTGTATCGTTGCGCGGCGTGCACTGTCGGCCTGCTCGACGTGATGGGTGAGCCTGCCGGCCAACCCTTCGAGAGCTTCGCGCGTGGTGGTATCCTCCGCCTCAACAAAGATGTAAATCTTCGAAAAATCGACTCTCCGCCCCGAGGAGAAGGTCTGAAACGGGTAGAATACTCCGCGACGCACCTCGGCCGGCAGCGTCTCTATCGAGCAGCAGCCCGCCGTGTGTGCCACGATAGCACCCTCGGGAACATCGAGCGATGCGGCCACCTCCGCTACCGCGCGGTCGCTGACCGCGATAAGATATATGTCGGCCACAGCCGGTTTTGTCGCGCTCCACGTTGTGGCAGCAAGTGCAGCTATAGCCCTGCCGCGTGCTTCGTTGCGTGCAAATATTTGCGCCACCTCCACGCCGGCCTCGTGCAGCCCTATGGCCAACGCCTCGGCAACGTGTCCGCTTCCTACGATTACAACCCTCATAATCTACAAAGTTATCAATTTTTCAGCTCTATTGCAAACATTTTGTGGCAGATGGTCGTGAAGCACCACCTCGCCTCGGCCCCCTCCTTCACGCCGAGCCGCTTGGCTATCTCGCTGTTCGAGAGTGGAAAGTCGCGCCGCAGAATCTCGATGCGCCGCCCTTTGAGCTGCCGCTTCAGAAGCTTCGGCTCGAAGGGGTGTATTGCCTCAATCTCGAATACGCGCCCCACAATGTCGCTCGGCTCCGCGCAGGCGAGGGCTATGCCCTTGTTGCTCCACGCTTCGGCACGGCCGGCCACCATCTCGGCAACGAGGCGTGCGTGCTGCACTGCCACGTCGGGGAGCACCATGTAGCGGTAGGCCGTCATGTCGCTCGGCATTGCGCTCCACTGCGGCTCGCGTGCTGCCACCCGCACCTCGCCTACGCCTATCGCCACGGCAGCAATCGAGCTCGCCGAGTGGTCGATATAGATATTCACCTCCTTGCACTCGCCACCAAGCGATACCGTTTCCACGCGGCACTCGCCAAAGAGGCGGAAGGCCTCATCCACATCGAAAAGGGGCGAACATTTGATGCATAGTCGGTCGGCCACCTGCGCCACCCGCTCGCGCAGTGCAATAATGTTGGGCGAGCAATACTCGAGACGGTAGAGCTTTTCGCCCTGTGCTCCTCGGCGGTCGGGATCTACGAAGCACCAGTCGAAATGGTCGGTACAGTGCGACAGATACTCTTCGGCCGAGGATGTCACCACCTCAACATTCGTGATGCCGAGCCGTCGGAGGTTCTCGCGCACCACCTCGGCGAGCACCTCGTTGCGCTCCAACGCTACCACGCGCTCGAACCGCTTCGAGAGGGCCATTGTGTCGATACCCAGACCGCAGGTGAGGTCGAGGGCGCACCCTCCCTCAAGCCCTTTGTGTGCGGCGCACAACTCACTCGATGACTGCTCGTAGGCCAGTGGCGGCAATATTGCCCGCACGGCATAGAGCGACGGCAACTTCGAGGCGGCACGTTGCAGCCGCTTGACCTGCGTGGCGACAACAGCGGCGTGCGGAATGTGCCTATCGAGGGCAATATCCTCCGCTCGGCGGGTGATATTCTCCTCGATTGCTGCGCGTACCTCGTCGCGCATCACTACTCGAAACTCCTCGGAAGTAAACATCGCGCAAAGTTACAAATTATCGTCGATATGTAGCCGCTTTTTGCGACCAATACTCCAAATAACAACCGTTATTGCCCCATAGAGTGTGTATATGAGTGCCGTCTGCCACCCCTCGGGCGAGAACTCCAAGTAGAATGACGGGTGTGTCGCCACCCACTCTGCCGCGCCGTTCAACAGTCGTGCGGCGAGGTGGGCCACCACTGCGAGTGAAGGTATGGCGAGTGCGCTTATGCCCGCGAGGAGGATGGCATAGGCCAGGAGTATTACGAGGGGGTTGAGCGCAATGCCCACAATCGATACTATGCCGAACACATTGGCTATCAGTGGCATCGTGGCTATCGTCGCCACGGCACCCACGACGAGTGTTGCTGTGAGCATATCGACCATCGGGCGGTGTGTGCGCAGGAGACGGCAAAGAGGTACACCCCAGAATATAATGCCGCCCACGGCGAGGAACGAGAGCTGTGCCGAGATATCGAAGAGCAGGTGACTGTCGCAGAGAAGCATGACGAAGGCCGTCGCCGCCCATATATTGCCACTCGAGTATCGCCCGGGAATGTGAAGCGAGAGTTGCAGTGCCGAGAACATTATCGCCGCACGCACGGCACTCGGCGGCAGGCCGCACAGCACGACAAAGCCCCATATGGCGACTATCGCAACGGCCGACTTGAGGATGTTGCCGTGAGGCAGTATGCCCAAGGGATAGACCAGCAGATTTATGAGCAGAAAGAGTATGCCGACATGCATGCCCGATACGGCGAGTATGTGCGATGCACCGCTCAGCGAGTAGGCTCGCCGCAACTCGGGCGTAATGGCATCGCGCGATCCCGTGGTCATCGCCACTACTACGGCTCCGGCATTGTCGTGCGGAACGATGGCCGAGAGCCGCTCGACGGCCGCCTCGTGCAGTGTCTTGTAGCGCGAAGGCGCAATGTCGTAAGGCTCACCCACCGAGGCCGAACCTACGAATCCGCGATGAAACATCAGCCGCGCATAGCTCTCATATTTGGGGTTAAATCGACGTATGGATGTCGTTACGGAGGCCTTGTCGCCGGCCGAGAAGCGGCGTGTCGAGTCGCTCCACGCAACGATGCGACACCCCTCGAGCGTGTGGCTCTCGGCCTCGATGATGCGTGCCGCTGTGCGCGAGCGGCCGCGGCTTATCGTCGAGTGCTCCTCGAAATGCAGGCGTATCTGCTGCCGCCTATCGTAGTCGATATTGCCGCTCTGACGTGTCGCGTGCAGCACCATTCCGACCACTGCTACGGCGAGCATAAGCATCGCTTCGCGCATCGTGCTCCCCACCCATCGTCGTCCAACAAGCGTCGAGACAAGCAATAGTATCGTGGCCCAAAGCGGCACATCCACCACCTCGGCAACACAGATGCCGATGGCAAACGACACTACGACCGCCACCATCGGCATCTGTTCTATGCGTTGTACGATATGTTCCCACTTGCACGTCATACTCACTTCGGGCTGATTCCTACTACTTTTGGGCTCGCCGATACAAAGATACTACATCGTACCGAAATCGGCAAAAAATAGTTGCCAGCCGCCCAGCACCTCCTTGTGCGAAGCACATACGCCGTTCTCCACCTCCGACATCGCCGCAACGAGCGGTACCATAGCCTCGCGGTCGAGGGTGTCGATCTGCCTATCTTCGGATAGATGCGTGCGCCGACATACGCGGCGGATATAGTTCTCGGTGTTGTTTTCGCAGCTCGGAGCGTATCGTGCAATCATCGAGCGTATGGTGTGACAGCCGTGCTTCGCGGCGTAGGTGTGCAGCACTACGAACATAGCGCGGTAGCCCCACTCGATAGCCTCAAATTCGCGAAATTCCCTGTCCGACGATGCGGCGCACTCGCCCTTGTAGCGGAAGTTGCCACGTCGGATATTCCCGGGATTTCGGTTCCGCAGACCTCTACTTATTCGGCTCATCGAACTCTCCAAACTCTTTGGTTACGCGTCTGTGTACATAGCGGCGCAGCCACTCGAAGAGGCGTGCATCGGAGAGTGTCGCCGCATTCTCGAGGAACGACCACATCTCCACCCCACATATTGCTCCGGCGATGAGGCGCGTGAGGTGTAGGTTCACAAAGTCAAGGATGCAGCACTCGACGAGCCACGTCATCGCAATGGTCGTAATCACAAAGCCCGCTTTGCGCACCGTGCGCCACGCCTCGCCACTCTCGAAGTACCAGCGCCGCTTCTCAATCTCCGCTTCGCGCTTCGAGGCGAGGCAGCCGGTCAGAAAATCTACAGCTATAAATCCGAGCGCACACAGCACAATGGGCGTGATGGGCGCAAAGAGGGCGGCACAGCCGAATACCGCCGCATTAACGTATCTGAATAAAACCTCCATCTATTCTGCATTTATTGGTTATGTCGTTTGCCGCGTCGTACTCGGGGTACCTCTCGGCGTTTTCTTTAAGGTGACAGGCAAGTCGTGCGAGCAGTCTTTGTCGCCTCTGCCGCAGCGAACAGAGCAGGGCCTCGCTTGCCGCTGTTGAGGCTGTCGAGGCGTGTGCCGTCGAGGGCATCACGAGCCCCGTCTGCCCTGTGCGGACATTGAGCGCAGGCTGTATCATCGTTCGCACGGCCATCGCAATTGCCGGTGCAACATACTCCTCGACCAACTCGGGGTAGGCATTGTCGAGCAGTCGCTCGTAGAGTTCCTTGCCGACAATTGGGCGTATGTGGCAGAACTCGGCCGAGGCTATATCTGCTACCGAGACCGCGCTGTCGGCTACGTACTCGCCATCGCCAAAGGCCAGTTCCACGACCTTCTGCGGCGTAATCAAACTCTTCATCTTCATCATCCGATTTTAGTTACGTTGTACTTCGATATCTCGGAGAGGAAGCATTGCTGCCTCTCATCCTCGGGGTCATAGTCGAGCCCGTCGGCCTTGCGTGCCTCCCACACCTTCATATAGATAGGCTTCGAGCGTGTCGGTGGGCGGTTTATGATGGCGAGCGACGAGGCATCGATGTCTGCCACCTCCGCGAGCAACCTCACCACAGGCTCCATAATCTCGGCCTGCTCGGCGAGTATCACGGTGTTTAGGGCCACCTCATATTCGTGCAGTATGCGCTCGGCATTGAAGCCCGACGAGTAGTCGAGGCCGCTGAGCGAGCGAAACCACGAGTGCGCCACCACGATATCGCTTGTTGCCTGCTCGTGTAACGCTTTCCAGTCGCCGTCGTTCTGCGACGAGATGGGTATGAAGCGCGAATTATCGTTTGCGCACCCCTTTTTGAGGATAAACATCACTTGCCCGGGATTGCCGGCAAATCGCTCCTCGGCCATTCGGGCCACCTGCTGCGCTTCGGCCTCACTATCTACAGCGTTGTCGAGCATCATCACGCCCGATAGCTGAAACGAGTTGTCGAGGCGTGCTATGTTCCATCGGTCGGTCTTGTAGGCTATCGCCGAAACATTCATTCCGGCGACATACTGCGGCACGCCGTAGTGGTGGAACATCGGCTCGTAGTCCTTGTAGTGGATTATCGAGCGCAGGGTGCCGTCTGCCTTCTCCTCGAAGGTGGGGTAGATAGGTAGCGACACTGCCTCACTGTGGCGATATGCCGCCCAATTATGGTGCAGCAGTATGTGCTTCGAATCTCTCGCCACGCGACAGCGCGAAGCATCCTGATGATAGAGCGAGAGAAACGAGTGGCGTGCATCGGTCACCACCTCGAGAAAGGCGTTACCGAAGAGTGCCTTGTCGAAGGCGAGCTTGTTGATAATTTGCCGCAGGCTTTCCCCCTCACCATTCACGCGCTCGACAAAGTGGGCAAGCAGTGGCACAGTAGAGTCAAAGGTAAAACCTTTGCCCGAGATGTAGTCGGCCTTGTCGTTGATGATGCGCCGGTGGGTTGTCGAGTTGCGCGATAGTTGCGCAAGGGCCTCGGGGAGGCGGTTGTTGCTGCCCCAGCTCCAGAAGTCGCTCGTCGTCGAGGCTTGTGTCGGCACCCGTGCCAGCAGTGCATCGGAGGCCTTTGTTATGCCACATACGACACTTTTGTTTACTTTATTCTCCATGCGTAAGAGTCGTTATTTAAGATTAGAAAAACGGGGTGGCAAGAGCCGTGTCGGTCGAGTGTAATTCGAGTATCACGCGCGGCGTGTCGGCAGGGGCAACCCCACTGTCGCAGGTCAGGCTGCCGAGTCGCAGTGGCTGCTCGGTGCCGAGGTGTTGCGACACTCCTACGGCCAACGTGCGCCCATCGTTTAGTGTGAGCAGGGCGATTATACCTGCGTGTGCTGCGCGGCGCAGAAAATTGCGGTCGAGCCACTCATCTGCCTCGTTGCGCTGTGCAACAAGGCGCAGTCGATGCTCCACCTTCGCGACCCCCCTGTCGCAGTCGAGCCTCTCGACGAAGCTCGACAGATCGTCGGCAAGAGTTACGGCAATGCCATCGTCCATAAACTCCAAGCAACACTCCTCGTCCTCGAATGATATCGAGGCGAGCGAGTCGGCGAAGTGGAGCTCACAGAACTCCACTCCTCCGATTGGCTTATGATATGACATAGTCGTCAAACGATTATACCTCCTCGTTCTCCTCCTCCTCCGAGTCGTCGAGAGTGTCGATTAGTGTTCCCGACACGAGATTCTCGTCGATGATTGCCGTGCCGGCGAGGAATACGGTGCGCTGGCGGTTCTCCATCTCGTCGGGGTTGTACCACATACGCACCTCGTTCTCCGGCAACTCGGCGGTGTTGAGCGCGAGCACAAAGTTGCGCTTGTCGGTCAGCACGCAGAAGCTGCTGCTCATCTGGTTGAGATACTTCGATACGGGTACCTCGACAATCGGAATGCCGTGGTAGCAGAGCGTCTGGCGGCCATCCTTCAACTCGGAGTAGGCGGTCGTTCCGCCCTTGTCGTCAAGCCACAACTCGTAGTCATTGTAGATGTCCGGAGTGACGTAGAAGACGAGGTTACCCTCCGAACGCAGGCCGCGCAGCTCCTCCGAGGCGTTGTCCCACGCATGGCGGAGATAGCGGATTGCCGAGCCGTTTGCTATCTTGCTCGGCACATCCTCCTGCACGATGCCGCTCTTGCCCTCAAGGCAGATATCCCCCAGATGCTTGATAAAGCCGTCGAAAGAGGTGAGCTGCGAGAGCGAACCCTCAGTGTCGCCTACCCACATCGTTGCGCGTACCGACTCGGCAATCGAGCGGCGGAAGAGCTCCGTCTCGGCCTTCTCGAGCTCGGTGCCCGTCAAGTCGCCGAGGTTCACGTCCGCCGAGTTGGTTATCTGCTCGAAGACCATCGAGAAGTAGTCCTCGGCCGAGAATGCATTTTCGGCCTTCACCTTCTGCATGTTGATTCGCTTTTGGAGCTTGTTGGATGCAGGGCCGGCGTTGCTCCATCCCGCCTGGAACGGCTGCAACAGATTGCCCTTGTGGCTCCATACCTGCACGGTTGTCGGCATTGGCATGTTGTAGATGATGCGCACGCCGAACTCGTCGGCCTTCGGGCCGCAGAATGTAGGGCGGAAGAAGATGGTTTCGAGCTCTTGTCCTTTGTAGGTCTTTGGATTCTGAATAAGCATAGTTTTAATCTGTTTTTTAGGTTGTTAAAGTTGAAAAAATTGGTTGTTTGCTATCGGAAGCAGCTGCGTGCATCCGCATTGTATGCCTCCTCGTTTGGTGTGGCGGGACCTCCGCCGAGCGCAGGGTCCTCAATCTGCTTTACCTCGGAGGCCGCCACTTGCCGCTGCCCCTCGCCGAATAGTATAGCGGAGGCTGCACTCTTCGCCTCGGCTTCTGGCAGATGGCGTATGTTGATATCCTGCGTCTGCGGCTCGGCCATCGGCTTGGGTGCTACGCCCAGCCACGACGAGATGTGGGCTATAACATTGCTCACCGCGCCTCCCGCCTTTTGGCTCTCCTCGCCGATAATTTCATCGACAAGGCCGGCTTGCAGTGCCTCTTCGGGCGAGAGCCAGCGGCCGCGACCGCCATTCTCGCTCATCAGAGTCTCGAACTCCACCTTCGGGTGGCCGGAGCGTGAGGCGTAGAGCGAGGCTATCACCTCGTCGGTTTTGCGCAGCAGCTCGATGTGTTCGGCCAACTCCTCGGCGTTGCCCTCGGTGGCGCACGATGAGCGGTGTACAAGATAGAGTGCCGATGGGGCAATTTGCCGACCGCCCTCGGAGGCCGCTTGTGCGATAATCGTAGCAGCCGAGGCGGTATATCCGTAGCAGCGCGTTGTGATGCGTGCATCGAGTGCTGCGAGAGCTTCGTAGATGAGTAATGCATCGTTCACATCGCCGCCGGCCGAGCGAATATTTACCACCACCTCCGGTGACTCGATGTCGGCAATCCTTGCCACCGCTTTGCGGAACTTCTCGTAGGTCGCCACACGCTCGGCTGGCGAGTCGAACTGGCTTGCCTCATCTACGCCGATAACACCCTCGATGTCTATCGAGCAGATGTGTGCCGAGTCGGCAATTTTAATCTTTGTGTTCATGTTTGGTTCTCTCTAAAGTAAGTAGTTGTTGGTTAGACTTCTTTAATCTTCTTATAGACCGCGTGTCGCACCTTCTCGAAGGAGAATCCGTGGCGATAGGCCACCTCTTCTATCGCCCGCATCTTGCCCTCGCCGTGTGCTACTCGCCGCTCGACCATATCGCGTATGGCCATTGCCTCGACCGCCGCTATGTTGATGATACCCTCGCGAAACATCCAATCCAGTGTGTTCTCCGAAATCCTCTCTGTGGATTTGTGTTTTACGATATTAATCAATAGACGTTTGCGTTCTGTCATATCAACAATCTTTGGTTAGTCTTACGAATTGACATTCGGTTGTCGCACCGTTGCTCTCAAACAGCGTGATGCGCTCCAATCGAAACAGCGAACTCTCCCCGCCAATTGTCAGGCGAAATGTGCTTCGCACGGATGGATGAGCCCCATCGAACTTGAAGAGTTGGCTAATCTCCAACGGAGTGAGCCTCAGCGAGAGAGTCACCCTATGTCGCTCGCACTCGCGTTGCAGACACTTGTCGTAGTAGTGGTGCAGCCCCATCACCTCCTCGTGGTCCTCATAGCAGAGATTTATCCCCTCGCTCGGTAGCAGGAATGCTGCCAGCGGATAGCTCGCTTCCGCCGTCAGGGGCCATAGCTCCTCTTCGGGCAGTGGCCGCATGCCGAGGTGGCGGACTATGCGGGGCGTGAGCTTCGCCTCTATGCCCGTCGTGTCGCCTCGTTCATCGACCTGCATAATCGAGGCAGAGGGTGCTGCGGCATAGAGCCCCGTAGCATTGAGTGTTGTGGTAAATAGTGGGTTGTGTCGCTGATTCTCGCTCTCGGTGGTGCCGTAAATCGGGATGTTGAACCTCCATGCCCCGAGTTTTGTGCCGTAGTGCGAGTTGTAACGCTCGGAGGCGGCATCTGCCGAGACGTAGGCAAACGAGTGTCGCTGCGGTCGGTCGATTGCGGCATCCCGAATGACGATGGGCTTCGAGAGGTCTATTTTGTCGCTCCAATCCACCACCTTATCTTCGTTGTAGAACCACTCCATCGGCTCGACATAGACGCACTTTGCTGCCGCGTCGGTGTAGAACACGAGATTGAACATCTGCGCCAACGCCTCGAGCAGTTCGATAAAGCGGATGTTGCGTGGTGCCACATCCTCGAAGTGCAGGATCGAGCCGTAACCCGGCATCGCCGAGAAGTAGGGGGTAAGACGGCAGGAGGTCGATAGCGCGATATTCATCCCCGCCTCGGCACCGCCGAACCACACCTTGTCGAGCCGCAACGACTCGCCGGCAGCCACCTCCTGTGGTGGTATGCGCAGGTCGAGCGACACCTTTGTTGTGCCGCACTCTTCTACATACCCGAAGTAGAGTGCCCAATCATCCTCATACATATACCACTCGTCGAAGTCCATCCCCGAGTCTTGATAGTAGAGTCGGAATGCGGGGCCTGTCATATTGCTCTCGGTCGTTACGAGCGCGGTGCGCGAGGCAAACTCGCCAATCACGGCTGAGGCTGTCGGCGTATCCTCGATTAGGCGATACTTGCGCCCCTCGACGTGGTCGAAGATGATGGCGCGGTAGGAGGTGCCGGGCAGGGCTCTGTTGCGCTGATCCTCGTGGGTGTTGAGGATATTGAAGGCAACCCTTGCGGCCGGCAGAGCCTCTACGACATCGAATCCCGTGAGCCTTTGGCGCGAGGCTATGCGGTAGTCGGTCGAATATTCGAGGTGCAGCATAAATCCCGCCTGTACGGCAATCGACGGAGTAAAGCAGGCGAATCCGTCATCGTCAATCGAGAACGAGCCGTTTGTGGCAAACGTATCGCTCATCACCGCGCCACCTTCGTCCGTAGCCGTCGGGTCAGCCGTATCGACAATGTTGCCTACCGAGTGCAGCGACACGGCCGGCGAGGCATATACACGGCCGAATTGATTGGCTGTTGCTCGCCCCTCATTTTGTCGTCGAGCGCAGAAGCTGCAACGCGCGCGCTGCTCCTCGACATCCTTTGTCGAGAACTCTCCGCTCATGTATAGCGAGCGGAAGAGGTCGCTGCGGAAGAATCGACTGTTGAGCGTATATCCCGACGAGGCAAAGAGACTATCCACGAGGCTCGCAACCGAGATGAACGGGTGAAAATCATCGGTCAGCATCACCTGCTGTGGCGGCAGGCTTCCTATCTGCGTAGGACTCTCCATCGTGCGACTCCGAAATATGGGCAGCATCCGCACCGCCGTCTCGTCGCGCCGCAGCAGTTCGTTGATGCCGGGCAGCGTGAGCTCTGCTTCGAACTCTATATCTGCCTCGGCGAGCGAGTCGTACACCGCACGACGTATCCACGCATGTCCGCCGTCGGTTATGCGCAGGTGGTATCCGCCGAGTGCCCCGTCACCCACTTGTGTTGCCAATAAATAGGCCGTGCCTTCGAAGAGGCATACCCCCTGCTCCTCGATGCGTGCCGTGTGGTGCTCTTCGTTGAAGCGACTTGCGGCGTATATGTCGCGCGAGAAGCCAAGGATATTGTTGTTTGTCGGTGTTTCGGGGAGCCAGAGCTCTACCGTGCGCCCCGAGCGTTGCCCCTCGGGTGATGATAGTTGCTCGGCATCGAAATTCAGTGGAATGACCACCTTTTTGGCCATGTCGCACAGCGTGTTATCAACGTAGAGTCTCATTTAGAAGCCCTCCTCTCTGCGCCACAGGCGCACCTCTAACTCTACTCTGTCGGGGCTCTCGGCCGAGTCGAGGCTTACGGACGAGGTCGCGACCTTGACCCCGTGCGCTTGCGAGTCATCTATGAGCCACACCCTCGCCGCACCCACAATCTCTGCGAGGGCAGCTATCGTGGCGCGATTCTCGTAGTTCGACACCATCTGCACGAGCTTCTCGCTGCGGCAACTGCTCGTGAATTCACCTTGCGCTGTTGTCGCCTCGATACGCTCTATTCGCTGTATGACGCTTCGACTTACGGGGAACGGGTACTGCTCGATGGAGCCTGCCGATGAACGCCATGCCAGCGAAGTGACTGTCGCGCTCTGTGGCACTACCTCGTAGCTGATTGTCGCAACCTCCACGTCGTTCCCCCATATCTGCAACTCGATGGAGCGAGTCTCGGGGTTGAAGTCGAGTGTCGATAGCATCACTGTAGCAGCCCCCGATAGCGTCTGGTACGAGAGGTTTAACGACTCGCCGGTGTCTGCCTCGGCGTATATGTTGATCATCGCTTCCGGCTCGATATGCAAGGCTATGTTGTCGCAGCTGCCGTAGGCAATACGTCGTCTGTGGGGCATGGTTGTTACCAACGACGGCAGAGCGACGGATCTGCGGTTGGTCGATACGACAACCTCCGGCGAGACCTCCCCGTTGACATAGACCACAACGTGCTTGAGTGAGGCCTCCGCAATCGAGGAGTTTTGGTCGATGTGCGGTGTCGCCTCCATGCCGTGCTCGACGTATGGGGCAACATCTATTTTGCCTACCGTCACGTCGTAGAGATGCTTGCATCCCAACACCTCTCCGGTCTTGCTATCGACAATCTTAATCTTCACCTCTCCGGCCACCTCTTCGGTGTCGAACTCGAATATTAACCCCTCGCATAGTGGGGTGAAATCTTTGGGAATATTGGTAAATTTCATCTTTTTAGGGGGTTAAAAAATAGTTATCACTTCGGCCGACACGCGGAGAGCTACGTCGCCATAGTTGGTCACAGGTTTTGCGGCAGGGGCCATTGTCAGCTGCTCGACCGAGGCAACAAACCTCTCCTCGCAGAGTGCCGAGAATATGTCGAGCGCATCTCGCTCCATCGTATCGAGCATCTCGGCTCGCTCCTTTGGCGAGGCCTTTGCCGCACCATGGAGCAGATGAAGAGTCACCCGATAGGTTATTCGGCCGCTGTTTCGTCCCTCCATCGAGCGAAATTCGGGTGGAGCCATCAACACCGTCGGCAACTGTCGCACGAGCGAGGGCAGCGATTGGTCTGCGGCCGACACAAAGTCGTATCCGAATGAGGACGACAGTTGCTCGACCGCGCTGTGTAAGTGGGCGCGATTCATAGGCAAAAAATGTTTGAAAAAATTGTTAATAGTTTGTCGAGAGATGTTCACAACCGAGTGTAATATCGGTCATGACAGCTCATCTGCTCTGTTAATAAGGTTATCAACATTTATCGGCCGATTGTTGAAACCTCGGTGTCGGTAGGATCCGTTTGACGGTGCAAATATATAATCGCAAAACAGCCTTTGTCAAGGGGGTAGCATCAACTTTTTGTGAAATATTTTTGCCCGATTATTTGAATATCCTGCCTCTCAATCGCTTGTCCAAATTGCAATTTCTGCGATTTTTCCAAAAAAAATGGCTATTCAGGGCACACTCTATGCAAAAGATTGTTATCTTTGCGGAAGCAAACGGTATAAAAAACCTCAAAAAAGATGGATGATGGCTACCAACATACGCATAGCAGCAGTATCGTATCTGAACTCGATACCATTCATCTATGGTATTCGCCACGAGGGTAATCTCGCGGCCGAGCTCCTGCTTGCTCCCCCTGCAATGTGCGCCCAGAACTTTATCGAGGGCAAGGCTGACGTGGCTCTTGTCCCCTCGGCTGTTGTCCCTACGTTGCGTGGTGCGGAGCTTATCACCGACTATTGTATAGGTGCTGTCGGCAAGGTGCGCACCGTTGTTCTCATGAGCAATACACCCGTTGAGCGTGTCCGCCGCGTGTGGCTCGATTTTCACTCGGCAACCTCCGTGCAGCTTGTCGGCTACCTCGCCAAGAATCGCTGGAAGATTGAGCCCGAGTGGCTGCGCCTTGACGACTATACCCTGCTCGAGCGCGCCGAGGAGGGCGATGCCTTTCTGCTTATCGGCGACAAGGTCTTTGACCACGAGGGGCGTTTCGCTTACAACTACGATTTGGCCGAGGAGTGGATGGTGCAGACTCATCTGCCGTTTGTCTTTGCCGTGTGGGTTGCCCGCAAGGGATTGTCATACGAGGTGCATGATGCCGTTGAGCGCGCGCTGACCTTTGGTGTCGAGCATATCTACGAGGCTCTGCTCGACAGCCCTCACGCCTCGCGCGAGTACGCCTACGAATACCTCACTCAAAATATAGATTTTCTGTTCGATGTCGAGAAGCATCGGGCACTCAAAAAGTTCTGGGACTTTGGGCTCAAGGTGTCGCCCAAGGTCAATCCCGGTTGAAGGTAGGTAGTAATGGGTTCGGGCTCTTGAAAAAACTTCCACCGAACTCGTCGTTATAACGAATGAAATCGAAGTTAAACCTCTCCAAAATGAAGGAAAAGAGATGATTACTATCTACTTGAAGCAATATAACAAGATTATTCGCAACGCCGATACCGAACTCTTCGACGAGCTTGGTTACGACGATATCCTCTGGATTGATATGGTGCAGCCCTCCATCAAGGAGCAGAAGGCTGTCGAGAATTTTATGGAGATAAGCCTGCAAACCAAGCAGCAGGTCGAGGAGATTGAGTCCACCTCGAAGTATTCCGAGAGTGAGAATGCCATTATCTCGAACTCCAACTTCTTTATCCCTACGGGCGATAGCTTCGAGGTCGAGCCCGTGTCGTTCATTCTCTCGAATGAGGGTGTGCTTGTTTCTGTGCGTCAGGCCGATATGCGCACCTTCCGCGAGGCTGAGAAACGCTTGCAGATGAACTACCGCAGCTATTCGACGGGCTACCATATCCTCATCTCACTCCTCGAGGTGCGCATCGACTTCGATGCCGACCTTGTGGAGCTTGTGGGCCGTCAGGTCTCCGCCCTCTCGAAGGATATCAACACCGAGGACTCGATCGACAAGGAGGTTATCCATCGCATTAACACTCTGCAGGAGCGTACCATGGTGCTGCGCGAGAACATCTTCGACCGCCAGCGCATACTCTCGGGCATCCTGCGCTCCGAGCGCTTCCCTAACGATATATATCCGCGCTTGCAGCTGATGATTAAGGATGTCAATTCGCTCATCAGCCATACCGACTTCTCGTTCCAGCGACTCGACTATATCCAGGATTCGGCCCTCGGTCTTATCAATATCGAGCAGAACGAGGTCGTCAAGATCTTCTCCGTGGCTGCCGTCGTTTTTCTTCCGGCCACGCTCGTTGCAAGTATCTATGGTATGAACTTCCGCTATATGCCCGAACTCGATTGGGTCTATACGTTGCCTAATGGTTGGGACCTCCCCGTAGGCTATATCTTCGCCCTCGGCCTTATGGTCTTGGCCTCCGGCCTTACGATGGGCTACTTCCGCTATAAAAAGTGGCTATAGCGCCACTGCCGATGCAATGCCGAGTATCGAAGGCTGTCGCAACATCCTTGTTGTACAGCCTTTTTGGCTAATAAGCCGCCTTTTGTTGCTCCCCTTGGTGAGTTTTCCGCAAAAAAAATGCTACCATTTTGGTAGCATCGAGGTCTGAAGCGGATTCGAACCGCTGTAGCAGCTTTTGCAGAGCTGTGCCTAGCCACTCGGCCATCAGACCATTCGGGAGGATATTTCCCCTTTCGGAGTGCAAATATAGGAACATTTATTCGTTTAACCAAAAAAAATTGTACCTTTACGTCTGAAAAGTGTGAAATATTTTTGAAAAACGCCTCCAAGATGACTCTCGAAGATATTGCAATATGTTTTGTTTCGCAGCTCGGGCCGCGCGGCATAGCGCATCTGCGCGACGTTTTTGGCTCTGTGCAGAGCGTATATTCCGCATCGCAGAGCGAGATTGTCGAGCGGGCAGGGTTGCGTGCAGGTATTGCAGCACGCATCGCAAGCCGCGAGGGGTGGCGCGAGGCCGAGCGCGAATTGCGTCACTGCGAGAGGTATGGCATCGTGCCCATCGCCGCCACGGACGAGGCATATCCCGCAGCATTGGCCATGGCGCCGGATGCCCCGCACGTCATCTATACTATGGGTCACGTCGAGGTGTTGCAGGCGCGGCACACGCTCTCTGTCGTGGGTACGCGCAAGATGTCGCCATACGGCGAACTGATATGTACGCGCATCATCGAGCGACTTGCCGAGATGTTTCCCGACTTGGTTGTAGTTAGCGGATTGGCCTTTGGTATCGACGCTGTGGCGCACCGTGCTGCCGTGCAGTTCGGGTTGCGCACCATCGGTGTCACGGCGACCGCACTGCCCGATATCACCCCCTCGCAGCACACGGCCTTGGCTGGCGATATGCTGGCACACGGAGGTATGATAGTCACTGAACTACACTCGCAGACCAAGCAGAATGGCAACCTCTATATCCCTCGCAACCGCATCATTGCCGCTTTGGGCGAGGGATTGCTGCTTGTCGAGTCGCCGCGCGAGGGTGGAGCCATGAGTACTGTCGCTGCGGCCGATAGCTACGCTCGGCCTATTATGGCCACCCCGGGGCGTGCCACCGACCCTATGTCTGCTGGCCCGAACCATATAATTCGTACCGGCCTTGCCACGCTTGTCACATCGGGTGATGCCGTGGCCGATGCTCTCGGCTGGCACTCCGAGGAGGCTCCGCGCGAGTGGCATACGCCGTCACAAGAGTATGAGGCCACCGAGGAGGAGGCGCGTGTGCTCCGTTGCTTCGACGATGTGCAGGACGGTATCTTCATCGAGCGCATCGCCGACCGCGCCGCGATGTCCATTCAGCAGACGAGTGCCATATTGCTCAACCTCGAGCTAGCGGGTGTTGTGCGCCAACTGCCGGGCAAGATTTTCGAAAAGATTTAACCATTTTTACCATGATAGATACGCACTCTCACATATATGAGCCGGAGTTCGACCTCGACCGCGATGATGTTGTTGCCCGCGCCAAGGCTGTCGGCCTTGAGCGCCTGCTGCTGCCGGCTATCGACTCGGCGAGCGACGAGCGACTCTTCGCGACGTGCCGTCGCTACGGCGACTATGTGGTGCCCATGATGGGCCTGCACCCCACGTCGGTCAACGACAACCCGTCGTGGCGTGAGGAACTGCTGCGTGTCGAGCGCTACCTTGCCGCACCGCCGCAGGGCATTGGTCATTTCTGTGCCGTGGGCGAGATAGGCCTCGACCTCTATTGGAGCCGCGAGTGGCGCGAGGAGCAGCTCGAAGCGTTCAGACAGCAGTTGGAGTGGTCGCTCGCATACGACCTTCCCGTCGTTATTCATACGCGCGATGCGTGGGATGATATGGTGGCGGTTATCGGCGAATACTGCAACCGCGGCTTGCGAGGAGTCTTTCATGCCTTTTCATCCGATGTGGCGTGCTACGAGCAACTGCGCGCGTGCGGCGATTTTCTCTTCGGTATCGGTGGTGTTGTAACCTTCAAAAAGAGTCCACTGGCCGACGTTGTGCCGAGCATGTCGCTCGACGATATCCTCCTCGAAACAGACTCTCCGTATCTTACCCCTGTGCCCCATCGTGGCGAGCGCAATGAGTCGAGCTATACGCGGTTCGTATGTGCGAAGATTGCTGAACTACACAATGTTGATTATGAAGATGTTGTGTGCCGTACGACCGCCTCGGCCAAACGAATGTTCAACCTATAACTCCTTAATAATAAGTCATGAGAAACCCATCAATTCTGATAATCTATACGGGTGGTACAATCGGTATGCGCCGTGATGTGAGCGGCATCCTCGTGCCCTTCGACTTCAATACCATCGAGCAGGAGTTCCCCTCGGTGCGCAACCTCAATGTCGATATAAGCGTTCATAAGATGTCACCTATCGACTCGTCGAATGTCACGCCGTCGCTATGGATTGAGCTTGCCGAGATTATCAGCCATAACTATTCGCACTACGACGGCTTTGTCGTGCTGCACGGCACCGATACGATGTCCTATACCGCCTCGGCTTTGAGCTTTATGCTCACCAATCTTGCCAAGCCTGTGGTCTTTACGGGCAGCCAGATACCGATGGGTATTATGCGCACGGATGGCCGCGAAAACCTCATTACGGCCATCGAAATCGCTGCCGCGGTCGATGGCGAGGGGCACCCTCGTGTCCCCGAAGTGTCGCTCTACTTCCAGAACCGCCTCTTCCGCGCTAACCGTTCTACGAAGCTATCGGCTGAGGCGTTGAGTGCCTTCGACTCGCGCAACTGCGCACCTCTAGCCGAGGTTGGTGTCAATATCGTCTATAATACCGAGCTTATACGCCGCCCGCAGAGTTGGGACGAACCTCTCGTCACGGCTGCCGAGATTGACAACCGTGTTGTCGTTCTCAAACTCTTTCCGGGCATCTCGCCGCAGATTCTCCGCACCGTACTCTCGGTCGATAATCTGCGCGGTGTAGTCCTCGAGACCTTCGGCACGGGCAATGCCCCGACGGCCGATTGGTTTATCGACGCTCTGCGCGAGGCCGTCGAGCGAGGTGTCGTTGTGGTCAATATCACGCAGTGCCAGGCCGGCGGTGTCTTTATGGATATGTACGAGACGGGAGTCCGTCTGCGTGAGTGTGGCGTTGTCAGCGGTAGCGATATGACTACTGAGTCGGCTGTCACGAAACTGATGTGGCTCTTGGGTACCAAGCAGGATATCGATGTGTTGAAGGCGCAACTCGAAGTGTCGTTGCGAGGCGAAATTACCGAGTAAGTAACGCCCGATTTTTTGCATAAACCAAAAAAAATCCCTATATTTCGGACTGTAATATGCACCATTGCGCCGAAATAGCGGGTGTGTGGTGGTGTGTAATATTTTGACACATAAGTTGTTACACGCGCACATTGCGCCTCCGAAGCGCACGCGCGAGGAGCTGCTGCATGACGAACTATAACGATTGAAACATATATAAACACAAAAAATTTTTAATTTTTAACTTACAAAAAACAACTATGAAAAAATTCTTTTTGGTTTTGGCAGTTGCTGCAATGTCGTTCAGCACTGCAATCGCACAGGAGGTCGCTACTGCAGCTGCAGAGCAGCCTGCAACCGAAGTGGTAGAGGCTCCGACCGAGGCCATTGATGCCGAGGTTGAGATTCAGGGTGAGACTATGCACCACGTTCTTATGCAGAAGTTCCTCGAGGGAGGTTGGGGCTGGATGCTTCCTATTCTCATCGTTTTGGTTCTCGGTTTGGCTATTGCCATCGAGCGTATCCTCTTCCTGGCGCTTTCGCAGATCAACACGAAGAAGTTTATCGCCGCTGTAGAGACTGCTCTCAACGAGGGTGGTATCGAGGCTGCCAAGGAGGTTTGCCGCAATACGAAGGGCCCTATCGCTTCGATCTTCTATCAGGGCCTCGACCGCTACAATCAGGGCCTCGATGCTGTTGAGAAGGCTGTCGTATCTTATGGTTCGGTTCAGACCGGTCACCTCGAGTCTGGCCTTAGCTGGTTGTCGCTCTTCATCTCGCTCGCGCCATCGCTCGGATTCATGGGTACGGTGGTTGGTCTGGTACAGTCGTTTGACTCTATTCAGGCTGCAGGTGATATCAGCCCGGCACTCGTTGCAGGTGGTATGAAGGTGGCCCTCTTGACTACGTTGTTGGGTCTGATTGCCGCTATGATTCTTCAGGTGTTCTACAACTACGTTATCGCGAAGATCGACTCTATCGTGAACGATATGGAGGACGCTTCGATTACGTTGGTAGATATCCTCAATGCTTATAACAAGAAATAGTCGAATAATCGTACATAGCACGTAAAGTATTATGAAAAAAGTCTTGAATATATTGTTGGCAGCACTCTTTGCCGTAACGCTCGCCCTTGTTGCTTGGGCCGTAGTGTCGGGCGGCTCTGACGTTGCCATCAGTTGGAACCTTATGTGGGGCTATGCTCTGCTCGTGGGTGCTATCGTATGTGTCATCGCCGCCGCATTGAAGGGAGTATTTACGAATACCGCCGGCCTCAAGAACACCCTTATTGCCACGATTCTTGTTGTGGTAGTTGTTGGTGCTGCTTTGGCTATCGCGTTGGGCCACGACGGTTTGGTTATCCCTAACTCGGCAGGTGGCGTGTTCGACGATCCGTTTGAGCTGGTTATCTCGGAGACGGGTATCCTTGTTACCTATGTTGTTGCTGCATCGGCAATTGTCACAGTGCTCTTCGCCGAGGCTCGTAACTTGTTAAAGTAAATAGATTTTATGGCAAAAAGTAAGAAAATACCTGAGCTCAACGCCTCGTCGCAAGCGGATATCGCCTTCACCGTGCTGATATTCTTCCTTGTGGTTTCGACTATGGACGTGGATACGGGTATCGTTCGTGTGTTGCCGCCAATGCCTGATCCGAATGTCAAGCAGGAGGATGTGAAGGTCAAGGAGCGTAACCTCTTCTTGGTCTTCGTGTCGGGTAGTGGTCAGATTATGGCCGGTGGAAAGGTCATTCCGCTCCACCAGCTGAAGGATAAGGCCAAGGAGTTTATCCTCAATCCTATGGATAACAAGAACCTTCCGGAGAAGGTCGAGAAGGAGCTCGAGATGCCGGACGGCTCGAAGTGGGTATATCCTGTCAGCGAGGGCGTAATCTCGTTGCAGAACACACGCGATACAGACTATCAGGTTTATATCAAAGTACAGAACGAATTGACTCGTGCCTTCAATGAGGTGCGCGATGAGGTTTCGATGATGAAGTTCGGCAAAAAGTTCGCCGATCTCGACAAGCCAGAAGGTTCGGTAATCACAAAGGCTGTTCCGTTGAAGATTTCGGAGGCGGAGCCGCGTAAAATGGGGAAATAGTTATGGCAGTAATGAAGAAAAAGGGCGACCGCGAGGTGCCGGCAATGGCAACTACCTCGCTCCCCGATGTGGTTTATATTATTCTCTTCTTCTTTATGCTCTCGACCTCGATGCGCGATCAGGAGTTGCTCGTGCACTACCGACTTCCGGAGGCTACCGAGGTGCAGAAGCTCGAGAAGAAGGCTTTGGCAAGTTACATTCATATCGGCGTGCCTGTATCCTATATGCAGGCCAAGTTCGGAACCGCTCCGCGTATCCAGCTCAACGACTCGTATAAGACGACGAAGGATATTCTCGACTTCGTGGCAGGTGAGCGCGATAACCTTAGCGAGGCCGATCGTCCGTCGATGACTATCTGCTTGAAGGCCGATGGTAATACGAAGATGGGTATTATCGCCGACGTTAAGCAGGAGCTTCGTCGTGCGAATGCGCTGAAGATATCCTACGCATCCTCGAAGGTGTTGGGCTACTAACGCCGCAGGGTGTCACATCCGCAAGGGCTGTCGGCAACGACGGCCCTTGTTGTTTATACCTATATAATATAGGTGTACGAAAAGGGGGTATCCATCGATGCGGACACCCCCTGTCAATTGTTTCGCTCTCGGGGCAAGGGCTATTTCAGTACACCCTTCTTCATGAGCCACTCGACAATCTGTACGGCATTGAGTGCCGCACCCTTCTTAATTTGGTCGGCCACGCACCAAAAGGTCAGGCCATTTGACGAGGTTATATCCTTGCGTATGCGACCTACATATACAGGCTCCTTGCCCGCCGTGAAGAGCGGCATAGGGTAGCACTTCTCGGCCGGATTGTCGGCCACGATAACACCCTCGGCTTCGGCAAACGCGCGACGTGCCTCCTCGGTAGATATCGGGCGCTCGGTCTCTACCCAGATGCTCTCCGAGTGCGCTCGCATCACGGGCACACGGACACACGTCGCCGACACTGACACATCGGAGTGCATAATCTTGCGTGTCTCGTTGTGCATCTTCATCTCCTCCTTCGTGTAGTCGTTGTCGGTGAACACGTCGATGTGGGGGATTACGTTGTAGGCGAGCTGGTAGGCAAACTTCTCGACCGTAGGCTCCTCGCCGCTCACGAGTGCTGCGTGCTGCTCCTCGAGCTCCACCATCGCCTGCGCTCCCGCGCCACTTGCCGATTGATATGTGGCAACGTGCACGCGCTTGATGTGCGACAGCTTCTCGATGGCCGCGAGCGCCACAACCATCTGTATTGTCGTGCAGTTCGGGTTAGCGATTATGCGTCGTGGTGCGCAGAGTGCATCCTCGGGATTAACCTCCGGCACTACGAGAGGCACATCCTCATCCATGCGGAAGCAGCTCGAGTTGTCAATCATCAAAGCCCCGTGCTTGGTTATCGTCTCCGCAAAGTCGCGCGAGGTGCCACCTCCGGCCGACACCAGAGCTACATCCACATCCTTGAATGCATCGTTGTGTGCCAACTCCTCGATTACTATCTCCTTGCCACGAAACACTCGTGTCGAGCCGGCACTGCGCTTCGAGCCGAAGAGTCGTAACTGCTCGATTGGCAGGTTGTGCTCCTCGAGAATCTTCAGAAATTCTTGTCCAACGGCGCCACTTGCGCCTACAATAGCCACTTTCATAATTTTATACCTTAAAGTTACCTTTTTACTATATTGTTATCCTTTCCCTCTGCTCTATCTCGTCGCGTTTTGTGAGAAATTATGAAAATTTCCACTTTTATACCTCTTTCATATAAGCCCCCCCTTTAATCAAAAAACTCATCGTGTGAGGTTGTTGAGCCGGCGGTGCCCTCTACCTCCGATGGGCACTCCACGGCTTGCCAGAGAGGTGGTCGCACGAACTTGTCGTTAGTGTTGATGCCGAGACTCTCATCTTTATACACGCGTGAGAGGAAGTCGCCGACGATAGGCAGGGCCATCACCGAGCCCTCGCCGCGGCGTGCAAGGTGCACTGATTGATCTTCGCCTCCTACCCAGGCACCCGCGGCGAGGCGCGGCGTGACGCACATAAACCACGCATCGCGGTTCTTGTTGGTCGTGCCCGTCTTGCCGGCCACATCCATATCCTTGTGGAAGAAGTCGAAGGCCCACGTCAGGCGGCGGCCCGTACCCTCGGTTATCACGCTGTTGAGCATCTTGAGCATCGTATATGCCGACTCCTTGCTTATGGCATCCTGCGACGATGTCGAGAATGTCGATATTATGTTGCCCTGGCGGTCCTCAATATGCGTAACAAAGAGAGGCGAGGTGTGTACTCCCTCGTTTGCGAATGTCGAGTATGCGCTCACCATCTCGAATACGTTGGATTCAAACGAGCCTACGCACAGCGCATACACCGGGTCGATGAAGCTCTTGATGCCCATATTGTGTATGAAGTCGGCGACAGCCTCGGGTTGCTTTGCCTGCTTCATAATCCACGCCGAGTAGTTGTTGCGGCTGTTGGCGAGGCCCCAGCGCAGAGGGTGCAGCACGCCGTCGTACTCCACCTCTCCGGCCTCCTTTGGTGACCACGCAGCACCCACAGCCGTCTCGATTGTCACCGGCAGATTTGGGGCCATCGTGCAAGGCGTAAGGCCGAGGTGGTCAATGGCAAAGGTGTAGATGAATGGCTTGACCGTCGAGCCTATCTGACGTTTGCCCTGCTTGGCCATGTCGTACTTGAAGTATTGGAATGACGGGCCGCCTACATAGGCCTTCACATAACCCGTCTGCGGCTCTATGGCCACAAATGAGGCTCGCATTATCCGCTTGTGGTGGAGTATCGAGTCGCGCGGCGTGAGGAGCGTGTCGCGCTCACCCTTGTAGGTAAACACCTTCATCTGAGTCTTTTCGTTGAACGAGGCGTATATATCTTTCTCGCTCACGCTCTTCTCCTTCATATTGCGGTAGCGGTCGGAGTTGCGCATTGCGCGTCGAATAATAGCCTCCTCCTCTTCGGGCGTGATGTCCGAGAAGAGGCTCTTTGTTTCGTGCACCTGCCTGTCCATCATCGGCTGAATGACACTCTCCATCTGCTTCTGCACGGCCGCCTCGGCGTACTGCTGCATCGAGGCGTTGATTGTGGTGTATATCTTCAGTCCGTCGCGGTATATGTCGTATGGCTTGCCGTCGGCCTTGCGGTTTTTGTGACACCAGCCTATCAGCGGATTCTCCTCATACTCCTTGCACGCTTGCTCGTAGTCCCAGGCGGTGTAGTAGTTGCGACGCTTTGGTGGCTTGGCATTCATCGTCAGGCGTAACATCTCGCGGAAGTATGTCGCCGAGCCGTAGTTGTGCGACACGGGGCGGAAGTTGAGCGTTATCGGCAGTGCCGCGAGCGAGTCGCATTGGTGGGGAGTTATGGCCCCGGTACTCTCGATACGCTTCAACACAAGGTTGCGGCGTGCCAGAGCATTCTTCGGGTTGCGCACAGGAGAGTAGCGTGTCGGCGCATTGACCATACCGACGAGCATTGCAGCCTCCTGCAAGTTAAGCTCGGCGGGTGTCTTGCCGAAGAATGTTGCGGCGGCCGATTTTATGCCGAAGGCGTTCGAACCGTACTCCACGGTGTTCAGATACATTGCTACAATCTCCTCCTTCGTGTAGTTGTATTCGAGTTTCACGGCCGTAATCCACTCTTTGAGCTTTGCCAAAACAAGCTTTATGGTGCGTACCGCTTTGTTTTCCGAGCGTGCAAAGTCGCGCGGGAAGAGGTTCTTGGCCAGCTGCTGCGTTATGGTACTGCCACCACCCTGCGATGAGCGTTGCATGGCTATGGTCTTGACCGCCACACGCGCCAGCGACAAGTAGTCGATTCCCGAGTGCGAGTAGTAGCGCACATCCTCCGTGGCTATAAGTGCCGCGGCGAGTGGTGGCACACGTCGTCCCGACACCTCGAGATGCAGAGCCTCATCCTCAGGAAAGAGCTCCTCGTACTGCACATACGAGCGATTCTGCACGAAGAAACTGCCTATTACCGAGCCATTGTCGGCATATATCTCGGTCGCAAGGTTGCTCTTCGGGTTTTCAAGTTCCTCGAATGACGGCATACGGCCGAAGGCTCCCACGCCGGCCAGCGTGAGCATCATGGCCACGAAGCCGAGCCCCGCGAGCGTTATGCCCCAGAGCCATTTTACGGCTCTATTTTTCTTCTGTGTTGTACTCCTCTTCTTGGGTTGTGAGCTGCGTCTTTGCATAGTATATTTTTTGCTTCTTTACGGGTTAAAATGGCAATCCGAGGCCTGCCGAGATGAACATTCCCTTCTTGCCGTGCGGCTTGTAGATGGAGAGTGTGAGAGCTGTTGTTGCGGATGCCGGCATACGGAACAGGTTTACGTCAAACGACACGTCGCCGCCATACGAGAATATGTGTTTGCGTCGCTTGCGTACATTAGCCACCCACTTGTCGTCGCTCAGCAGGAAGTATCGTTGGTCAAACGATGCATAGTAGAAACCGGCGTTGAGGCGTACACGCTTGAAGTACAAGAATCCCGGAATACCACCCTCGGGATACCATACGGGCAGCGAGTAGTTGAATGCCGTGGCCACATAGTTGTAGTTGTCGATTTCGTGGCTGTAAAAGCCCTTCGGGATGAGTCGGCTCGACGAGAATGCCATGTTCGACACCATATGGTCGGAGTCGAAACCGCCGAGCGACGTTTGGTACAACCCCTCGATTGTTATCGAGTTGTGCGGCGCGAAGCCTGGCAGATAGCCCTTCGCATAGGTTGATATAAGGTGGCTGAAGAGTTTGTCGGCGGGGTTGAGCGCGTAGTTCACCGCTGCCAGATAACCGAATTTAGGCAGAAAGTCCTTCTCGGCCATCTTCACCATATCCTGAAATCCTACGCCGAACTGCAACAGATGCACACCCTCCGAGTACCCAATCTTCGCTATGTTGCTTATCGAGCCCCCTTGGATATTTACGTTGCGCACCTTCGACACAAGGCCATTCGAGAAGTCGTAGGCAGCCGATATCGAGAGGTAGCGCGTGTGGTATCCCGCTTGCAGGTATATTGGCAACGAGAGTCCGAGCGACACGTTGTAGTATTTGTCGAGCTTCGGTGTCTTGGGCAGTACGAGTTCCGGTTTTCCTGTGACTTTGTTGAAGACATATGTGTATGCGCTATACATCTTCTGCGTACCGCCGTACGTTGCGCTAATGGTCATATTCAGTCCGAGGCCGTAGTAGTTGAATGCCCCCTTGAAGACCGAGCCCTCCTCCTGGTTCCATCCCCACGAGAGGAATCCCTCGGCTGTCGAGAGCAGGTTCTGCGACATTATGGTCGCTCCGACATTCACGTCGAACAAACCCTCCTCGCCGAGGCGGAACGGATCGAATGAGAATGGTGCCCACGAGTGTATGTTGAAGAGGTGAGCCGCTCCGTGGTAACGCTTTGTGCGCTTTGTCTTGCGGATATTTAGCGAGTCGCTCGCCGTGAAGCGTACGGTATCGAGATTTACCACCTCCCATCGCTTGCGTGGCGGGTTTAGAAGATTTACGGGGAGCTTCGTCGGCTCTACTGCGCGCAACGAGTCGCGCACGACGTCGTGGCGCGTGAGGTGGTATCCGTGGCGGTCGTATGTCGTCATCAGCACCGAGCCATCCTCTGTCGGCATTGGCGAGAAGGAGCCGTACTTCGAGGTCGAGATGCGATATTCGCGCCCCTCGGCTATATCGTAGCAGTGCACCTCATCCTTGCCCGACTGTATCGAGCCAAAGTAGAGCACTCCATTCTTGGCGCGCAGGTCGCTGATGGTTATGTAGGCGGCCTTTGTCACCCGCTCGTAGCCTCCATTCTCGGTCACCCGGCCTATCCACATACCCTCGTCGTCGGTGGCAATGAAGTACAGCGCGTGCGTGTAGTTGTCGTAGGCGAGCGAGTGAACCTCTATGCCGAGAGGTATCGTGGCACGGAAATATCGGTTGCGCACGTCGCCTCGAACGATGGAGTATATGCCGCTTGGCGAGTACTCCACCCATGCCAGTTCATTCTGGTCGATAGTTGTCGGGTAGAGGATGTTGCGGTAACGGTGTATTGTGCGTGTGCGTCGCGAGTCGAGGTCGATGTAGCAGAGGCGCGAATTTATGCGCTCGGCAAATAGTAGGCTGCGCCGATACTCGGTCCAATAGAGGCGGTCGCCCTGCAATGTGGGGCGTGTCGATATCTCGCCCGTGTGGCATATAAGTTTCTCGTTGTCGAGGCTGCGGCGGTTACGTTTTACGCACGCCGTGTCGGTCAGCACGAAGGCCGTGTATTCGTCGAGGTCGCGTTTGAGCGACAAAATTTTCCCTTTGTAGGGCATCGGATAGCGATATGTCGTGTAGCTGCGGTGTGGAGGTGTGGCAATCCGCTCGGCCGAGTCCTCAACATGCGGCAGCGAACTCCAATAGCTGTGCAGGTCGTTGAAACTCTCGCGTGCGAGGCGCGTGGTGCTGGTCTTGTAGAACTTCTGCATCGCCGCAAAGGTCGTCGCAAAGACGTAAGGGTTGCGCACCGAGTAGTCGATTATCCTATCCCAGATATTTTCATCGTACTTGGTGTTGGCGTACGATGTAATCTGATAGCCCCAGTTGTAGTGGCTCGGGATATACTCGCGGTAGGAGCCGCAGAACCACTTGTCGATGTTGCGCCGCTTCGTTATAAAGTCGCCCATCGCGCGGTAGTGCATCGTGAAGCTTGGCTGCAAGGCTCGGCCGAATGACGACATCATTGTCTCGGAGAGTACTGCATCGCCCTCCATGCCCCATAGCGGCATAAAGAGCAGGCCGATGGTCTTACTCTGCTGTCCGAGGACGTAGCTGAAGGCCTTTACCCACGAACGGTTTAGGTTGTTGTACTGCACGGCGTGTCGGTATTCGTGTGCGGCGAGTTGTTTGAGCCACGGCATCGAGTATCCGTTTATGGCCGGCGACGAGAGTATCTCGACACGCTTTGGCAGCCACATAACCAATCCGTTAGAGCTGAAATTCTCGGGGTGGATGACAAACGGAATCTTCATAGGTCCGTGGCGAAATCCGAACTCTATGGAGCCTTGTGTCTGTTGCGCATAGTGCATCATACGGTAGCCGAGCGAGGCGGCCGTGTCGGGGAAGATGACATCAATCTTGTCCTGCTTGCCCTTCACTTTGTGCCACTTCATATATGGAGCGTCGGCACCCCAGGTGTAGTACTGTGCCGATGCCGTATATGCTCCGCCGAGGAGCATGGCAACAATGATTATCGTATGACGTAATCGTCGCAACATTTCTGCTTCTTGTTACTCGAATGATATGTACTGCCAGCCTGTGGGTGTCATACAGGCTATGCTGTTGGTTGTCGTGTCGTAGTATAGCGTTCCGACGGGCACCTCCGCCGAGCCGAGCTGCGAGTTTTCGACGTAGGTGTCGGTCGGAGCTTTGTCGAGCGTTGCCAGCGTGAATGGCACGAACGACTTGGCCCAGCGGCGACCGAAATCTACACCCTCATTGGCATCGTCGGAGCCGAGCTTCACCCATCCGAAGTGTCGCTTGGTGCGGTATAGCCCCTTGGGCGAATATACCTGTATGCAGGCGATGTCGGGTGCCTGCTTGCCGATGAGCATTGTCAGGCGACAGGTTTCCGATGCGTTCCACCCCTCGAAGAGGTGTCCGCCGTCCACAAACTTCGAGTATGGCGTGCCTACGGTGCTGTTCCAGCGACCGAGGCCTCCGCGTACCGACATCATCACCGTCGCCTCGACCACACCGTCAATGGTGTTGAATATGGGTGTTTTCGAGGTGTTGAAGCCGTAGTTGTAGCGCACGTCGCTCCACTTCTCCCACTGTGGGTTGCACGGTGTTGTGCGGCTAACCTTCTCGCGCTCTACCTCTGCGACCTTGCCTTCGAGGGTCTCTATTTTGGTGGAGAGTGCCTCAATCTGCCGCAATAACTCCTTGCGGCTCTGCGCCTTTGCCGCAACAACGAGCAGAGATACAGCCATTATCGCTATAACTCTTCGCATCATATCACACACGTTTTGTCTGTTTGTAACCGTATCCTACGAGCAGGGCTGTCACGCGATCGCGGTGGTCGCCCTGAATTATTATCTCGCCATCCTTGACCGAGCCGCCCACGCCGCAGCCGCGTTTGAGCGTGCGCCCCAACTCCTCGAGGTCGCTCGTTGTGCCCACAAATCCGCGCACTACGGTCACCACTTTGCCGCCGCGCCCCTTCGAGTCGCGCCATACGCGCAGCGACTGCTTCTCGGGCGCGAGAGTCGCCTCCTCGTCCTCCTCGCCATAGTCGTATGTAAAGTCGGGGTTGGTCGAATATACCATTCCGAGTCGTTCTTTCCAGTCTGCCATATGTGTTCGCAATATTCCAATTAACGATGCAAAAATAGCAAATATTTTGGCAATCCACATTGTTTTTGTATATTTGTTAAACAAATATGCAAGAGCAATGGCCACTCGCAAGGAGAATAGAGAGCGTAAACGCGAGCTTATGATTGAGAAGATGCGTGCCAAGGCGCTTCTTCGCGGTAAGGTTGATGTCGAGAGTCTGCCGCCGTCGCTGCCCATCAACGATGGCAAGCGGCTCGTGCATGTCTTTGTCGAGGGGTACGAAGATGTAGCCTTCTGGCGCGGCATCTTCGACCATTTCTCGAACCCCTACCTGCGTTTCGAAATCTCGGTGCCGACGCGCGAGGATCTGCCGAAGGGCAAGAAGGTGCTGCTCTCGATGGCCGACAATGCGTGCAACGAGATGCTGTTGTGTATGGATTCCGACTTTGACTATCTGCTCTCCGACGATGACGAACTCTCGCACCGCATCGTCACCTCACCCTATATGTTCCACACCTATACCTACGCCACGGAGAACTATCTGTGCTACGCTCCGTCGCTTCATAATGTCTGTGTGAAGGCTGTTAAGAACGATGCTCATATCTTTGATTTCGAGCAGTTTATGGCCGACTATTCGCGCACTATATATCCTCTCTTTTTGTGGTATGCCTACTCGGCTTCGCGTAAGACCGAAAATGTCTTTACGCTGCTCGAATTCAAGAGTTCGGTGCGCCTCGGTTACCTCGATATCGAGCGTAATGGAGCGAACACTATCGCGTGGCTTGCGCGTAATGTCGAGAGCCGTAAGCAGGCGCTCGAAGCGGCTCATCCCGATATGGCAGCAGCCCTGCCGGCCTTTGCCGAGCGACTGCGCACAAAGGGTGTCGAACCGGAGCTCACCTACCTCTTCATGCACGGCCATACGCTGATGGATAATGTGGTGATGATTGTGTTGAGTGGCGTGTGCGAGAAGCTGCGCCAGATGTCTATCGCCAAGATTATCGCCTCGTCGAAGGAGGGCGTGGCCCTCAAAAACGAGATGAGCAACTACACCAACTCGTTGCGCTCTATCCGAGATGTTCTGCTCGACAACGAGAACTACACCAATTCGCCCCTCTATCTGCGCCTGCGCGAGGATATACAGGCCTACCTTGTGGAGGCTACCGCTTCGCTCCGTGCGCAAATATAGCGGTGACGTAGGCGGTAAATATAGGAAGTATCAGCATCCCCATCGTCGGCAGTAGCACGGCGAGTATTTTCCCTATAGTCGTCACGGGGAATATCTCTGCTCCCACGGTCGTCAGGTTCATAAAGGCCCACCACACCGCATCGCCAAACGAGTCGAGTCGCGTATTTCGCCCCACCTCATAGTCGTAGAATACGAGCGCCGAGATATATGTGAAGAGGAGTGTCATCATCGCGTATGCGGCGGCAATGTGTTGCGCTCGGCCGCGTGTCAGCCACCGCGAGAGGGTGTCGGCCACAACGAGTATGCGCAGCAACGGCACTGCGCCGACAAGCATCGTCACCGTGCGAGGCAGCTCAATGTCGAGCACATATATTATGTTCAGAAAAGGCACCGAGAGCAGGAAGAAAAGAGCATTGTGCAGAACGAATCGCCGCCTGTTTTCGGAGGCGAGCAGTCGGACTATGAGGTCGGCTATAAATATCACGCACACACCGAGTTGTACTTGCAGATAGAACTCCGAGAAGTGAGGTCTGTTCTGCTCGATAAGTTCTCTTGTGAGCACGACGAGTAGTATTATGCCGGCCACGAGTGTCAGCCACTCGGTCAGCGTGCGTATTTTTCCAATCTCTTGTTCCGAAAAGTGTCTCATAGTGTAGGGTGCGGATGTGGGCCTCTGCTACACAATATTTGTGCCTTGCACCCACGGCCCAATCGAAAAAAGTTGTACCTTTGCGCTATGTTGTACAATAGTCGTGTCGTTATGAAAAAAGCTATACTCTTCGTTGCAGCGTCGTTGCTGACCTATGTCGTCGAAGCGCGTGCCCTGCTCCCTTTCGAGATATACTCCGTACCTTCGGAGGTGCGCCGCTCGGAACTTTTTGACGTGCAGGTTAGTGCCGATGGCGAGCAGTGGCAGAGGGTGCCTGTTATTATGGCTCTCACGGCCGATGGTGGTGCGAGTATTCCGCTGCCGGCGGAGGTTTATGCCGAGTTCGGGGGCCTTAAAAAGGGGCACCATACGGTCAAGTGCGCCATCGCTTCGTTTGCCGTGCGCGGTAAGACGTGGGTGCGTGTCGAGCACCTGAAGGGGGCCTCGCAACTCGACGTGTCGCCCGAGCGCCTTGGTGTGGAGTGTCGTCGCGATGGCAACGCCATAATCTTTGCGGTCGATAAGGCTTCGAAGCTTATGGTGCGCCCCGACGGCGATGTGGTGCGCACGCTCTCGCTTCTCGTCGATGATTGCGACGATGGGCGCATCTCACCACGCGGCTACAACCGTGTTATGCACTTCAAGAGCGGCTACCATACGGCCGACAACTCGCGTCATATAACGCTCAACGAGCACGGTGCGCCCGTCGTCACCGTGCGCGAGGATAATACACTCATCCTCCTCGATAAGGGTGCGCATCTCTGCGCCGCCATCGACATCCGTGGAGCCAAGGGTGTGCGTATCTCGGGCTACGGCTGCATCAACCTGCTCGACAGATGTTGCGGTGCCGATACCAACTTTGTTGGCGAGCAGTTCTGGGCGGGCTTTCGTATGAATGTCGTGCCGGCTATCTATATCCACGAAAATGCCTCGCATGTCGATATCGAGAACCTCACCATCATCTCCGACTTCCGCGACATAACGGTGCGTAACGCCTCGGATATTACGGTGCGCAACGTCAAGATGTTCTCCTCGGCCAACAATGCCGACGGCATAAACCTTATCAACACGCAACGCTTCGCGGCCGACGACTGCTACATTCATAGTCAGGACGACTGCTTCTGTGCCTACAACTCGTGCGACAGCATCCGCTTCTTGTGGGATGCGGCCGAGCATGTCAAGGGTACCCCTACGTCCGACATCTCGCTTCGCAATTCGGTGGTGTGGACAACGTGCCGCCCCTTCGTCTTTGGCGGCCATGCTACGAGCAGCCTCTCGCCGCGCGATGTAATCGAGAATATCGAGGTGTCGAACTGCACGATTATCGGCATTGCCAATTCGCTGCACTACAACTTCACCGAGAAGCACCAGCGCACACGAACCTTCTGGAGCGGTATCTTCCGCATACTCTCGCAGGGCGAGCAGATTGTGCGTAACATCGCCTTCCGCAACGTCGATGTCGAGTGGACGAAGAACTACGACGGTCAGCCTATACATATCGCCGTGCGTGATGCCAAAAAGACATCGTATGGCGAGAAGCGCGGCTACCGCATCGAGAATATCCTCTTCGATAATATCACGTTCCGCCACCCGAACCACCGCATTATGCCTATCTACCTAAAGGCCCCCGTTGCCGAGGGCGAGCCCGACTACGGCATCTTCGGTGTTACGTTCCGCAACGTTACCATCGGAGGCGAATCCTACAAGGAGAATGGAGTCTTGATGGTCGGCAACGTGCATCTCGACGGCGAAAAGTAGGGCAAAAACGAAAAAAAGCGAAAAAGATTTTGCACTTGCAAATTTTTCTATTACCTTTGCCCTCGCTTTTCAAGCCAATGGCGGGATAGCTCAGCTGGTCAGAGCGCATGATTCATAATCATGAGGTCGAGAGTTCAAGTCTCTCTCCCGCTACAAAGATTAAAGAGGACACTGATTTATCGGTGTCTTTTTGTTTTATAGCGGTGGCGCAAATTTATTTGCAGACACACGCTGTAAAACAAAAATAGATGCGAAGCATTGGACTCTTAAATCTTTGGGCTGTTTCAGGAGGTAGAGGCTCATCAAGCGAAGCGCAGATAAGTCTCTCTCCCGTCGGGGGAGAGACCGTGTGTTACCCTCCCCCTAAATCTCCCTCCTGTGAGGGGGAATTATTTATAATATACGCAGCAAACGCAATTACTCTTTCATAATCCCGTATGAAAGAGTTAGAAATTTCGATACATTGTCCTACAAAGAGTAAAGAGGATACCGACGAATCGGTCTCTTTTTGTTTTATAGCGGTGGCCCAAATTTATTTGCAGCCACACTAACTACCGCTAACAGCCTCAAATTGCCTCTATAATTGTCGGCAATGCCAAAAAACTTTTAACTTTTAACTTTTAATTTTTAACTTTGCGAGGCTAAAAGCTAGGATTATGGCAAACCTTGCAACCGCAGAGCGCGTCTCGACCGACCGCTCGGACAACTACGTCTTTCAACGCTCGGTGTTGGCCTATCACCACGCCGCCTCGATAGTCTCGGGCGATGTGTTGGAGGTGGGTACGGGTATGGGCTATGGCGTCAATATCATTGCTCCCGGCTGCCGCCGCTTTATCTCGATAGACAAGCAGCTGCCCGCCGCGCCGCATCAACTCGACAATACCGACTATTTCGAGATGGAGGTGCCGCCTATAGGCTTCGAGAGTGCCTCGTTTGATGCGGTTGTGTCGTTTCAGGTAATCGAGCATATCGAGGATGATATCGACTTCGTGCGCGAGGTGGCGCGAGTGTTACGCCCGGGCGGAAAGTTCGTTGTCTCGACTCCGAATGCTCCTATGTCGCTCACGCGCAATCCGTGGCACGTCCGCGAATACAACGCCGACGAGCTGCGCAACATCTTGGAGTGCCACTTCGCGGAGGTCGAGGCCTATGGCGTGCTTGGCAACGAGAAGGTTATGGAGTACTATCGCAAGAATCGCGACTCGGTACGCCGTATCACGCGTTTCGATGTGCTCGACTTGCAGCATCGACTGCCGCGTGTCTTGCTGCAGAAGCCTTACGACCTGCTCAATCGCCTGAATCGCCGCTCGCTACACAAGCATAACACTGCGCTCACCGACTCGATAACGATGAGTGACTATGCGGTCGTTCCATACGAGGCGGGTATGGAGTGCTTCGACCTGCTGATGGTAGCTACGAAGTAGAGCGTAGCACGATATTTGCCGCTGGCCATAGGTGAATAAAACACCTTATGGCCTATGAAACGAAAAATTATCTTCATCGTCGTGCTTCTGTGCGCTGTGGCTGTGGCTATTGTTGGCTATACGCAGTCGTCGAAGAGCTCCCCCGAAACATCTTCTGCCTCCTCCTCGCGTGCGGCGCAACGCCAGCAGCGACACATCGAGCGCGAGCAGCGTCGTGCCGAACGACAAGCTGCCTACGAGCGATATATCGACTCGATAGTCCTCGCCCGCAACTTCCAATTCTCGCCGCAGACCATGCAGCAGCAGGTGGCCGGTGGCGTGCGCATACTCAACAATCCAGATTTTGGCGTGCAGGTGTGGGGTAGCGAGGTCGATATCTTCCTGCCCTACATCAAGGGTGTCACAGCTCCCTACTATACCGTGATGCTCAACTACGCGCTGCCTCACGTTGCGGGCTATACCACCGAACAGACACGAGAGGGGTGGCTCGTCACCTTCTCCTCGTCGCTCTACTCGGGCAGCGACTACAACTTTTCGCTCGACATCTACTCGGCGTCAGGTAGTGGCGTGTTGACCATCTCGTCGCCGTGGTACTCGGATGTGCAATATAACGGCTCCATATCGGGGATTTAGCCATGCGAAGCCTTATCACTCTGGCGGCATTGCTCCTTATCGGAGTTGCCGCTTCGGCGCAGGGGAGCAAAACATCCTCTGCGCCCTCGCCCGGCGTGTCGCGCCGTGCCGCAAAGGAGGCTGCCTTTCGCGCCGAGCTTGCAGAGCTTATCCGCTCGCGCAACTACCGCTTTATGCCCATTACGATGCAGAATATTGCCAGCGGTAACACTCGTTATATCTTTGCCTACTACCTCTATATGGATGTCGATGGAGGTGCGGCAAGGGTGCATCTGCCCGTCGAATTTACGAGCTATGTAATCTCCACCGAGAACTTCGACTCGCCCGTGCGCAACTATGCTGTCGAGCAGCAGCAGGGCAATTGGCGAATCTCCTTCTCGCTGCTTCACGAGGGTGAGTCGTGGTTCGTCGAGCTCTTCATCTCGGAGGCTACGGGGCAAGCACGCCTCGCGCTGGTCACACGCGAAGGTGTGATGCGCTACATCGGCACACTCTCCTCGCCTTCTGCCCGCTCGGCCGCACAACGCTCGTGGGGGATATTTTGATAGCTTGGGGCCATTGGCCATTGCGCTTCGTTTTCACTTTTCGTTATTTTTCGTACCTTTGCAGAAAATCAACTCTTCGAAAGATATGTATCGCATAGGTCACGGTTACGATGTTCATGCCCTTGCCGAGGGTTTGCGCCTTGTGCTCGGGGGTGTCGAAATTCCTCATACGAAGGGGTGCGTGGCGCACTCCGACGGTGATGTCCTTATTCACGCCATCTGCGACGCACTGCTCGGTGCGGCGGCTTTGGGTGATATCGGTAAGCACTTCCCGGACACGTCTGACGAGTTTAAGGGTATCGACTCGCGGAGGTTGCTCGTGCGTGTTGTCGAGCTGCTGACGAGTGAGGGCTACGAGGTGGTGAATATCGACTCGACGGTGGCCGCCCAACGCCCCAAACTCCGCCCGCATATTGACCTCATGCGCGAGCGTATCGCCGAGGCGGCCGGGCTCTCTGTCGGGCAGGTGTCGGTCAAGGCTACGACGACCGAGCACCTCGGCTTCGAGGGCGAGGAGCGAGGCATCTCCGCCACGGCCATGGTATTGTTGCGCAAACGATTGTAAAACATATAGATAGTATGACACAGATCAGAGATTTGAAACCCCGCCTCGTGTGGGAACTCTTCGATGATATTACGCGCGTGCCGCGTCCATCGAAGCGAGAGGATAAGATTCGTAAATTCTTGGTAGATTTTGCCGCATGTCACGCCTTGGAGTGCAAGTGCGATGCGACGGGCAACGTGGTTATGCGCAAGGGTGCCACGCCGGGCTACGAGACTCGCCCGACCATCATCTTACAGGCTCACATGGATATGGTGTGCGAGAAGAATGCCGACGTGCAATTCGACTTCGAGCAGGATGCCATCCGCACGCACATCGAGGAGGGCTGGGTGCGTGCCGAAGGCACGACACTCGGTGCCGACGACGGTATAGGTGTTGCGGCGGCTCTGGCAGTGCTTATCGACGAGGAGTTGGAGCACGGCCCTGTTGAGGCACTCTTCACGGTCGATGAGGAGACGGGCCTGACGGGTGCTTTCGGCCTTGGCGAGGGGATGATTTCGGGTAAGTATCTGGTAAATCTCGACTCGGAGGATGAGGGCGAGATCTTTATCGGCTGTGCCGGAGGTATTGACACATTGGCCTACCTGCCACTTGTCACCGAGGCGGCACCAAGCGGATATGCATACTACAAGATAGCCATCAGCGGTCTGCTAGGCGGCCACTCGGGCGACGATATCGACAAGGGGCACGCCAACTCGAATAAGCTTGCGGCGCGTATTGCCGAGCGTGCGGCCCGCCTTTTTGGTGCGCGTCTTTCGCACTTCGATGGTGGCAATTTACGCAACGCCATTCCGCGCGAGGCCTCCATTGTGCTGGGCGTGCCGAGCGACCGTGCGGCGGCCTTCGAGGCCGATGCCGACAGCTTCGCTGCCTTGCTTGTGGCCGAGTTTGCGATTGTCGAGAAGAGTGCGAAGATTGAGCGCACAGCCGTCGCTACGCCGCAGGGTGTATTGGCCGAGGCTACGCAGCGCAACCTTCTCTTGGCCCTTATCGGTGTGCCGTCGGGCGTGTTGGCTATGTCGGCCGCTATGCCGGGCCTGGTCGAGACATCGACAAACCTCGCCTCGGTGAAGATTGAGGGCGAGCGTATAGTCATCACCACGTCGCAACGCTCGTCGGTCGAGAGTGCCAAG
Source organism: Alistipes sp. (assembly GCA_017504485.1). Classification (GTDB taxonomy): domain Bacteria; phylum Bacteroidota; class Bacteroidia; order Bacteroidales; family Rikenellaceae; genus Alistipes. Next base: position 70,723 of record JAFVRC010000022.1, on the reverse strand, counting down.
GAGTATGCCAAGTTGCAGGTCGAGAGCTGCTTTGTGGCGGCCGGCTGCGAGGTTGTTCACTCGGATGGCTACCCGGGATGGGCGCCAAACCCCGACTCGCGCCTGCTCGAGTGGACAATCGAGGGTTACAAGCACCTCTTTGGCACGGAGCCGAAGGTGCGTGCCATCCACGCCGGCTTGGAGTGCGGTCTCTTCTTGGAGCGTTATCCGCACCTCGAAATGGTGTCGTTTGGCCCGACATTGCGAGGTGTGCACTCGCCGGATGAGCGACTCGAAATAGCGACCGTCGATAAGTTTTGGACCCTGTTGGTCGATCTGCTCGGCCGTGTGCGATAGGCCCGATGTGGCAAAACGATAAGTGGGAGTCTGCTACCAGACTCCCACTTATCGTTTTGGTTTGTTGATGCAGCTTACTTATCGACCGACACCTCGATTACAGGGTGTTTCTCGTCGATGTGCCACATATTATCGACCGTGAATTTCGGCAGACGATATTTGCCCGACTTCTTGTCCTTGCCGAAGTTTACACGCAACGACTGGAATGGCTCGAGCTTATAGACCGTGTTGCCGCGGCGCAGCAGGAACGGAATCGAGCACTTGTTGGTCAGCTGGTATGCGCGGTGCTCCTGCTTCTCGTTGTCGCGTACCACCTTGCACTCGACAGCTTCGTTGAGGAACTTCGCCAGATAGTGCTCCTCGCCGAAGAGGTGGTTGCCACTGTAACCTATGGTGCGACGTTTCAAGAGAGCCTCCTTGATAGCCTTCTCGGTGCACTCCTTGGCCATGATGAAGGTCATCGTGCGGAAGTACTCCTTGTCGCGGCCGAATATCTGCGACGATGGGCGGTGCGTGTCGGTATTGGCAGCGATGAAGAGCTTCTCGTCAATGCAGCGACGGATGGTCGTAGGGTAGAGCGTCGAGCTATTCACGCACTCCACGCCATCAACCCAGCCCTCGCCATAGGCGCGAATCTGATCCTCGCTCTTCTCCATAGTCTTGCGACGCCAACCCGGGTGGTTGTGCATAATGAGTCCGCCCTGCTCCTTCACGCGGCGGAAGCACTCGAAGAGGTCTTTGTGACAGATGGCATTGATGTCCTTCAGGAAGAGGGCGTTGTACTCGCCTGTCGTGCGAGGGTTGCGCCAAATCTCCGTGCCGCGCACGGCCAATATCGGAATATCCTCCTTCTCGATGATGTGCAACGCCTCCTCGTAACCGGCGTTGAGGTTCGAGAGCATTGGCGCATCCTTGTCCTTCTTGTTGCCTGCGCCTGCGTTGGCGTAGGTGTAAGGCTTGCCATCCTTGTTGTATGGTGCGAGAGCCTTCAACATAAACTTCTCGTAAGTGCGAATCTCGAGGTGGTCGGTGATGGCGATGATGTCGAGACCGTCGTACCACGCCTCACGCACACGCTCGCGCGGCGTCACCTCGCCGTCCGAGTATATGGTGTGAACGTGGAAGTCGCCCTTGTAGAGTGTGTAGCCGTCAATCTTCGGCAGTACAATCTCGGTGCGAGGCACATTTTTGCTGAACAGACGTATGGATGTAGGTCCGCTGAATGTTGTGGTGAAGTGCTGCGCCAAGGCACTGCTGCATAGTGCGGCAGCGGCTAAAACGATAAGAAATCTTTTCATTGTTCAGTTGTTTTGTTTGGTTGTTCGTAGTGCAAAGATAGAAAATCTTTGTAAAATCTCTATCTTTTTTATAGATTTGCGCTACAAAAAATGTTACTATGTGCGACCGAGATACAACAGCCTGCTTCACGGGCCACCGTTCATACAACGGTTGCCGCGACCGCGAATTGGAGGCCGCGATACGCGAGCTGTACGCCTCGGGCTACCGCACATTTCTCGGTGGTATGGCCATGGGCTTCGACCTTTCGGCGGCCGAAAAGGTGCTCGCGCTACGCGACGAACTTGCGGGGTTGCGCTTCGTGGCGGTGGTCCCCTTCGAGGGTATGCAGAGGGGCTTCTCGGAGTCGTGGCGGTTGCGCTTCGAGGCGGTTGTGGCGGCCTCCGATGAGTGCATAACCCTCGCACCGCGCTATTCAGCAGGGGTCTATGCCGTGCGTAACAACTACCTTGTCGATAACTCCTCGGCCATCATCGCCTACTTCACGGGCGAGAAGGGCGGCACGGCATACACCGTGCGCCGCGCCACAAAACGGCTCCTGCGCCTCATCAATATCTACAATAATCCGCAGCTGCAACTCGTATTGTAGCCGAATAGATTTTCAATTCTTAAAATATTTTGCTATCTTTGGGCGGAAATTTAGCAATTTTTAACACCAAACAATACAAAACGCTATGAAAGAAGCTATTGCAATTCTTACGGGTGGCGGCCCTGCACCGGGTATGAATACCGTTGTGGGCAGCGTTGCCAAGACGTTCCTCTCGAAGGGCTATCGTGTAATCGGTCTGCACCACGGATATTCGGGCCTCTTCAATCCGGCTCCGAAGTTCGAGGATATGGACTTTATGAAGGCCGACTTTATCTTCAATCAGGGTGGTTCGTACCTGACGATGAGCCGCTTCAAGCCTACGGATGCAGATTTCGAGAATAACTTCAACCTCTCGTTCTTCACCGAGAACAATATTAGGTTGCTCGTTACCGTGGGTGGCGACGATACCGCTTCGACGGCCAACCGCATTGCCAAGTTCTTGGAGGCCAAGCAGTACCCTATTGCCAACATCCACGTTCCGAAGACTATCGACAACGACCTTCCGCTGCCTGCCGGCTCGCCTACTTTCGGCTATCAGTCGGCCAAGGAGGGTGGTACGGTTATCGGTCGTGCCGTCTATAACGATGCCCGCACGTCGTCCAACTGGTTTGTCGTAGCTGCCATGGGCCGCTCGGCAGGTCACCTCGCCTTCGGTATCGGCTCGGCTTGCCACTATCCGATGATTGTCATTCCGGAGATGTTCAACAAGACCGAGATTACGGTCGAGAAGATTGTGAACCTCGTTGTTTCGGCTATCATCAAGCGCAAGCTGATGGGTATTGACTATGGTGTTGCCATGATTTCGGAGGGTGTGTTCCACTCGTTGTCGGACGAGGAGATTGCCAAGTCGGGTGTTCACTTCACATACGACGACCACGGCCATCCGGAGCTCGGTAAGGTGTCGAAGGCTCACATCTTCAACGAGATGCTCGAGAAGAAACTCAAGGAGCTCGGCATAAAGGTCAAGTCGCGTCCGGTAGAGATTGGCTACGAGGTTCGTTGCCAGACCCCTATCGCCTACGACCTCGTATATTGCTCGGAGTTGGGCATGGGCGTTTACAAGCTCTTCTCGGAGGGTAAGACCGGCTGCATGGTATATATCTCGCAGGATGGTATCGTATCGCCTCTCTACCTGAAAGACTTGCAGGACCCTACGACGGGCAAGATTCCGCCACGCTTGGTGAATATCGAGTCGGACAAGATTCAGCAGGTATTCGACCATATTTTGCACTATGTTACCCCTGAGGACTACGAGGCTGCCAAGCAGTATGTAGCTTCGCCGGAGGAGTACGACTTCCGCAAGATTCTCAACTGGTAGTAGCTTCTGCTACGCAAAAAAGGGCTCGAAGGTGTTTAACTTTCGAGCTTTTTTCATATCTTTGTAATAATAATTACAAAACCTAAAAACCACTTAAACCATAATTTACATGAAAAAGAATCTATTACTATTGTCGGTTCTCCTGTTGGGAGTATCTGTTGTTTGCGCACAGAGCGCAACATCGAAAATTCCGCACACGCACTCCACGCGCAAGGTTGCAGTGAGCAAGCGTACCGAGATTATTGTGCCGCAAGTCAATGGTTACAACTGCTATAAGGGCGACTTTCACATCCATACCACCTACTCGGATGGTCGTGTAAATCCTGCGGGCCGAGTTATCGAGGCGTGGGAGGATGGTCTCGATATCATCGCCATCACCGATCACTACGAGAGCCGCTCCGGCGAGAAGCGCTTCTTGAAAGTTATCGCACCGTATAGCAGCGACGGCAAGCCCATGGAGTATCAGAACGCCAAGACGGCCGGAGCCATCAAGGCCGACTTTAATGCCATACATCAGGAGGCTGTCGATCAACTCAACAAGAGCGGCTACCCGATGCTTCTTATCAAGGGTTGCGAGATGGCCCGCAATGCCAAGACGCACGGCCACTTCAACGCCTTGTTCCTCAAAAATATCAATACGGTCTATAATGCCGACATGAAGGTTGCCTTCGAGAAGGTGCGTGAGCAGGGTGGTATCGTCATCCACAACCACCCGGCGTGGCGCCGCAAGACTAGCGACAAGACGGAGTTTCACGAGAGTGTCTATGGCGCAAACCTGATTAGCGGAGTTGAGGTGGCCAACGGCTACTCCTTCTATCCTCATATCGTGCGCCGCTGCATCGATGAGAAGCTTGCGATGTTTGGCAATACCGACGTGCACGGCTTCACGAGTGGCTACGCTGCAAATGGCGATTTGCGCACGATGACGCTCGTCTTTGCCAAGAATCTCACCGAGAAGGCTGTCAAGGAGGCCATCCTGAAGCGTCGCACGTTGGTCTATTCGGGTGGCGACCTGATTGGCGAGGAGTCGTGGCTCAAGGGGCTTTTGAACGCCTCGATTGATTGCCGTATGGTCAAGGAGGATGCGAAGAAGGGTGTGCGCACCTATCAGTTGACGAACCACTCGTCGTTCTCCTACCACTTCCGCCGTGGCAAGACAACCTATGAGTTGCAGCCTTTCAAGACCGTGTTGTTCACCTTTGGCAAGAACAAGAAGACGGGCGAGTATCTGCCGCCACGAGTTCGTGTCGAGAATATGTGGATTGCCGACTATAAGCACCCGACCATCGAGTTGGAGTTGGATAAGTAAAACCTTAAAATCTTAATACCATGAAACGTTATATTTTCGTATTGCTCTGTGTAGGGCTGTCGGTATTTAGTGCCGATGCGCAGCGCAAGGAGGTATATACCCATCGCACATATACAACAGTTGCCGGAAATCGTCACGAGATACATATCCCGCAGGTCAAGGGTTTCAATGTCTATAAAGGCGATTTTCACGTTCATACGGCCTACTCCGATGGGCAGGTGACGCCGGCCGGCCGTGTCGATGAGGCGTGGCGCGACGGCCTCGATATTTTGGCCATCACCGACCACTTGGAGGGGCGCAGTGGCGAGAGGCGATTCTTCAAGGTCGTAGCTCCGTACAACAAGAACGGCAAGCCTACGCGCCAGATTGTTGCCGGCTCGGCGAAGATGCCTAAAAATGGTGTCGATCCGGGCATCAAGGCCGACTTCAATGCCATACATCGCGAGGCCGAGGTGCAGGTGCGCAGCAAGGGCTACAATATGCTGCTTGTCAAGGGCTGCGAGATGGCCCGCAACAAGGAGAAACTCGGCCACTATAACGCGCTCTTTATTACCGATGCTCGCAAGGTCTATAACTACGACCTGAAAGTCGCGTTTAAGAACGCACACGAGCAGGGTGGTATCATCATCCACAACCACCCGGGCAACATCAATCGCTACAACACCGAGTGGCTTAAGGAGGTCTATTCCGCGGGTATGATTGATGGTGTTGAGGTTGCCAATGGCTATCGTTACTACCCGTATATGACTACGCGCTGCATCAAGGATAAGCTCACGATGTTCGGCAATACCGATGCGCACGGGCAGACCGCCACGCAGTATCTCGACAACGGCCAGCTGCGCACGATGACGCTCGTTTTGGCCAAGGAGCTCACCGAGGAGGCCATCAAAGAGGCTATACTTAAGCGTCGCACCATCGCCTACTCGGGTGGCGATTTGATTGGCGAGGAGTCGTGGCTCAAGGAGTTGCTGAACGCTTCGGTCGATTGCCGTCTGGTGAATGAAGACAAGAAGGCGGGCAAGCGCACCTATCGGCTGACGAACCTCTCGTCTTTTGCCTATCGCTTCCGCCGCGGCAAGACCATCTACGAACTTCTTCCGTTCAAGTCGATAACCTTCTCGTTTGGCAAGGACAAGAAGACGGGTAAGCTCATGGCGCCGAAGCTCCATGTCGAGAATATGTGGGTTGCCGACTATAAGCACCCGACCATCGAGTTTGAGATAGACAAATAATAACTATAATAACCTATGAGAAGAGGTATTTTTATTAGTGTTGCGTTGTTGCTTGGTGTGACCATCAGCTCGGCGCAGACCAAGCAGTTCAATGATACCGAGCGACTTTATAGCAAGTCGCCAGTCAGAGCGCAGATTGTGCTACCGCAGGTTGATGGTTTCAACTGCTACACGGCCGACCTGCACGTTCACACCATCTTCTCGGATGGCGAGCTCTCGCCTGCCGAGCGTGTCAAGGAGGCGTGGATTGACGGCCTCGACATTTTGGCCATCACCGACCATATTGAGACGCGCCGTCAGGAGCGCGATATGCTTAAATTCTTGAAGGGCTACTCGCCCGACAAGAAGGGCTTCGAGCCTATCAACGTGCGTTGCTCGCGAGGTGTGCCGGCCGACGAGCGCGGTATCGTGTCGGACCTGAATCTCTCGACCGAGTTGGCGCGTAAGGCTGCCAAGGACTACCCGGGCCTGACGATTATCAAGGGCACCGAGATTTCGCGCGAGCCGGTGAATATCGGCCACTATTGCACCCTCTTCACGACGGACAATAACGTGCTCTACTCGACCGACGATGCGCAGACCATCCGCAACGCCCGTAAGCAGGGTGCCATCATCACGCACAACCACCCGGGCTGGAATCGCACCTCGACCGATATGACCGAGTTCGAGAAGAAGGTATATGCCGAGGGGCTTATCGATGGCATCGAGGTGAGCAATGGCTGCTCCTTCTATCCGAAGGTTGTGCGCCGCGCTGTCGAGAAGAAGCTCTACGTGGTGTCAGCCACTGATGTCCACTCCTCGACTACGCCGATGTTCCGCGACCTTGGCTTCTTCCGCGATATGACGCTTATCTTCGCCAAGGATACGAGTGAGAAGGAGTTGCGCAAGGCGTTTCTATCGCAGCGCACGCTCGGCTACTGCGGTGGCAATATCATCGGCGAGCTGTCGCTCCTCGAGAAGTTCTTCCGCGCCTCGGTGAGGGCTGACTACCTCTATACCAATAAGAAGGGGGTGCAGGTTATGCTGACCAACACCACCTCGTTTGATTATACACTCTGCTATGGCAACAGAGTTGTGACGCTGCCGGCGATGAAGAGTATGGCCGTTGCGCTTCCGAGCGAGAAGGTCGCCTTCACGGTGAAGAATATGATTCACGTCGATTACCAGCATCCGACTATCGAACTCAAACTCAATAAATAGACATAAGCAATGAAGAGGATATTTGTACTGTTGGCATTGGCGAGCTTTGCTCTCGCCAATGCCGTGGCGCAGAAGCTGCCGGCCGATAAAATCAATCTGGGCAAGCGCAGCAAGCAGCGTGCCGAGATGATTCTGCCGCAGGTCAATGGCTACAATATCTACCGTGCCGACCTGCACACCCACACCATCTACTCGGATGGCTACCTCGCGCCGCGTGCGCGCGTCGAGGAGGCCTACTACGATGGTATGGATATTATCGCCATCACCGACCACCTCGAGTATCGCCCCAACGAGCAGCGGTTCCTCGATGCCACCTGTGGCTACCACAAGGGCAAGGTCGAGGCGGCCAACCACCTTATCCACCGCGAGCCGGCCGACAAGCGCGGCATCTTGACCGACCTTAATATCGCGTGGCGCGAGGCCGAGAAGTACGGCAAGCGATTTGGTGTGAAGATTATCCCGGGTGTCGAGATTTCACGCCACCCCGACTCTGTGGGCCACTATAACGCGCTGTTCGTCAAGGATGTGAACAAGATTTACCACCCCGATGCCGAGCAGTCGTTCCGTCGGGCGAAGCAGCAGGGTGCGCTCATCATGCACAACCACCCCGTGTGGCGCCGCAAGACCTCCGAGAAGAACGAGTTTCAGCAGCGCGTCTATGCCGCAGGCTTGATCGACGGCGTTGAGGTTGTCAATGGCTACCAGTTTGCTCCGAAGATGATCAAGCGTTGCCTCGACGAGAATCTGTTTATGGCGGGCGGTACGGATGCGCACGGCACAACAGCTGCGGGCTATGCCTCGCGCGGCTACTTGCGCACCTGCACCCTTGTCTTTGCCAAGGAGTGCAGCGTGGAGGCCGTCAAGGAGGCCCTGACCGAGCGTCGCACATTGGCCTACTCGGCCGGCAATATCATCGGCGACCAAACGCTCTTGAAGGAGCTCTTCAAGGCCTCGGTGCGCGTCTCTATTGTCGCAACTTCGTCGAAGGGCGACCGCACGGTGGCTATTACCAACCTCTCGTCGGTGCCTTACGAGCTGCGCCGTGGCAAGTCTATCATCACGCTCGGCACCTTTCAGACGACGACCATTACCGTTGCACCGGAGAAGAATATCGCCTTCAGCATTATGAATATGTGGTGCTCGACCGAGAAGTCGCCGCACGGCACCCACCCTTACTATAAAATTATGATGGACGAGCTCGCTGCTCAATAGTCCGATTTACAAGAATGAAGAGACTCATTACCGCCCTACTATCTGTCGTCGTGTGGCTTGGTGCCTCGGCGCAGAGTGCCAAAAATACACTCGAAATCGACGCTTCGAGCTTCGCTCCCGTGCAGACCGACGTGCTGTCGGGCGTGGCTATCGATAAGATAGCCCCCGACCTTTCGCGCCGTCCGTGTGCGCGTATCAAGATGCACATCAATCGTATGACGCGCGAGGAGATCGAGGGCCTCTCGGTCAAGCCTATCGGCGGCAATGTGATTGTTATGCGCCGCGATGTGGCCTCCGAGGGCAACGGCCTGATTATCGAGCTTACGGCCAAGAGCCCTACGCGCTTCTATCTGCACCACGACACGTTTGGCGATTCGAATGAGGTGTCGCTCGACCTCGAAGGCGACAAGGAGTACCGCCTCGAAGCGCGACTCGATATACTGTTGCCGATTGTCGTGCGCTCGAACACAAAGGGTGCTTCGGTATATCTCGACGATGTGTATCGAGGCACGATTGGCGAGAACTACGATCTTGTGGTGCAAGATGTCGTGCCGGGCAACCATACGCTGCGCCTCGAACAAGGTGCTGCACGTGCCGAGCAGCAGGTGGATGTCAGTCGCGAGAATATATCGTTCCGCATAGCGGTCAATACCGCCACCTCGCGCCCACAATATGTAGTATTCGAGTTGGAGCCCAAGACTGCCGTGCTCTTTATCGACGACAAGCCTTGCACCACACGGGAGGGCTTTGCGCAGACTGTCTTGCAGAATGGCACCTACTCCTATCGTGTGATGGCCGGTGGCTACCACGAGTCTTCGGGCACCTTTACCGTATCGGGCGCGAAGGTCGAGCGTAAGGTGTCGCTCAAAGCCGATGCCGCTATGGTTACCCTCTCGGCAGGCGAGGGTGTGGAGATATGGGTTAATAACGAACTTAAAGGGTTATCGCCTTGGCGCGGCATGCTCGCCTCGGGTACCTATATCTTCGAGGCACGTAAGGCCGGCCACCGCACCACAACCCTCTCGCAGGCCGTCACCTCCGCGACCGCGGAGCAGAGCTACTCCCTGCCCACTCCGCAGCCTATTGTCGGCTCGGCAGACATCTCGTCAGTACCTGCTATGGCCGATATCTATATCGACGGCAAAAATATGGGGCGCACACCGCTCCTCTGCGACCTGCTGGTCGGTGAGCATAACGTAGAGCTGCGTCGCGAGGGCTATACCCCCAAGACCGAGAAGATTACGGTTCGCGAGGGTGTAACCGCCTCGCTGAAAATCGAGTTACGGAGCGCGAAAACGCTGTCCGCTACGTCTGTAGGCGGTGCGCCCGGAACCTATAAGGTGGGCGACCTTTACGATGATGGCAAAAAGCAGGGCGTGGTGTTTGAGGTATCCGAAGATGGCCGCCACGGCAAGATAGTAAGCCTTACGCAGTCGGAAAATAGAATTCCTTGGACATCGGACGAAGATGAGCAAAAGCGCTTGATTGGTGCAGATGATGAATATCATGGCGCAAATAATATGGCCAAGGTCGAGCAGATTCCTAATTGGCAATCGAAATACCCTGCCTTTGCTTGGTGCGCCACTCTGGGCGAAGGGTGGTATCTGCCGGCACGAGAGGAACTGTTGGCTATATATCGCTCCATAGAGAAGCTAAATGCAGCCCTTGCAAATAATGGAGCTGAAATAGCTAGTTTTTATTGGTCTTCCACAGAATACAATAAATACAATAATAAACGGAGTGGTGAGTTTTACGCGTTGTATCTCAGTGTGGATGGCGGCCTCGCCGGCATCTACGATAAGAGCCGCGGCTACTATGTGCGCGCCGTCTCCGCTTTTTAGTAAATTAGGCTTTTGGCTTTTTGGGCTTTTGCGCGTAGCGCACGGACTAAAATTTTGCGCTATGGCCAAAAATGTATATATTTGCACAATTCTGAATAAAACGATAGAATAGATGCCGTTTCTGCTTCAAACACCACAACTTGACTCCTCGGATCTGATGCTGCCCGACAGCGTGCAGAAGGCGCAGATGGCCGAGGTGTATAACCGAATTGTCTCGGCCGACTACAACGAGGTGCTCAACGCCTTGGTGCGCGATTGTGTGTGGATTGTCATCAAGATTGTCTTGGCGATGTTTATCTACATCGTCGGCCGCCAGATTATACGCTGGATAGTGCGGATTCTGGACCGCGCCTTCGTGCATCACGAGGTCGAGCTCTCGCTGCGCACCTTCCTCCGCTCGGCGGTCAAGGCGGTGATGATGATTGTGCTGCTGCTGATTATCGTGCAGACGCTCGGCGTGAATACTTCGTCGGTGCTGGCGCTCTTCGCTTCGGCCGGCTTGGCGATAGGTATGGCACTGAGTGGCACGTTGCAGAACTTTGCGGGCGGCGTGGTGCTGCTCATCCTGCGGCCATACAAGGTCGGCGACTACATCACGGCGCAGGGGCAGTCGGGCACGGTCGATGAGATAGGCCTCTTCTCTACGCGCCTCAAAACCACCGACAACCGCAAGATATATATCCCGAACAACTCTATCTCGACCTCGATTATCGACAACTTCTCGCAGGCCGACCGCCGCCGTGTCGAATGGTCGCTTTCGGTGTCGTATGGCGACGATGTCGAGAAGCTCCGCACGGCGATTCTGGCGATGTTCGAGGGCGATAGCCGTGTGCTGATCGAGCCGGCCGCACCGGTGGTCTATCTCTCGCAGTTGGCCGACAGTGCCGTGGTGCTCTCGGTGCGCGTGTGGTGCAATACGGCGGACTATTGGGACCTCTATTTCGAGTATAACGAGCGGATGTATAACGAACTGCCGAAGTGCGGCGCCAACTTCCCGTTCCCGCAGCTCGATGTGCATATAACCAACAAATAAGTAGCAACAATAGCAAAAATCAATAAAGCGTATGGAATTGAAGGATATTTTGGCAATCGCCGGCCAGCCGGGGTTGTATAAGTATGTGGCGCAATCGCGCAATGGTGTAATCGTCGAGTCGCTCCTCGATGGCAAGCGTATGAATGCCCCCGTAACGTCGCACGTCAGCGCGCTGACCGAAATTTCGATGTTCACCGAGGGCGAGGATATAGCTTTGGCCGACGTATTCACCAAGATGTATGCCCACACGGGCGGCGCAAAGGCCCTCTCGCACAAGGAGAGCGCCGAGCGTCTCAAGGAGTTCTTCGGCACCGTGCTGCCCGACTACGACAAGGAGCGTGTGCATCTCTCGGATATCAAGAAGGCTGTGGCGTGGTTCAACCTCTTGGTCGAGGCCGGATTCACGGAGTTTGTACTGCCCGAGGAGTAGTTGAATATGGGCCGTATAGCCTTGCAAGCCGTCGCAGCCTTGTTGCTTGTGACGGCTTGTTACGATAATCATAGTCCATACGAGGGTGGCGAGCAGCTCGAGGCTCCGACCGCCACCATTGCCGAGCTACGCTCGCGCTGCTCGGAGCGCGTGGCGACAATCGAGAGCCGTATGGTCGTCGAGGGGCGCGTCATCTCGTCGGACAAGGAGGGTAACTTCTACCGCTCGTTCTTCATTGAGGATGCAACTGCCGGTGCGGAGATTCTCTCGGGCCTCTACGATAACCACTCGCTCTATCCGCTCGGGGTGCGCATCTCGATGTCGCTCGAAGGGTGTGCCGTGGTGCTACGCGACAATATCGTGCAGATAGGTCTGCCGACCGACCCCTCGGCTTTGCGCCCCGCATCATTCGATGTGCCGTCGCTGCTGGCCTCGTTTGTCAGGCGCGAGAGCAGTGCGCTGCCACTTGTCGCCACCGAGGTCGAGTGCCGCGAGTTGAGTGTCGCGATGTGTGGCACACTGGTCGCTGTGTCGGGGCTGCGCTATGAGCCGCTCGAAGAGGAGGAGGTCACGATGTGCGGCTATCGCCGATTTGTTACGAACGACGGCCATCAGCTCTACTGCTCGACGAGCTACTATGCCGACTTCGCCAACTATGCCGTGCCGTGCGGCGAGGTTACGCTGCGAGGCATACTGCACTACGAGAGTGTCGGTGCAGGTGATGGCCGCCATTTTGTCATAAAACCATCTCTCTGGAGTGATGTTTCGCCTTTGGATAGCCCCTCTGCTACTACTGCTTGCGGCATGCAGTAGCTCTGACTCGCGCACCGAGAGTGCCGTGCGCACCATTGCCGACCTCAAGGCGATGTGCAGCGGCCGCGTGTGCCATATAGTCGAGGATATTTCGATTGTAGGTACGGTCGTCGCAAACGATTGGCTCGGCGAGTATCACAAGAGCTTCGTGCTCTTCGACGGCTCACACGGCATAGAGGTAGCCTTCGAAGAGCGCGATATAGCGGCCATCCTACCCATAAACTCCCGTGTAACCATCTATTGCAATGGCCTCGCGCTCGGTCGCCTTGGCGACAAGGTGGTGCTCGGCGCTGTGCCTACGGGCGACTATCCGGTCGATAATATCGCCGCGCAGATGTTCTCGCGCTATATTCGTGTCGAGAGCCTCGGCTGCGAGTTTAGCTACGCCGAGCGGCGACTCGACAATATCTCGACAGCCGATATGGCTCTTCCTGTTGTTGTGCGCAACGTCAGCCTCGACAACACGCTGCCCGATATGCGATGGTGCGACCGCGACGAGGAGGGCAACCTTGCAACCACCACGCGTACTCTTGTCGATGACGGCGGCAACACGCTCCCTCTGCGCACACTCGGCACCTGCGACTATGCCGACGAGGCAGTGCCCACGGGCAAATTTACCCTCTGCGGCGTGGTCGATTATGTGGATGGAGGCATCGGCCTACGAATCGTAAATCACTCGATATATTAATCTTTTCGAGCTACACACACGCCTTGTTATACCACTACTAACAACAAAATGGGAGTGTCTAAAACTTGTTAGACACTCCCATTTTATTATTGCTCGGCGAGCAAACTTACTACTTCAAAGCGGCGAGGTTTACGTCGGTAGCAGCCTTCTGTGCGAGCGAAGCATCCTTCGATACTGCGCTGTTGAGTTGGCTCTTGGCCTCCTTCAAATCGCCCTCCTTGCAAGCGATTACCGCGCGGAGGTAGTCAGCCTTGGCCGACATATCGCTGGCGATGCTCTGCTTTGCAGCGGCGAGGTTGCCGTTCTGAACCTGTGCGATGGCAGCATTGTAGCCCGACTTGAGGGTCTGTGCAGCCGAAGCGTAGTTGCCGTTAGCAGCAGCCACGAGAGCCTTGGCATCAGCCGTAGCGTTTGCAGCATAGCTGTTAGCCTTCTCAACATCACCCTTTGCGGCATATACCAGAGCGTAGTTGTTGTTCAACTCCGAGGTGATACCCTTCTTGTCAGCCTTGTTGAGGCACTCGAGAGCCTTGTCGTAGTTGCCGGCCTTGGCATATACGATAGCGAGGTTGTTGAGTGCGCGAGCGTCGCCCGTCTTGGCAGCCTCCGTGAGAACTACCTCGGCAACAGCAGGGCAAACCTCTGCGATGTGGAGCTGCTCCTCGATGCAGAGCTCTGCAACCTTGCCCGCATTCACGAGAGCCAACATCTCCTCGTCGGTCTTGCCAGTCACGTCAGCCGAGTTCACGATCTGCGCACGGCGGAGCTGTGGCAGCACGTCGGTCTTGAGCGACTTGAATACATTCGACATATTCTTGATCTCCTTCTCACGCTCGGCGCTCGACGAATACATCTTCAACACCTGAAGGATAAGATCCTTGTCGGCGATGTTCGAAGCGGCAACAGCCTCCTGGAATCCCTCCCAGTCCTCACCGTAAGCGGCAGCATCGATATTGAGGCCCGACTCCTTGAGGAGCTTCTCAACGGCCTTCAAACCGGTCTTCGAACGCTTCTGCGAGAGCTTGTCGTTGAACTTCTCAGGGCCATCCGGCGAAGCGTAACCGTTTACATATACGCTCTGTACGGCGCGGTCGTTGGCCTTGTTAGCCTCGACAGCAGCCTTGAGGGCCTTAACCTCCTCGGTCTCAACAGCCTTGCGACCTACGAGCGACGAGTTGATGCGGTAAACGATGTCGGCCTTCACAACGTGAGTCGTTACGTTCTTGTAGTTGTTGGCAGCAACCTGCATAGCCTCTGCATAGTTGAGATCAGCCTGCAACGTGTTCACACCCTTGGCGATAGCCAAACCTACGGCCGCAGCAGCCTCCGAGGCGGCCTTGCCACCCTGTGCCAAAGCGGCAACCTGCTCCTTCGAAGCGAGCGAGCCGTCGTTTGCATTCACGAGCGTGTACTCCTTGCACTTGCCGCTCTTGCACTTAACCTCAACGAGGAGCACAAGCTGGCTGACGTTCATCTCCGGCGTGTAGGCGAACTTCACCTGACGGTTAAGCGAGAGAGCCTCGCCCGTCTTTACGAGTACGCCGTTATCGGCCACCTTCTCGCCCTGGAGCAGAAGAGCCTCGCCCTTGGTGATGCCCGAAGCGTAAACAATAGCAGGGGTAACCTTCAACGAAGCGGTCTTGTTGAAGTACTTGGCAGGAATCTCGGCCTTCACGTCGGCAACTACGGTGCCGTGGTTGAGGGTGAGAACCTCAGGAGTGCAGCTAACCTTCACGTCGTCTGCATTCTTTGCCATCTTCTTGAAGCAGTCGCAACCCGTCAGCACCATAGCCGATGCAGCGAGCAGCAGAGTCATCTTAAAAAGATTTTTCATAGCGTTTTTGAAATGATTAAAAAGTTAAAAAATTGTTCGTATATCTACTTTTTCTCTTTTGCCAAATAGGGTATATGCCTATTATGGTACAAAGATATATATTTTTTGACAAAACAAAAAGATATATCTACTTTTTACGAAAATTTACCCGTGAATTGACAAAATGCCCGCGTGAAATAACAAAAAGCCGAACATTTTGAAGTGACCCCAAAAGTTTTTTTGTCCAAACTTTTGGGGTCACTTCATATACAACTTCCAACAACAAGGGAGTGCCTAGAAACTTGTTAGACACTCCCTTCTATTCAGAGTAGGATTTTACTCCCGATTACTCCTTGTGGTGGTCGCGACGCGGACGGCGGTCGCCACGCTCCTTGTCGCCACGCGGCGCGCGAGGTTTACGCTCCGGCTCTACCCAGCCCTCCGGCTTTGGAAGAAGTGCCTTGTGCGAAAGACGAAGCTTGTTGGTCTTCTGATCAATGCCAATCAGCTTAACATCAATCTCATCGCCCTCCTTGAGGCCTGTCTCCTCCATGGTCTCGAAACGCTTGTAGTCGATCTCCGAGATGTGGAGCAGAGCCTCCTTGCCCGGCAGAATCTCTACGAAAGCACCGAAATCGACAATCGACTTGATGGTTCCGTGGTACTCTTCGCCAACCTCCGGCACGGCAACGATACCCTTGATACGCGCCATTGCTGCGTCGATATCCTCCTTGTTCTGGCCGAAGACATCAACCAAGCCGCAAGTGTCGGTCTCGGTGATGGTGATGGTCGTATTGGTAGTCTTCTGAATATCCTGAATGACCTTACCACCCGGGCCGATAACGGCACCGATGAAGTCCTTGTCAATCGAAATCTGCTCGATGCGCGGAACGAATGGCTTGTAATCCTCGCGAGGCTCGGCGATGCACTCCGTAATCTTGTCGAGGATGTGCAGACGGCCCAGACGTGCCTGCTCCAGAGCGGCAGCCAACACCTCATACGAGAGGCCATCTACCTTTATGTCCATCTGCGTAGCGGTGATACCGTCGCGCGTACCCGTAACCTTGAAGTCCATATCGCCGAGGTGGTCCTCATCGCCGAGGATATCCGACAATACGGCCCAGCGGCCCGTCTTCGAGTCCGAGATAAGACCCATAGCGATACCCGACACAGGCTTCTTGAGCTTAACACCTGCATCCATCAGAGCCATACAGCCGGCGCAGACGGTAGCCATCGACGACGAACCATTCGACTCCAAGATGTCCGACACTACGCGCACGGCGTAAGGGTTCTCCTCGCCCAGTGGCACCATAGGCTTCAGCGCACGCCAAGCAAGGTGGCCATGACCAATCTCGCGGCGGCTGACACCGCGTGCAGGGCGAGCCTCGCCCGTCGAGAATGGAGGGAAGTTGTAGTGGAGCGTGAACTGCTCGCTGCCCTGAACGAGCACCTCGTCGAGCATCTTCTCGTCGAGCTTCGTGCCGAGCGTAACGGTCGAGAGCGACTGCGTCTCGCCACGCGTGAAGATAGCCGAACCATGAGCGCATGGCAGGTAGTTAGTCTCGCACCAGATAGGGCGAATCTCGTCGGTGCGACGGCCGTCAAGACGCTTACCCTCGTCGAGAATCATATTGCGCATAGCCATCTTCTGCACGTCATCGTGGAAGTACTTGTGGATGAGCGGAGCCTTCTCCTCGAGCTCCTCCTCGGTGTAGCGCGATGCGAACTCGGCCTCCAATGCATCGAAGGCATCCGAGCGCTCGTGCTTCATCGTGCCGCTCGTAGCGATGGCGTAAGCCTTGTCGTAGAGCTCGGTGATGATGGTTTGACGGAGCTCCTCGTCATTCGTCTCGTGGCAGTAGGTGCGCTTAACATCCTTGCCGAGCTCCTTCATAAGCTCGATCTGCACGGCACAGTGCTGTTTGATGGCCTCGTGAGCGTACTTGATGGCACCGAGCATAACATCCTCGCTAACCTCCTTCATCTCACCCTCGACCATCAGGATATTGTCGATCGTACCACCGACCATAATATCGAGATCCACATCCTTCATCTGCGAGAAGGTAGGATTGATACAATACTCACCGTTGATGCGTGCTACGCGCACCTCCGAGATAGGGCCGCCAAACGGAATGTCCGATACGGCCAAGGCAGCCGAAGCGGCAAGACCTGCCAGTGCGTCGGCCTGAATATCTTTGTCTGCCGAGATAAGATTTACCGTCACGAAGACGTCGGCGTGGTAGTCCGATGGGAACAGTGGGCGGAGCGCACGGTCAATAAGACGCGCAACGAGCACCTCGTTGTCGCTAGCCTTGCCCTCGCGCTTCATGAAGCCGCCCGGGATGCGACCTGCAGCAGCAAACTTCTCCTTGTACTCGACCTGCAAAGGCATAAAGTCGGTACCCTCCTTGGCCTCCTTGGCAGCAACTACCGTTGCGAGGAGCATCGTGTCACCCTGCTTAACAACTACCGAACCGTCGGCCTGCTTGGCCAACTTGCCGGTCTCAATCATAATCTCGCGGTTACCCTCTAGTGGGATAAACTTCTGTACAGCATTGTACAATTTCTTCTCTTCCATAGTCATCTGTTCATCAAAAAATTTCATCTTTTCCTCTTCATCAACAAGCAAAATGAAGGCAACGCAGTCCTCTGGTTGCCTTCATTTCGTGCCCTCTTACTTACGAAGGTTGAGTGCTTTAACGATAGCGCGGTAACGCTCGATATCAACCTCCTTCAAGTACTCCAACAACTGGCGACGCTTACCAATCATACGCAACATGGCACGCTGCGTACCGAAGTCGTGACGGTTGTTCTTGAGGTGCTCTGTAAGGTGGCTGATACGGTACGAAAACAGTGCAATCTGGCTCTCTGGGGAACCGGTATCCACGTTAGACTTGCCGTACTGACCGAAAAGCTCTTGCTTTTTCTCTGCTGTTAAATAAGCCATAATGTTTTGTTATTTAAAAGTTTAGCACTTCGTGCGCATTCCCCTTACCGTGAATAACGCCAAAGCGGTGCAAATATAGGAATTAAAATCCGTTCCACCAAATAAATTGCAGATAATAAGCTCTTTTCGAGAGCCCGCCTCCTCGACTATTGCAGCTTCGACGAGATTATCGACATAAACTCCTCTCGAGTGCGAGGGTCCGAGAGGAAGATACCCGTGAAGGCCGACGTGGTGGTCTTCGAGCCCTGCTTCTCGACGCCGCGCATCTGCATACACATGTGTGAAGCCTCGATTACGACCGCCACACCGACGGGGTTCAGTGCCTGCTGTATGCAGTCGCGAATCTGTACAGTCAGTCTCTCCTGCACCTGCAAGCGGCGGGCGAAGCACTCCACTACGCGAGCCACCTTCGAGAGCCCTGTGATGGTGCCATTCGGGATGTAGGCAACGTGCGCCTTGCCGACAAAGGGGAGCATATGGTGCTCGCAGACCGAGAAGAGCTCGATATCCTTCACGACGACCATTTGCTTGTACTCCTCCTTGAACATTGCCGATTGCAGGATGGCTATCGGATCCTCGTCGTAGCCCTTCGTGAGGTATGACCACGCCTTTGCCACACGCTCGGGGGTTTTGATTAATCCCTCGCGCTCGGGGTCCTCGCCGAGCAGGCGCAGCACCTCGCTATAGTGGTACTTCAATTTCTCGATGGTTTCGAGGTCGTAGTTATCTTCACGCTTGTAGTTTGCCATAGTCTTTTTTAGTTTTTTGTTTTGGTTTGTAGAAACTCTACGAGTTTTGCCACGGCACGGCCGCGGTGCGAGATGGCATTCTTCTCCTCGGCGGCCATTTCCGCAAAGGTGCGCTCCTCGCCCTCGGGCACGAAGAGCGGGTCGTAGCCGAAACCCTCGGCACCAGCCTCGTGGCCTATTATCGTGCCATCCACGCGCCCCTCGAAGAGGTACTCTTCGCCCCCGAGTATCAGTGCAATAACGGTGCGGAAGTGTGCTCGGCGGTCGCTCTTGCCCTCGAGGTTGCGGAGCAGCAGACGGTTGTTGGCCGCAAAGTTGTGGCCGTCGGTGGCATAGCGTGCCGAGCGCACACCGGGCTCACCGCCCAACGCCTCGACCTCCAACCCCGTATCGTCGGCAAAGCAGTCGCACCCCGTGCGCTCATAGACGTAGCGTGCCTTCTGCAACGCATTGCCCTCGAGCGTCGCGGCCGTCTCGGGTATATCCTCCGTGATGCCGCACTCACGCAGCGTTTTGAGTGCGAAGACTCCATCCAAGAGAGCCTGCACTTCGCCCAACTTGTGGGCATTGTTCGTAGCGAAAATTATCTGCCTCATACGCTTTACAAAATCTCGGTTTCAAGTTGAGCGAGGCGGTTGTCGGCCACGCACTTGTCGATGATGGCCTTGACAACGATATCTATCTCCTTGCCCTCGCTGTAATCGGCCGGGCAGACGTGATTTACGCGGTTGTCGCGGATAAGGGTGTTCATATTGCCGCGTTTCTCCTCGTCCTTCGGGTTATAGACGGCGATGGAGTGGCCGCCGAAGTTCTTCACAAGACGCATACATGGAATGTCGGTCGTTCCATCGCCCACATATATCATGCGCGAGAATGGCACGGGACGCTGCTTCTCCTCCATATAGCGATTGACGAGCTTGGTGTCATAGACCGACTCCACACCCTTGTTAATCTTGAAGATAAATTGCGTTTTGTTGGTGTAGTTCACCGCCACGCCAGGCCAGTAGGCTATGCCATCGACGTTGTAGAGGAACGAGCAGGCGTATATCTTGCGGAACTTGTCGGCGATAGGGGTACCCTCGATAATCTCCTTGAGGCCCGACGAGTTGATGTAGTGCAGCACGCGCACACCGCGCTCCTCGCCGTATGCATTTATGCGGTCGAACCACTCCATCACGCCCGGAAAGAGCTCTACGCGCTTGCCCGACTCCTGAAAAGCCTCGCGGCGCAGCGACAACCCCTTGGCCTGCGCCTCGCGAATCATCAGGGCCATGTAGGTAAGTATCTGATCGGCATCCTGCTCCTGTGCGAGGCGGTTCGACTCGTCCCAGAACTCGATGTTGCTCTTGCCTACGGCGGGGATGAAGTCATACTCCTGCATATTTCCTGCGGCGAGCGTGCCGTCGAAGTCGTATATCAGTGCGATAGTGAATTTCTGATTCGTTTCCTCCATATCAATCTATTTTGGATAATTGCTACAAAGATAGTAATTTTTATTAATTTTGTGAATAATACGAAGATTCTATGCAGATATTGAAGCTAATGCTCGCGCTCGCTGCTGCCGTTATGGTGGGGTGCGCCTCGACAAACATCACTATCGATTGGAGCGACACCTCCTCCTTTGTTGCTCGTGGTGGCTATGCCCGCATCAAGAGGGTGGATAATCGCCACGCATTGGTCTATGGCGCAGGTGGTGCGGTGTGGATTCGTTTCAGCGATGATAAGTGCGATAGTTGGAGCGCGCCGATAGAGGTCGCTCGTGACGAGGAGTATAGCTATACTAATAGCGAGATGCTGCAATTGCATAGCGGCAAGCTGCTCTTCACATGGAACGCCCGCCCACGCCCCGATACGGGTCTGCCATACAAGATTATGTGCGCCACCTCCGAGGATGGTGGGCGTAGCTGGAGCCGGGGGCGCGACCTATATGTCGCCAAGCCGCTCTTCCGTGATGGCTGCTGGGAGCCCATACCACTGCAACTCCCTTCGGGTGAGTTGCACATCTACTTTGCCAACGAAGCACCATATACCGCCAGCTCCGAGCAGGAGATATCGCTCATTTGCTCCTATGACGAGGGCAAGACGTGGAGCCGTGCCGAGAAGGTATCGTTTCGCGTCGGCAAGCGCGATGGTATGCCCGTGCCTATCTACCTGCCTCACTCCAAGGAGATAGCCATGGCCATCGAGGATAATGGTATTCGAGGTCGATTTAAGCCTGTCATTGTCCGCACGCGAAACAATTGGAAGGATGGCCCCGTTACGGGTGACGACGAGCGGCGCGAGGAGGCTGTGGTTGGTCGTTGGGCTGTTGGTGATACCATCTATGCCGGAGCCCCATACCTTATCCGTCTTGGCGATAGGCACACCCTTCTTTCGGTGCAATCGACCGAGGGACGCAAGGACCGTGGCCATAAGTTTGCCAATATGCAGGTCTATGTTGGTGATAAAAATGCCCGCAACTTCCGCCATCGCACCACGCCGCTTCCCAACCTCGCCGAGGATGGATGTGCTCTGTGGAATTCGCTGGCCGAGATAGACGATAGTACCGTTATTGCGGTTATGTCGGTCGGAGGTGTCGGCCGAGGGAAGAACGGCGTATGGACTGTCAAGGGCCGAGTCGTGAAAAAACGATAGGCCGCAGCGCGGGAATATGGAAGTTTTTCACTATTTTTGCACTACGCAAGACCAACAAACATAGATATTATGGATTTTAAGCAAGTAATCAATACGCGCCGCAGTGTGCGTAAATTCTCGCCCACGGTGCCATCGCGCGAGGTGCTTCTCGATATTGTGCACGATGCACTCACGGCCCCCTCGTCGCGTAATATGCATACCACACGTTTTATGATTGTCGATGACCGCGAAACGCTCGACAAGATTGCCGATATGCGCGACTATGGCTCGGGCTTTATGACCGGTGCTCCTGCCGCCATTGTCGTTATGGGCGACACGACCAAGACCGACCTTTGGCGCGAGAACTGTGCCATCTCGGCCACGATGCTTCAACTCTCGATTGTCGAGCATGGCTTGGCTTCGTGCTGGGTGCATGTCGGCGGCCGTCCGCGCCTGCAAAATGAGCCGCAGGGCGAGCAGGCCGAGGAGTATCTCGGCACATTCCTCGATATCCCCGAGGGGTGCAAGGTCGAGTGTGTCATAGCCCTCGGCTACTCGGACTTCGAGCCCAAACCGCTGCCCGAGTGGGATGCGGAGGCCTCGATTTTGTGGCATACGCGCTTGTAATACGAAATTTTAGTTATCTTTGCAGCGCAGGATCGATCCATCGCTGCCCGATAGGGGAGAGGAAAGTCCGAGCAACACAGAGCACCGTGCAAGTTAATGGCTTGATGTTCGAGAGGGCATAGTAGCGTAACAGAGAATAACCGCCACGCCGAGTCGTGGTAAGGGTGAAAAGGCGGGGTAAGAGCCCACCGCGGAGGCAGCAATGTCGTCCGGCCGTACGTCTCACGGGTTGCAAGGTTATGTATATCGGCAATTAAGGGTTGCTCGCCCGATGCCGAGGGGTAAACCGCTTGAGGCGGCGGGAGACCGTCGTCCTAGATAAATGATGGAATAGAACAGAACTCGGCTTACGGATTCTGCGAAAAAGGCGAGGGGCTAACCTGTATGGTCGGCCCCTCGTTCTTTATCTATGGTTGCGCTACTCGGCCATTGCGTGGCGGTAGCCATCGACCTTGTTCCAGTTGCCGCGCGTGAAGTCGGGCACAGCGACCGGCTTCGAGCCATTCTCGATAGATGCCGCACCGAGCTCTGCCAGGCAGCACCACTCGGCCAAGTCGTAAACATCCATATCGAGAGGCAGGCCGTTGCGCAAGCAGTAGACGAGGCGGTAAATCATTATGTAGTCCATACCTCCGTGGCCACCGGCCTTCTTGGCTATGGCACCCACCTCACGGGTGATAGGGTGCATATACTTCTCCATCATCTGCGCCTTGATATCCTCGGGCAGGAATTTGTGCGAGTTAAGGTTCTCGTGATCGACCTCCCCGAGTGCTTCGGCGTGCAGCAGATAGCCTTGTACCGGATACTTCGTGGCATATCCCTTCGTGCCTACGAGGGCATAGTCGCGCGAATAAGGGCGCGGAGTCATCACGTTGTGGTGTATCTGCATCACCTTGCCATTCTCGGTGCTGATGAGTGTTGTCGTTTGGTCGCCATTCTTGAACTCGCCGTCGTACTTCTCGCCCGTCACCTGCTCCCAATACTCATACCCGAGCACCGCTTTGGTATTCATCGCCACGAGGGTCTTCATACGGTCGCCGCGGTGGATGTTGAGGGCCTGACAAATCGGGCCTATGCCGTGTGTAGCGTATATGTCGCCGCGATGGTCGCGGTTGTAGCGAAGTCGCCAATTTTGGTAGAAGCGGCCCCAAAGATTGTCGAGGCAGTGTATATATGCACCTTCGGCATGGAGTATTTCGCCGAAAAGACCCTGCTGCGCCATGTTGAGTGTCGTAAGCTCGAAATAGTCGTAGACACAGTTCTCGAGCTGCATACAGTGGCGGCGTGTGCGCTCCGAGGTGTTGATAAGGTCCCAGATTTCGTTGAGTGTCATTGCCGATGGTACCTCAATTGCGACATGCTTGCCGCACTCCATCGCATATTTAGCCATGTGTGCGTGGTTCTCCCAGTCGGTTGCGATATACACGATGTCGATATCTTCGCGCTGGCAGAGCTCGCGCCACGCCTCTATCGAGCCGGTATATACCTCCGCACGCGGGCGATTGAAGCGGTCGAGGTACTTCTGGGCTCTCTCTATTCCCTCGGGTCGCAGGTCGCAGAGTGCCACAATCTCGGTATTCGGAATTTGCGCCCAGAGCTTCACGGCACCCGGGCCGCGCATACCGAGGCCAATAAAGCCGACACGCACGGTCTCAAGGGGCTCGGCCGTCAGAGCGATGACATCTTGCTGTCCGGCAGGTCGCTCCGGTGTCTTGAAGTGTATCGTACCGTCGATAATCTTGTAAGGTTTTCCGTCGTTGCATGCTGTCGTTACCAAAAGAGTGGCGGTAACGAGCGCGAGGAACAAAGATTTAATCTTCATAGTTTTCGAGTTTTTTAGGTTTTCGTGCTACAAAGTTATGAAATGGCACTTAAAAAAGCAAAAAAAAGATTTGCCCTCTTCGACAAAAAGGGCTGTCACGACCATTGGTCGGACAGCCCCATTGCATATCGTATTCAGACGCGATTACTGGCGATCAGGGAAGGTCTCCGTGTACTCCTCGTCGTTGAATCCAGGCTTGATCTCAACGATGAACTCAACCGGATCGGTGAAGAGGCGACCTACGATGTTGGTCTTCCAATTGCGCTGTACGTTAGCCTGTGGAGCCTTGGCCTCAACAACCTTGCCGGCAGCGGTAGTTACCGTGATGGTGTTCGTGTCGAGCGTACCACGGTCAGCAGTCCAGAGTATATAGTTCATCGATACCCAGTGGTAGCTCTTCTCCTCGGTGAGCTCCTGGCCGTTAGGATCGGTGTTCTTGTGCTTTGCCACGAGAGCAGTGCCCGTAATGTCGTTCATAAGCTGCTCGGCAGTGAACGATACGGTCGTAGGGCTGCCTGCATCGAGGATAGCGCCATCCTTCAACGAGAGCTGTGAGTAGGCCGTTACGTCGAACTTCACGTTGGCATTCGTGCCGGTCGTGATGTCGAAACCGCCAATCTTTGCCTCGTCAACCTCCTCATACGAAGCACCGAAGTTGATTTGTGCGAAAGGACGGTAGAGAGGAATCACCTTGCCGCTAATAGTACCATTCACCAAGAGGTTTGGCTCCTGACCGAAGAAGGCGTCGCGCTTCTCGTCGTTAGCCTTGGTGCCGTAGTTAACAGCCACCTTTGGCACTGCATTTGCCGTAGCGGCCTTGTCCCAATCGATGGTGTAGTAAGCATCTGCACCCTCGGCCTGTGCCCAGAACACGAAGTTGTAGGTCTTGTTGTTCACGAGTCGAAGGTTTACCGTAGCCTTAAGCTCGTCGTTGAAAGTCGAAGTACCCTCCTTGAGGAACTTCCACTGGTCGTCATACACTGCAAAGAAGAGGTTCTTTGCCGTCTTACCGTCACCGATAGCACGAGTAAACTGTGGAGCCTCGGCCGTCAAGGTTACGAGCGTTTCACCACCATCTACCGACACTACATCGGTCTCCTGCGTGCAAGAAGTTGCGAAGAGAGCCGCAACAGCTGCCATCAAAGTAAAAATCTTTTTCATTTGAGTTTTTATTGGTTAATGTTGAATTGTTGTTATTGCCTGTTTATTGCACAAAATCAGCGCGAAAGTAGGCTTTTATCGTCTATTGACCAAATAAATTCAACAAACGACCCTTTTCTTTCAATGAAACACAAGTCGCCAATTTTTTTGAGTAACAGCGGAGACCCCACGCAAAGTGGGATTTCCGCTGTTGCATTGTTATTTACGGCTCCGGAACGAAGGTTATGTCCGACGGAATCGTGCAGGTGTCGAGATGGAGGTTAGCCACATTGCCATCGTCATACACATAGAGCAGCTCCGAGAAGAGCGACGACTCCAACGTGTTGCCTGCGATGTCGAATACTACATCCTTAACCTCATCCGACGTCTTGATGGTGATGCCGGCGCAGAAGCCCTTGCCCGACGATACGCAAGGATTCACAATCTTGTTGTTCGTGAAGGTAACCTTCTCCGAAGCATCCTGCGGGTTGAAGCGAATCTGAACCGAGTAACGATACTGGTCGTTGAACGTACAGCCGTCAATCAGCACGTTAGGACGGCACTGGATAGGACGCTTGCCTGCACAGTTGAACACGCAGTCCTTAACGCGCAAGTTGTAGCCATCCCAATCTGCTGCCCAGCCATCAGTGCGGTCCGAGTCGATATAGATACCGCCCTTGTTCAGGAGGTTGAACGTACACTCCTCAATCGTGATGTTGGCAACATAAGCACCTACGCAAGCACCCTTCTGGTCGTCGCGGTTGGCGATGTCCGTACCCACGTCGTTGGTATTCTGCAAGGTGAGGCCCTTGAGCGAAATCGTAGCCCAATCCATACCATTTACCAGACCGTCGATAACAGCACCCTCGGTCGAAGAGATATTGATGGTCTTCTTGCCATTTACGTTGAAGAGACCATTGTACGTTCCGGCAGCAAGAGCGACGTTCTTAACCTCACCTACAGCCGTGTTGGCGATGAACGCCTGCAACTCGGCAGCGGTCTTAACCTTGTAGGCTACATTCACGTTGCTCCAATCGGTAATATTGTTGATAGCACCGCAGAGCTGCGTGAGGCCCGTGTTGCCCGTAGCCTCACCCGACACCGGCGAGTTAGCCTGTGCCGAGCCGATGAAGAGACCGCAGCGTGGGCCGGCCACGTTGAACGTGTTGCCCTCAACTACACAGCCGCTGATGGAGGCCGTATCAACAAGACCTACCAAACCGCCGGCGTGGCCCTTGTACGAAGCACCGCCATCCTCGGTGTACTGCGACACGATGGTCGAGCCCTTAACCGAGCAGTTCTCGAAGGTCAAAGTCGAGCTGGTGCCGTTCTTGTAGGCTACAAGACCACCGACATACTTGGCCGAGCCGATAGTACAGCCCTCGACATGGCAGTTCGTGAGCTTGCAAGATGCGCCGGAGAATGACTGATAGAAGCCGACAAATGCAGCAGCAGCATCCTCACCGTCGATATTCTGACCTACGAAGGTCGAGTTGGCGAGCGTAACGTCCTTGATGTCGAAGTCCCACGTCTTGCCGAAGAGAGCTGCCTGATTGGCATTCTCAACCACAACACCACTGATAGTGTGGCCCTGACCGTCGAAGACGAGCTTCGAGAACGAGCGCGGCGTGTAGGCAACACCCGTCAAGTCCACGTCAGCCGTAAGCTTCATGGTAGCCGTTGCAGGAGCATCCGTAACGGCAGCTGCAAGACCTGCACCCGTCGAAACGAGGTACTCCGTACCATTTACTACATAACCCTTGTTATCCTCAATCGTATACCAGCCATCATTGTCCGAGTCGGCAATAGTGCCATTACCTGCAATATTGGTATAACGCTTGCCAACACCGTCATCGTAACCGTCGATAATCAAATCCTCCTGTGGATTATACTTGCCACCGATAATGTTATAGGTTGCAATCGAACCACTCGCAGCCTCGCTGTGGAGAACAGCACGCTCATACTGCGGCATAAAGCCTGCGGCAGGAACATTCTCAAAAGCTCCGTCGTTGATGGTGATAGTACCACCCGAGTTCATAATGATACCAACCCAACCGCCGTGCGATGCGCCTGTGGCATAGGTGTCGTTGTTGTTCAGTGTGTAGTTACCGCCATTGATGGTAAGCTCACCACCGCCCCATACACCGAAGCATACGGAGTTCCAAACTTGGCTGTACATACCATTTACGGTAATGTTCGAGTTGTTGATCGTACCCTTCGAATTCTCACCTACAACAACACCGGCACCGTAGTTTACGTCGATATTACAGTCGGTAACCTCGGCCTCACCGGCAAAGAGGTCAATAACACGGTGACCACCACGCTGGCTGCCCGTAAGGTTTACATCCTCAAGTGTAACCTTACCCGTGGACTCCGAATATACAACCGACGAGCCACCGGTCGAAGCGTTGGTGCCATCTACCATACCATTCGTGCTCTCGATAACAATCGAGCCATTGGTAATGGTGAGATTTGCGTTACCCGTAACCGTGAAGAGGCGAGCACGAGCACCCTCGGTCGTGTTAGGGAGGGTCAGCGTGTGGCCGTTGAGATCGATATTGAGATCCTTATCTACGGTGAAGCCCTGAGGGTTGCTCGTAACAGCGAGGTCGCCAAGGAGCTTGAACGAGCCGCCATTCTGGGTAGCCCATGCAAGGAAAGCCTCATTCGAGTACTCGCCATCGAAGCCAGGGAGGATCTCAACAACGATGTTGGTCTGATCCGTGAGGAGCGAACCGACAAGGTTGGTGCGCCAGTTACGCTGTACGTTGGCGTTAGGGTAGTTAACGACAACCGTCTCGCCGTCACCGTCTGTCACGGTAATCTTGTTCGACGTGAGCGTACCGCGGTCGGCAGTCCAGAGGATGTAGTTCATCGCAACCCAAGTGTATATGCCACTGGCCTTCGTCACGAGGAGCTCATCTGCGCCGTTCTCGTCAACGTATGTGTTCGAAACGAGATCCTCGGCCGTGAAGGTTACTGCCGTCAGACCATCTACCGAGCCATCCTTCAACGAGAGCTTCGTGTAGGCCTCGGTCTCATAAACGACCGTAGCACCTGCGCCCTTCGTTACGTCAAAGCCGCCCGTCTTGGCCTCCGCAACATCATTCGTACCCCAGTTTACCTGCGCAAAAGGACGATAGAGCTTCACCGACTCATTCATCGTGCCATTAACCACGAGGCCCGTCAACTGACCGAAGAATGCATCGCGGTTCTCGTCGTTGGCCTTGCCTGCGTAGCTAACAGTCACCTCGGCCGTCGTCGTATCGAGCGTGTAGTACGAGTTGCCCTCGACCGAAGCCCAGAATACGAAGTTGTACTCCTTGTTGTTCACAAGGCGGAGCGATACGTTGGCCTTCAACTGATCGTCGAAATCCGCCGTACCCTCTGTCAGGTAAACCCACTGTGCATCATAGACCGCATAGACGAGCTTCTCGGCCTTCTGGCCGTTGCCAATCAATGTACGCGAACCAAGCTCCGGAGCCTGAACCGTGAAATTAACCACGCCCTCAGCACCCGTCACCTGTACGTCCTCGGTAACATCCTGCACACACGACGTTGCGAGCATTGCCACAACCGCCGTAAGCATCAAAATTACTTTTTTCATAGCGCTAGTTTTTTAAGTTGTTAAATTTGTTTTAATTGTTTTGTGTGTTACTTGTCTTTGTGGGATAGGGCCCGATCAAAGGCCCAATCCCTGAATTGTCGTCTTGTTACTTCACGATAACATCTGCAGCACCCGTATATACCAACGTAGCGATATTCTCGCTTGTCAGAGCTACGCCACCCAGCGTACAGTTCTCGAAGACGTGACCCTTGGCCTGTGCGCCGTCAAGCTGGAAGCCCTCGGCGAACTCGCAGTTCTTGAATACGGTTGGCTGATAAGGGCGGCAGAATGCATAGCCGCTACCCTTGCCGAACTTGCACGAGGTGAAGACAACCTCCTTGTGCACATTCGAGAAGCTCGTCCAGCCGTTGAGCGTCGTATTGCTGATATATACGCCATACTCCTTGCTGCCACCGTCCGAGTTGAAGGTGTAGACAACATCCTCCAGCACGATATTGTCGATATATACATCGGCCGTTGCGCTGCCCATAAAGATACCGCGCATAGCACCCTTAATCGTACCGTTCTTGATGGTACCACCCGTCGTGGTAACCACGCAGTCCCAAGTGCCCCACGCGCTGTTCGAAACCGAGAGCGTGTTGCCGTTAAGGTCGAGCTCACCCTCCTTAACTGCTACACCCGTCTTGCCATAGCCGCTGTTACCCGTAGTGCTCTCTGTATCTACGGCTACATCGCCCGAGAGAACAACGTCGCCACCATTTACCAGAGCCGTATCAACCGTCGTAGGTGCGCTGGTAATGAAGGTGCAGTTGTAGGCAGCCTTGCCATCGATGATGAGCTTGCCCGTGCCGTCAGCATTATAGCCACGGCCTACCAAGCCGTCGTAGTCGAACTTCGTAGCTACAGTACCATCGGTCTTCTGGCTGAAGAGCTTACCCGTGTAAGAGCAGTTCGTGAGCGTTACGGCATACGTATTGTTCTCCATCCACGAGCCGGCGATACCGCCAATACGCATCCATCTGTTCGCACTAGCAGGATCACCCTCGAGGAGCGATACATCGCCGCTGCACTCGCAGTCGGTGAACGTAACGCCATACTGGGCCAGACCTACAATACCGCCAACCATATAAGTCTTACCGAAGACGTTGATGTTCGACTTAACGCGCGTGAAGACTGTGCTGCCCTCGCCTGCGTAGCCTACAACGCCACCAAAGTACGAAGCACCCTTAACGTAGCTGCCATAGTCGGCATCTACCGTCACATCGGTAATCTTACCATAGGTGTAACCCGTCAAGGCACCGATGTCCTGACCTGTACCCTCGACGTAGATACCACCCTTGAGGGTGATGTTCTCGAAGCTTGCAGTCTCGGCCATACCGCAGAGAGCTGCTGCAAACGAAGTACCCTTCACGTCAGCGTTCTCGATGGTGAGGTTCTTAATCACGCCGATACGGGCGTAACCGAACAGACCGACATAAGCACTCGTCGCATCAATCTTGAGGTTCTTAATCGTGTGGTTAGCACCATCAAACGAGCCTTGGAAGTGAGCCGAACCGATACCGATTGGAGTCCAGTTGCTGATGCCTGCGAGGTCGAGGTCGGCAACCAATACCACGGTCTTACCTTTGTAGTTATTACCGGCGTTTACCTCCTCGGCGAGCTTCTGCAAGTCCTCAACCGAAGCGATACAAGGCGAGAGCGAGTCGCCGTCGAGCTGATAGAGCTTGCCGTCCTCGAGGTTGAACTCGATGGTTGCAAGGTCAACGAAGCCGTTGCTCGTGCCCGTACCCGTCTCATAAACGTAGAGAGCATCGGTAGCATCCTTACCCTCGATGGTGTTGCCCGAGCCATTGATTACGAGGTTCGAGTTGCCATAGTCGCTCGTGAGCTGCAAACCGTAAGTCGGCTTGCCCGATGTGGTGCTCTGCGTGAGCGTATTATTGTGGAAATTAACGATTGCGTTGCTGCAAGTGAGCTGTGCGGCGTAGCGATAAGGGTCGTTGAACGTACAGCCCGTAATCGTAGCGTTGCTCTCAATCTGCAATGGGCGGTTGCCGTGGCAGTTGAACACGCAGTTCTCAACGACGACATTCGTACCCTTGCCGGTCGACCACCACGAAGTGATACCCGTAGCCTTCACAACCTCGAAGGTCGAGTTGCGAACAGCCAGATAACCCTCCGTCTGAACGTAGATAGCGTTGCCACCCTTCTTCGAGATACCCTCGGTCGTAGCCTTCTCGTTCGAGAGCGTCACACCCTCAATCTGGAGGCGGCCTGTAACGAAGAACTGACCGTTGAGCGTCGCATTTACACCCTCACCGGCAACGATGGTGATATCCTTGCCCGAAGGAATCTCAATCTCGTCGAACTCGAATACGAGGTCCGACGCAGCACGCGTCTGCTCGCCGAGCGTGATAACGAGTGGAGCAGTAGCGTTGTTGATAGCATCCTTGAGCTGTGCAGTCGTAGTAATGGCAGTCGAAACATACTCCTCAACCTCTACATCGTACTGATCGTCGAAGCCCGGAACAATCTCAACCGTGATGTTGGCCTGATCCGTAAGGAGCGCACCAACGAGGTTCGTGCGCCAATTACGACGTACATTGGCGTTAGGGTAGCTAACCTCAACCTGCTGGCCCTTACCATCCTCGATAACAATCTTGTTCACATCGAGCGTACCCTGATCGGCCGACCAGAGCAGGTAGTTCATCGATACCCAGTGATAGGTGTTGCCTGCCTTCGTCTTGAGAAGTTCGTCGGCACCCGTCTCGTCAACATAGCTGTTCGAAACGTGCGTCTGTGCCTCGAAAGCAACATCCGTTAAGCCGCTAACAGCACCCTCCTTCAGGTCGAGAGTGGTGTAGGCCTTGGTCGTATAGGTTACCGTAGCACCCGAAGTCTTCGTGATATCGAAACCAACTCGCTTTGCGTCGGCAACATCATTCGTACCCCAGTTTACCTGCGCAAAAGGACGGTAGAGCTTCACCGACTCATTCATCGTGCCATTAACCACGAGACCCTTCAACTGACCGAAGAACGCATCGCGGTTCTCATCGTTGGCCTTGCCTGCGTAGCTAACAGTCACGGTAGCCGTCGTCGTATCGAGCGTGTAGTACGAGTTGCCCTCGACCGAAGCCCAGAATACGAAGTTGTACTCCTTGTTGTTCACCAGGCGGAGCGATACGTTGGCCACGAGGTTCTGGAACGTAGCCGTACCCTCGGTGAGGTAGTTCCACTGGTTGTCATAAACAGCATAGACGAGGTGCGTAGCCTTCAATCCATTGCCAATCATTGTACGCGAACCGAACTCAGGTGCCTCGACCGAGAAGTTTACGACACCCTCGGCACCGCTTACCTGAATGTCGTCAGCCAAAGGCTCGTTGGCGCACGACGTTACGAACAATGCAGCGATTGCCGTAAGCAGAAGATAAAACTTTTTCATTGCGTGTAGATATTAATTAATTGGTTAATTATGTTTGCAGTAACTTATTTGATAACCACGTTAGCCACGTTGCTTACGAGGTTGCCTACGTTCTCGGCCGTTAGAGCAACGCCATTGTAACGGCAGTTTACGAAGGTGAGGACAACGCCACGGTCCGAGTCGATAGCGTAAGTATCCGTAGCACCATCGTTGAAGTCGCAGTTGGTGAAGGTCGTAGCCTGATAAGGACGGCAGTATGCGTACTTATATTTACCCGTGCCCTGCGAGAAGGTGCAGTCCGTGAAGTTCACCGACTTGTAGCCCGAGGTGAAACTGGTCCAACCATTGAGCACCACGTTCTTGAAGTTTACCGAGTAGTTAGGGTTTGCCGTATCCGAGTTGAAGCAGTAGCATACGTTGTCGATAACCACGTTCTCAACATTGATATCCGACGAGCAGCCGGCCGTGAAGATGCCACGGAACGAGCCGCCAACGGTGAGGTTCTTTATCGTACCACCGCTGTGATATACACCTGCATCCCAAGTGCCGTTAGCACCCGTTGTGGTCAGCGTGTGGCCATTGCCATCGAGCACACCACCTGCTACCGTAAGGCCGGCAACGCCGTAGCCGCCCGAGCCGGCAGGGTTGCTGATGTCATCCGTCAGAACAACAGTCGTACCTGCAGCAACCGTCTTTGTGTTCGAGCCCTCCGGAGCGAGCACCGACAAATCTGAAGTCTCGACGTATTTTACGCCCGCCAGATTTACGAAGCCGTCGCAAGCACCCGTGCCCTTGAAGCCGTTATCATAGATGGTGTAGCCATATACACGGCCACCCACGAGGCCGTTCTCGTTGGTGATAACAGTGGCATCATCAACGACATTCGTGCCCTTGAACTCAATGTACAGATTATTGAATGCGCGGCCCATGAAGCCCGAAGCTCCCGTAGGATCCTGGCTTGCGTAGCCCTCGCCAACGAGCTTGCTGTTAAGCACTTGGCAATCCTTGAAGATTACGGTGTGCTTGTTGAAATTCTCGTTCGCAGCGCCGGCGATGAATGCGCCGACGTTACACTTACCCGTAAGCTCCGAATCAACAACCTTCACATTTTCGAGGGTTATATCGCCGTAGAGTGCGCCCCAGATAGCTGCGTTCCAGTGGCCGCTTACGGTCGAGAGGTTCGCAAAAGTGAGATTCTTAACCACGGCAGCCGTGCCATTGTAGCCCGAAGCGGTACCACCGAAGAGTCCGCCATTGGTTACAAGGTTCGAGATAGTGTGGTTGTTACCGTCGATAACCATACCGTTACGGCTCTCCGACAACCACATCGACTCCCAAACATAGCCCTTTGCGTCGATATCGTTCAGGAGCTTATAGGTAACACCGTGGGTCTTGGTGTAGAGGTTTGCCTGGGCAAAGTCGTGCCAATCGGCAATCGACTGCGTGTTGAAGAGGCAGTACTCACCCTCGGCATTCGTAGCGAGAGCCTTGTAGCCGGCAACGAGCGTCAGACCGGCAACCTGTGCAACCTCGCCATCAACCGTTACGTTGAACTTGTTGTTAGGAACGGCAGGAGTTACGCCGTTATTAACATCGTTCCACAGACCACCATTCACAGCGGCGAAGCCCGTAGCGGTCGATTTCGTGATGTTCACATTACCCCAGATACCCCACTCCGAGTGCATCTGAATAGCAGCCTTGTCGGTCGCAGGGTTCGACGAGGTGAACTCGCACTCCTCGACATTGAGGTTGTAAGCCTTTGGACCCTCGCTGAAGATGCAGATAGCCTTGCCGGCAGTCGTGAACTTCGACTTCTTCACGTTGAGCGTCGAGTTCTCCGTGCCATAGTAGTGGATAGCGTAGCCGTCCCAGCCGCTCGAGGTCGGTACAACGAACTCACACTCCTCGATGTTACCCTCCTGGACATTCAGGCGGAGGTGGCCACCATCAATCAAGCAACCGGTCATATTGAACTGCTTTGCAAAGTGGAGGAAGCCGTGCTGGTGCTCGTCATACCACAGGCCGTAAGGTACCTTGTAGGTTACATTCTCGAAGTTGATAATTGCGCTGTTGCCAAAGCTTACGCTCTGCTTTGCATTGAGGACAACCTCCGTCTTGTCGCCAAGACCGCGGAGCGTGAGGTTTGCAGCACCGATATTTCGTGGAAGGTCGTACTCACCGGCAACAAGACCGATAACACCACCCTTGTTCAGAGCCTCGGCGAAGGTTGCCGGCCACGTTGCAAGAACATCCTCAACCTCGATGGTGAGCGTAGGAGCACCCGAGCGAACAGCACCTACAAGGCTGCCATAAACCGACTCGTAGCCGTTAGCCTCCTCGTTGAGCTCAACGTCGAGTTCCGTAGCGTTGATAGTCACCTTGCCATTGCCCTGAATACCGCCGACAATCTTACCGTTAGCGCGGTCCTTGTTGCCACGGCCATTCGTTACGTTCATCGTACAGCCCTTGATAGCAACCTCGATAGTCGAGTTGAAATCGGCGTTGATGTAACCTACGGCCATACCTGCCAAACCAACCTCTGCATTAGGGTTAGCGGCACGCGTGCCCACCTCGTGGTTCTCAACCGTCGTGTTCTCGATGGTGCAGTTCGTAATCGTGAGCTCGGCATCCTCGATGTGGCCAACGATTGCACCAACCTTGTTGATACCATCAACCTTCGAGTTCTTAACCGTTACGTTTTCGAATACGCACTGGCCGTAAGCCTTACCGGCTACGATAGCAGCATACTGCTCGCCATTGCCATCGACAACAACCGTTGCACCGTCGATAGTGAGGTTCTTAACCGTATCGCTGGTGAGCGTAGCGAAGAGACCGCCGCTCATATCCGTCGTCGAAACCATGAAGTTCGAGATGGTCTTGCCGTTACCGTCGAATACCTGACGGCCACTCTCCGACATCGACGATACAGGAATACCGCCATTGATAGGGGTAACGGTTAGACCTGCGAGGTTGATGTCGTTCAAGAGGATTGCGCTCTTGTCCATCTTCTTGCCGAAGAACCAAGCGAGCTCGGCAGCATCGTTAATCTGATATTTGCCGTCAACAACAGCCGGCTGCTTTGCCTGACCATCCCACAACTCAACGTCGTACTGATCAGCAAAACCAGGGAGAATCTCAACAACGATGTTGGTCTGATCCGTGAGGAGTGAACCCACGAGGTTTGTACGCCAGTTACGACGTACATTGGCGTTAGGGTAGCTAACGACAACCTGCTGATTCTTGTCATCCGTGATGGTGATTTTGTTCGAGGTGAGCGTACCCTGATCTGCGGTCCAGAGGAGGTAGTTCATCGACAACCAAGTGTAGTTGCCGTGCTCCTTGGTCTCGAGCTGCTCCTTGTCGCCCGTGTTCGACACGAGGTCGGCAGCCGTGAATGTAACAGCCTGAAGGCCATCTACCGCACCATTCTTCAGGTTGAGGGTAGTGTAAGCCTCTGCCTCATATACTACCGTGCCGGTCGTCGAGATGTCGAAGCCCGCCGTCTTGGCTGCGGCAACATCATTCGTACCCCAGTTTACCTGCGCAAAAGGACGATAGAGCTTCACCGACTCGTTCATCGTGCCATTAACTACGAGGCCCGTCAGCTGACCGAAGAATGCATCGCGGTTCTCGTCGTTGGCCTTGCCGCTGTAATCTACCGTAACGGTAGCCGCGTTCTTGTCGAAGGTGTAGTAATCGTTCTCCTTGACCGAAGCCCAGAAAGCGAAGTTGTACTCCTTGTTGTTCACAAGGCGCAACTCGATAGTGGCCTTAAGGTCGGCATTGAATGTAGCGGTACCCTCGGTGAGGTAGCTCCACTGCGCATCATAGACAACATACTCGAGGTGCGAAGCCTTCGTACCATCGCCGATTTCGGCACGCGAGCCAAGCTCCGGAGCCTCAACCGAGAAGAGTACAACGCCCTCTGCGCCGCTGATCTGAACATCCTCGGCAACATCCTGCACGCACGACGTTGCGAGCATCGCCGCAACAGCCGTCATCATAAGGAAAAGTTTTTTCATGTTACTTGTTTTTATTAGTTAATTTGTAATTTGTTAGTTGTCTATACCTATATATTATATATTGCGCGTACGATTATTTAATTTCGTAAGTGAACTCGTCGTCGAATCCAGGTGATATACCTACGGCACCATCGGCCTGCGACGAGAGGAACTTGCCTCGCACCTCGGTCAGGTGGCTACGCTTAAGGTCGATAAATCGCTTGGCAAAGCCGCCCACCTCGACATCTTCGCCGTCAGGCGTTTCGCTCTTCTGATAAACGTGCAGACGGAGCTCTACCTGCGGAATGAACTCGCGGCCGGTCTCGCTATCCTCACTGCTATTTACGATGACATAGTCGAAGCCGATTTCGGCATCCGTGGCGTTGATACGTCTGATATCCGAGCGGAAGCGCATACCCTGTAACGAGATATCCGAGCGGTCGGTGTAGGCGTTGTAGGCCACGTTCACCCAACCGGCATATTCGAAGATTACGTAGTAGTCCTCGAGGTTGACCTCGAGCTTGGTATCTACCTTCGTGTCGTCGGTGTCATCACCTTTGGTGCCCTCCGGCTCCTCGTTCTCAGTGCCATTCTCGCCGCGTGCCGCAGCCTCCTGCGCACGACGCTCCGCCTCGGCCTTGGCCTTCAGCGCAATCATCTTGGTGATGAACTCCTCGAGGTCGGTTGTCACGAAACGGTACTTGGCGAATGGACGCTTCATCTCGACAGTGGCGGCATTCTCCTCGTTCTGCGCCGAGACGGTAGCCGTCTGGCGACCGCGGAATGCATCGCGGTAGTCGGTGTTGGCCGGAATGTAGATATTATTCTCGGCAATGAGGCTGATGCTCTCGAAGTTGTCGGCGTTGTAGAACTTGTGGTTCGTAGTGCCGGCATCCACATAGTCGGCCCATACGAGGAAGATATAGTCGCCCTCGTCGAGTTGGAAATCGACGCTGTGGTTGAGCACCGTTATATCGTCTTTGGTTACGATGCGCTGCTGGATGATGTCGCGGCTCTCTTGACGTGCGTTGGTGTTGCGATAGACGTTGATGATGTAGCGCACATCGAGGTCGTCCGGCGAGATGTCGGCGCGGCTCTTCTTGCTCAACTCCATGACGGTATAGAGCGGCATCTCGGTGTCGAAGTTGAGGTTGAGCGTGAAATTGACAATAGGAGTAGAGATCTCATTATCCGGATACTCGTGGATAGTAAGATCGCAGCCCGCCGCCATAAGCGACAGGCACCAAAGAAGCAGTATGTTCTTCAATCTCCTCACTTGTTGCTATCGCTTTTGCCGTTTGTTTTTGCCCGCAATGTCGAATCGGTACGAGAAGTCGATACCGAGGCGTGTCGGGCCGAAATAGTTTATTGTTTTACGTTCAAGGAACTGTCCGTTGTCGCGTCCCTCATATTTGTCATACTTGATGCGGGCATATCCTACGCCGATGGTGAATTCTACTCCCCAACGCTCCTTCTTGCCGAGTGGCAAAGCGTAGCCATAGGCGAGACCTACGCCCCACAGAGCGTGGTTAGGGTCCTGATAGCGGTACTTGTCTCCAACTTGTAGGTTGAATCCTGCGGTGTGGCCGTGCAGGCCGAGGAAGTGACCACGTTTCATCGGCTCGCCCCACCAGTAGCGTACCTCCGGCCGTATGCCGAACACGCGAATCTTGCGGTCGCCGACGAACATATTGTATGGCGAGTAAGCTCCCATCACGTCGATTGACCAGCGCGGCGCGAGCTTAACCTCGAAGCCAAGGTTTGTGATAAGCGCAGCCCACGATGCAGCATTCGTCTTTATCGAGACTGCATGGCGCGGCTCCTTCTCCTCCTCGACAACAGGCTCCACGTAGGTTGTGTCGATGGATAGGGACTCCACAGGTACAAGAGTAATGCCATCGTCGAATATTGGCGTGTGGCAGATAGGCTCATTGACTACGCGGATGACAGTAATCAGCGCGCCGCCCTTACGCATATGCTCAAAATAGTTATCGCGCACTACCTCCCATAGTGCGCCACCGCGTGCACGCTTTAATATTGTGCGGCGATTGTCCTCTTCGCCATCGCCCGGCTCCTTCGAGATGATTTCGATAATCTCCTCACGGTACGGGAGCGAGTCGTTGGCCATCACGGCCGGCAGGAGGTATTCGCGCCACGGAACGAAGCGGTTCTCGTATTTTACGATGCTGTCCGGGAATGAGAGTTTCGACTCGATTATGCGCTTGGTGGTGAGCAGACGCTCGCGGCAGAGCTGACGGTTGGTCTCGAGAGGGCCCTCCGGAGAGACTGAACTGTAATAGATTATCTCCTTGATTGTGGCGGAGTGGTCTTTGGCGAGCTTGTCGAGTTCGTTGATACAATTAGCAAGGGCAACGAAGTCCAGATCGCGGTGTATATCCTCCGTACTTCCCCCCCCCAGGAGAAACGGTATGTCCACAATAACCTGGTGCTCGATCTCACGAGCCGAAACGCCCAGAGCCATTATGGCACATAATCCCGATAGTATTACCCTACGAATCTGTTTCAACTTCTTGCCCTTAACTAACCAAACATCGCAAATGTCCTGCGATGGTAATCAAAAACCATGCTTTCCATCTGCAAAGGTAGGTATTTTGTGATAAAAAATACCATTTTCGACAAATTTTTTCGAAAAAAAATACTTCCAAAAATCCCCCCCCCCGAATCGGCTTCGCAAGTCGCTGTATAAC
Organism: Alistipes sp.; assembly: GCA_017504485.1. Taxonomy (GTDB): domain Bacteria; phylum Bacteroidota; class Bacteroidia; order Bacteroidales; family Rikenellaceae; genus Alistipes. The sequence continues at coordinate 32,017 of JAFVRC010000022.1, read as the reverse complement.
AGTATGTTATAAGGGCGCAAAAAAAAGAGGCCCGAAAATGCTTTTTTCGGAGCCTCATGAGATTTTGCCGCAAACAGGGCCTAAATGACTGTTCGGAGCCACTCTTTGAGTGTTGCGTTTTGCGCAAAGACAGGCTCCAATTTCAGGTAAAATTCGCGAGCTAAAGCCTCTTTTGACGGTCGTTCAGAGGTAATGTCGCGAATGAAATTATCGTCGGTCGGGTGTTCGTCGCGCCGCAGCTCGGTGACTATGGCCGTGTGACGACGGAGCGCGTTGAGGGCCTCGTTTGACGGGGCATTGTTGCTGCGGTGGTCGAGCCACAGCTCGGCGAAGGGTTTGAGCGCCGATTTTGGGTCGATATCCGTAATTATATCCTCCAAACAATCGTTCTCGCCCAAAGCCATGTAGCAGATGGCCAACTGCGAGGTGGCCTCGGTATGGTCCTCGCTGTCGCATTCGAGCAGCAGTTCGAGTTGTGCGGCGGCAAGCTCTGCATCGCCGGCAAGGAGATTGTCGATGGCCGAGGCGTGGATAATCTCCATCGCTGCACGGGTGTTCGCATGCTCCCAATCGAGCTCGATAGTCTCCTCTTCGGGTAGAGCCTCGACAATATGCTGAAATGCGACATATCGGATATTGCATGCCTCTTCGAAGCGACCTTCACTTTCGGCCTTGTGTGCCGCGTCGAACTGCTGGGCGAGAGAGGCTTCGGCCCCCTTGCCTATAAGTATAAATGTCTGCTTATCTGTCGGTTTTAGATGGAGGATGCCCATATTTTTACGATAAGTGTTTGTATTCGTCACGCAACTTCCATCCCATAATCGCCACGACCGCAAGTGTTGCTATGCCGCCCAATGCGTAGGCGAGCGTAGTGCTACCAAGACCGATAAATTGCGTCGAAACGAACATAAATGAGAGGCAGACGTAAGTCATGAAAATTGCAGGTATAAGCGATATTGCAATGCACTTTTTGCGACGGCACAGATAGACCGTGATACACCACAAAACGATGGTTGCGAGGAATTGGTTTGTCCACGAAAAGTAGCGCCATACAACGTCGAAATTGACGAACAGCATCACAACTCCTACGGCAAAGAGAGGAACGCTGATATATAGGCGTTTGAGCTTGCTACGCTGCTCGATGTGGAATATATCGGCAATGATGAGGCGTGCCGAGCGGAAGGCCGTGTCGCCCGATGTGATAGGTGCGGCCACTACGCCGAGCAGAGCAAGCAGTGCGCCTACCTTGCCGAGGGTGCTGCTGGTGATTGTATTGACAGCCCACGCCGCATTGTTACCATGCTCGGCCATTGTCGAGGCGAGGCTGTCGGCTCCGCCGAAGAAGGCCATGGCGGCTGCGGCCCAGATAAGGGCGATTATCGACTCCGAAATCATCGCTCCGAAGAATACGGGGCGGCAATCCTTCTCGCTGCGTACGCAACGCGCCATAAGTGGGCTCTGCGTAACGTGGAAGCCCGATATTGCGCCGCACGCGATGGTGATAAAGAGCGTCGGCATTATAGGCATAGCTTCGGCGTCGAGCTGCGAGTTGTGCAGCGTCAGTTCGGGTATCTCGTAGTCGCCGAAGAAGAGTACGCCAAGCAGACCTATGGCCATGAATATCAGTGCCGCACCGAAGATAGGGTATATCTTGCCGATAATCTTATCGACGGGCAGGAGTGTGGCAACGAAGTAGTAGATGAGGATAATAGCAATCCACCACTCGTAGGGCACATTGGCGAATGTTCCACTGAGGATGCTGGCAGGACTGCGCAGGAACACGACACCTACGAGCACGAGCAGCACGATGGCCAAGATGCGCACGAAGAGCGACATGCCGCGGCCGAAGTAGTTGCCCACGACCTCTGTGAAACTCAAACCCTTGTGGCGCACCAGCATCACACCCGACATAAAGTCGTGCATCGCACCGAAGAATATGCCGCCAAGGGTAATCCAGATGAAGGCGACAGGGCCGAAGCAGGCGCCGAGGATAGCTCCGAAGATAGGGCCTATACCTGCGATATTGAGCAGCTGAACGAGGAATACGCGCCACTGCGACATAGGCACATAGTCCACTCCGTCGTAGAGCTCCTTGCTTGGAACAGAGGCATTTGCATCAATGCTGCACACGCGCTCAAGATACTTGCCATAGCCAAAGTAGGCGACTATCAGCACTACAAGACAACATATAAAAGTAATCATATTCGATAGTTTTAAGGGTTATACTTCTTGCGAAGTTACGAAAAAAGATGCAATTTCAGCCATTTTTCTCCGAAAAAAAGCGAGCTACAGTGCCTCGATAGTGCGATATGTCGCCTGCAAGAGAGCCTTGCCGTAGTCGATGTGTTGCGCACTCTCGAACTGCGATATCGTGCGGCCGCTCGTGCAATCGAAGATGGTCGAGCCACGCTCATCGACCACGCCGAAGCCGTTGTTGAAGACGTAGTAGCCGAAGTGCGGAGTAGAGCTCTTCATTATGTTGCGGCTGAACGGGAAGTCATCGTGCGTAATGCCAAGCTGCGCGAGGAGTGTCGCTGCAATGTCGGTCTGCGAGGCGTAGGTTGCGATTGTGCGACTCTGGGCAATTGCTCCACCGAGCCACAACATCGGAATGTGGTGCCGCTCCGGCGAACTGTTGGCCACACCGTATGGATATGGGTAGGCGTGGTCGGCGATGATGATGACGAGCGTGTTGTCCCAGCGGCTACTCTCTTTGAGCGAGGCGACAACGCGAGCTATCTGCTTGTCAACAAACCACATGGAGTTGAGCATCGGGTCGTCGAAATGGTGCTCTGGAACGTCGAAAGGCTCGTGACTCGAGAGCGTGAGCCACGTCGAGAAGAGTGGCGATTGCACCTCCTCTATATCCTCCAGAAACACCTCTGCCATCACCTCATCGTCGTAGCCCCACTTGCCCGTCGGCGCATCCTTGTCGAGCGATTTGAGGTCGGTGAGGTGGTCGTATCCGGTGCTGTACAGGTACGAAGCCATATTCGTAAAGTTGAGGTCTCCGCCGTGTATAAATCGCGTGGTATAACCCTCGCGGCGCAATGAGCGGGCTATCGAGGCGAGGTGGCGACTCTTGGCCGGACTCTTCATTATAGAACTCTTGGTCTGTGCCGGAAAGCCGCTCAGCGTAGCTGCTGTGCCGCGGTCGGTACGGAACGAAGAGGCGTAGATATTCTCGAAGTATATACCCTCCTTTTTGAGACGCTGGAAGTTGGGGGCTACAGCCTCGCCATTCACTACGGCATCGGCCGTGCTACGGCCGAAACTCTCGGCAAGGATGAGTATAATATCGGGGCGCGACGAGCGCAACAGCGACTCCTGCCCAACAGCCTCCGAGTCTCGCAGCGAGGCGACAATTTCGGCACATTGCTCATCCTCGAAGAAGTGGTAGTCGGCACCCTCAGCGCCGCGCTTCGAGAGGCTCGACAATAGCGAGAAGGTGGGATTTACGGCTGCGTGGTTGAGGAACATATTGCCGCTGAAATAGACCTTCGATACATTCGCCGTGGCGGTCGTTGTGCCACCGCGTATGGCCAAAAAGTCGAGGCCTATGGCGAGCAGCAGGGCGCACGCTACGCCAAACTTCACGGCAAGCTTTGCGCTGCATGGCCGTAAGAGGCGCAGTGTGAGGCTGTATATCCACACCTCGAAGGCGAAGTAGAGTAGTGCGATGGTCGAGTAGGCTATGGCCTCGCCCACGGGAACGCTCGCTGCGGCGTGTTTCGGGTCGGCCAGATACTGCATTACCGAGCCGTCGAGCGGAAAGCTCCAATAGCCGTAGAGCGAGAGGTTGCCGGCAAAGAGCACGGCGACGATGGCTGCCATAACATATAGGTACACGCGTATAATGCGCTTTGTGGCCTTGCCTCCTCCATTGGGTAGCCACAGCGCGACGAGCATAATCAGCAAAGGCAGAGCGGTGATGTAGCCGGCGATGGTAATGTCGAGCTTCAATCCGTTTGCAACAACGCCCGCGAAGTCGGCCGCATCGCAGCCCGAGGCGAGTGTGTGATACCATATCAGAAAGAGGGGTTTCTGTATCGCTCCCAATATCACCGTAGTGGCGAAGAGCAGAGCGAGAAAGAGCAGGTTATAGAGCATAAAAAAGTGTGTTTCTCAGGGCGAAAATACAAAAAGTTGATAGTTTTCAACAATTTTTTGCCGAATATTTGTGATAATAAATAAATTTTACGATATTTGCACACGCAAAATGCGAGAAATCGTTGCCGATTTAGCTCAGCGGTAGAGCACTTCACTCGTAATGAAGGGGTCCCGAGTTCAAATCTCGGAATCGGCTCGAAGAGGATAGAGGGTTTCCCTCTATCTTTTTTTTGTGGCTATATGAGGGGTGTTGCAAATATCTGCAACTTTGTCTATCTTTGTGGTAGTAACCCTTAAACTACAATCTATGATACGCATTATTCTACTATCTTTACTACTATGCGCAATGTTGCCTATGGAGAGTGCAGGGCGCAATTGCGAGAAGAGTCGCGCCGAGGTGCTCGCGCGCGGGCGCGGTTTCTATAAAGATGTGTTTATGGATGGCGGTATCGCCCTCTCCTCGCGTACATCATTGCCAGCCACGCGCTATATGGGACTTTCGATGGACTATTTTGCCTCGGCCGCTACGGAGAAACTCTCACAGCGCGACACTGTTCGACAGCGCGAAATCTTCTGCGGCAGCAAGGACGATACGAATGGCTGGCTGCTCTATCCCGATGGTGCGCCGCGCTTCAGAATGATATATGTGAATGGCGGCAAGTCGCGCAAACATGCCGTGTCGCTCACCGAGCAGGGGCGCGACCGACTGCGCGAGTATGTGGCGGCCGGAGGCTCATACGTTGGCACCTGCGCCGGAGCATACCTCGCCTCGTTGAGCAACATATCGCCCAAAGGGGAACTGCGCAACAAGGCGTACTATCTCGGCCTATGGCCCGGGATTACCCGATATACGCGCCTACAGAAGGCTTATACGGCGATGCGTATCGACCGCCGAAGCCCGCTGATGCGCTACTTTGACTTCGGGGGTGATGGCATGGTCGATAGCGTGCGCCACAATGGCGGATGTATAGCCTACTCCACCGCCCAGCACCCTATGCCGAAGGGTACGGAGCTCCTCTCGACCTATATCTACGAAGATAACAATCGTGTGAAGATTAATGGCCGGATGAGCGCGTGGGCCTACAAGGCCAATGAGAAGAGTGGTCGCGTCATAATGTGCGGTTCGCACCCCGAGGGGGTGGTGCAGGGCGAGCGTTTGGAGTATATGTCGGCGATGATGCTCTACGCTATGGATGGTAATCCGCAGCCTATAATCAAGGGAAAGCTCATTCCGGGTGCTCCGCGCGAGATGAACCGCAAGACCGAGGATGCTATGCCCGAATATACTCGTATCGGCGACCGGCAGTATCACCACTTCGAGGTCGATGTGCCGAAGCATTGCCGCCAGATGGTTATTCGCCTCGAGTCTTACGAGGGTGTGCCTCGCTTCGACCTTACGCTGTGCGCCAAGCGCGGCGAGCCGGCTTTCCACGACAATACGATGTTGAAGAATGTGGCTCGCGGTGTAAAGAAACGCCTTGTGGTCGATAGCCCGAAGGCCGGCAAGTGGTTTGTGTCGGTATTTTGCGAGACTACGGTTACCTCGCTCATAGGCAAGTATGGTACCTACTACCGTGGACGTGTGGCCGTGTTGAACGGTGTGCCATACAAGATATCGGTCGAGTATAGATAGCCTTGTTACACAACTTCTGACAAAATGGGAGTGTCTAAAAACTTGATAGACACTCCCATGCTGTTGAATGTAGATAGTATGGTTACTCTGCCTTGCCGTCCGAGCCGAGTACCTCCTTAATCTTGTGGATGTACTGCTTCTTCATATTCTCACGAGCAGGGCCGAGGTACTTGCGTGGGTCGAATTCCGCAGGGTTCGTAGCGAACACCTCGCGGATAGCGGCCGTCATAGCAAGACGCGAGTCAGAGTCGATGTTAATCTTGCAAACAGCCGACTTGGCAGCCTGACGAAGCTGCTCCTCAGGAATACCTACGGCAGCCTTCAACGCACCGCCATACTTGTTGATGGTCTCAACCTCCTCCTGTGGTACCGACGACGAGCCGTGGAGCACGATAGGGAAGCCCGGAAGCTCCTTCTCGATAGCTGCCAACACGTCGAATGCCAATGGTGGTGGCACGAGGCGGCCGGTCTGTGGGTCGATGGTGCACTGCTCAGGGGTGAACTTGTAGGCACCGTGCGACGTGCCAATCGAGATGGCGAGCGAGTCGCAACCCGTCTTGGTGACGAAATCTACAACCTCCTCTGGCTTGGTGTAGTGGCTCTCCTCGGCGCAAACCTCATCCTCAACGCCGGCCAATACGCCGAGCTCGCCCTCAACCGTTACGTCGAACTGGTGAGCATACTCAACGACCTTCTTCGTCAGGGCTACATTCTCCTCGTATGGGAGGTGCGAGCCGTCGATCATCACCGACGAGAAGCCCATATCCACGCACGACTTGCAGGTCTCAAACGAATCACCGTGGTCGAGGTGAAGCACAATCTGTGGCTTTGCCCAGCCAAGCTCCTTGGCATACTCCACAGCACCCTCTGCCATGTAGCGGAGGAGCGTCTGGTTAGCGTAGTTACGAGCGCCCTTCGACACCTGAAGGATAACAGGCGATTTGGTCTCTGCCGAAGCCATAATGATAGCCTGCAACTGCTCCATGTTGTTGAAGTTGAATGCAGGGATGGCGTAACCGCCCTTGATTGCCTTTGCGAACATCTCCTTGGTGTTCACGAGGCCCAATTCCTTGTACGAAATCATAGTTTTATGTTATTAGAAAAGTTGAACGTTTCTCTTTTTCGGCCCAAAAATAGTAATTTTTTTTGGATTTACGAAGAGCTTATATCAAACACTGCGCCCTAAAATGCCAAATTGTATAAAAATGTTACACCCAGCAGTATCGGGCACACCCAACGCAGCAGGAAGAGCAGCACGGGGAAGAGGCGTGCTGGCCGCGTGTTGTCCATCGACATCTGTTTGCGGAATATCTTGGGGTTGAGTATCCAGCCGGCGAAGATGGCCGTGAAGAATCCGCCGAGTGGCATAAGCACATCGGCTGTGATGACATCGAAAGCATCAAAGAAGAGCGGCGACCACAGGCATAGAGCCGAAGCTCCGATAGATACGAGAGTGACTATCGAGGCGGCCGTGCGACGCGACATCGTGTGGAACTCCTCGAGGTACTGCGTCAGCACTTCGTGGAACGATATTGTCGAGGTGAGTGATGCCATAGCCACCAACAGGAAGAATATTGTCGACCAGAACTGCGGCATCGACATATCGGCGAAGATAAATGGCAGAGTCTCGAAGATGAGCGTCGGGCCCGCCGTAGGCTCCAATCCCTCGACTGAGAATACGGCCGGGAATATTACGACGCCCGACAGCACAGCCACAGCGAAGGTCATAAGCGAGACGGAGAAGGCCGTCGATGTGAGGTTTGTACCCTTCTTGAAATAGGAGGAGTAGGCAATCATGCAGCCGAGACCTATCGACAGGGCGAAGAACGCTTGGCCGATGGCGCTGATTATGGTCTTGACGGTGAAGGCCTTGTTGAAATCGGGCTTGAAGAGGAACTTGTAGCCCTCGGCTGCCCCCTCCATCATCGCGGAGCGCACGGCCATAATCACAAGGATGGCGAGCAACAGCGGCATCATCACATCCGACACGCGCTCCAACCCCTTTTTTGCGCCTCGCACCACGATGAAGTGGGTCATCAAGATGAATATCACTGTGTAAAGAGGCTCGCGCCACGAGGTGCGGAACTCCTCGAAGAGCGAGTGGAAGTCGCCGGAGGTGTAGAGTGAGCCGTCAATCGACGAGATGAAGTATTGCAGCGACCATCCCGACACGACGTAGTAGAAGCCCGAGATGAGTAGCGAGACGACGATGCTGTTGTAGCCGAGCCACGTCCAGCGGCGCGAGAGCTGCTTGTAGGCATAGACGGGGCTTTTGCGCGTGTAGGAGCCTATCGCAAACTCGGACAACATAATAGGTATGCCGAGGATAAGGATGCAGACAAGGTAGAGCAGCAAAAACGCTCCTCCTCCTTGCTCGCCGGCGATATACGGAAAACGCCAAATACTGCCGAGGCCTATTGTGCTGCCTGCGGCGACAAGTATGGCCCCTATCTTGGAGCCGAATGAATCTCTACTCTTTTCACTCATATTCTTACTAAACTAACCTATCATTCTCTCGAACCTAACCTCGTATCGTGACGCTCACACGCGCCACCTTGCCACCCAGTGGCGGAGCGAGCTTCGTGACGCGGCACTCCACCTGCTCGATCTGCGGAAACTGCTCGCGCAGGGCTGCGATGATGTTCGTGGCCACGCGCTCGATTGTGTGCTGTGTAATGCCCATCACGCGGCGTACAACTTCATATACGGAGAGGTAGTTCACCGCCTTTGTTACGTCGTCGCTCTCGGCAACCGTTCCCAGCTCGGTTGTGATACGCAACGACACTTCGAAGTGGCTCCCTGTCCGCTGCTCGAGTGCATAGCAACCGTGGAAGGCATGGAAATCCATGCCCTCCACATCTATTGTATATAGCTTGTGCTCCACCTACTCGACGGTTATGAGGTAGTAGTTCTTCTTACCGCGCTGCACGAGTATATACTTCTCGGTAATCAAATCCTCCTCCGTCACGGCACGCTGAATATCCGTCACCTTCTCCTTGTTGAGCGATACGCCGCCGCCCTGAATCATCTTGCGGCACTCACCCTTTGATGGGAATACCTGTGTCTTTTCGGCGCAGAGGTCGATAATCGAGCAGCCAAGTTCCTCGCGCTTGATGGTGAACTGCGGCACGCCGTCGAACACCTGCAGGAGTGTATGCTCGTCGAGGCGGCGCAGCGCATCCGACGTTGCTCCGCCGAAGAGAATTTGCGAGGCCTCGACAGCCTTCTCATACTCTTCGCGTGAGTGAATCATAGTTGTAACCTCCTCGGCCAGACGCTTTTGCAACAGACGCAGATGTGGCGCCTCCTCGTGCTCGGCAATCAGCGACTCGATAGTCTCGCGGTCGAGCAACGTGAAGATTTTGATGTAACGCTTCGCATCGTCGTCGCTCACGTTCAGCCAGAATTGGTAGAACTTATACGGCGAGGTGTAGCGTGCATCGAGCCATACGTTGCCGCTCTCGGTCTTGCCGAACTTCGTGCCGTCGGCTTTGGTGATGAGCGGGCAGGTGATGGCAAACGCCTCGGCCTCCGAGCCGAGCTTGCGGCGGATGAGCTCCGTGCCGGTGGTGATGTTGCCCCACTGGTCGGCACCGCCGAGCTGCACCTTGCAGTTCATCGTCTGGTAGAGGTGCAGGAAGTCGTAGCCCTGCAAGAGCTGATATGTAAACTCGGTGAACGACATACCGTCGCCCTCGCCATTGAAACGCTTCTTCACCGAGTCCTTGGCCATCATGTAGTTCACGGTGATGCACTTGCCAATTTCGCGTGCGAAGTCGAGGAACGAGAACTCCTTCATCCAGTCGTAATTATTGACCATTATGGCTGCATTCTCGGCCTCCGAGTCGAAGTCAATAAGCTTCGATAGCTGACGCTTGATGGCCTCCTGATTGTGGCGCAGTGCCTCCTCGTTCAGCAGGTTACGCTCCTGCGACTTGCCCGAAGGGTCGCCAATCATACCCGTTGCACCACCGACCAAGGCAATCGGGCGGTGTCCGCACATCTGCAAGTGCTTCAATATCATTACGCCCACCAAGTGGCCGATATGCAGCGAGTCGGCCGTAGGGTCGATGCCGAGGTAGGCGGTTGTCATCTCCTTCTCGAGCTGCTCTTCGGCTCCCGGCATAATCGTGTGAATCATGCCGCGCCACTGCAACTCCTCAACAAAATTTTTTCTTGTGCTCATAACTCTGTATTGTGTTGTTTCTATTCGTTCTCACTCATTGTTTGCTACTCTACATCGAGGTCGAAGGTCTTGCGCAACTCTTCGAAGGCCGGCGCCTTCTTGACGATATGGTGCACTCTGTCCTCCAACTTCACGGGGCGCATCTTCAGCTCCACCTCGCGCACCTCAACATCCACCGAGAGTACTCCTGAGATGCCGGCAAGGTGAGCTATGCTCTCGGCCACCTCGTGCCGCACGGCGTTGAGCTCGTCGCGCAGGGCGGTTGTCGGCACCGTCAGGCAGACGTGGTTGCCCCGAAAGACGATATTCTCGAAGGCTGACACCAGACGAGGACGCTCCTCGCACATACGCTTAACGATAATATCCTTTGCCGCTTCGAGCTTATCCTCGCTTGCGATATCAATCTTGGCCTCGGTAGTAATCTCCCCTTCACCGTTGGCCGCCCCTACTTTATAGAGCAACGACGAGAGCGAGCCTCCGGCGATAAACGAAGAGCCCTCGGTCTCCTTCGGCGAAGCAGGTCGAGCCGGAGTGGTTGTAGGCGCAGGTTGTGCGGCTGCAGGCTCGACAATGGGCTGCGGAGTTGGCACAACGGTAGGCTGCTGAACCTCACAAGGCTGCTGTGATGCCCGTGGCATTGCGGCAGGGACAACAACGGGTTGTGGAGCTTGCGGTTGTGCAACATCCTTGTTTGCAGATACTTGCCGCGCGTTAAGGTCGGGCAGAGGATACTCCTCGGCTACGGGCAGCGTCAGTACGCTATTTTTTTTTTGAGCTATTGCTGCAATCTTCATCAGCGTAAGCTCTACAAGCAGTCGTTGGTTCGACGATATGTTCAACTTTGCATCGGCCTCCGTCAGCAGTGCTATGGCTCCGAAAAGGAACTCTGTGGCACTCTCTGCCGCTTGTGTGCGATAGCGTTCAAGCAATGCCCCTGTATATTCGATAAGCGATATGGCAGGGCCCTTGGCCATCAGCAGGTCGCGAATGTGCTTGTTGAGTCCGTTCATGAAGGTCTGGCCCGAAAATCCTCGCGACAGCACGCGGTCGAACTCCAACAGCGCATTTATGTAGTCGCCCTTTGCGAGCATATCGGTAAATTGGAAGTAGGTGTCGTAGTCGAGCACGTTGAGTGTGGCAGCTACCGAGTGGTAGTCGAGCTTGGCGCCGCAGAACGACACCGCTTTGTCGAACATCGACAGTGCATCGCGCATACCGCCATCAGCCTTCTGCGCTATGAGGTTGAGCGACTCCTCGTCGCTCGTCACGCCCTCGTTCTGGGCGATGTAGCGCAGATACTCCACAGCATCCTCTACGCGGATACGGTTGAAGTCGTATATCTGGCAGCGCGAAAGAATCGTCGGGATAATCTTGTGCTTCTCGGTCGTGGCGAGGATGAAGATAGCGTGCTGTGGCGGCTCCTCGAGGGTTTTGAGGAATGCGTTGAAGGCGGCCGTCGAGAGCATATGCACCTCGTCGATGATAAAGACCGAGTAGTGCCCCACCTGTGGAATGACGCGCACCTGCTCTATGAGGTTGCGGATGTCGTCAATCGAGTTGTTCGAGGCGGCATCCAACTCGTGGATGTTGAGCGAGCGCCCCTCGTTGAACGAACGGCACGAGTCGCACTCGTTGCACGCTTCGGCACCCTGTGGGTTGAGGCAGTTTATCGCCTTTGCGAAAATTCGGGCGCAAGTTGTCTTGCCCACGCCGCGGGGTCCGCAGAAGAGGTAGGCGTGCGCCAGTTGATTGCGCTCGATAGCGTTTTTGAGCGTCGAGGTGATGTGCTTCTGACCGACAACACTTGCGAAGGTTGCCGGGCGATACTTGCGTGCCGAAACTATAAACTTCTCCATAATCGCGACAAAGGTAGTAAATTTTCGCGGATAGTCGCCCTACGGGCGCATATTTTTTATGTCATTTTGGCGGATAGTGTCATACGATGGGTGCCATATACTGCCACGATTGTGCCACGATGGCACGCCAAGGGGGATTGGCAAAACTTTTGTTGGGGCGAAAAACAGATTGTAGGAAAAGTTTAATTAAAACCATATATTATGAATATTAACACATTGACAATCAAGGCGCAAGAGGCGTTGCAGAGTGCCGCGGCTCTTGCTCACAAGCATCAGCAGCAGGCTGTCGAGCCGCTGCATCTGCTTGAAGTTGTGGTGGCCGACGACAATGCCCTCGGCGCTTTTTTGTTGGGGCGCGTAGGTGTCGCTGTGCCGATGCTCCGCAAGGAGGTTTCAGAGGCCGTTGCACGACTACCAAAGGTATCGGGCGGCGAGTCGTTCTTCTCGCGCGACCTGTCGCTTGTCGTGCAGCGAGCCGTAGATTTTACCTCAAAGTTCAAGGATAAGTACGCCTCGGTCGAGCACCTTCTGCTCGCCCTTGTGTCGGAGCGCGGCGAGGCCTCCGAGATTCTTAAACGCAACGGAGCCTCCGAGAAGTCGCTCATCGAGGCCATCAAGCAGTTCCGCAAAGGTGCGACGGTCGATTCGCAAAACTCCTCGCAGGAGTTCGACGCGTTGGGCAAGTATGCCATCGACCTCAACGAGATGGCTCGACAGGGGAAACTCGACCCCGTGATAGGTCGTGACGAGGAGATACGACGTGTGTTGCAGATACTCTCGCGCCGCACCAAAAATAATCCGGTTTTGGTCGGCGAAGCGGGTGTCGGCAAGACAGCCATTGTCGAGGGTATTGCCCACCGAATTATCGACGGCGATGTGCCCGAAAATCTCCGCTCGAAGCGTATCTTTTCGCTCGATATGGGAGCCCTGATTGCAGGCGCAAAATATCAGGGCGAGTTCGAGGAACGACTCAAAGCCGTAATCAACGAAGTGATTGATAGTGAGGGCGAAGTGCTGCTTTTCATCGACGAGATTCATACGCTTGTCGGAGCCGGCAAGTCGAGCGGTGCGATGGATGCGGCCAACATTCTCAAACCGGCCCTTGCGCGAGGCGAATTGCGCACCATCGGGGCCACGACGCTCGACGAATTTCAGAAGTATTTCGAGCAGGATAAGGCACTCGAGCGACGCTTCCAGAAAGTGATGGTCGAGGAGCCGTCGCCCGAGGATGCAGTGTCGATTCTGCGAGGTCTGAAGGAGCGTTACGAGAATCACCATAAGGTGCGTATCAAGGATGAGGCGATAGTATCGGCCGTGGAGCTTTCGCACCGCTATATAACCACCCGTTTTCTGCCCGATAAGGCGATAGATTTGGTCGATGAGGCTGCCTCGCGTCTGCGCTTGGAGATGAACTCCGTGCCCGAGGAACTTGATTCGCTCGACCGTCGTATCCGCCAGCTCGAAATCGAGCGCGAGGCTATTCGTCGCGAGGGTGACAAGGAGCGTATTGCGACACTCGACAAAGAGATTGAGGATCTTAAATCTCGCTCCTCGGCGATGTGTGCCAAGTGGGAGGGCGAGCGCGATCTTATCCGCAAGATCCAGCAGGAGAAGGAGCGCATCGAGCAGCTCAAACTCGAGGCGCAACAGGCCGAGCGCATAGGCGATTACGGTCGTGTGGCCGAGATTCGTTACGGCTCGATTGTCGAGGCCGAAAACAGTATTGCGAAGCTCAACGAGCAACTCAAAGAGAGCACCTCGGCCGGCTCGATGATAAAGGAGGAGGTCGATGCCGAGGATATCGCCGAGGTGGTGTCGCGTTGGACAGGAATACCCGTGTCGCGAATGCTCGCCTCCGAGCGCGAGAAGCTCCTCAATATGGAAGCTGCGCTCCACGGCCGTGTGGTTGGGCAGGAGCAGGCTATTGCCGTAGTGTCGGATGCCGTGCGCCGTGCTCGTGCCGGTCTGTCGGATGCCCGCAAGCCTATTGGCTCGTTCATCTTCCTCGGCTCGACGGGTGTCGGCAAGACTGAGCTGGCGCGTGCCCTGGCCGAGTTCCTCTTCAACGATGAGAATATGATGACACGAATCGATATGAGTGAGTATCAGGAGCGGCACGCCGTGTCGCGTTTGGTCGGTGCGCCTCCGGGATATGTCGGCTACGACGAGGGCGGACAGCTCACCGAGGCGGTGCGCCGCAAGCCGTATTCGGTTGTTCTGCTCGACGAAATCGAGAAGGCTCACCCCGACGTCTTTAATATCTTATTGCAGGTGCTTGACGACGGCCGCCTAACCGACAACAAGGGGCGCACGGTCGATTTTCGCAATACGATAATCATCATGACCTCGAATATGGGTGCCTTCACCATTCAGGAGCGCTTCTCGCGTGCGTTGAGCGAGGGTGGAGAGGTGCCGGCCGAGGTTGTTGAGGCTACGCGCCGCGAGGTTGTCGAGCAGCTCAAGCAGCAGCTAAAACCGGAGTTTCTGAACCGTATCGACGAGATTGTGATGTTCGAGCCTCTCTCCGAGAGAGATATTGCGCAGATTGTCGATATTCAGCTCGGTATAGTCCATAAGATGTTGCGCCAGAGTGGCATAGAGCTGCGTGTGACCGATAAGGCCCGTGCGTGGATTGCCCACGTCGGCTACGATGCGGCATACGGTGCACGCCCTGTCAAGCGAGTTATTCAGCGCGAGGTTATCAACGAGCTTTCGAAGCGTATCCTCGCCGGCACGGTCGATAAGTCGAAACCGATAGTCATCGACTGCTCCTCGGACGAACTCTCGTTCAGTAACTAAAATCAGCACTCTTTGTTCAACTCGTACGAGGTCGGCTACGAAATCAGCCGACCTCGCTTGCGTACATCGTGCGGCAAAAAGGTGGGGCACGTGTTGTTTTTTCGCATATTTTTTGTAATTTTGTCGATTGTATGCGTTGCATACAAACAAAACGGCAAGAAAACAAACATTTAATAAACCACATAAAACATTTTACAGATGGCTGAGTTTATCTACCAGGAGCCGCTCCCAATCGAGCGCGACAACACCGAGTATCGTCTTTTGACGAAGGATTATGTGAAGGTCGTCGAGTGCGACGGTCGTAAGATTTTGAAGGTCGATCCGAAGGGTCTCGAGCTGCTCTCGAAGGCGGCATACGAGGACGTGTCGTTCTATCTGCGTGCCTCGCATTTGCAGAAGCTGCGCAACATTCTCGACGATGCGGAGGCTACCGACAACGATAAGTTCGTGGCCTATACGATGCTTATGAACTCGGTCGTAGCGGCCGAGGGCGAGTTGCCAACCTGCCAGGATACGGGTACGGCAATCTGCGTGGCTCACAAGGGCGAAGATGTTTATACGGGTGTGGATGATGCCGAGTGCATCACGCGTGGTGTGTACGAAACGTACAAGGAGCGTAACCTCCGCTACTCGCAGGTGGTGCCTATCACGATGACCGATGAGCACAACACGGGTTCTAACCTTCCGGCACAGATTGATATCTATGGCGGTCATCCGGGTATGGAGTACGAGTTCCTTTTCATCACCAAAGGTGGTGGCTCGGCCAACAAGACATTCCTTTATCAGCAGACCAAGGCCCTGCTCAACGAGGAGTCGCTCATAAAGTTCTTCAAGGAGCACATCAAGGATCTTGGTACGTCGGCTTGCCCACCGTACCATCTTGCCGTATGTATCGGCGGTACGTCGGCCGAGATGTGTCTTGCTACGGTGAAGAAGGCTTCGGCGGGCTATCTCGACGAGCTTCCTACATCGGGCAACGAGGGTGGCCGCTGCTTCCGCGACTTGGAGTGGGAAGATAAGGTTCTCAAGATTTGTCAAGAGATGGGTATCGGCGCACAGTTCGGTGGTAAGTACCTCGTTCACGACGTGCGTGTAATCCGCGCTCCGCGTCACGCCGCTTCGTGCCCTGTGGCCATAGGCGTAAGCTGCTCGGCCGACCGTAATATCAAGGCAAAGATTACGCCGGAGGGTATCTTCCTCGAGCAGCTCGAGAAGAACCCTGCACGCTTCCTTCCGGCCGAGGCTCCTGCCATGTCGCCGGCCGTGGATATCGACCTCGACGAGGGTATGGACAAGGTGCGCGAGATTCTCACGAAGTATCCGATTAAGACGCGCCTCAACCTTAAGGGTACGCTCATCGTTGCCCGCGATATCGCACACGCACGCATCAAGCAGATGCTCGACGAGGGTAAGCCTATGCCGGAGTACTTCAAAAATCACCCTGTGTATTACGCAGGCCCTGCCAAGACTCCTGCAGGCATGGCTTCGGGCTCGTTTGGCCCTACGACAGCCGGTCGTATGGACCCTTACGTTGATTTGTTCCAGAAGAATGGCGGCTCGATGGTTATGGTTGCCAAGGGCAACCGCTCGAAGGCTGTGACCGACGCTTGTCAGGCCAACGGTGGCTTCTACCTCGGCTCTATCGGTGGTCCTGCGGCCATCCTCGCCAAGAACTCTATCAAGAGCGTCGAGGTTGTCGATTTTCCGGAGCTCGGTATGGAGGCTGTGCGCAAGATTTATGTCGAGAACTTCCCTGCCTTCATCATCGTGGATGATAAGGGTAACGATTTCTTCGCCGAATTTGCCCACTAAAAATCAAAATCGTTCCGGGTAGCTGTTGACCATTCCCGGCAGTTTCGGAGTAGGTGGCTGACTACCACCTACTCTGGCAATAAAAGATAAAAATTTGCGTTAGGTGTTTGTATGCAAACATTTATGAAGAAGATAGCGATGTTGCTCGTGGCGCTTTGTGCCCTCTGCTCGGTGCGTGCTGCCGAGGAGGTGACCTTCACGGCTAACCTCCCGATGATAGCGGCGGTGGGCGAGGCCGTAAGGGTAGAGTTTGTGCTCTCGGCAAAGCCCGACGACAACTCTTTCGTGCCGCCGTCATTCGACAACTTCGATGTAGTGGCCGGCCCGGCCGTATCGACAGGCTCGTCGATACAGATTATCAACGGCAAGACTACGCGTAGCGAGAGCTATACGATAACCTACGTTCTGCTGCCGCGCCAGAGTGGCAACTTTACGATAGGTGCGGCGACCATTGCGGTCAAGGGGCGCAACTACTCGACAAGCCCGATGGCCGTTGAGGTGCGCGAGAATAAGGGCAGCTCGCAGGCACAGGGTGGCGAAGCCGGTGCTTCGAACCAGATTGGCGAGGATGACCTGCTTTTGAGGCTCTCGCTCTCGCGGCAGACGGTCTATAAGGGTGAGCCGCTGCGTGCGATGGTCAAGCTCTACAGCCGCGTGAATATCGCAGGCTCGGAGGGTGCGAAGATGCCGTCATTCGGTGGTTTCTGGAGCCAGCAGCTCGATGTTGAGCAGGGCCCGTTCCGCGAGAACTACAACGGCAAGGTCTATGAGGTCTATAATTTGGCCGAATATCTGCTCTATCCGCAGCAGAGTGGTGTTATCACCATCGAGCCTGCCGAGATAACGATTGTTGCACAGGTGATGGTGCAGACCTCGCGCAGAGGCTTCCATCCGTTCTTCGATATGGGTCACGAGGTGTATAACGTGCGTCGTGCGCTACACTCCCCGGCTGTGAAGTTGCAGGTCAAGGAGTTGCCGGCGGGTGCTCCCGCCTCGTTTGCAGGTGCTGTGGGGCGTTATACGATGTCGCAAAAAGTATCCTCGACTGACGTGGCGGCCAATTCGGCCGTGACACTCACGCTGAAGATTTCGGGCTCCGGCAACCTAAGCTTCGTGCAGGCGCCGAAGCTTAACCTTCCGGCCTCCTTCGAGCTGTACGATGTAAAGAGTAGCGAGAAGATTGAAAATTCGAGGTCGGGAAGCATCGGCTACCGCCAATTCGACTACCCGTTTATCGCCCGTGCCGAGGGCGAGTACCATATCGAGCCTGTCGAGTTCTCCTATTTCGACACCGAGACACAGCGCTACTGCACGTTGCGTGCCGAGCCGCTCGATATTCTCGTGCGGCCCGATACCTCGGCGGCCCAGCAGGCAGCCCCTTCAACCGTGGGTGTTAAGCGCGAGGATGTGCGTCTGCTCGGCAGCGACATCCGTTTCATAATGCTCGGTACACCGATGTTGCGCAGTCGTGTAGCACCTCTTGTGTTGTCGCCTCTTTACTTCGCGCTGCTGGCTCTGCTTGTGGTGTTGGCTATAGTCGCATACTTTGTGGTGCGCAAGATGTTGCGAGATAGAAGCAATGTGGTGCTGGTGCGCGGCCGCAGGGCCAATAGAGTCGCCGTGCAACGCTTCCGCAAGGCAGCGAAGTATATGCAGGAGGAGGACCGCCGAGCCTTCTACGAGGAGATTTTGCGGGCGCTGTGGGGATACCTCGCCGACCGTTTCAACATTCCGGTGGCCGACCTGACGAAGGAGTCGGTCAGCGAGGAGCTGGTGCGTCGTGGTGCGGAGGCCGAGGCCGAGCGCATCATCGCCATAATTTCGCAGTGCGAGGAGGCGCAGTACTCGCCTATTGCCTCGGCGCAGATGAGTGATATATACGCCGACGGAATAGAGATAGTCTCGCAGATAGAGTCGGTAATCAAAAGATAGCCGTATGAGAAATATTCGATATATACTAGCAACAGCCTTTGCGCTACTATGTCTTGCCGCTGCCTCGGCGCAGAGCGACTCGCTCTCCTCGATGGCGCGGTGGGAGCGTGCGCAACAAGCCTATGTGGATGGCGATTATGCGCGTGCTGCCGAGGAGTATCAAGCGATAGCCGATGGTGGCGAATACTCGCTCAAACTGCACTATAACCTCGGTAATGCCTACTTCAAGTTGGGTAATATGGGGCGTGCTATCCTCCACTACAATAGGGCGCAACGCCTCGCTCCGTCGAATGAGGACGTGAAGCACAATCTCGCGTTGGCCGAGGCGCAGACCAAGGATCGTATAACGGCCGTGCCCGAGTTCTTTGTCAGGACGTGGGTGCGGGCTCTCCAAAACTCGATGAGCTGCACGGCGTGGAGCATCCTCTCATTGGTTGCGGCGGCTCTGCTGCTCGTGATGGTGCTGCTCTTCCTGCTCGGTCGGAGGCTTGTGGTGCGCAAGGTGGGATTTTATGGAGGCGTGGTGATGGTGTTGCTCTTTGTCGCAGCCACCTCGTTTGCTGTGGCCGAGCGTAACGACATACTTTCGCGCGAGGAGGCGGTGGTGATGTCGTCGGCCATCTCGGTCAAGAGTTCGCCCGACCGCTCGGCAACCGACCTCTTTGTGCTGCACGAGGGCACGAAACTGCGCATACTTGCCGAAGTGGATGGCTGGTATGAGATTGTGATTGCCGACGGAAAGAAGGGGTGGATTGAGAGCCGCTCCGTCGAGCAGATTTAAGAGGAGAGGAGGATTGCCGTGTCGAAATTGCTGGATAACGTAGTCAATGACCTCTCGCGCCTGCCGGGTGTGGGGCGTCGCACGGCCTTGCGCCTGGCGATGCATATACTGAAGATGGAGCGTCCCGACGTGGAGTCGCTCACCGATAGTATCTCGGCCTTCCGCACGCGTATATGCCGATGTGCACAGTGCAACAACTTGTCGGACAACGAGGTATGCGACATTTGCCTCGACCATATGCGCGACCGCTCGACGCTCTGCGTTGTCGAGCAGGTGTCGGACCTTCTATCTATCGAGAAAACCCACCAATACAACGGCCTATACTGCGTCTTGGGCGGTGTGATATCGCCCATGCAGGGTATCGCCCCGTCGGACTTGCGCATCGACCTGCTGCTTGACCGAATCGCGCTGGGCGAGGTCAAGGAGGTGATAATAGCCATATCTGCCTCGGTCGAGGGCGAGACCACACTCTTCTACCTGATGAACTCGTTGCGCCGCTTCCCGCACGTCAAGATTACGACTATTGCTCGTGGCATAGGCTTTGGCGACGAGTTGGAGTATGTCGATGAACACACCATTACGCAAGCGTTGATGAATCGTCGTGAGGTGGCCGACCGACAATAGTCTTACACTAAACAGATATAGAGATATGAGAAAACTAACATTGATTCTTGTGACGGCACTGCTGCTTGGTAGCTGCTGCTCGTCGTGCCGTTGGCGTTATAAGAACGCCAAGCCGTTGGAGGGTACCGTATGGCACCTTGTGCAGTTGGAGGGTGTGGATCGTCAGCTACCCGACGACTCGTTCAACATCATCCTGAATGAGGGTGCGCTCGGCGGTCGCGGAGCTTGCAACAGTCTCCTCGGCCAGTATGTGCTCGATGGCAAGAGCAGCCTGCGTTTTTCGGCCCTTGGCTCGACAAAGATGCTCTGCCCCGAGAATGAGGATTTGGAGATGGCGATGCTCCGTGTGCTCGATGCTACGACCAATTATGACATCGACTACGACCTGTTGATGTTACTGCACGACGGCTCTATAAAGGCTGTATTCAAGGCTGTTCCGAATCCCGAAAAATAGAGCGATGAAGAAGTTGAAGAATCCGTACCTCGATATCGAGGGCTACCACTGTTTCGGTTGCGATCCTACGCACGATAAGGGGTTGCGAATGGAGTTCTACGAGGACGGCGACGAGGTCGTGAGCCGTTGGACGCCGAATGGCGAGTATGCCAGCTGGCTCGACACGGTGCATGGCGGCGTGCAGGCCACGCTGCTCGATGAGCTCTGCGGCTGGGTTGTGCTGCGTAAGTTGCAGTCGGGTGCCGTTACGTCGCGTTTGGAGTTGCGCTACCGCAAGCCCGTGCATATCTCGGCCGGCCCACTCACGCTGCGTGGCACGGTCAAGGGACAGCGACGCAATATTATAGACGTTGAGGGGCGACTCTACGATGGTAATGGCGAGTTGTGTACCGAGGCTTCGTGCGTCTATTTCCTGCTGCCGAAGGATGCCCCTGCCGCAATGTGCGGCTGCGAAACCGAGGGTGAGGAGCTTCCGGCATTTTAGCCTATTATACACATCCAACAATTAGGGCGTGTTCCGATGTGAAACACGCCCTAATTTGTTGTTTGGCAGTCGTAGCCTGCTACTTCTTGCGCGACTTTTTGGCGGCCAAAGCCTTCTCGACCTCAATCTGGAAGTCCGAAAGGACATTCATATAGTTAATGAATGCCTCATACGATGAGCCGTAAGGGTTGAAGTATGAGTGTACGTCGCCATCCGAGAGCCACTTCGTTGCCATATAGTAGAAGTGGTCCGAGGTCTGCATGAAGTTCCACACATAGTCGAAGTCGGCACTCTTGAGCGAGCGTACCTTCTCCTTCATGGCGTAGAGCTTGCCGAAGGCCTCATTCTGGAGGTCGTTGCCGAGCCAAGCGGTGATGTCGCGCTCCTCATCGGCCCACGACATAACGTGAGGGCAGTGCAGTACGGCTACCGGCTGGTGCTTGGCGGCTGCTTCCGATACGGTGGCGAACTGCAAGTCGCCGTGACGAAGCACGGCCTTTGGCAGACTCTTCATAAAGTCGAAGATGCCGGTCGAGGCCTTCTGGTGCTCGCCAAAGGTCTCGTAGTCCATAAAGAGGTTGATAACCTCGCCATTCGACTCGGCGAGCCATCCGGCATACTTGTCGGCAGTAAGTGGGTACTCGTCCCAGCCCTGATTCGAGAAGCGGAAAGCGATATCGTCCGAGAGTTTGTAGTTGCGCAGCAGGAGGCGCAGGCTCTGGTCTGCCGCACCGGCATATACGAAATCAGGCGACTTCCATCCGAGGATGTGCTTCGCGCCCTCGGCCAGCATTGTCTTGAAGCCCAACTCGCCCACCATCTCGCCAATCTCGTCCGAGTAGATAAGCTCCGTGTTGCGGAAGGCCTTTGGCTTCACGCCGAACTCTGCCTTGAGCATTGCCGTATGACGCTTCACCTGCTCCTTGAAGTCCTCCTTCGACGAGAGAGCGGCCAGCGAGTGCGAGTAGGTCTCGGCGAGTAGCTCTACGCAGCCCGTATCGACAAGTGCGCGGAACGAATCGAGCACCTCCGGAGCGTAGGTCTTGAACTGCTCAACAACTGTACCCGTCAGCGAGAACGATACGCGGAAGGCACCCTTGTTCTCCTTGATGAGCTTCAGGAGCAGAGCGTTCATCGGCAGATAGCACTCGCGTGCAATTTTCTGCATGATGGCGCGGTTGGTCAGGTCGTCAAGGTAGTTGTGATCCTTACCGATGTGGAAAAAGCGATAGGTTTTCAGTCGCCAAGGCTGATGTACCTGAAAATATAAACAAACTGTTTTCATATTTTTGTGTGTTTTTGTTTTTCTTGTATTCGGTTATTTTGCCGATGCAATAGCATCCTCATAAACCGCCTTGACCTTCTTGGCGGCATCGTTCCACTTGAGGTTGGTTACCTCCTCCAGGCCCTTCTGTGCGAACATCTTCGAGAGGGCAGGGTAGGTAATCAGACCATAGATGGCATCTGCCATGGCATCCACATCCCAGTAATCGACCTTCACGGCGTAGTCCAACACCTCGGCCACACCCGACTGCTTCGAGATAATCGAAGGCACGTTGGCACGCATGGCCTCCAACGGCGAGATGCCGAATGGCTCCGAGACGGATGGCATAATATAGACATCCGAGAGTTGGAACATCTTGTGCACGTCGTCACCCCTCAGGAAGCCCGTGAAGTGGAAGCGGTCGGCAATGCCGAGGCGTGCCACGCGGCGGATGACGTGGTTCATCATATCGCCCGAACCGGCCATCACGAAGCGCACGTTTGGCACACGCTTCAAGACCTTCGCTGCAGCCTCGACAAAGTAGTCAGGGCCCTTCTGGAAGGTGATACGACCGAGGAAGGTTACAATCTTGTCCTTCACGCCACGCTCCGGCATCTCGTTCTCCTTCTCGGCGAAACGCACGGCGTTGTGCACGGTCACGACCTTCTCGGCCGGAATATTGTACTTCTCGATGACGATATTGCGCGTCAGGTTCGACACGGCGATAACCCTATCGGCGGCTGCCATACCGGCACGCTCAATCTCATAGACGCGTGTGTCGATATTGTCGCTCGACGAGCGGTCGAAAGAGGTAGCGTGCATATGCACCACGAGAGGCTTGCCCGACACTCGCTTGGCGGCGATGCCGGCGAAGTAGGTGAGCCAGTCGTGGGCGTGGATAACGTCGAACTGCCCCTCCAAATCTTTGGCTACCTGTGCTGCGACGATGGCATAGCGAGCAACCTCCTCCATGAGGTTGGCTCCGTACTTGCCCGAGAAGGTGTAACGCTGACTCCAAATATCCGAAGTCTCCCAACGTTTCTCGCCCGTCTTTACAAATTCGTCGTGGTAGCTTGCATAATCTTCCGGCGAAAGGTAAGGCACAAGGTTTGAGTCGATGTGTATGAACGACATCTTATCGATGATGTCGGCAGCATCGGTGCTGACTTTGCCGAATACGGTCTCGACATCGCTAGCATTTACCACACGGATAAAACGCTCGTCCTCATCGCCCGAGGCGCGAGGCATAACAAACGTGACATCTACGTCGTTGCGAGCCAATCCGCGAGTCATTCCGTAACAGGCCGTACCGAGACCACCCGCAATGTGCGGAGGAAACTCCCAGCCAAACATTAATACTCTCATCTTGTCTATATTTTTATTTTTTAACACTCTTTTTAGCTACCGTGCGCTTTGCAGCACGCTTGGCCTTCGCTTTGTACTGCTCGATGAGCTGCTTGATATACAGCACGCCGCCTACACTCGAAGCCTGCGACACGGCGCCGCGTGGTGCGAATGGAGGGTTGGCATCGTAATACTCGGCCATCGAGCCGATGCAGTAGGTCTGGATATTGTCATCGAAGGCTGCCAACATATCCTCGGCATGGGCCAGGAAGCGGTCGGCATCAAGGCGCAGTGCGCACTCGATGTAGAACATCAGGGGCCATACCCACACGGCACCATTCTTCGATGCGGCCTCTTGCTCGATAGGATTCTCCTTGTAGGTCGATTCGAACATCGGGTTGCGAGGCGACAGCGAACGGAGACCTACAGGCGTAAGCAGGTGCTGACGTACGGTACGCCAAATGCTTACTACCTGCACCTCGTCGAGCATCGTGTATGGCAGACCGCAGGCGATAATCTGGTTGCAGCGGATTGCACGATTTGCGCCCTGCAAATCGACATAGTCGGCCAGATAGCCCTCGTCGGCGAGGTAGAAAGTATTGACAAAGCTTTGGCGAATCTGATCCGGCAGAGCCTTCCATTCGGCGGCAAAGGCCTTGTCGCCATGTTTTGCGGCCAGAGCTACAGCATACGACACGGCGTTGTACCACAGGGCGTTAATCTCTACCGTATAGCCTGCACGCGGAGTCTGTGGCACGCCATTCATCATGCTGTTCATCCACGTCAGCGCAGCACCCTCGCGAGCGGCCCATACGAGGCCGTTGGTGTGCATCGCAACGCAGCCGCCATAGAAGCCGCGGCGGTAGGCGTTCAGGATACCCTTCATCGCTGCGCCATAACGCTCCCACACGGCCTTGCCGCCGATGTGTGCCTCGAGCTGTTGCAGTGTCCAGAAGAACCAGAGCGGAGCGTCAGCCGCCACCTCGGCCGAGGCCGAGCCGGCAAAGTCGCCGTTATGCATATCGGCAACCATCGTGTCGAGAACCTCCATGCAGTCCTCCTTGTAGCCTTGCTCCAAAGTGAGGCCCGGCAGTGAGATGAATGTCGAGCGGCCATCCACCCAATACCACGGGTATCCGGCTATAACCTCCGTGCGGTTGCCCGGACGGCGGATGATAAATTGGCGGGCCGAGTGGTGGAGGCAGCTTACGAAGTCGATTTTGTGGGTGCGACGTGCTACCGAGGTCTCGTATGCCGAGATAATCTCCTCGCCGGAGCCCATCTCATCGACCGAGGCCGAGAAGATGATGCTCTCACCCTTCTTAATCTTCATCTCGAAGTAACCGGTCGTGAGCAGATCCTCGTAACCCTCGTATCCGCGCTCAATCTCCTTCTGATATTCGAAGTCGTAGTACCAGTCAGGTGCAGGCACAAAAGATGCATCATCCTTCGATATCTGCATATAGAGCCACGGAAATCCGTCGTAGAGGCGGTTTTTCACACCATTTGTTACCGGATACGAGCGCACATTGGCGTACATATTTGCCTTCGAGAGTTCGTGCTTGTTGCGGAAGGCGAGGAATGGGCGCAGGCGTAATGTGGTTTCGGAGTGTGCATCGACGAGCGTGTAGCGAATCATCATCTGTGTGCGTTTGTGGATCCACAAAATCTCCTTGCGTAAAATCACACCACCCACACGATAGGTAATCGTCGGACATGGCGTGTACTCGAAATCGGTAATGTACTTGTGTCCGCGCGGCTCATAGACACCCTTGAAGCGGTGTAAAGCCAAGTTGAACGATTGGTCGTGCTGCACGATAGTCTCGTCGAGCGACGAGAGCAACACGTAGGCATTGTTGCTCGCATCGATCGGAGCGACAATCAAACCGTGATACTTACGGGTGTTACAGCCGACGATGGTCGTACTCATATATCCGCCGCGGCGGTCTGTTGCCAGCATTTCGCGCTGCAACGAGTACTCCAGGTTACCGAGTTCCTGTTTGTCAAAAGTTAATCCCGACATAGTTATTTTTTTATAGATTTGTTTTCTGCTTCCGTAAAATTAATAAATTTTTAGTCAAATTGTTCTCGAAAAGCGAAAAATTTTACAAAAACAACCCTTTTTGACGAAAAATGTGACTTTTATCTCGGCCACGTTGAGTGGCCATAAGCGCAACTATTTCGCACCATACCCTGCCTTTGCGAGCGCAAAGGCAGGGAGATGATACGGTAGTGCAGAGATGGGCTTTAGGCCCACTTTACCAGCGCGAAGTCCATGCGATATGGCAACTTCTCGTTCTTCGGGAAGATGCGGAGTGCGATATCGAATGCTCCGGTGCGTGTCGGTACGAAGTCGAGAGCGTAGCTTACGCGGCTGCCTTCGACGGCAACCTGCTTCAAGGCGATGGTGTGATCCACGTTGGCTGCCTCGCTGCCAACCATAGGCTTGGCAACAACCAACTCGGCACCGATATCCTCCGGATTGAGGTTCGCAATGTCGAGTGTTACGCCGAAGTGGTAGCTCTCGCCAACGAGGAAGGCCTCCTTGTCCACGCGGGCACGCTGCACGTCGATAATCTTGACGTTGTCCCACGCGGCCGAAACCTTGCGCTTCCATGCTGCAATCTGGCGTGCGAGGATGTAGTTGTCGGCAACGAGCAGCTGCTTGCGTGCACCGAGTTTGTTGTAGAAACGCTCCTCGTAGTCGATGAGCATACGGTTCGTCGTGAAGTTCGAGGCGATGTCGGCGATACAGCGCTTAATCGACTCGCACCAGTCGCTCGGGATACCCTTCTCGTTACGCGCGTAATATTTAGGTGCAATCTGCTCCTCGATGGTCGTGTAGATCATCTCGGCGTCGAGCTCGTCCTGGTGACGCTGGTCGGCGAAGGTGCGCTCCATAGGGAGCATCCATCCGGCCCCCTCCTTGTAGCCCTCAACCCACCATCCGTCGAGCACCGAGAACTGCATAACGCCGTTCATCACGCACTTCTCGCCCGACGTACCCGAGGCCTCGAGCGGGCGGGTAGGGGTGTTGAGCCATACGTCCACGCCCTGAACCATGCGGCGTGCGAGTTCCATATCGTAGTTCTGCAAGAAGATAATCTTGCCTACGAACTCCGGCATCGATGACACCTCGACGATGCGCTTGATGAGATCCTGTCCCGGCTTATCATTCGGGTGGGCCTTACCTGCGAAGATGAACTGCACAGGGTGCTGCTTGTTATTGACGATAGCCGAGAGACGCTCCAAGTTGGTGAAGAGCAGGTAGGCACGCTTGTAGGTTGCGAAGCGGCGTGCAAAACCGATGGTCAGCACCTCCGGCTTGATGCGGTCGGCCACCTGAATCATCTGGCTCGGACGGTCGAGGCGCACCTGTTTAGGGTCGGCATAGCGACGCTTGATGGTCTTTATCAGTCGGTTCTTGAGGAACATACGCTCGTTCCACAGCTCCTCGTTGGATATCTCGTGAACCTTCTGCCACTCAGGGATGTTATAGACGTGGCCCTCGAAGCCCTCTGGGAAGAAGCGGGCATAGAGACGGCGCATATTCGATGCGGTCCAGGTAGGGAAGTGCACTCCATTGGTTACATAGCCGATGTGAAGCTCGTTCTTGAAGTATCCCGGCCACATATTGCCGAGGATATCCTTCGATACCTCGCCGTGAAGCCACGACACGCCATTGACCTCCTGCGAGAGGTTGCAGGCGAGTACCGACATCGAGAAACGCTCGTTAGGGTCGTTAGGCTTGACCTTTCCGAGGTTGATATACTGCTCCCAGGTGATACCCAGAACATCCGGATAGTGGGCCATATACTGACGAATCATCGACTCCGGGAAGGCATCGTGGCCCGCAGGCACAGGCGTATGTGTGGTGAAGAGCGACGACGAGCGTACAACCTCCAATGCCTCCGAGAACGAAAGACGCTTGCGGGCGATGAGGTTGCGGATGCGCTCGATACCGATGAAGGCGGCGTGGCCCTCGTTACAGTGATATACATCCTGCTTGATGTTCATCTTCGTAAGGGCGCGGATACCGCCGATGCCGAGCAGCAACTCCTGCTTGAGGCGGTTCTCCCAGTCGCCACCATAGAGGTAGTGTGTAACTTGACGATCCTCCTCGAGGTTGGCCTCGTAGTCGGCATCGAGCAGGTAGAGTGGCGTGCGGCCCACCTGGCAGAGCCATACGCGAGCCGAGAGTGTACGGCCCGGCAGAGCCACCTGTACGGTAACCCACGAACCATCGGCCTCGCGGACAGGCGAGATAGGGAGCTTGAAGAAGTTCTGTGCCTCGTAGGTAGCCTCCTGTGCACCCTGCGCCGACAGACGCTGCGTGAAGTAGCCATAGCGGTAGAGCAGACCTACGGCAACCATCGGCACATTCTTGTCCGAGGCCTCCTTGAGGTAGTCACCGGCGAGAATACCCAAGCCGCCCGAGTAGATTTTAAGCGTGTGGTGCAGACCATACTCCATCGAGAAGTATGCAATTTTCGGCGTTGCGGCCGGCTTCTCGTTCATATATTCGTTGAACTGCGCATATACCGAATCCATCTTCTCGAGGAATGCGGTATCCTGCTCCAACTCGCGCAGACGCTCCATAGGGAGTTTGTCGAGCAGAGCGATAGGGTTGCGATCCACGGCTACCCACAAATCCTTGTCGATATCCTCAAAGAGGTCGCGGGCTCCGAGGGTCCAGCTCCACCAGAGGTTGCGCGAGAGCTCCTCGAGCGGGCGCAGACGTTTTGGTAGCGACTTATCGACCATCACGCGCTGCCAGATAGGGCGCTCCACGAAGAGCTGCTGGCGCACGAAGTTAATCTGCTCATTCGAGGCACCGCCGTCGCCCAATACAGCGCGGTTGGTGCGAGCAATGCAGCTCTCGATGGCACACTCATAGGCCTCGCGGTAGTATTCGAACATATTGTCCCACAGGGCACGCTCCGAGAGCTCGAAGGCTGCCTTGCGCACCTCGACTACCTGCTTCTCCGAGAGGTCGATGAAGCGGAGTACGGCATCAGCCGTTTCGGCTACCGCTTGGGCCGTATTGTGGTCGTTACGCTCAATGACAACTACACCCTTGTGCTCGACCTGCTGATTGGCCCACATGCCGAAGCCGGCGAGCGTGGTCGTCACCGTAGGCACCGAGAAGGCGACAGACTCGAGTGGCGTGTAACCCCACGGCTCGTAGTACGAAGGGTAGAGCGTGAGATCCATACCTATGAGAAGCTCGTAGTAATCCTTGTTGAAGATACCGTCGTTCTGGTTGAGGTATGTAGGCACGAAGATAACCTTCACCTTCGACTCTGCGCGGTCGAGTACCGAGCCGTTGATGGCGGTGGCTACCTGATCGTAGGTGAGGTTGTCGAGGTAGTGCGTCGAGTAGCGATACTGCGAAGCGTCGATAGCCTTGCCCTCGTTGATGGCGGCTTGCAGATCAGTGCGTGCGCCGTGATTTGCGGCAGGCACGGTTACATAGGCGAGAATCTCGCGGTCGAGCTTGCCCGATGTCTCGAGAGCCTTTAATGTGTCGAAGAAGATATCGAGGCCCTTGTTGTGGAACTCGTAGCGGCCCGAAGTGCCGATGATAAACGGCTCCTTCTCGAATTTATGCGAGAGGGTAGCCTCGGCTACGGCAATCATCGCACGACGAGCCTCGGCACGCTTCGTGTCGGCCTCGGTGCCAGTCCATACAAAATCGTTCTCGAAGCCGTTTGGAGTAACAACATCGACCTCCTTTTTGAGCAGATACTTGCACTCGCGAGCCGTAATGTCGCTCACCGAGAGGAAAGCGTCGTGATTCGCCGCGCCAATCTTCTCGATCGAGTGCTTGGCAACGACGTTGAACTGGCGAGCCAAGTCGTCGGCATTGAACTGCTCGAGATTGGCGTAGAGTGGCAGATGGTTGCCGGCGATGCAACGGCCCATAACCGTTGCGTGCGTGCTCATCACCGTTGCGATGTACGGCGAGTGCTTGCGGAGGTAGAGGCCTCCTGCGCAAGTCATCCACTCGTGGAAATGAGCCACAGCCTTGTCGGTCGTAGCACAGAATGTGGCTACATACGACTCGATAACCTTGCCGGCGATGTGGCCGAAGAGCACAGGCTCCACATAGTCCCACTGTCCCGAGATCGAATCGACGTGGTAGTCCTCCCAGAGTTGCTTAAGCACCTCGTCCTTGCTGGCAAAGAGGGTGGTAAAGTCGATGAGGATAGCTATTGGACGGCCACATACCTTCCAACGGCCGATGCGCACGCGGATACCCTCATTGTAGAGGTTCTGTCGCCACGACTTGAGCAGCGCAGGATCCTCCTCGAACTCCGACACGCCGCTGTCCTGCGAGAAGTCGGGGCCGATGGTTATGTACTTGTCGCCTAAAATTTTCGTTACGGTCAAGGCCTTGGTGGCAATCACCGTATGGATGCCGCCCACCTTGTTGCATACCTCCCAACTCACTTCGAAGAGCACGTCGGGATTCATCTTGATTTCACTCATAATTATCTGATTTGTTTATATATTCTATAATTTTCGCCGCAAAGGTACGATTAATTATCCATATTGAAAAGTGTTTTATTAAAATTTTTTAATAATATTTACCAATATATAAAATAGGAACCTTTATTACACTCTCTACACACCGAAAAGCGACTCTATCACCGCATCCGACACCAAGAACTTCTCGGGTGGAATGGCGAGCTGTGCGCCCTGGCGAACAAGCGCGCCTCGCGCCACGATAGGCGTTGTCAGCTGCACGATGCGTGTCGCCTGCTCCTCGCCAAACTCCGATGTTATGTGGTCGAGCGAGATGCCCTCAACGCGTCGCAGCGAGGTCATCGGATACTCGTTCAGACGATCGCGTGATGTGAGCACCTCCGAGCCGTACCGCACCTGCTCGATATACTCCTCCGGCGACTGCATGCACCAACGTCGCACACCTCCGGCAAAGGAGTGTGCCCCGGGGCCTATGCCCAGATACTCGGCTCCTGTCCAGTACGACGAGTTGTGGCGCGAGCGATATCCCGGAAGGGCGTAGTTCGACACTTCGTAGTGCTCGAAACCGGCCTTGGTAAGGTGCTCGTGCACCCTCAAAAACTCCTCTTCGCTACGCTCCTCGGCCACCTGTCGCAGTCTCCCCTCCGAGAGTAGGCGACCGAAACGTGTCGTTGGCTCGATGGTGAGGTGGTAGGCCGAGATGTGTTGCACATCGAGCGATGTTATGCCGTTGAGTGTGCGTTGCAGACTCTCGTGGCCGAAGCCCTCGATGCCAAAGATTATATCGACCGACAGATTGTCGAACCCACCACTCTGCAACAACCGCACCGCTTCGATGGCCTTGGCAGCCGTGTGTCGCCGCCCCATGAAGCGCAGACACTCGTCGTCGAGCGACTGTATGCCCATCGACACTCGGTTTATCGACGTGCGCCTCAGCGCCTCGACATATTCGGCTGTCACGTCGTCGGGATTTACCTCTGCAGTAATCTCCTCCACCGCCTTGCAGTCGAACATCTCGCGTGCCTCCTCAATAAACTGCTCCAACTCCGCAGGCCGCAACAGCGAGGGTGTTCCGCCTCCGAAGTAGATGGTCCTGATCTTGCGGTCGGCAAGAAAGGGTGCCTCGTCTCGCAGCTCCTCGTGCATACGCTGTGTAACCGACGGCATGAGCCGCAGCTTTGTCGTGCGTGCAAAGTCGCAATAGCCACATTGCCGCTTGCAGAACGGGATATGGATGTATAGTCCGGACATCTCTACAAAGATACAAATATTTTCGAGAATAGAGCACGATTCGCCAAAAACTTTTTTGTGCAGTTGTATGGTCGCCATCGCAGAGAACGCTGGGCGCGACAAGAGTGTGCTGCTATGTGCCGAATAGGGAGAGGAGGGCAAAAGGGCACTTTTTGTGTTATTTTTTTCACAAAGGGCTCGTAAATTAAAATATTTGCAGTATATTTGCACCGAGAAAATAGGGCCAATTCCGTACAGTGTGGTGCTACAGAACTACGAACAGGATGTGAGCAACATGCAGAGTCGATTGGCTACAAGAACGAAAACAGAGAGAGGTTTAACATTAAAATATTTCAAAACTATGGCTTTTAAGAAAGAAGATTTATTGAAGTATGGCATTACCGGTTCGACCGAGGTTGTCTATAATCCATCCTACGAGGAGCTCTTCGCCGAGGAGACCAAGGAGGGTTTGACTGGCTTTGACAAGGGTCAGGAGACCGAGCTTGGTGCCGTAAACGTGATGACGGGTGTCTATACGGGCCGCTCGCCAAAGGATAAGTTCATCGTTATGGACGAGAACTCGAAGGATACCGTATGGTGGACTTCGGAGGATTACAAGAACGACAACAAGCCTTGCTCGGAGGAGTCGTGGGCAGCCCTGAAGGCTATCGCACAGAAGGAGCTCTCGAACAAGCGCCTCTTCGTTGTCGATGGCTTCTGCGGTGCTAACGCCGATACGCGCATGGCTGTGCGTTTCATCATGGAGGTTGCTTGGCAGGCTCACTTCGTAAAGAATATGTTCATCCGCCCTACCGAGGAGGAGCTCGCATCGTTCGAGCCTGACTTCGTGGTTTACAACGCCTCGAAGGCCAAGGTTGAGAACTACAAGGAGCTGGGCCTCAACTCGGAGACAGCTGTTGTCTTCAACATCACTTCGCGCGAGCAGGTTATCATCAACACTTGGTATGGTGGTGAGATGAAGAAGGGTATGTTCTCGATGATGAACTACTACCTCCCAT
>JAFVRC010000021.1 GCA_017504485.1 Alistipes sp. | reverse complement strand
TTCATACACTCCACGCTCAATAGAGGGTGCAAAAAATCCAAAGCATCAGGATAAATTGTGTCATGGAGTCGATTTGCGCAAAGTGCCAAAGAAGCAGATTATCAAAGAGGGCTTCACTGTAAAGTATGTTATTGATGCCTACAACCGATATGGCAAGGGTGAGGAGTTGTTTGCAGGCGACAGAAAGAAGTTCTTCCACAGATTGGTAGCCGTAGATTATATCTACGAGATGATTATCGCAGGCAAGTCGGCAGACGAGATTAAGGCTATGTGGAAAGACGACGTCGAGAAGTTCAAGGTGCTCCGTCGCAAGTATCTGCTCTACGAGGAGTAGCCACGCAAGCCTCTGCGTTTGCCCCTCTATGGTCAAATTTGCCACATCGCCGTAGCGATTGACCACAATTATTTTATATAATCGCGCAGCCTTCCTATGTTTGCACTGTCATTTCAAAATGACTCTTTGTGACGTGGAGGGCTGCTGTTTTAATGTTGCGGTTTGGGCGGCCCCCACGAGCAAAACCTCAAAAAGACAAGGAGACCGAATTTCTCGATCTCCTTGCTTTTTTTTTGTGGACAGCGGTGCGCTACTTGGCGTAGCTTACGCTGCGAGTCTCGCGGATGACGGTAATCTTCACCTGGCCAGGGTAGGTCATCTCATCCTGAATCTTCTTGGCTATGTCGTGCGAGAGGCTCTCCGACTCGGCATCCGAGAGTTTGTCGGCGCCGACGATTACACGCAACTCGCGACCGGCCTGAATGGCGTAGGTCTTAACAACGCCCGGATACGAGAGGGCGATATCCTCCATCTCCTTTAGGCGCTTGATGTACGACTCAATAACCTCACGACGCGCGCCCGGACGTGCACCCGATATGGCATCGCAAACCTGAATGATAGGGGCTATCAGCGAGGTCATCTCCACCTCGTCGTGGTGCGCTCCAATAGCATTGCAGATGTCGGGGCGCTCCTTGTACTTCTCGGCGAGGTTTTGGCCGATGATTGCGTGTGGCAACTCCGGCTCATCATCAGGTACCTTGCCGATATCGTGCAACAGACCTGCGCGGCGTGCGGCCTTCGGGTTGAGACCCAACTCGGCAGCCATAATACCTGCGAGGTTGGCCGTCTCGCGAGCGTGCTGCAAGAGGTTCTGGCCGTATGACGAGCGGTACTTCATCTTACCGATAAGGCGGATAAGCTCCGGATGCAGGCCGTGGATACCGAGGTCGATGGTCGTGCGTTTGCCCACCTCGACAATCTCCTCTTCAATCTGCTTCTTGACCTTGGCTACAACCTCCTCGATGCGTGCCGGGTGTATGCGGCCATCGGTTACGAGCTGGTGCAGTGCCAGGCGTGCAATCTCGCGGCGCACAGGGTCGAAGCCGCTGAGGATGATAGCCTCCGGTGTGTCATCGACGATAATCTCGATGCCCGTCGCAGCCTCCAAGGCGCGGATGTTGCGGCCCTCGCGACCGATGATGCGACCCTTCACCTCGTCGGAGTCGATGTTGAATACCGTCACGGCATTCTCGATAGCCGTCTCGGTAGCTACGCGCTGA
Source organism: Alistipes sp. (assembly GCA_017504485.1). GTDB lineage: Bacteria > Bacteroidota > Bacteroidia > Bacteroidales > Rikenellaceae > Alistipes. The sequence goes on along the minus strand of JAFVRC010000021.1, from coordinate 51,207 downwards.
ATCGAGGCCACGATAATACGCTTGGCCTCCTTCGTCGCGGTGAGCTTGGCCTCCTCGACCGTCTCATTGATGTAGGCGGCAGCCTCGCTCTTGGCCTCGGCCTTCATATTCTCGATAAGAATATTCTTGGCCTCCTCGCTACTCATTCCCGAAATCTGCTCGAGACGCGAGTTTTGCTCCGACATGAGTCGTGCCAAATCCTCCTTCTTGCTCTCGAGGTGCTGAATCTGCGCCTCCATCTTCTCTTTTAGGCGGTCGTTTTCGCCAATCTTGCGGTCGAGGTCGCGCTGTAGGTTTTGCAGTTGATTCTCGAGCTGCTTGGCGCGCTGCTCGCTCTGCACGAGTTTCTGGTTGCGCTCATTGACCTGACGGTCGTGCTCGCTCTTGAGTTGTATGAACTTCTCCTTTGCCTGAAGGAGCTTCTCCTTTTTAATCATCTCGCCCTCGTTCTCGGCCTCCTTGATGATGGCCTTCGAGCGGAGACGCACGCCGTAGTATGCGGCGGCGCCCGTTATGGCTGAAACGACTGCGGCAATTGCTACAATGGTTATAATCTCCATAATTGTTGTTAGTTAATATATAGTTTAAAAATGTGTGCAACAAAAAAACCGCATAGAAATTCCTTATCTTGTTTGACGAATCTGTAGAAACGTCATGTGTGGGGCTTCCCAAAAATCGCAACCTTCCATCGGTGCCGGCAGCACTCACCTCTTCTCCGAGGCTACAAGGCCTGGTTTTGAATAGCGGAGTACACCCCAATTTGAAAAGTGTTCAGTTTCGCAAAGCTCAAGGAATCTATGCGGGTATCAATCCTTCGGTATGTCACAAAGAACGATGGCTCGTCGGTCTACTCGTCGAGGTGCTTGCGTACCAAGCTCGAGAGTTCGATGAGTCGTTTCATCTGGTCGTCGCCCACCTCACGGCTTCGCGACAACTCTATGTTGGTCACCGTAACGTCGAGTGCCACCATCGCCAGAAAGTCCTGTACGCCATATCCGTCGAAGTGCTGCTGCTGACATGCGGCAACCGAATGGTTCACGCGGCGAGCTGCAAGGCGATATGCCTCCTCGTCTTGAGGGGGTATCTCCAAGTCGTAAGACTTGCCTGCAATCTCGAGTTTTATCTTCAATGTCTCGTTGCTCATCGCGTGGTGTTACTCTCTATTTGTCACTAAATTTATGCACTGATCAATCTCCCGCAATAGTCTGTTGATCTGCGCACGGGCTGCAGGCGAACTCTTCGTTGCGCCGAGGGCTTCGCCGAGTTGCAGACGGGCGTTCTCGGCCTTGGCCTCTTTGAGTTGCTGCTGCAAAGAGCGAATCTTGGCCGCCTGGTCGTTGCTGCGCTGGCGCAACGAGCGCACCTCCTCGACCGACGAGGCATGGGCCGCGAGCAGCCGCTCGACATCCTCGGCAAGGGTAGCTATTATCTCTTTGCTTGTCATCGTTTCAAAATCTCCAAATATCCGTTCCAAAGATACACTATTTTTTCGTAAAACACAAATATTACACATCTTTCGCATCTATTTATAGCCTAAAATGTGCGAGATACCCAAAAAAATAGCGATTTAATTTTGTGGTTACAGAGAAAATCCTATATCTTTGTATTGAATTGGCGCAGAGCGCTCTATTGATTTTACGACAAATCTGTTCAATAACAAAACATAATGGCTTATGAAAAAGGGTAAATTTTATGCCATATTGGCGGCTGTATTTGCATTTGTGGCATCGTGTGTGAGCCCTGATGGTGCGCTTGACGAAGTGCCCGAGGGTAAGATGAGAATCAAGGCCACGACCGAGTCTGCTTCGGTTAAGACTACGCTGGGTAGCGACTACTCGGTGCTGTGGAGCAGCGGCGATGCTATTGCTCTGTTCGGTATCAGTGCATCGCAAGGTGTCGCTAATGCAGGCCTCTTTGAACTTGTTGATGGTGCTGGCACTACGTCGGGCATCTTCGAGGGCGAATTGAACGATTTCGAGTCGTACTACGCTCTCTATCCGGAGAATATCTTTGCCGAAGCTCTGTATTATGGAGGCGTTGCGGATATTGTATTGCCTACGAATGTGATATTCGCCGAGCGCAATTTTGTGGATCGCGCTAATCCGATGTCTGCCACAGGTACGGCAAAAGATGGCCTCGAGTTCCGCAACCTGATGGGTATTGCCGAGCTGCAAATCAAGGGCGAGGGCACCATCACCTCGATGACTATCGAGAGTAGCCTGCATTTGGCCGGTGACTTCCGTGTGGATATGGTAAATGCGACGCTGACGCCCAAAGAGGGCGCTGTGCAGCACCTTTCGGTGACCTTCGATAAGGATATCGAGTTGAGCAAGAGCGAGGCTCGCAGCATCTATGCGCTGCTCCCTCCGGGTACGCATGAAAATTTGATTATCACGACGACCGACAGCGATGGAAATGTGACTACACGCACGGCTACGTCGGACGTGGTCATCGAGCGCTCGAAGATTCATGCTGTGTCGGAGTTCTCGCACGAGGTTATCGCAGTGCCTTATGTTTCGATGCGTTACCTGCCGGAGAAGAGTAACTTCTACGCCGTGGCGGCTCATATCGCCAAGAACGACCTCGCGCCAAGGGTCTATTACAACATCTTTACAAAGGCAGCCTACGAGGAGCACATCAGTGGTTCGAAGAGCGATGCAGAGCTTGCTCTTCAAGCAGGATGGTATGTTGAGAATTCGGGTATTATCGGTGTTGCTTGCTACGAGTTGCAAGGCCAAGAGGCTGTATTACTTGCCGTATGTGCCGACGAGACGGGCTCGCCGCTCAGCGATGTGGCGAAGGTGGAGCTTACGGTTCCAGTAATTCCGTTCACGGATGATTATAACGTATTGCCTGTGGGTGAGCCGCGAGTGACGGCTACAGGCTTCGAGATTGATTTGCAGACATCGTTGTCGGAGGGTTACTACACATACGCTCTGTATGAAGCCGGCAATGTTGCGAATATCTCGCAGAATGTGATTAATACCGCTACATTAGTAAACAATATAACTTATTTCAGCGGCAATAACATCACAATCTCCACTGCGGATACATATAACCTGAAGCCGGGGGGCGAGTATTGTATCTTCTACACCGTATCGCGTGGTGAACTTGATGGTGCCATCTATGAACTCTTCACCGACTATGCGCGTATCGGTACGCAGACCATCAAGCTCAGCGATGTGACTATTGCAGACTTGGAGCTCTCGGTGATGTTTGCCACCTCGTCGCTCTATTCGACCGTCACCGTGCGTTCGAGCAATGCGGACCACTTGAAGTACTATTTGTCAACCTATCCTTATGAGGTGGGAAGTGATATTAACGACTATCAGGTCAATAACGTGGGAACCGTGCGGCCTTTCCAGAATGGCGAGTCGGAATTTGACATTGCGCCGCTCGAGCCGCAGACTGCCTACTACCTTTACATCCTACCATACGATGCCGAGGGTAACTATGGCGTGCTGCAACGCTATGACTTTACGACGATGGCCATGGGCACACCTGATGATTCGTATTACGATTTCTTGGGTACCTATTCGATGGAGGCAATAAACTTCTTCTCGAAAGAGCCTATCACTCCGCGCGAAGTGGTTATCACGCCGGCTGTTGAGGGATGCACCTATAATGTCAAGGGCGTAATTGATAGCACAAAGGGCGTTGCGGATGATACATTCACGGCCTACTATGCAAATCAGAGGATCTACTTCGGACACTCGCTGCTGCCTAATAGCGGAATGTCGCCGGATGTATATGTCGTGCCGTTAAATGCGAATGGAAATCTCAATACCGGAGCCTACATCTCGAGCACCTACGCCGATGGAGATATGTGGCTTTACGGCGTGGCGGGAGATATCGGGTATGATGGCTTGATATTCTACCAATCGACAAATGGTGGCTATGAGGGCGGAAGCGTCGATTTGATCTACGAAATACACTTGGTGAAGAAGAGCGATGTGGCTGAGAGCTACGACAAGATAGGTCTGCTGGGCGACAATGTGGCGGCCAATGTCAAGGGTATCGTTACTGCTGTTGGCACGCAGGCCGTAATCCTCACCGACGACACGGGCTCTATCGTGCTCTATGGTACCAACCACGGCTATCAGGTGGGCGACGAACTTGTCGTGAGCGGTACGGCAGCACATTACCAAGGCTATCAGAACAACTGCAAGCAGTTCATTATTGCCGATTCGACAATTCGTTGCCTCTCGACGGGCAATGCTGTGTCGCACAATCCGACCACTATCTCGGCAGCCGATATCGACAATTATGTAGGCAACAGAGCCGAGGTTAAGCAGGATGATGTCGAGGTGCGCGGTGTGCTTGCCGTAAATGGATCCCACGTAAACCTTACGGTTGCGGGTGCGACGTATCAGGTGTCGTTCAAGTATGTAGATAACTCGCTGTATAGCGGCTACAATGGCAAGGAGGTTATCGTGCGTGGCTACAATGTGGGCACCTACAATTGGTACTACATTCTTCCGTACCACGTCGAGGAGGTTGCTACGCCGGTGCCACCGACGGGCAATGCCAATACGACCGAGAACTTCGGGCGTGGCAACTCGGTAGATGCCGGCTGGAACTAATCGAGGCTGATAACGAAATATGCCCGACCGCAAAACCGCGGTCGGGCATATTTTTATCCGGCAGAGGACCGACTACTTCAAGCCGTCAAGTGCAGCCTTCGCAGCCTCGACATTGGCGCCTGCCGTAACCTTCTGCAAATAGGCAACAGCCTTGTCGCGCAGCGCAGCGCTCTTGTTGCCGCCGGCGTTGTACTGTGCGTTGTAGGCGGCACCAATCATATAATAAACGGCGCTCTTGTCCTCGTCGCTCGTCTGCGCAAGAGCAGCTGTGTCGCCGAGGGCGATAACCTTCGCATAGTCCTTCTTATTGCTGTAAGCCTGCAAGCGAATCTTCTCGGCGAGGGCCGATGCTGGATCTGCGGCGAGCATCTTCTCGGCCATGGCGATAATGGCATCGTGGTCACCGGCCTGCTGCAAGCGAGCCACCTCGTTGTTGGTGTAGAGGGCCTTCTTCTCCTTGGCTACGGCGATAGCGGCAGCATACTTCTCGGCGTTCATCGCGCAGATGTTGTCGTAGATGTCCATTCCCTTCTGGAACTCACCCAACTCGCAGTAGCTCATCGCAAGGTTGAGGGCCATCTCTGTGTTACGCGGATTGGCGGCGTAACCCTTGGCAAATACCTCGGCAGCCGTCTTGTAGTCCTTGGTGTTGAACGCCTCACCGCCCTGCACCTGATATACCTTTGCGAGGATAGTGTTCGACTTGTTCTTCTCGGTCGAGTTGCCGTAGAGCTCGGCAATCTCGGCAGCCTTCTGCAACTGCTCGATAGCCTTCGGGAAGTTCTTCTGCGAAGCGGCGGCAATACCTACGCGCTGGTAGCATACCGGAAGATACTTCTTCGCGGTGGTAACGCAGCTCAAAACCTTTGGGTCCTCCGAATCTACACCCTTGTCGATAACCTGCTCGAAGAGCTGTGCTGCGCCTGCAAAATTCTTGCTCTGCATGGCGGTAGCAGCCTCGTTGTACTTGGCGATAACCTCGCTCTGTGCCGTTGCTGCGCCGAATGTAAGGAGCGCCACGGCCATCAAAAGTAACTTTTTCATAGTGGTAGTTTTTTATTTTGTTTAAGTTAAAAAATCGCACTTAATCGGGCAAAGATAGTCAACCTATCGTAATTTTGCAAAAAAATCCTTCATCATACTCTCGCATTCGTCGGCCAACACTCCCGATGACAGAACGGTGCGCGGATGCAGAATATTGCCTTCAAGACGTGCAAAACCGCGCTTCTCGTCGGCCGCACCATAGACCACACGGCCTATTTGGCTCCACGCCAGCGCACCGGCACACATCACGCAAGGCTCGACCGTCACATAGAGCGTACATTCGTTGAGGTACTTGCCCCCGAGGGTTGCCGAGGCGGCGGTTATCGCCTGAATTTCGGCGTGGGCCGTCACGTCAATTAGCGTCTCGACCAAATTGTGCCCGCGCCCCACGATGCGACCATCCGCCACGATGACGGCACCAATGGGTACTTCATCGGCTTCGAGGGCAAGTTTTGCCTCTTCGAGAGCCATTCGCATATATTTTTCGTCGATTTCGCGATTTACTTCCATAATTTTTCGTAACTTTGTGAGTTATTTGGCGACAAAGATACAAAAAACATTATACAAAACTATGTACAGAAGTAATACATGTGGCGAATTGCGTGCCACAAATGTCGGACAGACAGTGACATTGGCCGGTTGGGTGCAGAAGGTGCGCAACCTCGGTGCAATGACTTTTATCGACCTGCGCGACCGCTACGGCATCACGCAGATTGTCGTTGAGGAGCACTCGGACGAGGCTACCAAGGCGGCGGCTGCGAAGCTCGGCCGCGAGTTTGTTGTGCAGGTGACGGGCCGCGTCATCGAGCGTGAGTCGAAGAACCCGAAGATGCCTACAGGCGAAGTGGAGGTTGTGGCCGAGAGCATCAATATTCTCAACGAGGCCGTACTGCCTCCATTCACCATCGAGGAGCACTCGGACGGCGGCGATGACCTTCGTATGAAGTACCGCTATCTCGACCTGCGCCGCCCACCATTGCAGCGCAATATGATTCTGCGTCACAAGATGGCGCAAGAGATTCGCCGTTTCCTCGACTCGGAGGGCTTCTTGGAGATTGAGACTCCGTACCTCATTAAATCTACACCCGAAGGCGCACGCGACTTCGTAGTGCCTTCACGTATGAATCCTAACGAGTTCTACGCTCTGCCGCAGTCGCCGCAGACGTTGAAGCAGCTCTTGATGGTTGCGGGCTACGACCGCTACTTCCAGATTGTGCGTTGCTTCCGCGACGAGGATTTGCGTGCCGACCGTCAGCCGGAGTTCACGCAGATAGACTGCGAGATGGCCTTCATTCATCAGGAGGATGTACTCGAAATCTTCGAGCGTTAGGCCAAGCATATGTTCAAGAGTGTCTTGGGTGTCGAGTTCTCGGAGCCATTCCGCCGTATGCCGTGGAGCGAGGCGATGGAGAAGTACGGCTCGGATAAGCCGGACGTGCGCTTCGGTATGGAGTTCTCGGATATTACCGACTTGGCACACGGCCACTCGTTCTCGGTATTCGATGATGCGGAGTACGTTGTCGGCTTCGCTGCTACGGGCTGCGCAGCCTATACACGCAAGCAGATAGATGCCCTCACGGACTTCGTCAAGCGACCACAGGTGGGCGCCAAGGGCCTTGTGTGGATTCGCGTTGAGGAGGGTGGCATAAAGTCGTCTATCGACAAGTTCTTCTCGCCCGAGGAGTTGCAGGCCATCGCCGAGCGTCTGGGCGCGAAGGCAGGCGACCTCTGCCTCATTCTATGTGGCAAGAAGTATAAGGCTCTTACGCAACTTTGTGCACTTCGTTTGGAGGTTGCCGAGCGTTTGGGCCTGCGCGATCCGAAGAAGTTTGCACCGCTGTGGGTTATCGACTTCCCGATGTTCGAGTGGGATGAGGAGACCGAGCGTTTCTACGCTATGCACCACCCATTCACCTCGCCAAAGGCAGAGGACGTAGAGTACCTCGAGAGCGACCCTGCACGTGTGCGTGCTAATGCCTACGACTTTGTTTGCAACGGTGTCGAGGTCGGTGGTGGTTCGATTCGTATCCACGACCCGAAACTCCAATCGCTCATCTTCAAGTGCCTCGGCTTCACGCCGGAGAAGGCCGAGGAGCAGTTCGGCTTCCTCATCAACGCCTTCAAGTTTGGCGCACCGCCACACGGAGGCCTCGCCTTCGGTTTCGACCGTCTCTGTTCGCTCTTCGGCGGCGTGGAATCTATTCGCGACTTCATCGCCTTCCCGAAGAACAATGCCGGTCGCGATGTGATGCTCGACGGCCCATCGCAGATAGACCCCGCACAGCTCGAAGAGCTCTATCTCTCGCTCGTTCCGTTCGAGAAGTAAAGGTTTGAAGATTGTAAACAAAAGATGCGATGGACAATTCCATCGCATCTTTTGTTTATCCTTGCACTATAAATATCGCGGGTCGCTTCTGAATGTCGGGCAGCCCCTCTTTGAGCCACTCGGCGCATGTGCGTGTGCGGATATACTCGGATGGCGAGGTGAGGTTGCAGGCGATGCAGAGGCGTGTTGTCGGGGCACAGGTGCGCACGAGTTGCTCGGCGAGCTTCGCATTGCGATAGGGTGCCTCGATAAAGGCTTGCGACTGTTGCTCGGCCTTCGAGCGTGCCTCGAGCCGCTTTATGGTGCGTGACCGCTCGGGCTCTTTGATGGGCAGGTAGCCATTGAAGGCAAATGATTGTCCGCTGAGCCCTGAGGCCATCACGGCCATGATGATAGACGATGGTCCGACGAGTGGCACTACGCGAATGCCGCGACGGTGGCACAACTCGACGACGAGTTGCCCGGGGTCGGCAACGGCCGGCACTCCCGCCTCCGAGATGACACCTGCCGAGCGTCCCTCCATAATCGGAGCCACCATACGCTCGATGTCACGACCGGCTACGGAGTGCTCGTTGAGCTCGACAAACTCGAGGTCGTCGATGCGCCTCGATATACCGGCCTTCGCGAGGAAGCGACGTGCCGAGCGCGTATTCTCGACAATGAAGTAGTCGAGCGAGTCGATGATAGCCCGATTTGCCTCGGGAGTCACATCATAGGGCAGAGTCTCCTCGGCGATGGGGCAGGGTATAAGGTATAGTGTTCCTTTCATAGCATTACTCCTCCACATATATTCTCTTCACGCGCTTCGATACCGACGTCAGCACCTCATAAGGGATGGTGCCGAGCACGGCTGCCATATCTTCGGCTGTATTGCCACGCAGAGCCGAGAAGATTGTCACCTCGTCGCCCTCCTCAATACCATCGATGCCCGTGATGTCAATCATGCAGCTATCCATACATATATTTCCCACGGTTGGAGTTTTACAGCCTCCGACTACCATGCTCCATGCTCCGTTGCCGAGGCGGCGGTTTAGTCCGTCGGCATATCCTACGGGGATGGTTGCTATGCGACTTGGCCGCATAATCTTGCCGTTACGGCCGTAGCCTACCGTCGCACCCTCGTCGAGCGAGCGTATCTGCACGATGCGTGTGCGCAGGGTAGATACGGGCTCGAGTGCGTCGTTGTGTGTGTAGCCAAAGCCGTACATTCCGAGGCCGAGGCGACACATGTCGAATTGCGCCTCCGGAAAACGGACAATGGCAGCCGAGGCGGCGGCATGTCGCAACACCTTGTACGATAGGTGCTCGGCTATATGGCGACTTATGCGGTCGAAGCAGTTGATTTGGTGGCGAGTGAAGTCATCCTGCGAGGCGTCATCTGCCACGCACAGATGGGTGAAAATCGAGGCTACGCGCACCGAGCCATTCAGCCTATCGAGCGAGGCGCACAACTCGTCGAGTTGTCCATTCTCAAATCCGAGTCGGTGCATTCCGCTATCGATCTTCAGATGAATAGGGTAGCGGCCGGCCCCGCTGCTCTCCACGCAGCGTGCAAAGGCTTCGAGCGAGCGTAGCGAGTATATCTCCGGCTCGAGATGGTGGGCAACCATCGTGTCGAAGCTCGCATCATCGGCATTGAGTACCACGATAGGCATCGTGATACCCTCGTTGCGCAAGAGAATGCCTTCGTCGGCAAAGGCTACGGCAAGGTACTTTACGCCCTGCTTTTGCAGCAGTTGCGCCACCTCTGTGTCGCCTGCACCATAGCCAGAAGCCTTGACCATCGCCATCAATGCCACATCGGGGTTCAACATCTTGCGGAAGTAGCTAATATTGCGAGCCATAGCTTGCAGATTGTCCTCCAGGATGGTTGTGTGACTGCGCAGTTCGAGGCGGTGCGATATGCGCTCTACGCGGCTCTGTCGGTTGCCTTTTATTAGCACTGCGCAGCCGGCAATATCGGCCGGGCCTATATTTCCTAACGCCTGCTCTACGCTCGCATAGTGGCTGAATTTCTCGCCAAAGAGTACTGCCGAGTGCGAGAATGCCTCGCCGATACCTATCAGGCGGTCGATGTCGGCCTTGGCTACCAGCGCAGCAATGCGGCCGTAAAGCTCCAGTTCGTTGAGCCCGCTTTGCAGAATGTCGGAGAGTATGACAACCCTCTTACGGTCGCCTGCAATCGAGCGAAGTGCATCAAGCGCAATGGCGAGCGAGTCGAGGTCGGCACTGTACGAGTCGTTGATAATCAGCGAATCTTCTACTCCCTGCTTCACCTCGAGGCGCATCGCTAGCGGTGTGATGGTCGAGAAGTCGGGCGTAGGGTACCCCATCAACTCGGCAAATGAGGCTACGATTGCCGCATTACGCTTCGAGGCGATATCCGTAAAGTTGCCGGCCTGTTTGGCCGAAGCATCTATGAGGTTGCGGTTCGCAAATCGCTTCTCAATAAGCGAGGCGAGCTCTGCATAGTCCGAGTGGTATATTATATCGGCGGCTGTTGTTGCCAGAATGAGCTTTTCGTCCATCTTCTCCTCGAATGAGCCGAACCCCTCCTGATGTGCATCGCCTATCGAGGAGAATATCACCACGTCGGGGCGTATCATCTTGTAGAGTCGCTCCATCTCGCCGCGCTGCGATATGCCGGCCTCGATAATGGCCGTGTCGCTACTCTCGTCGAGCATAAGCAGCGAGAGCGCTACGCCGAGCTGCGAATTGTAGCTGCGTGGCGAGCGGTACAGCTTGGCATTGCGCGGTGCTGTTTGGGCAATCCACTCCTTGATTGTGGTCTTGCCATTCGAGCCGGTTATGCCGACAACCGTGCCGTGATAGTGCGTGCGGTGGTGCGTGGCGAGCTCTTGCAGTGCAGTAAGGGCGTTGGCAACAACCACGGCACCGCAACCCTCGGGCAGCTCAACCTCGCGCTCCACCATAAAGGCTCGAATGCCGCGCTCTACCATATCCTCGATATAGTCGTGTGCATCGTGATTTACCCCATGCATCGCCACGAAGAGAGCCGATGCATCGGCCGCGAAGCTGCGACTGTCGGTCACAATAGTCTCGACAGCCATATCCGTACCCACGAGTCTTGCGTGGCAGATCTTCGCTATATCCGAAAGAGTGTAGTTCATACTATATTAGGTTTTTGAATGTTACGACCGTGATGCCCGAGCCTCCGCGGTCCGGATGGTCATCTACGGCACTCTCTACCTCGGGTATCGTGCGTAGGTAGCGACGCACCTCCTCCTTCAACGCTCCGGTGCCCTTGCCGTGGAGTATCGTCACCGAGCCTATGCCAACCATCAGTGCATCGTCGATAAGTGCCTCCACCTTTTCGAGGGCTGCCGCCACGCGCTCGCCGCGTATATCTATCGAGGAGCGGAAGTTGAGTCGCCGCTCCGAAATCTCCGACGAAATGACGGTGCGCGGTGTGTCGGGGCGTGTGAGTCGTTTGTACTCGGCCGTCGATATAACCTCGAGGCGAGCCGTATCGACCGTCGTGAGTATCTGCCCGAAGGCGACCTGCGCCTTTTTGCCGCGCAGCGACTGTACGACACCCACGCCGTTCTGACCCATAAGGCGCACCTTCGCACCCTCGATAACGGGTAATAACTTGGGTGCATTGTTGTCAGTCTCTGCACTCTGCGGTTTGGGACTATCCTTGCGCTCGGCGCGTCGCTGCTTGCGTCGCTCGAGCTTGGCCATCTCGCGTTCAAGCTGCTCGTCGCGTGCGGCCCGCAACGCCACATCTTCCTCGACCTGCTCGCGGAAGGTGTTGAATTGCTGCCGTACGAGGCGTGTCTGCTCCTTCTCGGCCTGAGCCTCGCGTATGCTCTTGATGGTCGATTCTATCTGACGATTGGCCTCGGCGATAAGCTCACGCGCCTGCTCTTTCGCCTCGCGCAGTATCTTGTTGCGCTCCTCGCGTATCTTCGATAGTTGTTCGTGGTAGCTCTGCTCCAGCTCCTCGACCTTGCGGTCGGTTTGGCGTATGCGCTCGCGCTTGCGCTCCCAATAGTGCTTGTCGCGTGCAATGTCGCGCAGCTGCTTCTCGAGGTCTATATGGTCGCTGCCTACCTTCTCCTTCGCGGCGGCAATAATATCTTCCGGAAGTCCTATCTTGCGGGCTATCTCCACGGCGAACGAGCTTCCCGGCTTGCCCGTTTCGAGGCGGAACAGAGGCCGTATATTTTGCACGTCGAACATCATCGCACCGTTGCGGATACCCTCGGTCTCGGCCGCATAATATTTGATGTTGGAGTAGTGGGTGGTGATTACGCCGTAGCATCGCCGCTCGACAAGTCGCTCGAGGATGGCCTCGGCAATGGCTGCTCCCATCATCGGCTCGGTGCCCGTACCGAACTCGTCGATAAGAATCATCGTGCACTCATCGGCCCCTGCCACCATACTCTTCATATTGATAAGGTGCGACGAGTAGGTCGAGAGGTCGTTGTCGATAGACTGCTCATCGCCGATGTCGATATACATCTTGCCGAAGAGAGGCAGCTCGCTACTCTCGGCGGCGGTGACGGGCATTCCGCACTGAAACATGTATTGCAACAGCCCGATGGTCTTTAAACATACCGATTTGCCTCCTGCATTCGGGCCCGAGATGACGAGTATGCGGTGCTCGGTATCGAGCTCGGCATCGAGCGGAATGACGGGGCGGTTGTTGCGCCGCAGAGCCTGCGCCAATAGCGGATGACGCGCATTGTGGAGCGCGAGTCGCCCCTCGGTGTTGGCGATAGGTTTTGCCGCGTTGTTCTCCAAGGCCCAACGAGCTTTGGCACGCAGGGTATCGATATTGGCAATATACTCCTCGATGCGTGACACCTCGTCGATATCAAGGCGCACCATATCGGTGAAGGCCGTGAGTATGCGCACCACTTCGCGTCGCTCGGCATACTCCAACTCGCGCAGGCGGTTGTTAAGTTCGACAACCTCAACCGGCTCGATATAGAATGTCTTGCCCGTGGCCGACTCATCGTGGATAAAACCTTGCAGCTTACGCTTGTTCGAAGCCGTGACGGGAATCACGGCGCGCCCCTCGCGGATAGATATCGAGGCATCGCTCTCCACGATACCGGCACTCTTGGCCGAGTTGAGAACGGTCTGCAGGCGTTTCGATACCTGCCCCTCGTGACGGCGTATCTCGCTGCGTATCTCGGCGAGTTCGGGCGAGGCATTGTCGCGCACGCCGCCCTGCTCGTCGATTATGCGGCGCAACTCTGTTATGATATGCGATAGCGAGGATACACCCTCAGTCAGTGCTGTGATGCGGGGATAGAGCCCAGCATTGCGAGAGTGCACAAACTCTATCATATCGTTTGCCGAGCCGAGTGTGGCACCGAGGCACACAGCTTCAGACACGTCGAGAAAAGTGCCCTCGATGCGCACCTTGTCAACCAAGTGTGCGATGTCGAAGAACTCCTCGTGCGGCACGTTTGGCTCCGAGATAAGTATCTGTCGCATCTCCTCGGCGAGAGATTGGCGACGCTCCACCTCGGCAAACGAGGAACTGAAGCCCTCGGCTGCAAGGATGTCGCGTGCGTGCTGCATTGTGCAGAGCGACGAGCACTGCCGGCGGATGATATCGAAACCTATCTTCGCCTCGAAATTATCGGGGTATGTAAATCCTGCGCTCACAAATCTTATATTACCATAGTTGCCGCCCCCGATGATGACCGAAGGCGGCAATCTACATATACATAGCTGTTACTCGTTCTTTTGGGCTTTGGCCTGCTTTTTGGCAGCCTTCGCCTGCTTCTTGACAGCTTTGGCTGCCTCCTTCTCTTCGGGCGAACTTCCGAATACGCGGATGTTGATGTAACGCTTCGGATTCTCCTTGATGTCGGCCAAGAGAGTCGAAAGATTATTCGATGCCTCGGCGAGTTTCTCGTAGAGCACCTTGTCATTGACGAGTTTGCCTACCGACCCCTCGCCCTTGTTTATTTGCGACAACAAGGTGTTAAGCTCGGCTACGGCAGCCGACAATTCGGCGCCTACATTCTTCTCGGCCAAATCACCCGTCAGCTTGTTCACGTCGGCAACGATGCTGTCGATGTGCGGGCCATTCTGCTTCAACGTGCCGGTGAAGGAGTCGAGATTCTCGACAATCTTCGAGCGTTCCAACTCGGCAAGCACCGATTTGAGGCTCTTGATAGCCGCAGTTATGCTCTTCGAGTTGTCGTCAAGCAAACCTTCGACGCTCGATACCGTATTGTTGAGATTGTCGAGCAGGCTCTCCAACTTTGTTTTCAGGTCGCCGAGCATTCCGCCCACGCTCTCCATCATATCGGGTTCCACGCTGCTCGCAATGGTTGCGCCATTCGGCAGTAACTCGGCTGATGAGCCGAGGCGTAGCTCTATGGCCTTGCCGCCCATCAATCCTGCGCTGTGCATCGAAGCCTCCGAGTCGCTCGGAATATCATACTTGCGCTCCACGGAGAAGGATACATCCACAAAGCCGGGCTTATTTTCGGCAATGGCGATATCCGTAACCTGACCGACAACAACACCACGAATAACTACCGGTGCCGCCTTCTGCAATCCGTTCACCTGCCCGTAGTAGGCGTGATAGGTCCTGCTGCGGCCGAAGATATCCATTCCGCTCAAAAAGCGAATGCCTGCCCACGAAGCCAAGAGTATGGCAACTGCGTAGATTCCAATTTTAACCTCTCTTTTCATCCTGTAAATATTAGTGTTTTTTATATCTTTCTGTGCGCTCATCTTTGATTACGCCGCTCCAATTAAGTCCGTAGCCAAAGTCGTAAACATTGCCTTCGGCATCCTTGTAGCACTCCAAGTCGAATGGTACATCCTCCTTGTTCTTCTCGACGGTACGCATATCCTTCGGCATCTGCATCGGCAGTAGGCCCGAAGGCTCCACGTTGCCCTTAATCAGCTCTATATATGCCTGATTCTGCACCTCATAGCCCAACAAAATAGCATCGGCATAGGGCTCAATCTCGGCCAATATCAGAGGTCGCTTCGCACGCACAACAACAATAACGGGACGGTTGCCCATCAACTTCTTGGCGCGAATGACAGCCTCCATCTCATACTTGTTGTCGGTGGTGGTACTCTTGCCCTTGTAGGTGCGGTTTGTAAAATTCTCGTAGAGGTCGCCTCCCGCGATACTCTTTGAACGAGCATACTTGGCCGTGTAGTCGCCATACTGCAACGAGATAGGTACATATCCGTTTCCACCTGCCTTCATATCGGCTGTGGAGTGGCCGCGACCAACGGTTGGACCATCAATAAATACCACGGCACAGTCAGCCTCCTCGGGCTTCTCAACAATGTTGAGGTGCTTGCGGAGCATTCCGATACTTACACCGTATCCCTCCTTTGTCTTCCCCTCGGGCATCTCTGTCCACCAACTGCGTTGTGGAGCGAACTTACGCTTCTCGATATAGACATTTGTCTTTGGCGAGAGCGGAAGGGTTTTATTGTGGTTTTTGAGCATTACAATCGACTTGAGCTGCACATCGTAACCTGCCTGCATAAATTGGGCATTGCCGACAATCTCTTGACTGCGGTGAGGTTCGAGGTATGGATTCTCGAACAATCCCACACGGAAGAAGTTGCGCAACAGACGCATAGCCGAGAGCTCGAATCTTTCGCGAATAGCCTTCTCGCCCATTCGCTCGGCACCAAGAGCGTAGGCTTTCTTTATATTTTCGGTAGAGTTTACGCCTCCAAATTGATCGACTCCGAGGATAAGTGCGCGATAGAAGACCTCCTCCACGGGCTGATCCTCCATTCCGTATGGCTTACCATTCGAGTAGCGATGATCGACATACTTCTCGGCTACGCGCCAATCGGTGCAGATAACGCCATCGAAACCATACTTTCCGCGCAATAAATCCTTAATCATATACTCGCTTAGGGCGTTTCCTACATTCTTGCCACTTGGGTCCTGGTTGTAAGAGATGGTGTAGTATGGCATAATTGCAGATACTTGCTTTGTTCCCTCTTCGAGTGCAAAAGCTCCCTTGGTGAATGGGAGGAGGTGCTCTTCGAAGTTGTTGCCCGGATAGACTCCGAATTTTCCAATGCCAAAGTGAGCATCACGACCGGCCTCGCCCGTAGCTCCACCAGGCCAATGCTTTGCCATAGCATTTACACTCTCGCATCCCCATGCCCCCTCGATACAGGCATCGCCTTTCGAGGTTTGGAAGCCGTCGGAGTAGGCACGAACACAATCCGCAACAAGCCCAGAGTGCTCGCCATAGCCCATATAGAGTCGTCGCCAACGAGGCTCGGTAGAGAGGTCTGATTGTGGCGAGAGTGCCGTTGTGATGCCAAGAGCGCGGTACTCTGCTGATGCAATCTCGGCAAAACGTCTAACATTTGCGGGGTCGAATGTTGCAGCCATTCCGAGAGCTGATGGCCAAGCCGATTGCGAGCCACCTCCTGCATCGAACTCATCACCCGACTTCGAGCCTCTGTGTCGAGGATCGGAGGAGTTGTTGGCCGGTATGCCGTGACCTATCGACTCGCAAAAACTTTGCAGGTTATTGTTCCACACAGCTGCGGTATATGCGTTCTGTACCTTTGTGATAAGGATGTGGCGCACATTATCCTCTCCCACAAACTTGAGTTGCTCGTCGGTAAGTGCCGATGGCGCAACCCCGCGAGTCTGCTTGAATACCAAGCCCCCATAGTGTCCGCGCTTTGCGGGGTCAGCGTCTTTACCGTTGCCGGGAATCTGCTGATGGGTAGAGTAGAGCATCAAACCAGCAATCTCGTCGAGCGAAAGCTGTGAAGCGAGGTCCTTGGCACGCTCCTCCGACGAGAGTCGCCAATCCTCATATTTGTCGAGCTTGCCGTTGCGGTTGAGGTCCTTGAAGGCATAGCCATCAACGGTCAAAATCTTAATGCCCGAATTTTGGCTGTAGCCGAGTGTGCGACCACCCGCTTGGCTAATCTCCATGTAGGCTCCCTTGTCGATCTGTTCCCACCGCTTCTCGGCCGAAGCCGAGAGAGCGAGCAGGATAGAGACCGAAGCCAATAGTAATCGTTTCATCTTATTTACTTCTTTTTAGGTGCGTACTTCTCTACGCGCCAATCATTGATTACGCCGCTCCAATTCAGACCAAAGGCGTAGTCATAGACGTTACCGTCGGCATCCTTGTAGCACTTCATATCGAAAGGCAAATCCTCCTTGTTCTCCTCGACGGTGCGCATATCCTTCGGCATCTGTACAGGCAGCAAACCCTGAGGCTCGGCCTTACCCGATATAAGCTCCAGGAAGGCTTGGTTCTGCACCTCGAAGCCGATGAGGATGGCATCTGCAGCCTTCTCAATCTCGTGGAAGCACATCGGACGCTCGGCCTGCACGGCGACGATAACCGGCTTTTTGCCCATCTCCTCGCGTGTCTTGAGCACAGTCTCCATCTCTACCTTGTTATAAGTAGTGATGGTCTTGCCGCGATATGTACGGTTTGTGAAGTTCTCCTTCGGGTCGCCACCGGCAATACTCTGCTTGCGGGCATACTTTGCCGTGTAGTCGCCATACTGCAACGAAATAGGTATATAACCCGTACCGCCGGCATCAATATCCCACTTGTAGTGGCCGCGACCTACGGTCGGAGCCTTGATGAATACGAGTGCCACATCTGCCTCGTCAGCGGTATCTACCACGTCGAAGTACTTTTTGACGAGGTTGAGGCTCACGCCGTGGTCCTCAAATGGCTTGCCCTTGACAGCATTTCCCCAACGGCTGTAGGTGCCTGCTTGCATACGCTTCGGAACATAAACCTTCAAGCGACCCTTCAGAGGCAGGGTAGCAGCGTGGTTCTTGAGCATTACAACCGACTTGACCTGCGCGGCAAAGCCGTCGTTCATAAAGTCGATGCAGCCGACCGTCGCCTGGCTCTTGGCAGGCTCGAGGTAGGCGTTCTCGAAGAGGCCCGTGCGGAAGATGTTCTTCAGAAGACGCACGGCCGACTCCTCGAAACGTGCACGGATGGCCTTTTCACCATACTTCTGCTTGCCCAGCTCGTAGGCTGCGAGGATATGCTTCGTGGTGTTCACGCCGCCATACTGATCGACACCCACCATCAGCACCTTCAAATAACGCTCGGCGATAGGCATCGACTCCAAACCCCAAGGCTTACCCGAGTTGATGTGCAGGTCGCGGTAGTCGCCTACAATACCCCAGTCGGTGCAGATCACACCCTTGTAGTTATACTTCGTGCGGAGCAAATCCTTGATGATATAGTCGCTATAACCGTTTGCGATGTTCTTGCCCGAAGGATCTACGCCATACGAGATGGTGTAGTAAGGCATCACGGCCGAGGCTTGCTCCGTGCCACCGTTGAGCTTAAAGGCTCCCTCGGTGAACGGAATGAGGTGCTCCTCGAAGTTGTTGCCCGGATATACGGCATACTTACCAAACGCGAAGTGTGCGTCACGACCGGCTTCACCTGTGCCACCACCCGGCCAGTGCTTGGCCATTGCATTTACGCTGTTCTTGCCCCAAGCGCCCTCGAGAGCATCCTCGCCCTTCGAGGTTTGGAAGCCGTCGGTGTATGCGCGAGCGATGTCGGTAGCGAGCTTCGAGCCCTCACCAAAGGTGGCCATAACGCGACGCCAACGCGGCTCGGTCGCAAGGTCAATCTGTGGCGAGAGTGCCGTAGCCATACCCAGAGCACGATACTCGGTCGAGGCAACCTCGCCGAAGCGCAGAGCTACGGCAGGGTCAAACGTTGCGGCCATACCGAGCAGGCCCGGCCATACCGAAATCTTACCGCCTGCGCCCGCGTTGAACTCATCGTCGGCGATAAGACCGTGACGTGGGTCCGACGAATTGTTGGCCGGAATACCATGGTCGAGGCTCTCGCACAAGGTCTGTACCTTGTTGTTCCACTCGGCAGCGACGTAAGGGCTCTGCACCTTTGTAATAAGAATATGGCGTACTCTATCCTCGATGATGAACTTCTTCTGTTTGTCGCTCAAATCCTCGGGCGAGGCGTATGCTTGGCTGAACGGCTTGCCGTTATATGTGCCGGCTCTCTTGCCTGTCTCGGCGGTAGGAAGCTCTTGGTGCGATGAGTAGAGCATAAGTCCTGCAATCTCATCTATTGAGAGTTGCGCGGCCAAATCCTTGGCACGCTCCTCCGACGGCAGTCGCCAGTCCTCGTACTTGTCGAGTTTGCCGTTGCGGTTAAGGTCCTTGAAGGCGTAGCCATCAACGGTCAAAATCTTAATGCCCGAATTTTGGCTGTAGCCGAGGGTGCGGCCACCATCTTGGGTGATTTCCATAAAATCGCCTTTGTCGGTCTGTGTCCATTTTGCCTCTGCCGAAGCCGATGCAGCTATCATTAAGGCTGCTACTGCTAAAAATACTCTTTTCATAGTGTGGTTAGTTATTTGGTTATTTGGTTATTATTGATTTTACTGCTTCTTCTTCGGGGCGTACTTCTCTACGCGCCAATCATTGATTACGCCGCTCCAGTTGAGACCATAAGCGTAGTCATAGACGTTACCATCGGCATCCTTGTAGCACTTCATGTCGAAAGGCAAGTCCTCCTTGTTCTCCTCGACGGTGCGCATATCCTTCGGCATCTGCATAGGGAGCAATCCCTGCGGCTCGGCCTTGCCGGTGATAATCTCCATAAAGGCCCTCTTCTCGAGACTGAAGCCCACGAGAATTGCGTCTGCCGCCTTCTCAATTTCGCCGAAGCACATAGGGCGCTCGGCAACAACGGCCAGAATGAGAGGCTTGTTGCCTATTGCCTTGCGAGTTTGGAGCACAACGTCCATCTCGACCTTGTTGTGAGTTGTTACGCTCTTGCCATAGTATGAGCGGTTTGTGAAATTCTCCTTCGGGTCGCCACCGGCGATGCTTACCTTGCGGGCGTGCTTTGCCGTGTAGTCGCCATACTGCAACGAGATAGGGGTGTAACCATTGCCTCCGGCCTCGATGTCGGTGATGTGGTGACCTCTATCAACTGTCGGGCCTTGAATAAACACGAGCGCAACATCCGCCTCGGCAGGATTCTCCACGATGTCGAAGTACTGCTTCACCAAATCAAGACTTACGCCATGGCTCTCGTACGGAGCACCCTTGACGGTGTCGTGCCACTGATTGTACTCGCCATTGTAGGTGCGCTTTGGAACATAGACCTTCAGACGTCCCTTCAATGGCAGGGTAGCAGCGTGATTCTTCAACATGACGACCGACTTGAGCTGCGCCGCAAAGCCCTCGCTCATAAAGTTGTCGTTGCCTACGATGGCTTGCGTCTTTGCAGGCTCAAGATAGGCATTCTCAAAGAGACCCGTGCGGAAGATATTCATCAGAAGGCGCACGGCCGACTCCTCGAAGCGGGCACGGATAGCCTTTTCGCCATACTTCTGCTTGCCGAGTTCATAGGCCTCGTGAATATGCTTCGTGGTGTTTACGCCGCCATACTGATCGACACCCGTCATCAGTACTTTGAGGTAACGCTCGGCGACAGGCATCGACTCCAAGCCCCAAGGCTTACCCGTGTTGCGGTGGAGGTTTGCGTATGCGCGAACAATGCCCCAATCGGTGCAGATAACGCCCTTGTAGTTGTACTTTGTGCGGAGCAAATCCTTGATGATATAGTCACTGTAACCATTCGCCACATTCTCACCCGAGGGGTCTTGATTATATGATATGGTATAGTAAGGCATTACGGCTGAAGCCTGCTCCGTGCCACCCTCGAGTTTGAAGGCTCCCTCGGTAAACGGAATAAGGTGCTCTTCGAAGTTGTTGCCCGGATATACGGCGTACTTGCCAAACGAGAAGTGTGCATCGCGGCCCGCCTCACCTGTGCCGCCACCCGGCCAGTGCTTGACCATTGCATTTACGCTGTTTGTGCCCCAAGCTCCTTCGAGAGCATCTCCGCCTTTCGAGGTTTGGAAACCGTCGGTGTATGCGCGAGCCATGTCGGCCGAGAGCTTCGAGCCCTCGCCAAAGGTCATCATCGCACGGCGCCAACGAGGCTCGGTCGCAAGGTCGATTTGCGGCGAGAGGGCGGTTGCGATACCCAAAGCGCGATACTCGGTCGAGGCAACCTCGCCGAAGCGCAATACCAACGCAGGGTCGAAGGTGGCTGCCAAGCCGAGAGTACCAGGCCAAGCCGAGATTCGGCCACCTACACCTGCGGCAAACTCTTCATCGGCAATCACGCCGTGGCGCGGATCCGATGAGTTGTTGGCAGGGATACCGTGGTCGAGACCCTCGCATAACGCCTGTACCTTATTGTTCCACTGTGCTGTTACGTATGGGCTCTTTACCTTCGAGATAAGGATGTGGCGCACCTTGTCCTCAATGAGGAACTTCAATTGCTGGTCGGTCAAATCCGAAGGCGAGGCATACGACTTGCTGTAAGGTTTGCCTCTATATGTGCCATATTTCATCCTTGCGTCGTAGGTAGGAACCGTCTGCGCCGACGAGTAGAGCATAAGACCCGCAATCTCATCTATTGAGAGTTGCGCGGCCAAATCCTTGGCACGCACCTCCGACGGAAGTCGCCAATCTTCGTACTTGTCGAGCGTGCCGTTGCGGTTCAAATCCTTGAAGGCATAGCCATCAACGGTCAAAATCTTGATGCCCGAGTTGTCGCTGTAGCCGAGTGTGCGGCCACCATCCTGGATGATTTCAATAAAATCACCCTTGTCGGTCGATGTCCATTTCCCCTCTGCTGAAGCAGAGAAGCATGTCATCAGGATTGCGAGAGAGAGTGCGAGAAATCTCTTCATGGTGTCTGTTCTTTATAGGTCGATGTTTGGTAGTTGTCGGGTTGGGTTATTTCGAAGCTATTGCTCCGTCGTCGAGCGTGACAATAAAGGCCGACGGGAACTCGGCACGGATGCGCTTGGCGGCCTCTTGTGCGGCGGCCTTGTCGGCGTAGTCGCCCACACAATATTTATATTTAAGGGCTCCGCCGCCTCGAATCTCGCGTACCTTGTTGCGGTAGCTTTTGAATTCGGCATTGCCGGCCTCCACGGGTTTTGCGCTTGCCAAAATCTGCACCGTGTAGCTGCGCTTCGTGGCCTTGCTCTTGCCTCTTGAGGAGGAGGTTGTAGCAGTGCTCTGCACGGGGCTCTTGGCCTGACTGCCCGAAGGGGTAGGGGCGACGGTAGGTGCGGCAGGCTTCGGCGACTCGACGAGTGCCAGCTTGCGTACATTGGTCACATACTGCTCTACGGCACGGAAGATGGCATTGGCAATGGCCCACTGCCCCTTTGAGGATGTTATGTACTTCAAATCCTGCGAGTTTGACATAAAGCCTATCTCCGTCAGTACGCTCGGCATATCAGTCGCATAGAGCACTTTGAGCGGCTGTCGCTTAACTCCTCGGTTCGTGAAGCCGAGCTTCACATACTCCTCTTGGATAAGACGTGCCATCATCTCACTGTACTCGCCGTAGGTGAATTGCAGGTTTTGAATGTATGCCCGCACGATGGCCGCCGTCTTTTGGTCGGACATGTCGAGCAACTCATCCTTGTTGTGGGCGTAGAGAATGTTCTCATTCACACGTGTCTCCATCGAACTCTCGCCCATGATGAGTGTCTCGACGCCCCGCGTGCGGATGTCGCGATGAGCGTTGGCGTGAATCGAAATGAAGAGGTCGCCATTGTTGCGATGTGCGATGTCGGCACGCGCCTGCAAATCCTCGGCCAGCACGCTCGAAAACTGCTTCTCGACCTTGCGCGTATAGACCACCTTCACTTGCGGCATGCTCTTCTCGATGAGCGAGCCGAGTTTGAGAGCCACCTGCAGGTTTATATCCTTCTCGTTGTAGCCGGCGTAGCGGGCACCCGGAAATCGAGGGCCGCCGTGTCCTGCGTCGATTACGATAACTTTTACGCCCTGCGCAACATTTTGCCCCTCGGTCACGTTAGGCAAAAGTGACAGAGAAGCCGCGAGCAAAAAGATGAAAAGTATCCTGCGCATATATTAATAGTGGCTCTAAAATTTGACAAATGCACTTTTTTCACTATCTTTACGCGCCGAAAAAACGTGCCCGTGTATGTATAAATGGCATGTTTTGGTGTTTCTGCCGACGCGTCGGCAAAGGTACGAAAAATTATTGAATTTTTGAAATATTTTAGGTTAAAATATCTGGTTTCGTTTGTTGTCGTATGCGCGATGACACATCTGATGTTCGGTTTTGCCGCACCTCGGCAACTTACCGAGGATGATGTGCGCCGCTCGGCCGACACGTTGCCGCGCATTGCAGGCGACTCATCTGTGCCACGAGAGGAGAAGACGGCACGTCCGTCATCGCGCCGCTCACGTCGCTCACTGCGCAGCAGTAAATCGGACACGGTAGCACCCGCGCCTCTGCGTCCCGACTCACTCTCGAAGGATACCCTGCGTGCCAAGACGTCGAGCGATACGGTGCGACGCAAGTCGAGCTCGCCAATCGACCAGATAATCACGGGTAAGAATACCGACTCGCTCCACTACGACGTGCTCAACAAGCAGGTGTATATCTACAATCAGGGTGATGTCAAGTACGAGGATATGGCTCTGCAGGCCGACTTTATGCGCATAGATATGAACAAGAAGGAGATTTATGCGCACGGTAAGGAGGATACAACGGGTGGCGAGAAGAAGAGCACACACCCTGTGTTCAACGAGGGAGGCTCGTCGTACACGATGGATACCATAACCTACAACTTCAGCTCGAAGAAGGCATTTATTCAGGGCGTAGCTACGCAGGAGGGCGATGGCTGGCTCGTCGGCGGACAGATCAAGAAGATGCCCGACAATACGATTAACATCCGCTCTGGCAAATATACAACTTGCGACCACACCGACCATCCGCACTTCTATCTGGCGATGACCAAGGCGAAGGTTATTCCGGGCAAGAAGATTATCACAGGCCCTGCCTATATCGTCATCGAGGATGTGCCGATCTACTTCGCCTGCATCCCCGAGGGCTTCTTCCCGATAAATATGGGCCCGAAGTCGGGATTGTTGATGCCGTCGTATGGTGAGGATGCTTCGCGAGGCTTCTTTATTCGAGGGTTGGGTTACTACTTCATACTCTCGAAGCATATCGACTTGGCGGTGACGGGCGGTATCTATACGCTCGGCTCGTGGGAGGCCTCCGTCTCGTCGCGCTACGCCAAGCGATATAAGTTCCGTGGAAACCTGGGTTTCGACTTCTCGAGCATCAAGACGGGCGATAAGGGCGAGCCCGACTATATCAAGCAGAACAACTTCAAGTTCGTATGGACGCACCAGCAGGATGCCAAGGCCAACCCGGGCTCGACATTCTCGGCCTCGGTGAATCTCTCGTCGAGTGGCTACTCGCGATATTCGGCCACGACGCTCAACGACATTCTTGCCACGCAAACCAACTCTTCGATATCCTACTCGAAGAGCTGGGCCGGTACGCCGTTCTCGCTCTCGATGAATATGTCCGTTTCTCAGAACTCGCAGACGCGACAGTGGGCCTTCACGCTGCCTAACGTGGTGTTCAACGTGGCGCGTGTCTATCCGTTCAAGCGCAAGGAGGCGATGGGTAAGCAGCGTTGGTACGAGAAGATAGGTTTTACATACACGGCCAAGTTGACCAACTCGGTAACCACCGATGAGAGCCAGATATTCACGATGAATACACTGAAGAATATGCGTAACGGTGTGGAGCACTCGTTGCCGATATCGACCTCGATTACGCTCTTCAAGTATATCAACATCTCGCCTTCGTTCAACTATACGGAGCGTTGGTACTTCCAGCGTCAGATGCAGCAGTGGAATCCGGAGACCAATACGGTCGATAAGCTCGACCCCGAGTACGGCTTCTATCGCATCTACAACTACAACGCCTCGGTGTCGGCCAATACCACAATCTACGGTATGTGGCAGATGAAGAGCAAGACGGCCAAGGTGCAGGCCGTGCGCCATACGATTACGCCGCAGATAGGTTTCTCCTATGCGCCGAACTTCTCGAAGCAGAAGTATGGCTTCTACAAGACCGTGCAGTCCGACTCACTCGGTGGCCATACGGTATATTCGCCATACTCGAACAACCCGTATGGTGTGCCGGGTACGGGTGCCTCGGCGGCCATCAACTTCTCGCTCGGTCAGAACTTGGAGATGAAGGTGCTCTCGAAGCGCGATACGTCGGGTATCAAGAAGATTAAGCTTATCGATGAGTTGCGTATCAGCGGTTCGTATAACCTTTTGGCCGACTCGCTCGGCTTGTCGAATATCCCGATATCGTTCCGCACGACCATCTACGGCAACTTCGGTATCAACCTCTCGCTCACGCTCGACCCTTACGAGGTGTCACCGCAGGGTGTGCGCTACAATAAGCTGATGATACGTCGCGGATTGTTGGGCCGTGTGACCAGCACGGGTTGGAGCTTCGGCTATACCTTCAAGTCACGCCAGAATAAGGAGCAGGCGGCAGCCAACGATATCAACACTATACCGCCCGAGTATTTCAATCCGTTTGCCGATCCTTACGGCTTGATGGATCCTGTGCTGCGACGGCAGTATATGGCGAGCACCTACTACGACTTCTCGATACCGTGGAACCTCGGTTTCAACTATGTCATAAGTTACGGTATCTCGTATGTGAATAACGGCACGACGGGCTACAAGAAGAATGTGACGCAAACCATCGGCTTCAATGGCAGTGTGAACCTTACGCCAAAGACGGGTATTACCTTCACGACGGGCTTCGATATTCAGAATCGCAAACTCTCTACCACGTCGATATCCATCACGCGCGACCTGCACTGCTGGCAGATGTCATTTGTCTGGATTCCGTTTGGTATGCATAAGAGTTGGAGCTTCAATATCGGTGTGAAGGCTTCGTCGCTCGCCGACTTGAAGTACGACAAGAGCCAGTCGATGTATGACAACCTATTCTAGGAGGTGGCTCCTTCGGTATGGCTTTTGAGGAATATAGAGTGCAGAGAACAATAAAACGAAGATATATTATGAAGAAAAAGGCAGAAAATCAAGTAGTTGAGGAGCGCGAAGGCTTTGTCGAGGGCGAGGGTTATCCGAATTGTGAGGGTGAACCTTGTGCCAATATGGCAGACGAAGCTGCCGATGGCACTGACAGCGTGGCAGACGAAACAGCCGAGGCAGAGGCCCCTGCGCAGAGCGTGGAGCAGACCGATTGGCGCGATAAGTATATCCGTCTGCAAGCCGAGTTTGACAACTTTCGTAAGCGTACCCTACGCGAAAAAATGGCCCTTATCGAGAGTGGTGGTAGCGATATCATCAAGGCGATGTTGCCCGTATTGGACGATATGCAACGCGCTATTGCCGCCTCGGAGAAGAGCGATGATATAGATGCGTTGCGCGAGGGCGAGCGTCTCGTTACGCAGAAATTTATCGATACGCTGCGACAGAAGAATGTGGTCGAGATTGAGGCTCTCGATAGCGAGTTTAATCCCGACTTCCACGAAGCCGTTGCACGCTTTGCTGCAGGCGAGGAGAAGCGAGGTAAGGTTATCGACGTGGTGCAGAAGGGTTACAAAATGGGCGACAAGGTACTGCGTTACGCAAAGGTCGTCGTGGGAGAGTAATTAACTGAAAGACTCTTTGATTCATGGCAGAGAAGAGAGATTATTATGAGGTGTTGGGTGTCGAGAAGAACGCCAATGCCGATGAGATAAAGAAGGCCTACCGTAAGGCGGCCATCAAGTATCACCCCGACAAGAATCCGGGTGACAAGGAGGCCGAGGAGAAGTTTAAGGAGGCAGCCGAGGCGTATGACGTGCTCTCCAATGAGGAGAAGCGTGCGCGTTACGACCGCTTTGGTCACGCAGGAATGTCGGGCGCAGGAGGTGCCGGAGGTTTCGGCGGAGGTTTCGGCGGCGGCTTCTCGATGGAGGATATATTTTCGCAGTTTGGCGACATCTTCGGGGGCCACTTTGGCGGAGGCTTTGGCGGTTCGCGTGGCGGGCACTCGGTAAATCGAGGCTCGGATATACGGGTTAAGGTTCGCCTTTCGCTGACCGACATCGCCAACGGCACGACCAAGAAGCTCAAAGTAAACAAGTATGTGACCTGCGACAAGTGCGGAGGTAGCGGAGCGAAGGACGCATCGTCGCACACCACCTGTTCGACGTGTGGCGGCTCGGGATATGTTATGCAGGTGCAGAACACCTTCTTCGGCCGTATGCAGACGCAGAGCGTGTGCCCTACCTGCGGAGGCGAAGGCAAGATTATCACGGACAAGTGCAACAAGTGCTCGGGTGAGGGTATAGTGAAGGATAGCGAGATTATCGAGATAAATATTCCGGCCGGCGTAGGCGAGGGTATGGCCCTCACCGTGTCGGGCAAGGGTAATGCTGCACGCCGCGGAGGCGTGAATGGCGACTTGATAGTGGTTATCGAGGAGGAGCGCAATCCTCTGCTTGTACGCGATGGCAATGATCTTATCCACAACCTGAATATTACTGTCGTGACGGCCATCCTTGGTGGCGAGGTTGAGGTGCCGACTATCGATGGCAAGGCCAAGATAAAGATTGCGGCGGGTACGCACGCCGGCAAGGTGTTGCGCCTGCGTGGCAAGGGTTTGCCCGATGTGAATGGTTACGGTCGCGGCGATATACTTATCGTTGTCGATATAACGATTCCTACGTCGCTGAACTCCGAGGAGCGTAAGATTGTCGAGCAGCTCGCCGACAAGCCGCACTTCAAGGCGGCCGAGAGTGTCGAGAACCAAAATGTTTTTGAGAGAATGAAAAATTTCTTCCGTTAGTGCGGAAAGTAACAAAAGGTAGTTATGGGACTCTTTTCGCCGGCTAAAAAGCACGCCAATCAGTTTCGCTATACGCCTCGTTTCTACGATCCGGAGCGTGAGCGGCGCGAGCAGCGTCGTCGTGAGCTTCACGGCCGCAGTTCGCATAGCGATGGTGCGGAGTACACTCCGGGCGAGTATCTGCGCACGATGCGCGATGCGCGGCGACTCTCGAATACGGAGCGCCCGAAGCGTCAAGGCAGCTCGATTGTCGTATGGCTGCTTCTGTCGGTGTTGCTTTTGGGACTCTTTGTGCTTGCGCCGCGCATCGCAGGACTCTTTACAAGTATGCAGACACCGCAGTGCTCGCAGCAGCAGATGGAGTACGAGGAGTTCAACCCATACGCGCCAATTACGATTGTTCCCAACGATTACAAGGAGGAGTAACCTATGTCCGATTGTATAAAGCTATTGCCCGATATTGTGGCCAACCAGATTAAGGCAGGCGAGGTCGTTGAGTCCCCATCGTCGGTCGTCAAGGAGATGGTTGAGAATGCCATAGATGCGGGTGCTACGTCCGTCACGGTGAACTATGTGAATGGCGGTCGTGACCTCATACAGATTGTCGATAATGGCCGTGGTATGTCGCCGGCTGATGCTCGTATGGCTTTTGAGTGTCACGCCACGAGCAAGATTGCCTCGCTCGATGATATATACGCGCTTCATACCTTCGGCTTTCGTGGCGAGGCTCTTTCGTCGATTGCAGCGGTATCGCAGGTTGAGTTGCTAACGCGCCCACACGATTCGGAGATTGGCACGCGCACATTGATTAATGGAGGCGAGTTTGTGTCGCAAACACCTGTTGCTACGCCTGCCGGTTCGCAGTTCTTGGTGCGCAATATATTCTACAATACGCCTGCTCGCCGCAAGTTTATCGACAAGAAGGAGGAGCGTCTGGTGCAGGATATCAAGCGCGAGTTCCGCCGTGTGGCCCTCTGTCATCCGGAGGTGAGCTTGGAGCTTATGAACAACGGAACAACCATCTATAACCTCCCCGAGGCCGGACTCGCCGAGCGCATAGTCGATGTTATGGGCGATGCGATGAAGCGGCATCTGCTAGAGGTTGATGCCACGACCACGATTGTCAAAATTGAGGGGTATGTAGGCCGTCCGTCGGCTGCTCGTCGCGGGGGTGAGCACTATATGTTTGTCAATGGCCGATTCTTCGCCTCCACGTCGTTGAAGCGAGCCGTGTTGCGCGCCTACGACAAGCTGATACCCGAGGGCGCTGAGCCGTCGTTCTTTATATACCTGACGGTCGATGCCGAGCGTGTGGATGTCAATGTGCACGCCAAAAAGACCGAGGTAAAGTTTGCTGACGAGGAGGCGATATGGCAAATCCTCAATGCCGCCGTGCGCGAGACTCTCGCCAAGTCGGGTGCCGTGCCGCTTATGGATTTCGAGATGACCGAGTGTGTCGAGATTCCTGTGGCGCAGGGCGGTGTGCTCTATCCGGAGCCCCGCGCTACGATAAACGACAACTATAACCCCTTCGCTGCCGATGTTGTGCCACGCAATATCGGGGTGTCGAAGGCCGTGGGACACGAGTTCGATGTTGTGGGTGATGGCAGTTCGTTTGGTGGGACTATGCCGTTTGCCGATATGAATTTTGCAGGGGATGATGGAGATACGACCTTTGATATAATAGATGTGTCGGAGGAGGAGCCGTTGCTCGAGTTTGAGCCTCAATCTGCCATGCCGCAGGCTATAACCTTTGTTGGTCGCCGCTATGCTACGATGTTGCTGGGCGGCCGCCTGATGTTGGTCGATTTGGTGCGAGCACGCGAGCGTATTCTCTACGATGGGTATATGACAATGCTCGGCGGTGGCCACTCGGTTACGCAGCAGCTGCTCTATCCCGAGAGGCTCACTGTCACGGCCGAGGAGTACGATCTGATGGAGGAGTACGCGGTCGATTTTGCCGCCCTTGGCTTCGATATATCTCCTGTGGATAGCTGTACGGTCGAGGTCTATGGAGTGCCGGCCGATGCTACCTCGGAGCGTATAGATACGGTGATATACTCGTTGTTGCAGACTCTGCGCACGCCCCAGTCGGTGGTTGAGGCCCGCCGTGAGTCGCTCGCCGCAACGCTTGCGCATAGCGAGTCGCTCGGCCGTGAGCGACTCACGCAGCAGGATGCCGAGCAGATAATCACGCAACTCGTAGCTTCGGGCAAACTCTCATATACGCCTGCCGGCAAGCAGATTATGGCGGAGATAACGCCCGAAGATATGCAGTCGAAACTTGGATAATATACGAACTATGAGTAACAATATGCAATCTACTCCGGTAGTCAAGAACCTGCTTATCGCCAACTGTGTGATATTTCTTGCCACTTACCTTATACCGTCGTTCAACTCGCTGATGGGCGAATACTTTCAGCTCTATTGGTTCGGCGCGCCGCGCTACCACTCCTATCAGTTCATCACCTATATGTTCCTGCACGGATCTATTTCGCATCTCTTCTTCAATATGTATGCGTTGTGGATGTTCGGTCGTGTGGTGGAGTATGACCTCGGCTCGCGACGCTTTCTTATATATTATATAGTATGCGGTGTGGGTGCCGCCCTGGTGCAACTCGGCGTGGCGACACTCGCCGGCGAGTACTACATACGCCTTGTCGGAGCCTCGGGTGCGGTGATGGGACTGCTGCTCGCCTTTGGTGTTATGCACCCCAACGAGCGACTCTTCGTCATCCCATTCCCTGTACCTATCAAGGCCAAGTGGTTTGTTGTGGGCTATGCGCTTATCGAGTTGTTCCTCGGCTCGTCGGGCCTCAATTCGCAGGTGGCGCACTTTGCCCATGTAGGCGGTATGTTATGGGGCTTGGCATTGCTCTACTATTGGCGACGTCGTAATAAGATATTCTTTTAGGCGGGTGTAGCTATGGCGGATATATACAGACAATCGGTGCGCCGAGGCAATGTGCAGCCTGCAAGGCGGCGAGGCAATAGATTCTCTCTGCTCGTGTTGCTCGATGTGTTGGTTGTGCTGCTGACGTTGTTGCTAGCTTTTGCTACGACGGTGGCTATTGTTGCGCGCTATGTGTCGCCGGAGCGTATGCAGGGCCTTTCGGTAGTAACGCTCGCTGCGCCGATAATCTACCTTCTGGATTTGACGGTGATGTTCTATTGGGTGGTGCGCAGACGTGTTGCCCCGATGGTCGCCTCGTTTGTCGTTGTGGCGGTGGCTACGGGCTACTTGTCGCTATACTATAAGATAGATTTGGCTCGCGACTACGAGAGCAAGTATATCGAGCGTAACTTTGTTCGTGTGCTGTCGTACAACACCTTTGGAGGCCGTAAGGATGGTCTTGCCGACTATATCTTACGCCGCAATGCGGATGTGGTATGCTTGCAGGAGGCCTCGCGCGATGATGCTAACTTTAAGGCTCTGCTTGAGAGGTATTCCGCAACACCGGCTACCGACCTTAACTGTTCGTCGGTCATACTCTCGCGCCACAGAATATTGCGCAGCGGAGCTATCGACTCGCTGCCGAATAGCAAATCATTGTGGGCTGACGTCAAGATTGGCAATCGCGTGGTGCGCGTGTTCAACCTGCATCTGCACTCCACAGCAATAAATCCGAAAGATACGGAGTTTATCGAGAGCCACAGCTATATCTCCGACACTGCGCGAAGCAGCAAGATTAGCAGCATAATCAACCGCCTTGTAGAGAATAACTGCCGTCGTGCCGTCGAGGCCGAGAGTGTCCACCGTGCGATTGATGAAAGTCGGACAGAGGTTGTCGTCTGCGGCGACTTCAACGATGTGCCGCTCTCGTACACCTATCACACGATACTCGGTGACGAGTTGTGCGACACCTTTGATGCGGAGACAGATGGCTATGCCTACACCTTCGATCGCTACTTCAAACTGTTGCGTATCGACTATGTCCTCCACTCGCCGAGCATCGAGACCATATCATATGAGGTCGATTATGAGGCTTCGTATTCGGACCATTTCCCCGTATTCGTAAGATTAAAACTTAAATAGTAAGAAGATTATGATTTTAGATTCGATTAAGAATGCCGAGTTGTACTACTCGCTCAACCCACGCCTCGAAGCGGCTTTCGATTGGCTGGCAAAGACCGATGTGCGCACCCTTCCGGTAGGTCGTCACGACATATTGGGCGATGAGCTCTTCGTTAATGTTATGGAACTAGACCTTAAACCTCGCTACGAGGCGGCACTCGAGGTGCACAACAAGTATATCGACATACAGGTTCTGGTCGATGGCAACAAGGAGGAGTTCGGATGGCTCGAGCGTAAGGATTGCAAGCGAGCCAAGGGCGAGTTCGACGAGGCGAAGGATGTGCAGTTCTTCACCGACGAGCCGCAGGTGTTCTATACGTTGCGCGAGGGGCAGTTCACGATTCTCTATCCCGAGGATGGTCACGCACCGATGCTCGGTACGGGCCATGTTAAGAAACTCATATTTAAGGTGCTGAAGTAGACCGTCCGACGATGAACTCTATTGACACTACGCGCCGAGCCGACTCCGTGCAGCACGTTTTGCAGCTGCGATGTGCTCCGATGGAGTGTGTCCGCATAGGCTTTGTGGGTGTTGGCGCACGCGGACGGTTGGCCGTTGAGCGTATGATGAATATCGAGGGTGCGGAGGTTGTTGCTCTCTGTGATTTTATCGAGGAGAATATCGTAGCCTCGTGCGATATCGTTGCCCGCTATGGCGGCGTGCGCCCCACAACGGCAATGGGTGAGCAGGGATGGCGTGCGCTCTGCGAGATGGAGAGTGTCGATCTTATCTACATCTCGACCGATTGGCTCAGTCACGCGCGTATTGCGCTATACGCTATGCAGTGCGGCAAGCACGTTGCCGTGGAGGTGCCTGCAGCGATGACGGTCGAGGAGTGTTGGCAGCTTGTCGATACGGCCGAGCGGTATCGCCGCCATTGTATGATGCTCGAGAATTGTTGCTACGACGACTTCGAACTCGCGCTGCTCAATATGGTGCAGCAGGGTGTGCTGGGCGATATCGTGCATGCCGAAGCGTCGTATATCCACGACTTGCGCCGTCGTATATCCTCAAATGACGAGGGTCATCGCCTTTGGGTGAATTGGCAGGTCGATTATATGGCCTCGCATATCGGCAACATCTATCCTACGCACGGCCTTGGCCCCGTGGCTCTCGCGATGGGCATACATCGTCGCGATAGGATGAAGAGTATAGTTTCGGTATCGTCACACATGGTAGGTGATGAGTCGTTCCGTGGCACGATGAACTCGTCGATTATCACAACCGAGCATGGGCGCACAATACTGCTGCAACACTGTATTGCCTTGCCGCGACCTTACAGTCGCTCTTTCATGTTGAGTGGCACCGAGGGGTATGCGCAGAAGTATCCGCAGCCCGTGATGGCCTTTGCGGAGGATAGCGAGCATCTGATAGTGGGCGATGAGTGCCGTGCAATGGTCGAGCAGTATCGCCATCCGTTTGTCGCAGAGTACGAGGAGCGCGGCCGTGAGTTGTGTGGTCGTCGATGGATAGACTATGTGATGGATAGCCGTCTGATATACTGCTTGCGCAATGGATTACCTCTCGATATGGATGTATATGATGCGGCCGAGTGGTCGTCGCTCGTCGAACTGACAGAGCGGTCGGCAGCAACCGGAGGTGCGCCTGTCGAGATTCCTGACTTTACGCGAGGCGCCTGGCGCGAGGTGCAAGAGGGTAG
Organism: Alistipes sp.; assembly: GCA_017504485.1. Lineage (GTDB taxonomy): Bacteria > Bacteroidota > Bacteroidia > Bacteroidales > Rikenellaceae > Alistipes. The sequence goes on along the minus strand of JAFVRC010000021.1, from coordinate 17,800 downwards.
ATAGCCCGACGAAACAGATAGAGCGAGGCTCGACCTTGGAATTACTCCGGTCGAGCCTCGCTTGTTGTATATGGCCGTGTGGCGGCTACTCGTAGCGGCCAGCTTTGAGGCGTGCCACCTCGTCGGAGGTGAGGAAACGCCACGCTCCGCGTTTGAGGTTCTTCTTGGTAAGGCCGGCATAATATACGCGGTCGAGCTTCGTGACCTTGTATCCCAAATGCTCGAACATACGGCGCACGATGCGGTTGCGGCCCGAGTGAATTTCTACGCCCACAGACTTCTTGTCGTCCTTGATGTAAGCTATTTCGTCGAAGAAGGCGTCGCCATCCTCGAGCGTTACACCCTCGGCCAACTGCTCGAAGTCGGCGCGGGTGAGGGGCTTATCCAGTGCCACTTCATAGATCTTCTTCTTCTTGAGCGACGGGTGTGTCAGCTGACGTGTGATGTCGCCGTCGTTGGTGAAGAGCAGCAGACCGAGCGAGTTCTTGTCAAGACGACCTACGGGGTAGATGCGCTCCTTACAGGCACCCTTCACGAGCTCCATGACCGTCTTGTCGGCGTGGTCGTCCTCCAATGTGGTCACGTACCCCTTCGGTTTGTTGAGTACCAGATAGACATTCTTCTCGCCCTGCAAACGCTCGTCGTTGAACTTCACAATGTCGGTAGGCTTTACCTTCGTGCCGAGCTCCGTAACGATTACGCCATTGACGCTCACCAGACCTGCCGCAATAAAATCGTCGGCCTCACGGCGTGAGCAGAGGCCCGACTGTGCAACATAGCGATTCAGACGAATCTCGTCGGTCGTGCGGTTAGGGTTGTACTTCGGATAGCTCTTCGGCTTATCCTCGCTCTTGCGGTAAGGCTTACGATTGGCTGCAGCCCCCTTGGTGAATGTGCGCTCGCCCTTTGGTGCTCCGCCCTTTGCGAAAGGCTTGCTGCCACCCTTCGCGAAAGGCTTGCGCTCGCCGTTGCCGCGCGTCGAGAAGCTACGCTCCTCGCCTCCGCGGAGTTGACGCTCTTCGCCTCCACGCGTCGAGAAGCTACGCTCTTTCGGACGGTTGTCGGAGGTGAAGTTGGGGTTGTAGGAGCTCCGCTTCGGCTTATCGCCGGAGTTGCTATGCGCCTTCGGAGTACGCTCTACGCGCTCCACGCGCTCGGTGCGTAGTCGCTTGTCTTTTGCGAAACGCGACAAAGTTGCCTGGTTGCTGTAATTTTTCATTTTATGCAGTTTTTTCTATTTGTTTCTTTCGTTCATTCTTGGGCGTAAAGGTACGTTATTTTTTCGATACCGAGGAGCTTTTCGAGCGCCATTTGCCCATAAAAATCTTTATATGCGATATTTGCGACCTCGCGCACTCCTACCGCACGGCCTTGGCATAGATGTCGTTCAGACGGTGGGCCATAAAGTATTGCAACACGAGGCGCAGGATGATGTACATTGTGAAGGCAAGCCACAGCGCATCGTTGCCTATGACGGGCAGTAGTGCGTAGTAGATGGCAAAAAATGCTATCGTGGCAACGAGCATCGAGTTGCGCATCACGCGCGTGAGGGTTGCTCCGGCCATCACGCCATCGAGCATAAATGGCAGGGCGGCAAAGAACGGTATGGCGACAATCCATCCGACATATCGCCCCGCGACCTCCAAAATGCGTGCTATCTCCTCCTCGCTGCTGCTTGTCATAAAGAGCGAGAATATCTCGCGCCAGCCGAACAGATAGAGCGAGATGGCTATGGCGGCCGTGGCGAAGGTCCAGATGACGCAGAGCTTCAAGCAGCGACGCAGTGATGCGAGGTCTTTGGCTCCGATGAAGCGGCCAGTCATCGCTTCGGCTGCGTATGCAAATCCATCGTTCATATAGGAGAAGAGCATCAGCAGCTGCATAAGAATCGTATTCACGGCGAGTATTGCAGCATCGCCCATACGGGCCGAGGCGGCCGTGAAAAAGGTATAGACACCGACGTTGCAGAAGGTGCGCACTATGATATCGCCATTGACCACGAAGAACTCACGCATGGCTCCGAGGTTGAGAGCCTCGATTAGCTTGATAGGTCGCAACGTCTTGCGGAAGAATATCGCGATGAGCGATACGGCGAGCACTAAGCCCACCCACTGCGCCACGACCGAGGCGTAGGCTATGCCGACGATACCCATATCGTATGAGAATACGAAGATGTAGCTGACGATGATATGCAACGTATTGACAACGAGCGACGTGGTCATCGGTATCACGGCGTTCTGCATGCCCGTGAACCAGCCGTAGAGGCCAAAGAGCAGGATGCCTGCCGGCACGGCCCATACGCGGGCGTAGAAGTATTCGGCAACCATCTCGTCGCCATTCATCAGCCAAAGCGACAGCTCGCCGAGCGGCCGCTGGAATACAAAGACGAGGATGCCGAGAACGAGCGACACGACTACCGAGCGGGCGAGCATTGCCGTTGTCTCGTGGAAGTCGTTGGCTCCGAAGGCTTGCGCCGTGAGTCCGCTCGTGCCCATACGCACGAAGGAGCAGTTCCAATATATGAAGTTGAAAATCGAGACTCCGACGGCCAGCGAGCCGATAACCTGCGCCGAGCCACTCCAATTGCCAACAATAGCCGTGGATATCAGTCCCATAAGTGGAACCGATATGTTCGAAATGATGTTCGGAACGGCAATGCGGAATATCTCTTTGTTCATCGCAGCGGTCTATTCTGAGCCTCGTTTAGTGTGTTGCCTTGTACCACTCGGTTTTAGCCCATTCGTCGGCATAAACCTCCACCGAGGCACTTGTCGAGATGCCGCTGTAGTAGTTAATATCGTTCAATACGCCATTGTAGGCCGAATAGAACATTGGGGTGTGGTAGCGCGACGTTACCGCCTTGGCGAGTTGCTCCTTGAAGGCTGTCACCGCCTCGCTGTCGGCACACGACTGGCGCACATAGTCCTCCAAATCGTAGAAGACGTGCGACGGGTTGCGAGTGCCGATGCCGTCGTAGGCCTGCACGCCATCGAGTGTGAAGTCAGGAGTGCGCTCTGCGCTATTCACGGCCTTCATCTTCTCGGCCAAGGCATCGAGCTCCGAGGCGTTGATAAGTGCTACACTTGCCGATTGATATGTGCCTGAGAGAGCCATGTAGTAGTCATAGTAGGTCTTGCATATTGCAGCAAGGTCGTAGCTGGTACCCTCATCTTTGAGCATCAGGGGTAGAATGCTCTCGTAAGGGAAACCGCTCGCCATAACCTCGGTTGGCGAAGCGATGAACTGCTTGGCCGTGTGACGCATATCGTAGAGCGACTCGATGTTCGACATGAAGCAGTTGTCGAGCAGTATGTAGTCGAATGTCGTGCCCGTGGCTTGCAGTTCGGTAGCTATTTGCGTCGTATCGAAGATGGTAGCCGAGCCCTCACCGATGTGGCGTGTAGGAAGGGCACCCTCGACCTGCTGCCAGAGGCTCTCGCGGAGGGCCTTGACACTTGCGAGTGTACTGTCGGCGCTCTTCGGAATCCAACCCTTACCGTGCGAGCCGATGATGAGCGCATACTGCTTGGCAGGTGCGTAGTCTATCATATCGCGCAACGTGGCGGTGAGTCGTCCCTCGACGTAGCTGCCTGGAATGGTGTACTCCTTGACAAGTTCCTTGACACACTCGCCAACCGCCTCGTCGTAACGCAACTCGTAGAGCTCGGCGGTGGTGGCAGAACTTTGGATGAATATCAGTACACGAGAGTTGTGCTGAATGTTCTGTGAGAGCGCACGCATCGTATTCTCGATATTGGTGTTGAAGTAGCTGCTGAGGCTGCGACCTATGTAGTAAAAGAGCAGCGTCTGCGGCGTATTGGCCGGATGTTGGTACACCTCGATGTCGGTGTGGCAGTCGCCGAGTTCCGGAACCGAAAGACGCACCGTGCCAAGCAGTACCTGCTCGGCCGTCGTGTTGTCAACCAAGGCGGTTATGCGTACCGTGTTGGTGCCAATCTTCGTGGCCTCGAAATTCGATGATGAACTCGACACCTCGAAGTCGTATGACGACTTGACGTTGAGATTTGTCGTGGCACCCGAGTAACCCGAGAGAAGCACGCTGTTGCGGTCAAGTTTGATGGTCGATTCCTGCCATACCTCGGCCACAGCACCCTGCTTGATATCGTTGATGTAGAACGATACGGTGCCGGCCAAGCTCTCTTCGGCGGTGTCATTGCGTTGCAATACCTTCACTTTTGCCTCATGGCGGCGGCCCGAGATAAGCGTAGAGCTGACGAGCTGCAAACCCTCGCTTGTGCGTACCTCAACATCGGGCGACGAGGAGGTGAAATTGATGGTTACTGTGGAGCCGGATTGAGCTTCGGTGACCACTCTGCGGCTGTTGTTGTCGATGATGACCTGCGGAGTTTGATAGGCAACGATACCTACAAAGCGCGTGTTGAGGAGTTTGAAGGTAAGTTCGCTGAGAGCTACCGTGTCAGCCGAGTTGTTGGCTTGGAGCGTGGTGGCTTGAATGGCAATGTTCGTACCCGCAGAGCCTTGGCTCGGATTGCAGAGGAAGCCCGAGGTCGGAAGAATCGACCAATCCCACTTGGCCTCGATGTGGAAGGTCTTGATTGCACCCTCGGCTCCGTCGAGGAGCAGTTGGCGATTCGAAATACCCTCGATTACCGAGAAGTCGGCCGAGGAGGCCTTTGGTTGCTCCTGTTGGCAGGCAGTGCCGCCGAGTAGTAGCGTCAGTGCGAGGATGGTGTAGCTGAGAAATCTCTTCATAAGTCTATCTGTTTTTTATTTGTATTCTCGAGGTTTGAGGTTGTTGAACTGCCAAGTGCGCTCACGCTTGAAGGTGTAGTTCTCGGGCTTGTTCCAATACACGCGGCTGTAATCGAAATAGAAGCCCTTGACCTTGTCGTGCGGACGGGCAAAGGGTACAAACTCCACGGTGCGACTGATGATGCGTGCCTTGCCGTGCTCCCACCCCTTCGAGGCGATGAGGTCTAGTGCGTGCGAGAACATCGTGACATGCATCGGGTTACGCTCCTTGAGGCCCGTGCCGGAGTCCGCAATGCAGCTTAGTATGCCGTTCAGATGGTCGTGGTAGGCCTGCTCGCGTCGCTTGTCGCCGGCGGTGCCGTAGGCGTAGGCCATAATGTTGAGCAGCGTGGGTGAGAATGGGTCGCGCTCCATAGCCGCAAGGCCCGCGGCAATCAGTTCGTCGATGTCGTAAACCGATGGTGTGTCAATCGAAATACGCGCCATAATCTCCTGCACGCGATCCATCCCGGGGTTGCTCTCCAAAGGCTTGTAGTCGGGCGTGAAGGCGTAGCCATAGTAGAGGTGGTGATACTCCTCGGGCGAGAGCTTTGCTCCCTCCGTGTATCGGAGCATCAGGTTGGGGTAGTAGTATGGAGATTCTGGGTTGCTGATGGCGGCAATGAGTGCGTCATTATCGGGCGTGCGGGCTATGCCTATGCCATGGAGGGCAAGGGTGAGCAGTGCTGCGAGTGTTACAACCAATATCTTCATAACTAAACCTGACTAAATTGCGGCAGTATAACGTAGCTACTGTGCTGTTTCGTACTTGCGGATGGCGTTTTCGAGTCTCTCGCGCAGCGCGGCACTCGCCTCGGCAAGGGGCAGACGCACCGTGTTGCGGCAGATGTTCAGCACGTCGAGAGCACACTTTATGCCTACGGGGTTACCCTCGTCGAAGAGCCCGGCGATGATGTCGTTCAGGCGGCAGAGTCTCTTGTCGGCCTCCGCAATATCGCCCCGCAAGGCGCATGTTACTACCTGCTTGGTGGCCTCGGGAATGGCATTGGCCAGCACCGAGATTACACCTACGCCGCCACGCTTAATAACCTCGACCGTTAGTCCGTCATCGCCCGAGATGAGCATAAAATCATCGGCGGTGAGTTCGCGGATGCGCTCCATCTGCTCCAGGTCACCCGAGGCCTCCTTGATACCGATGATGTTGGCGCAATCGTTGGCCAGGCGTGCTACCGTCTCGGGCGCCATATTTACGCCCGTCCTGCCCGGAATATTGTAGAGCACAATGGGGAGTGACGAGGCTTCGGCCACGGCCTTAAAATGGCGATAAAGTCCCTCTTGGTTTGGCTTGTTGTAGTATGGGTTGACGCTCAGCACCGCATCGTAGCCACTCAAGTCCCACTCGCGCAGTGTAGCCACAACATCGCGAGTGCAGTTGCCGCCGATGCCTACCATCAGCTTCACTCGGCCGGCAACGCGGTCGCGCACGAAACGTATAATAGCTTTGCGCTCGTCGGTCGAGAGTGTCGGAGTCTCGCCCGTGGTGCCGAGTACGAGGATGTAATCTACGCCTCCCTTGATAAGGTTATCCGTAATGCGGGCTATCGCTGCAAAATCTATCGCCCCATTCTCGGTGAAGGGGGTGACGAGTGCTACGCCAAGTCCATGAAAAAATGCTCGGTTCATACTGTCAACTGCTTAAAAAAGGCTTCCTTGTATTGCCTCTTCTTGTCTATTATCACTATTGGTCGGTGCGGCAGCTGCAACACTTGGTTGCGGTTGCTCGCCCCTTTGTTCGGTGCCAAGCAACGCTATGAAGTCGCTCTCCGAGAGAATTTTTACTCCCAATTTTTCGGCCTTCTGCAACTTTGCAGGGCCCATATTTTCGCCTGCCACGATAAAGTCGGTATTGGCCGATACGCCCGATTGATTCTTGCCTCCGTGCAGCTCAATAAGCTCTTTTAGTTCATCGCGTGTATGGTCAAGAAACTTGCCCGAGATGACGATGTTCTTGCCCTCCAAGCAGGTAGAGTGCAGCTCCTTGGCCTCCTCCTCGAATTGCAACCCTGCGGAGCGAAGACGCTCGATGATGGCGCGGTTGGTTTCGTCGGCGAAGTACTCCAAGATGGAGTCGGCAATCTTGTTGCCTACCTCCTCGGTTTCGAGCAGCTGCTCCTTCGTGGCGAACATCACGGCATCGAGACTCTTGAAGTGTGCAGCCATATACTTGGCCGTAGTCTCGCCTACGAAGCGTATGCCGAGGCCGAAGAGCAGACGTGCGAAAGGTACGCTCTTCGAGGCGTTGATGCTGCGCGTAATATTGTCGGCCGACTTCTCGCCGAGGCGTGGCAGTGCGGCCAAATCTACCGCCTTCAGGTCGTAGATGTCGGCGATATTGTTCAGCAGCCCGCTCTCGTGCAACAGCTCTACGGTCTCGCTGCCAAGGCCGTCGATGTCGAGAGCCTTGCGGCGTATGAAGTGGATGATGCGGCCGAGAATCTGCGGACGGCATCCTCCCTGATTCGGGCAGTAGTGCTTAGCTTCGCCCTCGTAGCGCACAAGAGGCGTGCCGCACTCCGGACACTTGGAGATGTACTCCAACGGTCGGCTGTCGGCCGTGCGTTCCGCGAACTCTACGCCCGTAATCTTCGGGATAATCTCACCGCCCTTCTCGACATAGACCATATCGCCGATACGTATGTCGAGCTGTTCGATTTGCTCGGCATTGTGGAGTGTAGCTCGCTTGACCACAGTGCCGGCAAGTAATACGGGCTCGAGGTTCGCAACAGGGGTTACGGCTCCCGTACGGCCGACCTGAAAGTCGATGCTCACGAGGCGTGTCAGTGCCTGCTCGGCCTTGAACTTATAGGCAACTGCCCAGCGTGGCGACTTGGCCGTGAAACCGAGTATGCGACGCTGTGCAAAGTCATTTACCTTGATTACGATACCGTCGGTAGGGAATGGCAGCGACTTGCGCTCCGTGTCCCAATAGACTATATACTCCTCGACCTCGGCAAGGGTGGTGCAGATGCGCGATTTGTCCGACACCTTGAAGCCCCAGCGGCGTGCCGCTTCGAGGGTTTGCCAATGCGAGGTGTAGGGTAGCGCATCGCCCGAGAGTTGGTAGAGCGTGCAGTCCAGACCGCGACGTGCTACAACGGCCGACTGCTGCTGCTTGAGCGTTCCGGCTGCGGCGTTGCGCGGATTGGCGAAGAGCTGCTCGCCGGCAGCCTCGCGCTCTGCATTCAGGCGATCGAACGAGGCGTAAGGCATCAGCACCTCGCCACGAATCTCGAAATAGTCGGGGTAGTCATCGCCCTCGAGCACCAGAGGCACAGAACTGATGGTGCGCACGTTGGCCGTCACATCGTCGCCCACCGAGCCATCGCCTCGCGTTACGGCACGCAGAAGGCGGCCGTGCTCGTATGTGAGCGAAATGGCCGTACCATCGAACTTCAACTCGCAGACCATCTCGACGGCGCCCACTTCCTTCTCGGCACGCACGACAAATTCGCGCAGTTCCTCCATCGAATAGGTATTCGAGAGCGAGAGCATAGGGTAGCGGTGCGCCACGCTCGCAAAGTCGGAGGTGCGGTCGCTGCCCACGCGCACGGTTGGCGAGTTGGGGTCGGCAAATTCGGGATGTGCAGCCTCCAAGTCCTGCAGCTCGCGCATCATACGGTCGAAGTCGAAGTCCGAAATCTCGGGCGCATTATCGACGTAGTAGAGGCGGTTGTGGCGGTTGAGAGCCTTGCGCAGGGTGGCGATATGTTGTTCGATATTCATATTCAATTTGTGCGTGCGTTGTGTGCGTGCGTGCAAATAGCGCATAAAGGTAGTGATTTTTTGCGGTAAAATGTACTCTCGGCCGAGAAAAAATATTTTTTTTGCACTGTTGAACCGATTTTTAATATTGTTTTGTCTTGCTTACCCTCAAAAAATGACTATTCGGTCGAATTGTTGATAAATAAATTTGCATCGCATAATTTCTTGTATTACTTTCGCACCGAAATTTCGAGGCAAAAGCCCGAAGTGTACTGGTTATTTTATAATAAAGCTTTAGGTAACAGAGAGATATGGCACCAACAAATTCGAAAAAGAGATTAGTGGTCAGTTTTAACAACCTGCCGGCCGAGTTGCAGGAGCAGGTTAAAGCAATGTATCCCCTTGGATACTCGGATGTTATGATGCGTATAGATAAGCCTAACGGCGACTTCTTCTATGCCGTTCCGTTCGAGACCGAGGAGGTTAGCTATCTCGTGAAAATCGACGTGAAAATCGACGATGTGCGCGACGATGATGACGACAAGGACTACTTCGGCGACGACGAACTGAAAGGGGCCGACGAGATTCAGGATGATGGCTCGGACGATACGGTCGATGGCGACGACTTTTAGTGAGTTGTTGTCAAAGTTAAAGGGGCTGTTCAACAAGGTGTTGAGCGGCCCCTTTGCTTTTTTTTGTACTTTGTTTTCGATTACTCTTTGGGAGCAATATAATCGGTTATGAGTCGCTCGGTAAGGCCTGCTGATGAGTAGCCTCCGTCGTGGTAGAGGTTCTGCATCGTGACCTTGCGCGTGAAGTCCGAAAAGAGTGTGACGATATAGTCTGCACACTCCGAGGCCGAGGCGTTGCCAAGAGGCGACATGTGGTCGGCGAAGTCGAACATCATCTGCATACCGCTGATGCCTTGCCCTGCGGTGGTCGGGGTTGGCGACTGCGACACGGTGTTTATGCGCACCTTGCGCTCTGCGCCATATATCACGCCGAAATTGCGGGCTATGGATTGCAGCATTGCTTTGGCATCGGCCATATCGCTGTAACCGGCAAAGGCTCGCTCGGCGGCTATGTATGACAGGGCGACTACCGAGCCCCACTCGTTCAGTGCATCGCGCTTGTAGAGCGTCTGCAACAGTTTGTGGAACGAGACGGCCGAGATGTCGAGCGTCTTGTCCATAAACGAGTAGTCTAGGTCGGTGTATGCGCGGCCCTTGCGCACGTTGGGCGACATGCCCACCGAGTGTAGCACAAAGTCGAACTTGCCGCCGAAGTGCTCGAGGGCTTTATCTACAAGATTCTCAAGTTCTTCGACGTTCGTAGCGTCGGCCGGTATGACGATCGAATTGCACTGCTCGGCGAGGGTGTTGATGGTGCCCAGACGTATCGAAACAGGGGTGTTGGTCAATACGATTTCGGCTCCCTCTTCGACGACACGCTCGGCAACCTTCCAAGCGATAGAGTTATCGTTGAGCGCACCGAATATAATTCCTTTTTTACCTTTCAGTAAGTTGTAGGCCATAGCTTCAAATTTTTTTGAGTTTGGTTGCGGTTTTCGCTACAAAGGTAGTAAAAAAAGCGGCACCTCGCACCATTGTTGCGCAATAATGGTGGCAAATGGTGTGATGTGCGATATGACGTGGCGCTTAGTCGCGCAGGCGAAGAAGTGTCAGTGCCTGCCGATAGTCGGACGCAGCGACGATGAGGCGTGCGCGTGTTCCCGGCAGTATGGTGTATTGATTGTCGATTGTTGCCTCAATTCCCGCACAAGCGAGTATGCTCTTTGCCATTTCGGCCTCTACCGAGGTGTTGTACTCAGCAACTACCACTCTCTCATCTACCTGCATAGCCATTTTGGAAAAGTTGTTGGTAAAAAAGTTGTCTGTGTTGATAACTTACAATAACCGAGCCGTAGGCTTTGTGAAAAAAAAGTATATCTTTGCAACAGCATTGAACCATAATACTACTACTACCGCAGCAATATGAGTCGTTTCGTACACCTTCATACTCACACCCAGTACTCGATACTTGATGGTCAAGCGAGTGTCAAAAAGCTTGTCGATAAGGCTATCAAGGACGGCATGCCGGGCCTTGCCATTACCGACCACGGCAATATGTTCGCCATCAAGGAGTTTATGAACTATGTCGGCAAAGTGAATGGTGCGAAGGCTTCGCGCGAGAAGTCTCTCAAGAAGCTGCTCGACAAGATGCTCACGTTGCAGAGCGAGCATGGCGACCTCGCGGCACTTCTCGCCGAGAAGAGTGCGTTGAAGGGGCGAATTGATGCCGAGATTGCTGCTGCGAAAAAGGCCGATAAGGATTTTGAACTTGGTGAGGAGCAGTCCGGAGAGCTCGCCTCGCTTGCAGCCGTGATAGGCGACCTTGAAGCGATGCAGAAGGAGTTCGGCTTTGATGCGGTGAAGGCTCGTGAGGTCATTGTCGAGATGGAGAATACACCGCCGTTCAAGCCTATTGTCGGCTGCGAGGTGTATGTTTCGCGCCGTGGCGACAAGAGCCTTAAAGATAAGGCGTACAAGGAAGATCAGGGAGGTTATCACCTTATCCTCTTGGCCAAGAATATAACGGGTTACAAGAATCTGCTGAAAATCGTTTCGCGAGCGTGGACCGACGGCTACTACTACCGTCCGCGTACCGATCGTGGTGACTTGGAGCGTTTTCACGAGGGTATCATCTGCTGCTCGGCCTGCCTCGGCGGCGAGCTACCGCAACTTATACAGCAGGGGCGACTGCAGGAAGCCGAGGAGGCGGCTCTGTGGTTCAAGAACCTCTTTGGTGAGGATTACTACATCGAGTTGCAGCTCCATCGTGCGACCGTCGAGCACGCTAACCACGAGACATATCATATACAGCGCAAGGTGAATGAGCATTTGGTGGCTATGGCTCGCAAACTCGACATAAATATAATATGTACCAACGATGTGCATTTCGTCGAGGAGAGCGATGCAGAGGCTCACGATCGCCTGATATGTTTGAGCACGGGCAAGGATCTCGACGACCCGAAGCGAATGCTATACTCGAAGCAGGAGTGGATGAAGACCACGGCCGAGATGGCAACTATATTTGCCGAGTGGCCCGAGGCTCTCGAAAATACGGTGGCTATATGCGACAAGGTGGAACGTTACTCTATTGACCACGCGCCTATTATGCCGGTGTTCCCTATTCCTGCCGAGTTCGGTACGGAGGAGGAGTATCGCTCGCGCATCACGGAGCAGGAACTCTTCGACGAATTTACGCGTAACGAGAATGGCGAGGTGGTGCTCGATGAAGAGGCCGCCAAGAAGAAGATTGAGCGACTCGGAGGCTACGACAAACTCTACCGCATAAAGTTCGAGGCCGACTACCTCGCGCAGCTCACGATGGAGGGCGCGACAAAGCGTTACGGCACGCCGCTCTCGGAGGAGGTGGCCGAGCGTCTGCGCTTCGAACTCTATATTATGAAGACAATGGGTTTTCCGGGTTACTTCCTTATCGTGCAGGACTTTATCCGTGCCGCACGCGAGGAACTCGGTGTGTGGGTAGGCCCTGGCCGTGGCTCGGCTGCCGGCTCGGCTGTGGCATACTGCCTGGGCATTACGCAGATAGACCCTATCAAGTACGACCTGCTCTTCGAGCGATTCCTGAACCCAGACCGTATCTCGCTGCCCGATATTGATATCGATTTCGATGATGAGGGGCGCGGCCGCGTGCTCGACTGGGTGACCAAGAAGTACGGCAAGGAGAAGGTGGCGCACATCATCACCTATGGTACGATGGCTACCAAGATGGCCTTGAAGGATGTGGCTCGTGTACAGAAGTTGCCGCTTCCGGAGTCGGATCGTCTGTGCAAGCTAGTGCCCGACCGCATCACCGACCCGAAGGATAAGGATAAGCAGCTGAAGATAAACCTTACGAATGCCATAAATGCCGTTCCCGAGCTGCAGCAGGCTGAGAATTCGGATGACCCGATAATGCGCGACACGATAAAATACGCGCGTGAGTTGGAGGGTAATGTGCGCGGTACGGGTGTGCACGCCTGCGGTACGATCATCTGCCGCGATGATATAACCGATTGGGTGCCGGTATCGACAGCCGATGACAAGGAGACGGGCGAGAAGATTCTCGTGACGCAGTACGAGGGCTCGGTAATCGAGGATACGGGACTTATCAAGATGGACTTCCTCGGCTTGAAAAACCTCTCGATTATGAAGGATGCGGTGGAGAATATCCGCCATACGAAGGGTGTGGAGGTCGATATCGACAATATCCCGATTGACGATGAAAAGACCTATAAGCTCTACTGCGAGGGACGCACGCTCGGAACCTTCCAATTCGAGTCCGACGGTATGCAGAAGTATCTGCGCGAGTTGCAGCCTACGGTGTTCGAGGATTTGATTGCGATGAATGCCCTCTATCGCCCGGGCCCGATGGACTATATTCCGGACTTTATTGACCGCAAGCAGGGGCGTAAGCCTATCGAGTACGATATTCCGGTGATGGAGAAGTACCTGAAAGATACTTACGGCATTACGGTCTATCAGGAGCAGGTGATGCTTCTCTCGCGTCTGCTCGGCAACTTCACGCGCGGTGAGGCCGATACGCTCCGTAAGGCGATGGGTAAGAAGATTAAGGAGAAGCTCGACGAGCTCAAGCCGAAGTTCCTGAAGGGTGGTGCCGAGAATGGCCACGACCGCAAGGTGCTCGGCAAAATATGGGCCGATTGGGAGAAGTTCGCCTCCTATGCCTTCAATAAGTCGCACGCAACCTGCTACTCGTGGGTGGCCTATCAAACCGCCTATCTGAAGGCCAACTATCCGTCGGAGTATATGGCAGCCCTGCTCAGTTCAAATCTCAATAGTATCGAGAAGTTGGAGCTCTATATGAGCGAGTGCCGACAGATGGATATCAGCGTTCTGCCGCCTGATGTCAATGAGTCGTTGCTGCGATTCTCGTCGAACAAGAACGGCGACGTGCGCTTCGGTCTGGCAGCCATCAAGGGTGTGGGTGAGGGCGCCGTAACGTCGATGATTGCCGAGCGTGAGCGTGGAGGTCGCTTCAAGGATATCTACGACTTTGTCGAGCGTATAAACTTCTCGGTCATCAACCGCAAGTGTTTCGAGAGCCTTGCCTATGGTGGTGCGCTCGATTCGTTGCTCGACTTCCACCGCTGCAAACTCTTTGTGCCCGACGCACGCGACTCGATGGCCGGTGGTACGCTTATTGATGCACTGCTGCGCTATGGACAACGATTCCAGCAGGAGAAGAATAATGCCCAGCAGAGCCTCTTCGGCGGCGATGAGGGCCACGTTGATATACAGCGGCCGCAGCCTGCCGCAGGTGAGGTGATGAGCAACCTTGCGATGCTCAATGCCGAGAAGGGCGTTCTGGGCCTCTATCTATCATCGCATCCGCTCGACGACTACAAGGTGATTATACAGAGCTACTGCAACGCTTCACTCGCGGATCTCAAGAATCTCGACAACCTGGAGGGTAAGGAGATTACCGTGGCCGGAGTGGTCACCTCGACCAAGCAGTTTACGATGGCGAACAACGAGAGTGCAGGCTCGATGGTGCTCGAGGATTACTCGGGCATGCACGAGTTTAAGTTCTACCGCAAGGAGTACGAGACTCACCGCCCGAAGATGTTCAACGACTACTACCTGCTTGTGCGTGGTCGCGTGGAGCGTAATCGATATACGCAGAAGGTCAATCTCCGCGTGTCATCAATCACGCAACTCAACGAGGTGAGTGAGGGGATGCGCAGCCTCCACATCTCGGTAGCAACGCACCAACTCGACCATGAATTTATCGAGCGACTGCTCGGTGTGGTGAAGCGCTCAAAGGGTAAGGCGACGTTGAAGATTACGATCGTCGATCCGACCGAGGGTGTCTCGGTGGATATGCACTCGCGTAAGTATAAGGTGTCGCTCACGAAGGAGCTGTCGGACTACCTTGTCGAGTCGAAGTTGAAATATGTGATAAACTAATTTTTTCTTAAACCTATAAAACACACAAAGCATTATGGCACTTACAATCAACAACGAGAATTATGAGGCTCTCTTGGCAGAGTCGAAGCCTTTGGTTATTGACTTTTGGGCAGAGTGGTGCGGCCCTTGCCGCATGGTATCGCCAATCATCGAGGAGTTGGCCGAGGAGTATGGCGACCGCGTGAATATCGGCAAGTGTGATGTCGATTCGTGCGACGATATCACGGCTGCATACCGCGTGCGCAATATCCCTACCATCGTCTTTCTGAAGAATGGCGAGCAGGTCGATAAGCACGTTGGTGCAATTTCGAAGGCCGATTTGAAGGCCAAGATTGACGCGCTGCTCTAATAGTGGTCGTGCGTCAAACACAAGGGGCTGTCGCAACACATTGTTGGACAGCCCCTCTTCGTGTCTATTTGGTTTGCTCCCACGAGAAGGGGGCAAAGGCATCGGTCGCATCCTTGCTGAGCCACGATGGACGACGTAACGCGTAGATAATCAGTGGTAGGGCAATCATTACAATGCCCCCGCCGATGAGAATCGAGAACCATACGCTCTTGCTGCCCGTGGCAATCTGTGCGGGCGGTATGAAACTCAATACGAAGGCGAGCAGCGAGCCGAGGAAACCGACTCCGGCAATAAGCCACATCGTGAAGTTGCCTCCGAGGCGGAACGGACGCTCGGTCTTCGAAAGACGGTAGCGTAGCACGATGGCCGAGGCGAACATCATCATATACATAATAAGGTATAGCATAGCGGTCAGTTGCGAGAGTATCTGATAGAAGGACTGCACCGATGGCATAACCACGAAGAGCAACGAGAGAAGTGTGACGATGGCTCCCTGCACGAGCAGGATGTTGCGCTGCACGCCATTCTGGTTTGTGCGCTGGAAGAATGGTGGCAGATAGCCAGCCTTGCCCACGGTGAAGATACCCTTCGATGGACCTGCAACCCACGTCAGCACACCGGCCAAGACGCCGAACATCAGGGCTATGGCGAGCACAGGCGAGGCCCACGAAGCCTTGAAGTAGTCGAAGTAGCGGTCGAAGCCTATGAGCAGCGACTGCGTGAGATTGACATCCTTGGCCGGAATGATGAAGCCTAGCGAGAAGGTGCCGAAGATGAAGATGAGTACCGTGACGAGCGAGCCGAGAAGTATCGCTTTCGGGTAGTTGCGACTCGGATTATCGACCTCCATAACGTGTACGCCCATCATCTCCATACCCGCGTAGAAGAGGAATATGCCGCTGGCGAGCACCAGATTGTCGAAGTTGCCGAGGTCGGGAAGCCAACCGGCCGACATATTCATATTGTTGTGGCCGCCCGTCGAGAGGTAGGCTATGCCGAGGATGATGAGCAGTGCGGCAGGGATGATGGTGCCGATGAGTCCGCCCCACTTGCTGATTTTGCCCACCCAGCCGAGACCTTTGAGCGATATGAAGGTGGCTATCCAATAGATGGCCAACACTACGGCCAGCGTGAACATCTTGTTCGAGGCGAGGGCCATATCGTGCGTTTGATCCATGCCTATAAAGGCGATTGACACGGCGCCAAAGGTGAGGACCGTGGGGTACCAAATGGTCGATTGTATCCATTGCAGAAATATCGCCACAAAGCCGGCACGCGCACCGAAAGCCTCACCCACCCAGCGAAATACTCCGCCCTGCTTGTCGGAGAACATCGCCGCAAGTTCGGCCGCCACGAGAGCCGTAGGCACGAGAAATACCACCGCGGCGAATAGGTAGTAGAAGGCTGACGAGAGGCCATAGACCGACTCGGCTGCCAAGCCACGCAGACTAACCACGGCGGTCACGTTCATAATTGCGAGGGTCATCACCGAGAGACGGAACCCCTTTTTGTTAGATGTGTCCATAGTTCTATCGTTTTTTTTGATTGGTGTTACACTATCGCCCTGCTTGCGCAATAATTGAGCCAAACGGAGTGAGGCGCGTGTGTTGCGGGTGACGAAAATTTTGTATATTTGCACTATGAAGCATCTGTTTTTTATACTTATCCTCGCGCTGACCACAGCGGCTTGCTCCCTGAAGTCGAAGGAACGTAAGGCCGAGCCGTTGTCCGTGGCACGGAGCGAGTTTCGTGTGCCCGTCGTTCCGCGACATATATCCCCCGATGCCGTACGCGACTATATGCTCGAGCACTATTGGGATAACTTCGACTTTGCCGATACGTTGCGCCTTGCCTCGCTCGATACAATGCAGATGCTCCGTGCCTATGCCACATACGTCGGAGAGCTGGTTGGGCCAGAGAATGGTGAGCCTATACGCCGCCTTATGCAGCGTGCTGCGATATCGCGGCCGATGACCGACTACTTCGCTATGTTGGCCGAGCGGGTGTTGCATGACCCCAATTCGCCCCTGCGGAGCGATGAACTCTATATCCCCGTACTCGAAGCCCTTGTGGCTTCGCCGCACTACGACCGCTACGAGAAGCTTGCACCCGAGTATGATCTGCGCCTCGCCTCGCAAAACCGCGTGGGGCGTGCGGCCAACGATATACTCTACACCCTTGCCGACAATAACTGCCACTCGCTCTACGACCTGAAGAGCGACTATACGCTAATCTACTTTCACAATCCGGGATGCGCTATGTGTCGCGATATATCGGCCGCCCTGCAACGCTCGCCGCTAATTGCCGCGATGTTGAAGGAGCGGAGGCTCACGCTGCTTGCACTCTATCCCGATGAGGATTTGGAGGCGTGGCAGAGCCATAGTTCCGAGATACCGCGCGAATGGATAAATGCCATCGACCGTGGCTGCACTCTGCGACGCACGGAGAGCTACGATTTACGTGCTATACCGTCGCTCTACCTGCTTGACGGCGAGAAGCGCGTAGTGCTGAAAGATTGTACCGATGTGGGACTTGTCGAGCATCTGTTGGCGCAACGGGTGCGTTTATAAGTTGTGCTTATGGTGCGATAAAAATTTATGATTTGCATCTATGCCGAAGGTTTCGTATCTTTGCAGTAGCAAACAGATAAAACAAGTATAAACCTATAAAAAAAGATTTAAGATTATGGCAAAGAAATGGCGTTGTACCGTATGTGGTTATATTCATGAGGGAAATGAGGCACCCGAGCGTTGCCCGTTGTGCAAAGTTCCGGCGGAGAAGTTCGTAGAGGTCGAGGAGGCCGAGGGCGATTTGCAGTTTGTCACTGAGCACAAGTTGGGCGATGGCAAGGGTTCGAGCCCCGAGTTGCTCGAAGGACTCAACAATCACTTTGTAGGCGAGTGTACAGAGGTGGGTATGTATCTGGCTATGAGCCGTCAGGCCGACCGTGAGGGCTATC
>JAFVRC010000020.1 GCA_017504485.1 Alistipes sp. | reverse complement strand
GTTCGAGTTCACGAGGATAACCTCGTAGCCCTCCTCCTTGAGCGCAAGGCACGCCTGCGTACCTGCATAGTCGAACTCGGCAGCCTGGCCAATGACAATTGGGCCGGAGCCGATAACCATAACTTTCTTTATATCTGTTCTTTTAGGCATTGTGATTCTCCTCCATCAGTTTAATGAATTTATCGAAAAGATATGCGCTGTCCTGCGCTCCCGGAGCCGACTCCGGATTGTACTGTACCGAGAAGGTTCTCTCCGTCTTGCACTCGACACCCTCGACCGTATTGTTGATTACGCTGCGGTGGGTGACGGCCAGAGGAGTTGCTTCGAGCGACTTCTCATCGACGAAGTAGAGCGAGCCCTGGGCGGTAATCTCAATCTTGCCACTCTCCAAGTTGCGGACAGGGTGACCGCCGCCGCGATGGACGCCTTCAATCTGCGACACCTTCGCGCCATAGGCCAGAGCGGTAAGCTGATGGCCGAGACCGATACCGAAGATTGGAAGCTTGCCGCGCAGAGTCTTAATAAGCTCTACAACTGCAGGAACATCTGCCGGAGCACCCGGGCCATTTGATACGAGAATGCCGTGAGGGTTGAAGGCCAAAATCTCCTCGGCCGAGGTGTTGAATGGCACAATCACTACGTTGCAACCGCGCTTGTTGAGCATACGCACCAGGTTGAGCTTCGCACCGCAATCAACCAACACCACGTCGTAGAGGTGGTTTGGCGTGCGCGAGTACCAACGCTTCTTGCAGCTTACGCGCTCCACGGCGTTGTGCTCCTCGGGAGTCGAGGCGATGAGTGCCAAGGCCTCCTCCTTTGGCATATCGGCCGATACGATAGCTGCACGACAGCTCTTCGAGTCGCGGATGATGCGGGTGAGCATTCGCGTATCTACGCCGCTGATGCCCGGAATCGAGTACTCCTCCATCAACTCCGAGATGGTCTTCGTGTAGCGGAAGTTGCTCGGCGTTTCGCAATCCTCACGGACTACCAAGCCTCCGATAGTGAGGTTGCGGGCCTCGAAATCCTCGTCCGTGATGCCGTAGTTGCCGATTGTCGGATAAGTCATCACGACAATCTGATTTGTGCAGGCAGGATTCGAGAGGATTTCCTGATAACCGGCCATCGACGTATTGAATACAATCTCGCATACCGCCTGTGTGTCGGCACCGAAACCGTAGCCATAGAACTCTTGGCCGCTCTCCAAAACTAATTTTTTGTCGGGTTGTTTCATTGTTCTATATTTTGTTGTTATTTGTTTTCACTCCAAACTTTCTCGCCATTGAAGAGGGTTAGTCGGCAACGACCATAGACCTTGTAGCCCTCGAAAGGCGTAGCCTTACCCATCGATAGAAACTCCGACGAGTCAATCGTGTATGGCTCTTGCGTATCGAATACGGCGATGTCAGCACGCTCGCCTACGCGCATTGCACCTCCGAGGCGGAAGATGCGGCGCGGATTCTCGGACATAAGTTCCACGAGCTTCTCGATGGAGATTACCCCCTTGCGCACAAGGTGTGTATAGCAGATGGCAAATGAGGTCTCGATACCCACGATGCCCATCGCACTACCCTTCAGTCCACGCGACTTCTCCTCGGCTGTGTGAGGCGCATGGTCGGTGGCGATAACCTCGATGGTGCCATCCTTGATACCCTCGATAAGGGCAGCTCTGTCCTCGGCAGCACGAAGCGGTGGATTCATCTTGAAACACCCCTCCTCGCGCAAATCCTCGTCGCAGAGCACAAGATAGTGCGGTGCAGTCTCGCACGATATATGGCTGCACGTCGCCTTTGCCTCGCGGATAATATTCACACTCTCCTCGGTCGAGATGTGGCAGACATGGTAGCGACAACCCAGCTCTTCGGCGAGCTTCACATCACGCTTGATAGGGCCCCACTCGCTCTCGGAGCAGATGCCCTTATGGCCGTGTGCATGCGCGTATTCGCCATCGTGTATGTAGCCTGCGTGCAGCAGCGAGTCGTCCTCACAGTGAGCGGCGATGATGCCATCCACCGCAGCGATACGGCGCATAGCTTCGCGCATCAAAGGCTCGCTCTGTATGCCGTTACCATCGTCGGAGTAACCTACCGATAGGCTGCGCAGAGCCTCAACATCTGTCAACTCACGACCTGCACGGCACGAAGATATTGTTGCAAAAGGGCGCACTTCGATGACGGCCTGCTTGTCTATCATCTGCTGCTCGATGGCGATAGTCTCGGGTGCATCGGGTGCCGGTTGAAGGTTAGGCATCGAGCATACGGTCGTGACTCCGCCGTGTGCTGCCGCGCGTGTGCCGGAGGTGATGGTCTCCTTTGCAGAGTAGCCTGGCTCGCGCAGATGAACATGCACGTCGGCCAAGCCGTAGCAGACAATGCAACCCTCAGCATCAACTACTTCGGTCGCCTCATCGGGCGTGAGCGACTCGCCAATGGCGGCGATAACGCCGTCGGCCACAAGCACGTCGGCCGCAAGACTTCTGCCCTCACCGACTACGGTTCCCCCCTTGATTAGCAACTTCTTCATGCTCATATTACAAAACAGGCGACCCTCGCAGGTCGCCCGATAATAGTTAATGTGTCAAAACAGTGATAGAATAGAGGAGACGGCTGTCAGACAACAAGGGCTGCGGGGCGACAATTGCGCTCGCATAGCCCGCAGTCGGGCACCCTTTCGTGTTGCGATAAGCCGTAATCATATTACCCTACTCTCTATTTAAGCGCAAAATTAGTTATTTTGTCGCAATTTACAAAGTAAAACGGACAAAAAAGTGCTACTCGCGTGGCAAAATCTTTACACCGAGCTTCGCGTATGCGCGTTCTGCTTTCTCCAATGCTGCCTCTATGGTCTGATCGGTGGCTAAGATCACGCCGTAGCGACGGTGTCCGCGCACCTCCGGCTTGCCGAACAGACGTATCTGTACGCCCTCCTCGGCGAGCACCCCGTCGAGATTCTCGAACTCTACACGGTTGGTATCGCCCTCGACAACGATAGCCTTCGAGGCGCTTGGGCCGAAGAAGCGTACCGAAGGGATAGGAAGGCCTACCAAGGCGCGTGCATGGAGCGCAAACTCCGACAAATCTTGCGAGATCATCGTCACCATACCCGTATCGTGTGGGCGTGGCGATACCTCGCTGAAAATCACGTCGTCACCCTTGATGAACATCTCGACGCCGAAGATGCCCCAACCACCCAGCGCGTCAGTGATACGCACGGCGATATCATGCGCGCGCTGCTTGGCGAGTGCCGACATAGGCTGTGGCTGCCACGACTCGCGGTAGTCGCCATCGACCTGATGGTGTCCGATAGGCTCCAAGAGCGTGGTGCCTCCGCTGTGGCGCACGGTGAGGAGCGTAATCTCGTAGTCGAAATCCACGAAACGCTCAACGATAACACGGCCTGCGCCTGCGCGGCCACCCTCCTGCGCAATCTGCCACGAGCGCTCGATATCGGCCTCACACTTTACGGTCGATTGGCCGTGGCCAGACGAACTCATAATAGGCTTTACGACACACGGAATACCAATCTCGGCAACTGCGGCCTCGAACTCCTCGCGTGTGTCGGCAAAGCGATATGCCGTAGTAGGTATGCCGCACTCCTCGGCAGCAAGGCGACGGATGCCTTCGCGGTTCATTGTGAGCCACGCGGCGTTGGCCGTAGGCGTTACGCGGAAACCCTCCTTCTCGAGGGCTACGAGCGTAGGCGTGGCGATAGCCTCCACCTCGGGGATGATGTAATCGGGCTTCTCGCGCTCGATAATCTCGCGCAGAGCGTCGCCATCGAGCATCGAGAGTGTGTAGCTGCGATGTGCTACCTGCATAGCGGGAGCGTTCTCGTAGCGATCCAACGCAATGACCTCAATGCCATATCGTTGCAACTCGATTGCAATCTCCTTTCCCAACTCGCCCGAGCCGCAAAGGATAGCCTTTTTGCCGACCGTAGTCATCGGCGTACCAATCTTTACCATTATTATATATAGAGTTTTTGGGTTTATTATGCCACAAAGGTATGAAACCGAAAGGATAGTTGCAATATCCTCTTCAAAAGTTATTAAAAAGTTTTAGACATATCCGTAAATAAAACAGAGGCCGCATTTTGCGACCTCTGCCTATGTGTGCTACATTGTCATGCCTCCGCAGCAGTGAATCGTCTGACCGGTGATGTACGACGAGAGATCGCTGGCGAGGAAGAGTGCGACGTTTGCCACGTCATCGGGTTCGCCGAAACGGCCGAGCGGAATGTTTTTGCTCCACGCGGCGCGAGTCTCCTCGCTGAGTGCCGCCGTCATATCCGACTCGATAAATCCGGGTGCGATGCAGTTTGCGCGAATGCCTCGTGAACCCATCTCCTTGGCTATAGACTTGGCCATGGCTATAAGGCCACCCTTCGATGCAGCGTAGTTGCATTGGCCGGCATTGCCGCTTATGCCTACTACCGAACTCATGTTTATGATAGAGCCTCCGCGCTGGCGGGCCATGAGCGGCACGACGGCGTGCGTGTAGTTGAATGCCGATTTGAGATTGACATTGATCACCGTATCCCAATTGTGCTCCGACATACGCATCATCAGTGCGTCCTTCGTGACACCTGCGTTATTGACCAATATATCTATGCGACCAAACGTGGCTACAACATCGCGTACAACCTCCTCGGCTGCTGCAAAATCGGCAGCGTCAGACATATAACTCTTTGCACGACGGCCCGTAGCCTCGATTGCCGCAACGACTTCGGCTGCCTCCTCGCACCCCTTGCGATAGGTGAAAGCAATGTCGGCTCCGGCCTCGGCAAGGCGTAGTGCCACGGCGCGACCTATACCGCGCGAGCCGCCCGTGATAAGGGCAATTTTACCTTCGAGTAGCTTCATACAAACAATTTGTTTATAAGTTTCGGCACAAATATATGAATTTTATTTGAAAATCGTTGTATCTTTGTCTTCCACAAGGGGCATGAAGCTCTTTTGACCAAGTGTTAATGAGTTGATTTTTAGACCAATATACTGAATTATGAAAAAGGATACCCAAATTTTCGACCTTATTGTCGAAGAGCGCGAGCGTCAGATGCGAGGCATCGAGCTTATCGCTTCGGAGAATTTCGTTTCGCCACAGGTTATGGAGGCTATGGGTTCGGTTTTGACGAACAAGTATGCCGAGGGCTACCCTGCGGCTCGCTATTATGGTGGCTGCGAGATGGTTGATAAGGTGGAGAGTCTCGCTATCGAGCGTCTCTGCAAGATTTATGGTGCCGAGTATGCCAACGTGCAGCCTCACTCCGGTGCGCAGGCCAATATGGCCGTGTTCTTTGCGGTGTTGAAGCCGGGAGATACGTTCCTTGGACTGAACCTCTCGCACGGAGGTCACCTCTCGCATGGCTCGGCAGTCAATATGTCGGGCACGTACTTCAATGCCGTGAGCTACTCGGTGCGCGAGGAGGATGGTCGCGTTGATTACGACGAGATGGAGCAGAAGGCTTTGGAGTGCAAACCAAAACTTATCGTGGGTGGCGCTTCGGCCTATTCGCGCGAGTGGGACTATAAGCGTATGCGCGAGATTGCCGACAAGGTGGGTGCGCTGCTGATGATCGATATGGCGCACACGGCAGGCCTTATTGCGGCCGGTCTGCTCGAAAACCCTGTGCAGTATGCCCATATCGTCACCTCGACTACGCACAAGACGCTGCGTGGTCCTCGTGGCGGCATTATTCTGCTCGGCAAGGATTTCGATAATCCGTGGGGGTTGACCACGCCGAAGGGTGTTGTGAAGAAGATGTCGCAGATTCTCAACTCGGCCGTATTCCCTGGTATTCAGGGTGGCCCGCTTGAGCACGTTATTGCAGCCAAGGCTGTGGCCTTTGGTGAGGCTCTGACGCCGGAGTACAAGGAGTATCAGCAGCAGGTTGTGCGCAACTCGAAGGCTCTGTCGGCTGCTCTGACGGCCCGCGGCTATAAGATTGTGTCGGGCGGTACGGATAACCACCTGATTTTGGTTGATTTGCGCACCAAGTTTCCGGAGCTGACGGGAAAGGTTGCCGAGAAGGCTCTCGTGGCAGCAGACATAACAACCAACAAGAATATGGTACCATTCGACTCGCGCTCGGCCTTCCAGACCTCGGGCTTGCGCTTCGGAACTCCGGCAATTACAACCCGCGGTTTGAAGGAGGATAAGATGGAGTACGTTGCCGAGCTTATCGATCGCGTGCTTTCGGATGCTGAGAATGAGGCGAATATCGCCGCCGTGCGCAAGGATGTAAATACCCTGATGGCCGACTACCCTCTCTTTGCATGGTAGCGCGTGTTCGTTTGCTGGCTGTAAGGCTGCCTGACTCAAACCGAGTCAGGCAGTTTTTTTAGGGATATAATTTCAAACGAGAGGGGCTATCGCAACACATTTGTTGGACAGCCCCTCTTATTGTAATGGTAGATAGTCGAGCCTATCGCACGATGGTCTCGTCGCGATCCGGGCCTACCGAGATAATCTTTACAGGAACGCCGGTCTCGGCCTCGATAAAGGCCACATAGTCCTTGAACTGCTGTGGGAACTCGTCGTAGTTGCGCACGTTGCAGATGTCGCAATTCCAGCCCTCGAACTCCTTGTAGATAGGTACTACCTCGTCGGAGCACTCGTAAGGGAAGTAGTCGAGCTGCTTGCCGCCAACCTCATAGCCTACGGCCACCTTGATGGTCGAGAAGTCGTTCAGTACGTCAGACTTCATCATAATAAGCGCCGTTACGCCGTTCATCATCACTGCGTACTTCAACGCTACAAGGTCGAGCCAGCCGCAGCGACGAGGACGACCTGTCGTTGCGCCAAACTCGTTGCCTACCGAGCGGAGGCACTCGCCCGTCGAGTCGAAGAGCTCCGTAGGGAATGGGCCGCTGCCGACACGCGTACAGTAGGCCTTGAATATGCCGAACACCTCGCCAATGCGCGTAGGAGCTACGCCGAGGCCCGTGCAGACACCCGCACAGAGCGTGTTCGACGAGGTGACAAACGGATATGTTCCGAAGTCGATGTCGAGGAGCGAACCCTGCGCACCCTCGGCGAGAATCGACACGTCCTCCTTGAGGTAGTCGTTTACGAGCTGCTCGCTATCTACGAAGCGGAAGCGGCGCATGACCTCGATGCCGCGGAACCACTCCTTCTCGTATGCCGAAATGTCGTATTGATAGGTGTATTGGGCAAGCATCTCGGTGTGCTTGGCCTTCAGTGTTTCGTAACGCTCGGCAAAGTCAGGTTGCAGAATATCACCGACGCGCAGACCGTTGCGGCCTGTCTTGTCCATATATGCAGGGCCAATACCCTTTAGTGTCGAACCAATCTTGGTCTTGCCCTTGGCGGCTTCGCTCGCAGCGTCGAGAGCGCGGTGCGTAGGGAGAATCAGGTGGGCACGCTTCGAGATAAGCATACGCGAAGCTACATCTACACCCTTGGCCTCGATTTGTGCGATCTCCTCGGCGAGAATCACGGGGTAGATAACGACGCCGTTGCCAATGATATTAATCGAGCCGTCGCGGAATATGCCCGACGGAACGGTGTGAAGCACGAAGCTGTCGCCGTCGAAGTGCAGCGAGTGGCCGGCATTCGGACCGCCCTGAAAACGGGCTATGGCTTTGTAATTCGGGGTCAATACATCGACCACCTTCCCTTTACCCTCGTCACCCCATTGAAGGCCGAGGACTACATCTACTTTTTTCATTAGTGAAATGTGTGAATTTTGTTGCTTTCCGAAGCCCAAAGATAGTGTTTGTGCGTCGAAGCACCAAACTTTCTGTAGTCGTACTTATTAACAATCTTTCGACACCCTTGTCAACACTGGCGCGTACGCTCGCGCCCAAAGAGGTTTTGGAACGCCTTTTGCACCGACGATGAGTGCTATGAAAACGAAACTTTTGGAGGTCATCCGCGAATATCGCCATATCGACCGGGCAATACTTGTTTTGCGACTCTATGTGGGTGCGCTGATTGCACTGCATGTCATCGGTAAGTTGCAGACCTACAACTTTATAATAGACGGATACCCCGCCTTGCTCTTCGATAATACGATTGCCACGTTTGTAATCTTCACGTCGCTCGAATCGCTCTTTGCCGTGATGATTATGATAGGCTTTGGAACGCGCTTTGCGGCCTTCATTATGTCGCTCGGAATGTTTGTCGAGGCGTTTGTGATATTCGGCAGTCTCGGGCGCGTGGGCATCGAGCGGCAGGCTCTCTATATCGCCATATATCTCTTTCTTACGATTGCGGGAGGTGGCCGATATGCCCTCGATAGTCGCGTTGCGCGTCGCCGTATGGATGTTTGACGCGAGGCGGCAAAGAGTTGCCGAATAACGAAAAATTTGTATATTTGCGTCGTAAATATTGAAAAACAAAGCTATGAAAATTAAATTTTTTGCATTGGCAGCCGTTCTGTGCGGCGTTGCGCTGTCGGCGGAGGCTCAACCACTTACCCCTGCTCGCAAGGTAAAGAATGTGACGATTTGTGATATGGAGGGCAAGCCTGCGCAGCTCCCGTATTGGGGTGAGAAGAATCTCTTTATCTTCTACGTCGATCCGGATGCCTATATCGGCAAGAATACTACGAAGGACTTCTCGTCGGAGATAGAGGAGAACAAGCGCTGCTCGGGCCCGAATATCGTGGGCTTTGGCGTGATTAACACCTCGGCAACGAAGCTCCCAAAGGGCCTTATTCGCAATATGGCGCGTAAGCGTTGCGAGAAGAGCGGTGCTCTCTCGCTCGATGACCAGACGGGCGAGATGGTGAAGCAGTGGGGCCTTGGCGACTGCGACGGCGCATTTGCCATGATTGTGGTGAACAAGCAGGGTGAGGTTGTCTATTTCCGCAAGGATGAGATTACGCCGGAGGGCAAAGAGGAGTTCTATAAGTTCATAGAGCAGTATCGCTAAATAGTTTATGGCGAGGCGTATAGCCATATTTGTTGCCCTCATGATTCTGCCACTTGTGGCAGGTGCGAAGAGGATGAGTATCCCTGTCGATGGCAGGGATACTCTCGATTATAAATATACGCCAATCACTATAACTCCCGTGCAGTCGCAATCATCGCCTCGCGGCTTTGCGCGCTACATCTACGAGATGGCCATCGACCGCAGCTTCGAGCAGAAGATTGACTTCTCGGTCGTGCCGACAATCTACTATACCCCCTCGACGAGCGTGGGGCTTGCCCTTGCGGCCGTCGGACTCTACCGCCTAGATAGGCAGACGCGCAATATTCCGCCGTCGCGCTTGTCTATATACGCCAATGTTTCGATTACCGGTCACTATCGTGTGGGTGTGACATCCGAGAATATATTCCGAGAGAATCGCAACCGTCTCGATTGCAGAGTCGATGTTGGAGCCTTGCCAACCCGCTTCTGGGGTATAGGCTACGATGCGGCGGTTAGCAATGTGTCAACGTCCTATATCGCTAACAATTATCGTATTGGGTTGCGTTATGTGCACCGATTCTTCAAGTCGCTGTATGTGGGCTCAGCAGCCTCTTTCGATTATGTCGATTCGCGTAAAGTGAAACCCGAAATGGAGCATCTATTGGATGGTCGCAATCCCTCTATTGTGGCAACAACACTCTCCCTTCTCGCGGAGTATGACTCACGCGACAGCAAGGTGTCGGCGCGTCGAGGCATATATCTCGCTCTGCGTGGGGATGTGCGTCCGGAGCCTCTGGGTAACGCCCACTCGACCTCTTATGGAGCATCGCTTACGCTCGATATGTTTCAGCCGTTGTGGCGCGATGCAGTACTTGCGGTGGATCTATATGGCGAGTACAACGATGGTTCGACACCTTGGCAACTCTACCCTACGCTTGGTGGTGCAAGTCGTATGCGCGGCTACTACGAAGGGCGATTTCTCGACCGCAATGCGGTGATGGTGCAGGCCGAGGTGCGCCAACGCCTCTGGAAGCAGTTTGGAGTTGTAGCGTGGGGAGGAGCCGCAAATCTCTTCTCGAACTCCTTTGTGTGGAAGAACACTCTGCCGAGCTACGGACTCGGTGTGCGCTTCGAACTCAATCCGATGGTTGTCGTGCGCCTCGATTACGGCTTTGGCAGTCGCCTCTCCGGAGGCCTTGTTCATGGACTTGTATTTTCGCTCGGCGAGGCATTTTAGTCGGATATAACTTCAAATATAAATAATGCAGAGGGCTGTCGCAACCTATTGGTCGGACAGCCCTCTTTCTGCTAAATGCTTTCTCGCTTATTTCTTGTTAGCCTCAGCAACCGAAACCTTGCGGAACTCCTTGAGAAGCTTCGTGAGCTCCAAAGCAGCCTTGCGGGCACGAGTGCCGGCAGCCTTGTTGTTCTTCTCTACCTGAGCGGCAGCGTTTGCCTGGAACAATGCGATCTGTGCATTTACATTCTCTAAAAGTGCTTTCATAACCGTAATTTTAATTAGTTTTTGGTTTGTGGAAACAAATGTAGCAACCTTTTTTCGAATATGCAAATATTTTTCACATAAAGTTTTGATTTTATGTATTTATGCATCTTTTTGAACGCTTCGAGGTATGTTTTTTGCGAGAATACCCTCTCGAAGACTCCCGAATAAACGGAGCGGATACCATAATTATATAATTAGTAGTATGATACGTCAAATAGTCGTAGCTGCATTTATTTCGATTTCGCCTCTTGTGATTTCGTGTCATCATGCAGCACCAAAGGTCGAGACTCCACGGGTAGCAATCGTTGAGGTGGAGCGGCAATTCATTGCCGACAGGCAACGCTTCATAGGGAGCATTGCGGCCAACTTCGAGGCGGTGATACAGCCGCGAGTGCAGGGATTTCTCGCATCGTCGTTGTTCGACAACGGAATGCCCGTGCGACGCGGAGAGCTGATATTTACGCTCGATGGTGCCGAGCAGCGGGCCGCACAGCTATCGGCCAAGGCGGCTCTTGCCTCGGCGCGAGCAAAGGTCGTAGAGGCGAAGAACAGCTACGACCGTGCGGTGCCGTTGGCTGCTATCAATGCCATCAGCCGCGCGCAGCTCGACCAATATACCGCCTCATACGAAGCGGCCAAGGCGGCGGTGCAGTCGGCCGAACAGCAACTTGTGAACGCCTCGCTCGCCGTAGGCTATACGCGCATATACTCGCCTATCGATGGTATCATATCGACCTCGGCGGCGCATATAGGCGACTATGTGGGCCCGGGAACGCGATTTGCGACGCTGACAACCATTCAGAATATTGATACCGTGGCGGTCGATGTGGCGATACCTATGCGTCGCTATCTTGCCTCGTCGGGGCGCACAAGCCTGACATACGATAATCGTGACCTTTTGACCAACATACGCCTGTATAAGGCCGATGGCTCGGAGTATCCACACCGCGGCTTCTATAAGTTTACAAGGTCGAGCGTGCCGAATGATATGGGCGCGATGGTTATTGTAGTCGGTTTCCCGAATCCCGAATATGCGCTCAAAGCGGGGCAATTTGCACGAGTGGAGGCCAATGTAGGGCGTGGTAGCGAGTGTGTGGTGGTGCCTATTACGGCCATTGCATCGCGGCAGGGTGTGAGCAACGTGTGGGTGTGTCGCCCGGATAGCACGGTCGAGTACCGCCGTGTGGTGGCGGGAGAGGTGTTAGGCAATCGCCGCATAATCCTCGAAGGGCTGGCGGCGGGTGAGCATATCGCACTCATAGGGGCCGAGCGGCTGCGAAACAATCAACGTATAATACCTTCAAAGGGTCGCAGCAATGAATAATCGACTATTTATCGACCGCCCGATATTCGCCATATCGCTCGCTGTGGCCACGGTGTTGCTTGGCGTAGTGTCGCTCTTTCGCCTCTCGATAGAGCAGTATCCCGATATAACGCCGCCCGTAGTGGAGGTTACGGCTACCTATATGGGTGCCGATGCCGAGACGGTGAATAATGCGGTGGCAACACCTATTGCACAAAGCGTTATGGGTGTGAGCGATATGCTCTATATGCAGACTACTTCGGCCAACGACGGCTCGATGACTATGCAGGTGACTTTCGATGTGGGTTCGAATCCGGACCTTAATGCCATATTCACGCAGAATAATGTGGCGACAGCTACGGCGCAGCTACCCTCATCGGTTGTCGAGCAGGGCGTTGTGACGCGCAAGACGCAGACCGGTTTTTTGATGGTCTATGCGTTGTCGAGCGACGGTCGTTACGACCAGAGCTTTCTGTCGAACTACGCGATGATTAATATGGAGAACGAACTCCTCAAGATAGATGGCGTAGGCAAGGTGGCGATAATGGGTGCCGGAGAGTATGCCATGCGTATATGGTTGCGCCCCGACGTGTTGTCGTACTACAACCTCTCGGTATCGGATGTTGAGAGGGCGATAGCGGCCGAAGCGTCGCTCTACCCTGCCGGACAGATTGGTGCCACGCCTGCACCGCAGGGTACACAATATACCTATACGGTTACCCTGCCGCCGCAATACTCGTCGCCCGAGGAGTTTGCGGATATCATACTGCGCACTACGCCAAGTGGCGATGAGATACGTCTGGCAGATGTGGCCTCCGTGGAGCTCGGTAATCGCACATACGGCACCTCGTCGCTCTTCGATTCGAGGCCGACAAGCGTTATGACCATATATCAAGAGCCGGGCAGCAACGCCGTGGAGGTGGGGCGTGAGATCAAGCGACGCATTGCGGAGCTTACGGAGCGTCTGCCCGATGGCGTGAGCTGCACGACGATAGTCGATGCAACGACGAGTATTACGGCCGGTGTGAGAGAGATTATCGAGACGCTGATTGTGGCACTGCTGCTCGTTATAGCAGTTATATTCCTCTTTATTCAGGATTGGCGGGCCACGATTATACCGCTTGTAGCCATCCCTGTGTCGCTTATCGGCACCTTTATTCTCTTTCCGATTCTCGGCTTCTCGATAAATATCGTGTCGCTGCTCGGTCTTGTGCTGGCCATAGGTCTTGTGGTGGATGATGCGATAGTGGTGGTCGAGGCTGTGCAGAGCAATATCGAGCGAGGGTTGTCACCCAAGGAGGCGACCGTCGAGGCTATGCGCAGTGTTACGTCGCCAATCATCGCAACGACGATAGTGCTGATAGCCGTATTTCTCCCCGTCTCCTTCTCGGGAGGCATATCGGGCAGGCTCTTTCAGCAGTTTGCTGTGACGATTGCCGTGGCGGTAGTCTTTTCGATGATAAACGCTCTGACACTCTCGCCGGCACTTGCAGCGAAACTGTTGCGGCCACGTGTGAAGCCAACAACGGGGCTGTTCGGAGCATTTAATCGCCTCTTTGACCGTGCTATGGGGCGATATGACGGCATAACGCGACGCTTCGTGCAGCGCACAAAGACGGCGGCGATGATGGTCTGTCTGCTCATTGTGGGCATCGTGGCTGCGCTGCGACTGCTGCCGTCGGGCTTTCTGCCCGAGGAGGATCAGGGCTACTTTATGGTCTATGTCAAGATGCCAGACAATACGGCAATGCCTGTTACGGAGGGTGTTATGCAGCAGGTGGATAGATTCTGCAAGCGCGAGGTTAGCGCGATAGAGAGTTCGGCCGTAGTGGCGGGATTCAATGTCATTACGGGCGTGGCCGACACTTCGTGCGGTGTGATATTTGTCAAGATGGTCGATTACGACAAACGACATATCTCGACCATCGAGGCCTCGGAGCAGCTCACCGAGCAACTCTATGCCGCCTTTCCACAGGCCGAGTGCTATGCCTTTGTGCAGCCAGCAATACCAGGGTTGGGTGTAAGTCAGGGCATAACCTTCGAACTGCAAGACCTTGCGGGGCGTGGCACAAACTACCTCGCCGACCATGGTGAGCGACTCCTTGCAAGGCTCAATGCCGAGGAGCAGATAGCTTCGGCAACTACGCAGTTGAGTCGTGATGTGGCGCAACGTCGCCTCGACGTGGATCGTCGCCACGCCCTGATGAGCGGTGTGTCGCTCGAAGAACTCTACGATCAGACGGCTGCAATGCTCGGCGGCCGCTACATCAACTCGTTCAATAAGTTCGGGCGGTTGTATCAGACCTATCTGCAAGCGGCTCCCGAGTACCGTGCCGACGATAAGTCGCTGAACGACTACTATATCCTCGACTCGTCGGGCGCGAGTCTGCCGCTCTCGACCTTTGTGACGATGCGCGACACGACAGGTGTGGCTTTTGTCTCGCAGTTCGACCTCTATCGCTCGATGGGTGTTACTGTGACACCGAAAAGCGGCACCTCTACCTCGCAGGCGATGGCGGTTATCGAGAAGTCGGCCTCCGAACTGCTGCCCGACGATATAGCCGTGGCGTGGAGCGGAGTGTCGTATCAGGAGCGTAGCGAGGGTACCAAGGGTGTGTGGATATACCTTGTGGCACTGCTCTTCGTGCTACTTACGCTGTCGGCTCTGTATGAGAGTTGGTCGCTGCCGATGGCTATTGTGTCGGGATTGCCTCTGGCCCTGATGGGGGCGTTGGTGTTTGTCGGCGTGGCGCACTTTGTGAGTGCCAAGTTTATCAACGATATCTATATGCAGATATCGCTCGTTATGCTGCTCGGCTTGGCGGCCAAGAACTCTATCTTGGTGGTCGAGTATGCCGATAAACTCTTCCGCGAGCGGCGCATGTCGTTGCTCGATGCTACGGTTGAGGCAGCGAAGCTGCGTGTGCGCCCGATACTTATGACGGCACTCTCGTTTATCCTCGGCGTGATGCCTCTGCTCTTCGCCTCGGGAGTCTATTCCACGGCTCGAAACATCATGGGGTTGTCGCTCATTGGGGGTATGACCTTCGCTACGCTCTTTGGTATAGTGCTCTACCCTGCCCTCTACTACCTTGTGGGGCGCATCGCCGGCTTTGAACGCAAACGTAACCAACAAAACAGTTAATCGTCTATGTGTAGAGTTTTGAGTATTATCGTTGCTAGCCTTGTGCTCCATGCTTGTTCGCCTCGGTTGGCAGCACCCGATATCGAGCCTCCCAAGGAGTATATCTTTGGTCGGGCCTTCAATCGCGATACTACCTCGATATCGCCGCAGTGGTGGCAGATGTTCGGCGATACGATTCTCAACAGCCTGGTGGATAGGGCCCTCGAAAAGAACTACGACTTGGCTATTGCCGCTTCGCGCATCGAGCAGGCCCGCCACAACTTGAAGGTTGCACGCGCTGCCTTTCTCCCCTCGATATCGGTTGGGGGCGAGGCGGGCCTATCCTACGACTCGGAGAGTGGCGACTATGTGCAGAACTACGCCCTGGGGCCGACCTTCGGATGGGAGATACCGCTCTTCGGCTCGTTGCGCCACGCAAGTACCGCCTCACGCGCGGCCATTATGTATGAGGAGTGGCACTATCGAGGTGTGCGCCTTGCGTTGGCGGCCGAGGTGGCCACCGGCTACTTCACGCTGCTCGGCTATCGGCAGGATTTGAATATCGCCAAGCGTAGCGCGATGTTACGAGGCGAGATGGTTGCGCTTATCGACTCGATGGGACGTTACGGCTTCGCAAGTGGTGTGAATGTCGAACAGGCGCAGAGCCTGCTCTATACGGCCGAGGCAGATGTGCCGCGCTATGAACGGGCCATACGTCAGACAACACTCTCGCTCGGTATTTTGCTCGGACAGCAACCGGAGATGCTCGACTCGCTGGGCGTAGGCTCACGTCTTATGAGTGACTATCGCCCATACGATATTCCGATAGCTGCGCCGTCAGATATCCTGCATCGCCGCCCCGATATTATGCAGGCCTACTATACGATGCGCGAGGCGGCTGCACGGGTGGGTGTGGCGCGTAGTGCCCGCTTTCCGTCGCTCTCGCTGCCTCGCACGGGTGGTACGGCGACAAACGATATAGCCGAGCTCTTCTCGGGAGGGTCGTGGGTGGCCTCGGTGCTGCTCACGCTCTCGCAGCCAATCTACAACTTCGGCCGCTTGAAGCGCGCTGAACTCGCGGCGCGTGAGGCCTATCGTCAGAGTTTGTTGGCCTACGAGAAGTGCTATATCGAGGCGTTGGCCGAGGTCGAGGAGTCGTTGGTGGCAATATCGACCTTCCGCCAGCAGATTGCCTCCTGCAAGGAACTTGTGCGCGCCAATGGCGATATCGCCCATATGAATAGGCAACTCTATGCCAGCGGTTTGTCGGACTACCTGAACGTCATAGACGCGGAGCGCGAACTCTACGCCTCGCAGATGCAGTTTGAGAATCTGGTGGCGCAGCAGTACATAAACTACATAAATCTCTGCAAGGCGCTCGGCGGAGGGTGGCAGCCGCTCGATGAACGGCAGACGGTGAAAAGAGAGGTGCACTGATGGTGGCAGTGTGACGATTTTTTTATATCTTTGTCGCCGTAATGTGCGATAAGGATATGCGACTATCGGAACTTAAAACGGGAGAATCGGCCACCGTACTCAAGGTGTTAGGCCACGGAGGTTTTCGACGACGAATCGTCGAGCTGGGCTTCGTGCGCGGCAACAAGGTTACGGTGGTGCTCAACGCTCCGCTGAAGGATCCGATAGAGTATTCGCTACTCGGCTACAACATATCGTTGCGCCGTGCCGATGCTGAGATGATCGTTGTGGTGACAGACGAGGAGGCTGAGGCTCTCGAGCATGAAAGTGTCGATTCGACGACGAGCACCGAGCGCATAGAACGCGAGATCGACCGCCGTAAGCGGCATATCGACATCGCCATTGTTGGCAATCCGAATAGTGGTAAAACATCGATATTCAACCACTTGACGGGCGCGCACGAGCACGTTGGTAACTATAGCGGCGTGACCGTCGATGCCAAGACCGCGCTGTGTCACTACAAGGACTACGAGCTGCACATCACCGACCTCCCCGGAACATACGCACTCTCGGCCTATACGCCAGAGGAGCTCTATGTGCGTCGCCACTTGGCGGAGCATACGCCCGACGTGGTACTGAATGTTATCTGTGCCTCGAATCTCGAGCGTAACCTATACCTTACGAGCGAGCTTATCGACATGAGTCAGCGTATGGTTGCGGCTCTCAGTATGTACGATGAGCTGCAACGCAACGGTGCATCACTCGACCACGATACGTTGGGCAAGATGCTCGGCGTGCCGATGATACCAGTCGAGGGGCATAACGGCAAGGGAATCGAGGAGTTGCTCGATACGATTATTGCGGTCTATGAGAATCGCGATGCGCGAGTGCGACACATACACATCAATCAGGGTGTTGTCGAACAGAGTGTCAATACGCTCAAAAGCGAGATGAAGGCCCACAAGGAGGAGCTGCCTAAGTGCTTCCCGCCGCGATACTTTGCGATGAAGATGCTCGAGGGAGATGCGGATATATGTATGATGCTCAAGCGCCGCAGTGGCAGTCGCTACGAGGAGTGGCAACGCATTTGCGAGAAGGAGCAGCAGCATCTCAAAAACGATCTGGGTGCCGACGAGGATATACAGACCACGATGGCCAATCAGAAGTACGGCTTCATCTCTGGAGCGTTGCGCGAGACATATACCGAGGGACGCAACAAGATTGGCGACATAACCAATGCTATCGATCTGATAGTTACACACCGCGTGCTGGGCTACCCTATCTTCGTGATAGTGATGTTTTTGATGTTCTACTGCACGTTCAGCCTCGGAGCCTATCCGCAGGCGTGGATTGAGCGACTTGTCGCTTTCGTGGGCGAGTGTGTGGAGCGGTGGCTGCCGGCCGGTGTATTGAAGGATATGGTCTCCGACGGCATAATCGAGGGGGTTGGCAGTGTGATAGTCTTTCTGCCGAATATAATGATTCTCTACCTCTTCATCTCGTTTATGGAGGACTCGGGGTATCTGGCGCGTGCGGCATTTATCATGGATAAGCTGATGCACAAGGTGGGGCTGCATGGCAAGTCGTTCATTCCGCTGGTTATGGGCTTCGGGTGTAACGTGCCGGCAGTGATGGCCTCGCGCATACTCGAGAGTCGAAGCAGTCGCCTCATCACCATATTCATCACGCCGTTTATGTCGTGCAGCGCACGTCTGCCTATATATATAGTGCTTATCGGAACATTCTTTGCGAAGTGGTCGGCTGTTGTGATGCTCGGCCTCTATCTGCTCGGTGTTGTGGTGGCCGTTGTGACGGCACTGCTGCTGCGCCGCTTTATGTTCAAGCAGGAGGAGACGCCGTTTGTGATGGAACTGCCGCCATACAGAGTCCCTACGTTGAAGGCTACGATGTCGCACATGTGGGTGCGCTGTGCGCAATATCTGCGCAAGATGGGCGGAATGATTCTCGTAGCCTCGATTATCGTCTGGTTCCTCGGCTACTTCCCTCGTCAACAGGAGGGTGAGTCGCGAGTCGAACACTACGAACAGTCGTATATCGGTCGTGTGGGGCACCTCTGCGAGCCTCTATTCGAGCCTATGGGACTCAACTGGAAGGCGAGCGTATCGCTCCTTTCGGGTGTTGCGGCCAAGGAGGTGATGGTCAGCACACTGGCGGTGCTCTATGGCGAGGATAAGACAATAGACGAAACCGGCAATAACGAGTCGGCACTCCTCAGCGATAAACTCGAGGCGAGTGGCGACTTCACGCACGCCTCGGTCCTGGCACTTCTGGTATTCACTTTGTTGTACCTCCCTTGTGTTGCTACGATAGCGGCTATACGCTCAGAGAGTGGCTGGGGATGGGCCATTGCCTCGATAATTTATAGTACGCTTGTAGCGTGGCTTATGGCCTTTGGAGTCTATCAGTTGGCAAGTGTGTTTTAGGCTTATGTGGCAGGAGGTTGTGGTGTGGAGTGTAGTCGTGGTGGCGATAGCGATAGCTGCCCATTGGTCGTATAGGCGGGTGAAGGGTACTTGCGACTCGTGTGACGACTGCCCCGAAAAGAGCAGATGCGACCACCGCAAAGAGTAGTCGCACCTGCCAAAATCTCACAAATTCAATCTATTTGTTCGTCATAATATCGAGGATAAGTCGATCGGTCTGCTGCATTCCGTCGCGGCCGACAGCCGTCATATTGAGTATCGAGCGATCGACATCGTCGTCGATAATGCCTTCGAGCGAGGTGGTGTAGCGGTTCTGCATAGCCATCGTTGCCGAGAGGATGGCCGTTGCCACACCGCTCGTGACTTTCAGCGAACAGCTCGGCTTGGCCCCGTCGCAAATCATTCCCGTAATGTTGGCCACCATATTCTTCACGGCGTATGAGACCTCGGTATAGCCGCCGCCCATGAGATAGGTTATGCCGCAGCTCGAACCAGTAGCCGCAACGACACAACCGCAGAGGGCCGAAAGACGGCCGAGGCTGCTCTTGATGTAGATGACCGTGAGGTGGCTCAATGCCAGAGCTCGCAGCAGTGCTTCGCGCGAGGCGTTGCAGGCACGGGCATATACCACAATTGGAACAGTGGCCGAGATGCCCTGATTGCCACTTCCCGAGTTGCTCATAACGGGAACCATCGCCCCGCTCATACGTGCATCGCACGCACCGCTTGTGTGTGACAGTATCTCGGTGAAGAGCGTATTACCGAAAATGGTGTTGTGTGCTCCGTCGTGCAACATTCGACCGAGGCCGTGGCCGTAGTCGCCCGTGAACGATAGCTCGGCGGCGGCGATATTGCGACGACCTGCCTCCCCGATAAATTCGATATCGTCCAAGGGTACGGTCGTTGCAAACTCATAGACCCTAGCAAGCGAGAGTTGCAGGTTGTCCTCGCTACTCTGCTGCGCAGTAGAGGACGAGGTGTCGAGTAGCACCTCGCCGTTGTGCACGAGGCGTACAAACGTAGTGTGAGCCCCTGCGATGGTAGCCTCGGCACTCGCCTCGCCATTATGGACTTTAACGTTGATATAGAGCACTTCTGCCGTGTTCTTCTCGACCGATAGTTTAGGTTTCACGACTCGCAGATACTCTTTTGCCTCGGCGACACTCTCGGCGTCCACATTGCGCAACACCTCCAAGCCGTACTCGGACTTGCCGACGAGGGCCCCGAGAGCGATGGCGATAGGCAGACCCGTCATTCCCGTGTTGGGTATTCCTACGCCCATGGCATTCTTGAATACGTTGGCACTCAGTGCTACCTCAATCCGTTGCGGCGTGGAGCCGAGCAACTCGACGGCTCGTGCCACGCACAATGATACGGCCATAGGCTCGGTGCACCCTATCGACAGCACCACCTCACGCTTGATGAGGGCGATAATGTCGCTATACTCTCTACTTGTCATCGATCGAAAAACTCTTAATTTTATAGTGACAAAGGTAGCGAAAGAAGTCCAATAAACAAAGCTCGCAG
The DNA here is from genome assembly GCA_017504485.1 of Alistipes sp. Classification (GTDB taxonomy): domain Bacteria; phylum Bacteroidota; class Bacteroidia; order Bacteroidales; family Rikenellaceae; genus Alistipes. Next base: position 3,410 of record JAFVRC010000020.1, on the reverse strand, counting down.
AGGGGAAATATCACACATAGTCTTTGAAATTAGATAAAAAATCACTATTTTTCGCCCGATTTTTAAGCTGATAACACTTTTGAGTATATGAAACTATTACGAAAAATCATTGTTGCACTGTTCTGCTTCGTGCCTCTCGCGGCCTCGGCGCAGGAGTCGAATGTGCGTTGGTCGCATACGGTGACCGATAATGGCAAGGGCAGCTACACGCTGCTCGTGAAGGCCGATATTGCCGATGGATGGCATATCTACGATCAGGAGTACATCAACCCTACGACCATCAAGTTCGAGTGTTCGGAGGGTGTTGCGCTCGACGGCGCACTGCGTATCGAGTCGAAGACTGTCGTCAAGGCCGACGATATATTCGGCAAGGTGGGCTACTTCGAGAAAGAGGCCCTCTTCGAGCAGAACGTGACCGTGAAGGGTAAGGGCGGCTCGGTAAATGTGCTTGTCGAGTATATGGCTTGTAACGATATGACCTGCACGCCACCAACCGAGGAGGAGTTCGTGGTGACGCTCGGTGAGGCGAAGGCTGTTGCTGCGGCCACTACTTCTGCGAGTACCGCCGATGGCGAGATTACTGCGACGAAGGATGCGGCAGGCGGTGGCTCGCTTTGGTCGCTGATTATCGAGGCTATAATTTGGGGATTTGCCGCTCTGCTCACGCCGTGCGTATTCCCAATGGTGCCGATGACCGTGTCGTTCTTTATGAAGAATAGCGGCTCGGTGGCCCGCGGTCGCTTCAATGCGCTGATGTATGGCGTGTTTATCGTGTTGCTCTATACGCTCCCTATTGCTGCGATAATCCTCATTACGCGCCTTGTGGGTGGCGATGCCGTGACGGCCGATATCTTCAACTGGCTGGCAACGCATTGGCTGCCGAATATCCTCTTCTTTGTGGTGTTTATGGTCTTTGCGGCCTCGTTCTTCGGTGCTTTCGAGATTACGTTGCCAAGCTCGATTATCAATAAGAGCGATGCGCAGTCGGACCGCGGGGGCTTGGGTGGTATCTTCTTTATGGCCCTCACGCTCGTTCTCGTGTCGTTCTCGTGCACGGGCCCTATCGTAGGCTCCGTATTGATTAAATCGACCTCGGGCGAGTTTTGGAGCCCGATTATCACGATGCTCTGCTTCTCGGCTGCGTTTGCATTGCCGTTTACGCTCTTCGCCTTCTTCCCTGCCGTGTTGCAGAAGTTGCCGAAGAGTGGCGGCTGGCTCAACTCCGTAAAGGTTGTGCTGGGCTTTGTGGAGGTGGCTCTCGGCTTGAAGTTCCTCAGCGTGGCCGACCAGGTATATCACTGGGGTATTCTCGACCGTGAGATATATCTCGCGATATGGATTGTCTGCTTCTCATTGCTGGGCCTTTACCTGCTCGGCAAGATTCGCTTTGCTCACGATAGCGAGGTTAAGCACCTCAGTGTTACACGTTTGGTATTGGCTATCGCGGTGTTCAGTTTCGTGGTATATCTGATTCCGGGAATGTGGGGTGCGCCGCTCAAGGGCCTTGCGGGCTATCTGCCGCCTCTCTCGTCGCAGGACTTTGTGATGGGTGCGCAGAGCGCAGCTCCGACGAGTGGCAATGCAGATGCTGTGACTCGCAAATATAGCGACGTGCTGCATCTGCCGCACAACCTCGAAGGCTTCTTCGATCTCGCAGAGGCCGAGGAGTATGCAGCCAAGGTCGATAAACCAATATTTATCGATTTTACGGGCCACGGCTGTGTGAATTGCCGTGAGATGGAGGCGCGTGTATGGTCGGACCCTGCGGTGCTCGACCTGCTGCGCAACGAGTTTGTGATTGTTGCGCTCTATACCGACGACAAGATGCCGTTGCCGCAGAGCGAGTGGGTGACCACCGAGTCGGGCAAGACGCTCAAAACCCTCGGCAAGGTGAATGCCAACTACGCACTTACGCGCTTTGGTGTCAATGCACAGCCCTACTATGTGATTCAGGGTAAGGGCGGCGAGGTGCTCGGCACGCCGCGCGGCTACGACCTCGACGTCACAGGCTTCGTGGAGTTTCTGCGCAAGGGCGTAGAGGAATACCGTAAGTAGGTCGCTACGCATAAAGAGAGGGCCGAGGTGAGCAATGCACCCTCGGCCCTCTCTGTGTGTTGTGTGTTGTGTGGCGATTACTCGATAACGAGTGGTTGCAGTATAGCCTTCGGCTCGGCATCGCTTGGCCCATCCGTCGTGACACGCACAGCCCGCACGGCTCTTGTCGGCTCGAATGACAAAGAACCATTCGTAAGGCGGCCTACATGCTCGAAACGCTCGCCATCATAACTCACCTCGACATACGCAAACTCCAAGATACAGCGGTGCAGATGCGGATAGCCCGATGCGAAGGTTATGCGGCGTGCCTTGACGGGCTCGGCGAAGCGGTACTCTATCCATTCGCCGGCACCGAGAGTCGAGGCCGTATATATGGTTTTGTACTCCTCGACCTGCTTTAGGGAGTGCTTCCTGCGGATAGGCATCGAGCTTGTGACGCTCATCTTCGGCTTCCTACTCTTGTAGTAGTCGTCAAGAGCGACCTTGGCACTGCGGCCCGTGCGATACTCGCTGTGGAAGGCGATTTGCGAGGCGAGGCTGCGGTCGAGAGGCTCGGTGTAGCGGCGGCTCTTGCCCGTGAATTTATCGGTGTAGTAGAGCCTTTGGTTTGGCTCGGCAGGCGTGGCTACAATCTTGTCGCCTTCGAGCTTGACGCTTGGCGACTCGAGACGATAGCATACGCCAAGGTTCGACAATCTCTCGTAGTGCGCCAATAGCGAGTTGTAGTGCTGCTCCCAATCACACTTGCCGCACCAGGCAATCTCGGATAGCACGCCTACGCGCGGGAAATACATATAGTCGAGATAGTCGCACTTTTCGGGCTCGTTGTCGATGTATATCTCGCTCCAGAATGCTCCGGAAACACCCTTGATGTGTGCCATATCCTCATCCGTAAAACCCTGATTTGCGAAGTTGAATTGGGCGACCTTCTTGGCATCGAAGTGCCCGGCCCACTTGTGGCCTGTTTCGTGAGCGGATTGGCGCGAGTCGAAATAGAAGAAGTGCCCCGGCATAACCACCGTGGAGTAGCCCTTGCGGAGGACCTCCTTGCAGGCCTTGACGCCCGACCAGCCATATACGAGAGCCTCCTTGCTGAGGCGACCACCCTCGGTGCTCTCGTTCCATACGGCAGTGCGCTTGCCGTAGCGAGCCAAAATTGCGGATATACGCTCGGTGAAGAGGTCTTGCAACTGCATGTACGAAGTGTAGCCGTGCTCGCGCATAAGTGCCGTGCAGTCAGGACATTTCGACCATATATGATAGCCCAAGGCCAAAGCCACCTCGTCGCCACCGATATGGATATACTCCGATGGGAAGATGTCGGCCACCTCGCGGATGATATCCTCGATAATACG
>JAFVRC010000019.1 GCA_017504485.1 Alistipes sp. | reverse complement strand
CGAGATTGTAATTTATAAGTTTGCATTCCTAAATTCTGCATTCTATTTGAGCGCAGCGAGAATAAGGCTCTTTGCCTTCTCTACCGCCTCGGTCAAGCCATTAGGATTCTTACCACCTGCCGTGGCGAAGAACTTCTGACCACCGCCACCTCCCTGGATAGCCTTGGCCGCCTCACGAACTACCGCACCGGCATCTACACCCTTGGCCACGATGTCGTCGCCGAGCATCACCGTAAGCATAGCCTTGCCTTCGTTCTGTGAGCCCACGACAAAGACGAGATTGCTCTTACGCGCACGCAAATTGTAAGCCAGATTCTTGATGAACTCCGGCAGACGCACCATCACGCGCGACACCACGAAGAGCCCGTCCTTCTCCTCCGTATTGCTCAGGATGCGCTCCGTCCACGCCTCAATCTGCTCCTTGCGCATATCCGCAAGCTCGCGAGCTGCCGCCTCGTTGGTCTCAACAAGGCGCTTGATAGCTGCCGATATCTGCGGATTACCGAGCATCTCGGCGATATTGGCAATAGTCTCTTCGCCGGCATAGATAACCTTCTCGGCATTCTCGCCCGTCACAGCCTCGATACGGCGCACACCGGCCGAGATAGCTGCCTCGCTGACAATCTTGAAGTAGCCGATGTTACCCGTCGCCGAGGTGTGCGTTCCACCACACAACTCGACCGACTCGCCGAAGCGGACCATACGCACCTTGTCGCCATACTTCTCACCGAAGAGCATCATCGCACCGGCTGCGGCAGCCTCCTCCTGCGTAGCCTCGCGATTCTCGTCGAGAGGGGCGTTAGCACGAATCTTGGCATTCACCTCACGCTCCACGGCACGAAGCTCCTCCTTGGTCATCTTCTGGAAGTGCGAGAAGTCGAAACGCAACCCCTCGGGCGTAACCATCGAGCCCTTCTGCTCGACGTGCGTGCCAAGCACCTTGCGCAGTGCGGCGTGCAGAAGGTGGGTTGCCGTGTGGTTGTTGGCCGAGCACTGACGCTTTGCCGGATTTACTACAGCACGGAACTCTGCCTCTAGATTCTCGGGCAGCTGGTTTGCAATATGGACAATAAGGCCGTTCTCCTTCTCGGTAGCCACAATCTCTATCTTCTCGTTTGCCGACTCGATATATCCCGTATCACCGACCTGACCTCCCGAGTTACCATAGAACGGTGTGCGGTCGAATACCATCTGGTACGAAACCTTATTCTTCGACTGCACCCTGCGCACACGGGCTATGCGGATTGTAGTTTCGAGCATATCGTAGCCCACGAACTCCTCGTTCTTTGCATCGGCAATAATCTCCTTCCAGTCGTCAATATCCTGCGCTGCAGCGTTGCGCGAGCGCTCCTTCTGTGCCTGCAACTCCTTGTCAAACTCGGCCAAATCGACCTCTACGCCGTGCTCCTTGGCGATAAGTTCCGTAAGATCGATAGGGAATCCGTAGGTATCGTAGAGCAAGAATGCATTCTTGCCCGAAATCTTGCCGTCGCACTCCTTGATAACACCCTCCAAGAGGTTGATACCCGTAGCGAGGGTGCGGAGGAACGAAGCCTCCTCCTCCTCGATTACGCGCTCAACAAGCAACTGCTGCGCCTTGAGCTCGGGGTATTGCTCGCCCATCTGCGCCACCAATGTAGGCACCAAGCGGCAGATGAACGGCTCGTTGAAGCCGAGGTAGGTATATCCGTAACGCACGGCACGGCGCAAAATACGGCGGATAACATATCCCGCCTTGACATTCGACGGCAGCTGACCATCGGCAATCGAGAAGGCAATAGCGCGAAGATGGTCAGCGATAACGCGCATAGCTACATCCACAGCCTCCTCCTTACCATACTCCTTGCCCGACATCTCGGCCAACACCTTAATTGTCGATTGGAATACATCGGTATCATAGTTCGACTTTACGCCCTGCATAATCATACACAAGCGTTCAAAGCCCATACCGGTATCGATAACCTTGGCTGGAAGACCTTCGAGCGAACCATCTGCCTTGCGGTTGAACTGCATGAACACGAGGTTCCAGATTTCGATTACCTGCGGATGGTCGTGGTTCACGAGGTCGCGACCGCTTACCTTGGCACGTTCTTCTGCCGGACGGAGGTCGATGTGGATTTCCGAGCAAGGACCGCACGGACCTGTATCACCCATTTCCCAGAAGTTGTCCTTCTTGTTACCGTTGATGATATGGTCTTTCGGGAGATACTTTTCCCAATAGCCAGCCGCTTCGTTGTCACGGTCAAGGCCGTCTTCTGCACTACCTTCGAATACGGTAGCATAAAGGTTTTCCGGGTTCAGCTTCAATACATCTACCAAGTATTCCCAAGCCCAGCTGATGGCTTCTTCCTTGAAGTAGTCGCCGAACGACCAGTTGCCGAGCATTTCGAACATGGTGTGGTGATAGGTGTCGTGACCTACTTCTTCCAAGTCGTTGTGCTTACCGCTTACACGCAAACACTTCTGTGAGTCTGCTACTCGCTTATATTTGGCAGGTGCGTTGCCTAAGATAATATCTTTGAACTGGTTCATCCCTGCATTGGTGAACATCAAAGTCGGGTCATCCTTAATGACCATCGGAGCCGAAGGTACGATTTGGTGTCCTTTCGACTCGAAAAAGCTCTTAAAAGAATCTCTAATTTCTTTTGCTGTCATCTTCTTATATAGTCTTCTAGTTAATATTCATAAAATCAGTTTGCAAAGATAATTGGTTTTATTATTTTTGCCGCTAAGAAAGGTACAAAATATTGAAGGGTTGTACCTTAAAAACTTCAAAAAGAGGAAAACGATGCGCAAAGTCTACTATATATATAATCCAAAAACACGTACCTACGACCGGATTTATCCCACTTTCCGTCAGCGGGTACTTGATGTCCTGAAACGGCTTTTCGTCGGGATGGGATTCGGGGCAGGAAGCTTTATTCTGCTCTTCTGGATATTCGGTACACCTTCGGAAAAGCAACTCCGTATCGAGAATTCCCGGTTGCAGGCTCAATACAATGTCTTGTCCCGTCGCCTGGACGAGGCGTTGGGTGTGATGCAAGGCATCCAGCAGCGTGACGATAACCTCTATCGGGTGGTCTTGCAGGCCGACCCGGTGGCAGATGCCGTCCGTAAGGCCGGTTATGGGGGAACGAACCGTTACGAGGAGCTGATGGACATGGCGAATGCCGACTTGGTCATCAATACCACTCAAAAGATGGACATGCTGAACCGTCAGCTGTATATCCAGTCGAAGTCGTTCGACGAAGTAGTGGACTTGTTCAAGGACCACGATGAGATGCTCCGTTGCATCCCTGCCATCCAGCCGGTATCCAACAAGAACTTGAAACAGACGGCATCGGGT
>JAFVRC010000018.1 GCA_017504485.1 Alistipes sp. | reverse complement strand
GTAGCAATTCTTTCTCTGATACCCACCATATACGGCTATTTCTGCCGAAATTAGAAATATGGCGGGGTAACACAAAAATGGTATAAGTACCAACCACTTATCATATTTTGCCCTCATTCTGCCATTATTACGCAAGTTCTTTGTATCTTTGCCGAAAATATATCTGTACAACTATGGAAAAGCAATTCAAACGATATCTTATAACGTCGGCTCTGCCTTACGCCAATGGCCCTGTGCATATCGGTCACTTGGCCGGCGTATATGTGCCATCCGATATCTACACTCGCTATCTGCGCCTGCGTGGCCGCGAGGTGGTGTCGGTGTGCGGCAGCGACGAGCACGGCGTGCCTATCACCATCAAGGCCAAGAAGGAGGGTATCACTCCGCAGCAGGTGGTGGATCGCTACCACGAAATTATTAAGAGCTCTTTCGAGCGCCTGGGCATCAAGTTCGACATCTACTCGCGTACTACCTCGCCGACGCACTATGCTACGGCTTCGGAGTTTTTCCGCAAGCTCTACGACGATGGTAAGTTTGTCGAGCAGACCTCCGAGCAGTACTACGACGAGGAGGCCAAGACCTTTCTTGCCGACCGCTACATCGTCGGCACCTGCCCGAAGTGTGGCAATACGGCCGCCTATGGCGACCAGTGTGAGGCTTGCGGCTCGACACTTTCGCCCGACGAGCTTATCGAGCCACACTCGGCAGTCTCGGGCTCGGTGCCTGTGAAGCGCGAGACAAAACATTGGTATCTGCCTCTGGATCAGTACGAATCGATGCTCCGCGAGTGGATTTTGGAGGGACACAAGGAGTGGAAATCCAACGTCTATGGTCAGTGCAAGAGCTGGCTCGATGGAGGCCTTTTGCCGCGTGCCGTGAGCCGCGACCTCGATTGGGGTATTCCGGTGCCGGTCGAGGGTGCTGAGGGCAAGGTGCTCTATGTGTGGTTCGACGCTCCAATAGGTTATATATCTGCTACAAAGGAACTTACGCCCGAGTGGGAGAAGTATTGGAAGAGCGAGGATACCAAGCTCGTACACTTCATCGGCAAGGACAATATTGTCTTCCACTGCATCGTCTTCCCTTCGATGCTCAAGGCGCACGGCGACTATATTCTCCCCGAGAATGTGCCATCCAACGAGTTCTTGAACTTGGAGGGCAACAAGATTTCCACCTCGAAGAATTGGGCCGTATGGCTCCACGAATACCTTGACGAGATGCCGGGCAAGGAGGATGTGCTGCGCTATGTGCTCTGTGCCAATGCTCCGGAGACGAAGGATAACGACTTCACATGGGCCGACTATCAGGCCCGCAACAACAACGAGCTGGTTGCCGTGTTGGGCAACTTCGTAAATCGTGCGTTAGTGCTCACGAAGAAGTATTACGAGGGTGTCGTGCCGGCTTGTGGCGAGCTGAACGACTACGACCGCGAGACAATCGCCGAGCTGTCGCAGATTAAGGAGGCTCTCGAGTCGAATATCGAGAACTATCGCTTCCGCGAGGCGTTGAAGGAGGCTATGAACTTCGCGCGCATAGGAAATAAGTATCTCGCCGACACCGAGCCTTGGAAGCTGATAAAGACTGATGCAGAGCGCGTTAATACGATTCTCAACATCGCCTTGCAGATTACGGCCAATATCGCTGTGGCTATCGAGCCATTCATGCCGTTCTCGGCTGCGAAGATTCTGAAGATGCTCGCCGTAGAGGGTTATGATTGGGAGCAGCTTGGCTCTATGGGGCTTATCGCTGCGGGCCACACGATAGGTGAGCCATCGTTGCTCTTCGAGAAGATTGAGGACGATGTTATCCGCCGTCAGCTCGATAAGCTTGAGGCGGCCAAGGCCGCAAACCTTGCCGCCGAGGTGAAGGCCGAGCCGCAGAAGGAAGAGTGTTCGTATGACGACTTCCAGAAGATGGATATCCGCGTATCGACCATTCTTGCTGCCGAGAAGGTGGCCAAGACCAAGAAACTGTTGAAGCTCACTATCGACACGGGTATCGACCACCGCACGATTGTTTCGGGTATCGCCGAGCACTTCTCGCCCGAGGAGCTTGTCGGCAAGCAGGTGCTTGTGTTGGTCAATCTTCAGCCGCGCGAATTGAAGGGCATCCTTTCGCAGGGTATGATACTTATGGCCGAGGATGCGTCGGGCAAGCTTCGTCTGTTGCAGCCTAATGAGCCGGTGAATGCCGGTGCAATGGTGGGGTAGTATTGCAAGGTGTTCCACGTGGAACGATTTTATAATGTGGGTGTAACAGCGTTGTAGTAAGGTTGTTACCCCACATAAAAGTTTTAACGAAATGAATAAAAATTGGGACGAATTAAGTTTCGATTTCAATGAGACGGGTGGCGAAAATCTTCGCCGATACTTCAAGAATGGCGTGTGGTCTGCGCCCGAATACACCACCTCGGAGTATGTTCCCGTGCATATGTGTTCTGCCTGTTTGAACTATGGTTTGCAGGCATTCGAGGGTATTAAAGCCTTTCGTGGAGTAGATGGCAAGGTACGCATTTTTCGCCCTTATGCCCACGCGGCAAGAATGGCTTCGGGTGCGCGAAAGCTCTGTTTGCCAATGGTTTCTGCAGATGAGTTTGTTGAGGCGTGCGTCGATGTGGTGCGCCGAAACCTCGAATTTTTACCCCCTTATGAATCGCGTGCAACGCTCTATATTCGTCCGGTGCTCTTTGGTACGCGCCCGCGCTTGACGGTGCGCCCTTCGGGCGAGGCTGGATTTTGCGTGTTTGCTACTCCGGTAGGGCCATATTTCAAAGATGGTATCCGCCCGATAGATGCTGTCGTAAATCGCAATCAGGATCGTTCTGCTCCGCTTGGTACGGGCGATGTTAAGGTTGGTGGCAACTATGCATCAAGTATGCTCTCCTATGAGGAGGCGCATGCTATGGGATATAGTGCAGTGCTCTATACCGAGTCGGTCGAACATCGTTATATCGAGGAGTGTGGCGCGGCAAACTTTATAGCCATCAAGGGTAATAGCTATATTACGCCGAAGTCGCCCTCGATTTTACCCTCTATCACCAATGATTCGTTGATGCAATTAGCTGTGGATAAGGGTTTTACGGTTGAGCAGCGACCTGTTGATGTCGCCGAATTGTCCTCTTTTGACGAGTGTGGTGCGTGTGGTACGGGCGCAATTATCACCCCTCTGGGTAATGTTTTTGACCCTGAAACGGGCGAGAAAATCCACTATGGTGATGCGGTCGGCCCTGTTCTTTTGGATCTCTACGACTCCTTGCAGGATATCCAATATGGCCGAGTGCCGGATGTACACAATTGGTGTGTAATGGTTGATTAGAAGCAGATTAGAGGGATGTTCCACGTGGAACATCCCTCTCTTTTTCTGGATCCTACCTGCCAAACTTTACAAGCAAGACATTGATGTCGGCCGGTGAAACACCTGGTATGCGCGATGCTTGACCGATAGACCTCGGGCGTATGCGTTGCAACTTTTGTCGTGCCTCTATGGTTAGTGACTGTATCGACGAGTAGTCGAACTCCTCGGGGATAGTTATATCTTCGAGGCGGTGTAGCTTCTCGGCAACCATTCGCTCGCGCTCGATATATCCGCTGTACTTAATCTCTATCTCGGCGCACTCCAGCTCCTCCTCGCTGATGTGGTTGTCGTCAATGAATCGGCCGAACTTTGGCAACGCCTCGGCCAGTGCGGCCAGTGTAAATTCGTTGCGCCGAGCGAAGTCAATCAGTTTGCGTCCCTGTGTAATGGTCGGCAAATTGTGCGAAATAAAATAGCTCTGAATTTCCGATATTTTGACGCTCGTCGAGTGACAGTAGGAGATAAGTGATTCTACGCGCTCTTTTTTTTGCACAAATTTCTCGTATTTCTGCTGCGAAATCAAACCAATTTTGTGGCCGAGAGGTGTGAGTCGTCTGTCGGCATTGTCTTGTCGGAGTAGTATTCGGTACTCGGCACGCGACGTGAACATACGGTACGGCTCATCGACACCCTTAGTCACCAGGTCGTCAATCAACACTCCGATGTAGGCCTCGTCGCGGTGAAGCACTATCGGCTCCTCGCCCTTCAATCGGCGCGAGGCGTTGATGCCCGCGAGCAGACCTTGTGCCGCCGCCTCTTCATAGCCCGTTGTGCCATTTACCTGCCCCGCAAAGTACAGATTATCAACAAGTTTACTCTCCAACGAGTGTTTCAACTGCGTAGGTGGGAAGTAGTCGTACTCGATGGCATACCCTGTGCGGTATGCGTGCACATCCTCCAAGCCCCTAATACGGTGAAGTGCAGCGAGTTGCACCTCGTAAGGCAGCGATGACGAGAAGCCATTGAGGTAGTATTCGTTGGTGTCTCTACCCTCGGGTTCGAGGAAGAGTTGGTGTTGTTCTTTGTCGGCAAAGGTGCGCAGCTTGTCTTCGATGCTCGGGCAGTAGCGCGGCCCTATGCCTTTGATTGTGCCGTTGAAGAGAGGTGAGTCCGCAAACCCCTCGCGCAGAGCGAGATGCACCTCGGGAGAGGTATATACCAGAAAGCACGGCAGTTGGTCGCGCACCGCACTTGTCGTGTCCGAGAACGAGAACTTCGATGGCCTCTCGTCGCCATATTGCGGCTCGAGAATCTCGAAGTCTATGGTGCGTGCATCGAGGCGTGCCGGCGTGCCGGTCTTCATTCGTCCGGCCTCTATGCCGCACTTCGCCAAGGCCTCCGTCACACCCGTCGAGGCGGCATCACCCGCACGGCCTCCCGGGGCATTGTTGCGACCGCAGTGCATCACACCTCCAAGGAATGTACCGGCCGTAAGCACCACTGCCGAAGCCTCGAAGCATACTCCCATTTGTGTTTTCACCCCCGTTATGCGTGGTTTTGAGCCGCTATGGTCTATCAACAGGTCGCAAACCGAGTCCTGCCATATATATAGATTAGTGCGATTTTCGAGCCGTCGTCGCCACTCGGCCGAGAAGGCGGCCTTGTCGCACTGCGCCCGTGGGCTCCACATAGCCGCACCCTTTGAGCGGTTGAGCATACGGAACTGTATGGTCGAAATATCCGTCACCTCACCCATCTCGCCGCCGAGAGCATCTATCTCGCGGACTATCTGCCCCTTTGCCACGCCACCCACGGCCGGGTTACACGACATCGAGGCAAACTTGGTCATATCCATCGTCACCAGCAGTGTGCGACAACCCATACGGGCTGCTGCCGAGGCAGCTTCGCACCCCGCGTGGCCTGCGCCCACCACTATTATGTCGTATCTCTCCACCATAGCTCTTTGTTTGAAAATCGTTCCGGTTGCCTTCAATTGCTAATTCGCAGCTCTCATCTCGTCGAGCAGGGCCAGATATTTATCCTCCTTGCGGTGCATCACGCGCTCCGTGCGAGGGGTTTTGTCCTTCTGGCCGCATAGGTGCAGCACGCCGTGCACCACCACTCGAAGCATCTCGCGTCGTGCCGTCGTGCCGTAGATGCGTGCATTGTCGCGCACTGTCTCCACGTCGATAAAGATGTCGCCGGCAATATAACCCTCCTTGAGGTCGCTGTCGTCGAAGGTGATGATGTCGGTGAAGTAGTCGTGGCCGAGAAACTCGATATTCATCGCGCGGTGGCGCTCCGCCGAGCAGAAGACATAGTTTATCCCCTCGATGGTGTAGCCGCCCTCGCTGCGTGCCACCTCGCGCAGCCAGCGGCGCACGAGTCGTTTGTCGGGCAGGCGATAACTGCAGTTGTCGGTATGAAAGAGTATATCCATTGTTGTCTATTTTTTGAAGCAGTTTGCGGCCGACATCTTCACGTCGGGTGACGGGGCATAGATGCCGAAGACGATCTTGTACTCCATCTCCATTGTTGTCATATTTACGGCCGAGCCTATGGTGCCGATGCGCTGCCCCTTCTTCACAATAGTACCCTTGGCCACCTGTGCTGCCGAGAGGTTGGCATACGAGGTGATATACTCACCGTGAGCAATGTATATATCGTATTTACCCGACACCTTGTTGCGCTTGACATCGACTACCTTTCCCTCATATATCGAGATGATGGCAGCGCCCTCCTTGCCCGTTATCTCGGCCATATTACCCTTGTATCGCTTCACCTTGCCTCCCACCACCGGCAGGTTGAGGGCCGTGGTCTTGGCCGAGAATGAGGCTCCGGCCTTGTTGCCCTTGGTGAGCTTGCGCAGCTGCTTAATGGCGTTGTCGAGCTTCTCCTCGTGCTCAATCTTTGATTGCAGCACCTGCTTCTCACGCTTCGACAGCTGGTTTATGGCGCGCTTCGCCTCCTTCATATCGTTGCTGAGGCTTGTGCGCTGTTTGTTGAGCTTGGCCTTTGTGGCTGCAAGGTCGGCCCGTTGCGCCGCAAGACGCTCGCGCTCGCGCTGCAAATCCTTGCGCGTGGCAACAATCTGCTCCATCTGCTTGTCGCGGGCGATAGTCGCCGTGCGCAACATCGCTATGCGCCGCAACATATCGGTTGCCGACTGCGCGGCAAAGATGAAGGCGAGAGGTGTGTTGTGGCGGTATGTGCGGTAGGCCGTGCGAACCATCTCGGCGGTGCTCTTTTCGAGTGCGGTGAGCTGCCCCGATAGCTCCTCGATGTTGCGCGACGTAGCATTCACCTCGGCCGTGAGCGAGCGAATTTGTCGGTTTGTTTCGCGGATAAGAGCCCCACGTTTCTCGATTTGTCGAGTGAGCAGTTGCACGCGCTTGCGTGTCGAAGCCTTATCCTTCTTGAGCGAGGCGAGTTGCCTCTCCTCGCGAGCTATGCTCTTCTCGAGGTTGGCGATTACACGACGCTGCCGCTCCACCTTGTCGTTTTGGGCCGAGAGGGTGGATGGGGTGGCGAGTATCAGCAGTGTGCCGAGCAGTATGAGCAGTAGTTGTCGCATGGGTTGTTAAGGTCTCTGTTTTTGTTGCTCCTTGCGTTGGCGTTGCGCTTCGAAACGCTTGGTTACCTCCTCCTTGTCGGCTCCACGTTCAAGCGCCTTGCGCCAGTAAGTCTGCGCCATAAACTCCTTGCCTAGGGCATCGAGAATATCGCCATAGTGGAGTGCAAGTTCGGCCGACTGTGTGCGGTCGAGCGATAGTGCCTGTTGCATATAACGTCGTGCCTCCTCGTAGCGGCCGAGGCGATACAGCACCCACGCTTCGGTGTCGAGGTATGTGGAGTTGTTCTCGACGAGCGAGTTGGCACGCGAGGCCATCGTGTAGGCGTGTTCCAAATCCTCGCCAGCGAGGGCAAGAAAGTATGCGTAGTTATTAAGTACCATCGCATTGTCGGGCCAAAGGCGTAGGGCATGCTCAAATTCGCGGTAGGCACGTTTGCTCTTGCCCTGCTGGTGGTACATATCGCCGAGCGCACCGCGCAACTCACTGCGCAGAGTGTCGTTTGTGGCGAGACGCAGTGCCATGTTCAACTCCTTCGATGCCTCGCTGTACTCCTTGTTGTGGAGGGCGAGCTGCCCCAATGTGGCGTGGTACACAACGCTATCGGGGAAGAGCTTCACGGCTCGACGTGCATAGAGGCCCACCGAGTCGAGGCGGCCCAACGCACTTTCGATGTCTATCACCTGGCTGAACACCTCGGCCGAGGGTTTCTCGTCGGCAAGTCGTCGTTTGAGAGGCACCAACGCCTGCTCCACCTTGCCCGAGGCTATGAGATGCGATGTGTAGAGCATATCAACCTCCTTATCCTCCGGATGGCGCATATAGAGGCGTGTGATGAGTGCATCGAGTGCCGTGTAGTTCTCGCGGTAGAAGCGGCGCGATGAGGTGAGGTTGCGCAACTGCGCAACCTTGTTGGCCGTCGCCACCTTCGGCGAGGAGAGCAGATGGTCGAGCGAGTTGAAGAAGCCGCGTATGTCGTTGCGGCGACGTTGGAAATCGCTATATGCAAACCACGCCTCGACACTCGTTGTGTCGGCCGCTATCGCTTGGCGAAACGCGCTGTGCGCCAACGAGTCGCGTTGTAGCGAGGCATAAATCTCGGCGAGTGCAAGGTGGTTATTGACAATATATGGAGCCTCGGCAATACCACGCTTGGCATCCTCGATTGCCTTCTCGGGTTGCAGTGTCGAGAGGTACAGATATTGACGGTAGCGCGCCAAAGGTGTTATGCGGCCAAAGCGCATTTCCGCTGTGTCGAGCGTAGCAATGGCCTTTAGCGGCATATCCGCCGAGGCGTAGAGTATGGCGAGGATGCGGTAGTGGTTGGGCTCGGTGCTACGCTGCACGATGCGCTCGAAGAGCGGTACAGCCTTGCCATAATACTCGCCTCGCAGCAGTGCCGAAGCCAATTCCTCGAGGTAGAAATGGTTTGTGGTGTCGGCCTTGTAGGCTCGCTGCGCGTGCATCACCGCGCTGTCCGCATTGTGCGAGAGGCGCGACATGAGATAGTGTGCCGGAGCGTACAGCGAGTCGAGTGCAAGGGCCTCGCGTGCGTAGTGCCGAGCGCGAGTACTATCACCGTGAATATTTAGGAACTTAAGGGCTTCGGTGTTGAGAGCCAACGGGTTACGCTTTACAGGTCGTGGCAAGCCACCCTCTTGTGGGGCTGTCGTAAAGCCACACAGGAGCAGTGCTATCACTACCGTTGTCAATACCCGAAACCTCATAGTTATCTACCGTTTTAGAGTACGCTGTCGAATTGATGCAGGAAGCGCACATCGTTCTCGAAGTAGAGGCGCAAGTCCTTCACGCCGAACTTCAACATCGCAATACGCTCAACTCCCATACCAAAGGCGAAGCCCGAATACTCCTTCGGGTCTATACCGTTGGCCTCCAAGACATTCGGATCGACCATTCCGCAACCCATAATCTCGAGCCACCCCGTGCCCTTGCACACCGGACAACCCTTACCACCGCAGAGGTTGCACGACACATCGACCTCGGCCGAAGGCTCGGTGAATGGGAAGTACGACGGGCGCATACGAATCTCGGTCTGCTCGCCGAAGAGCTCCTTGGCGAAGTAGAGCAGCGACTGCTTCATGTCGGCAAACGACACGTTGCGGTCGATGTAGAGGCCCTCAATCTGGTGGAAGATACAGTGTGCACGGTAGGATATCGCCTCGTTGCGGAATACACGGCCCGGGCATATCACACGGATAGGGGGCTTCTGACGCTCCATCACGCGTACCTGAATCGACGAGGTGTGGGTGCGGAGCAACACATCGTTCTCCGACGGCTCGGTCGATGCCTTCTCGACGAAAAAGGTGTCCTGCATATCGCGTGCAGGGTGCTCCATCGGGAAGTTGAGGCGCGAAAAGACGTGGCTGTCATCCTCAATCTCGGGGCCGTCGGCCACCGTGTAGCCGAGGCGGTCGAAGATGGCTATAATCTCATTCTTGACCAGCGATATCGGGTGGCGCGAGCCGAGTTGCTCGGCCGTGCCCGGGCGTGTCATATCTTCGATTTGAGGGGCTGCGGCAGATAGCTCCTCGGCCCTCTCACGCAGTGCGGCAATCTTGGCCAACACGGCCTGTTTCAAGGCGTTAAGACGCTGTCCATAGATGCGCTTCTGCTCGGCAGGCACGCTCTTGAACTCCTCCATCAGGGCTGTAAGGCTGCCCTTTTTGCCCAAAACTTTCACTCTGAAATCCTCAATCTCGGCGGGAGCTGTGGCATTGAATGCCTCTACCTGCGCCAGAAGTTCGTTAATCTTGTTCTCCATATATCTGTAAGTTATTTTTGTATTCTCGCCAATATCTACATTTGGTTTCAACCTACAAAAATAGATATTTTTGTCGATTTCTCCAAATTGAACTCCGCCGCGGATGTCATAACAAAATGGAGGTGGCTAAAAAATTAATTAGCCACCTCCAATATTCAGGCTCCGAGCAGGCTCTACTCCACCCCCTCTTCAAAGAAGGTGCGGATATTCTCGGTGATGCACTTGATGAGGCGTTTGAGTGACTTGTCCGACTGCCAAGCGGTGTGCGGCGAGGCGAGCAACTTGTTCGGGTCGTCGAGCTCGTAGAGTGGCGAGTGGCGCAGTGGCTCGTGCGAAAATACGTCGAGAGCCGCCCCCGCTATCGTACCCTTATTGAGAGCTTCGGCCAGCGCCTCCTCGTCGATTATGCCGCCGCGTGCCACGTTGATAATGAGGGCCGAGCGGCGCATCTTGCGCAGTTCGGCACGTCCTATAAGGTTGCGCGTGCGCTCATTGAGTGGCGAGTGTATGGAGAGCACATCGCTCCACTCCAACAGCTCGTCGAGCGACATCTGCTGGTATCGCTCTTCGCGTGTGACACCCGAAATCGAGGTGTAGGCGACATTGCAGCCGAAGCTCTTGGCCAGACGTGCCACCTCGCGGCCTATAGTGCCGAGGCCTATGATTCCCCAATTCGCACCATGAAGCTGCCCGACCGGATAGTCGAAGCAGAACATACGCTCCGAAGCGGCGTAGCGGCCATCCTTGACGTAGCGGTCGAAATATGGAGTGTGGCGCAGCGAGGCGAGAGCATAGCAGAGCGTAGCCTCCGCCACCGAATGTGTCGAGTAGCCCACGGCGTTGCGTACCTCGATGCCGAGTTCTCGGGCGGCATCCAGATCCACATTGTTCATACCTGTCGCCGCCACAGCTATAAGGCGTAGCTTCGGCAGTGCCTCCATCGTCGCTCGTGAGATGATAGTCTTGTTGGCGATAATCACCTCCGCATCGCGGCAACGCTCGACAATCTGGTCGGGCGTGGTAAATTCGTAGTTGGTAAGTTCGCCCAGAGCCTCTATCGGCGAGAGGTCGCAGAGGCCGAGCGAATAGCCGTCGAGAAGTACAATTTTAGTCATATAGCGTTAGATGTTGGTTATGTCACGAATTACGGCCGAGGCACACGCTATGCCGAAAGTGGCAGGCATATACGACACGGTGCCAACCTGCGACTTGTGGTTTTGCTCCTCGCAGAGCACCATCGCCCCCTCGATGGGCTCCTCGGCCGAGAATACGGCCTTGAAGCCACGGCGCACCCCGACCTTGTGGAGGCGCTTGCGCAACATGTGCGCCAAAGGGCAGTGGTGCGTCTTCGAGATATCGGCTACCTCCACTCGCGTAGGGTCGGCCTTGGCACCTGCGCCCATTGAGCTGACAATCGGGTATCCACGCTCGAGTGCACCGAGTATCAGTGCCAGTTTCGGCGAGAGAGTGTCGATAGCATCGACCACATAGTCAAACGGCTCGCTATCAAGTATTTCGTAGGTCTTTTCGTCCTTGATATAGTCGGTCACCACGCGCAGCTCTATGTCGGGATTTATGTCGCGCAGACGCTCGGCCAGCACCTCGCTCTTTGCTCGGCCGACGGTCGAGTGCAGGGCTATGAGTTGGCGGTTGATGTTGCTCTCCGACACCACGTCGGCATCGGCAATGGTCATTCTCCCTATGCCGCTACGCACCAACATCTCGGCCGCGTAGGCGCCTACGCCGCCAAGCCCCACCACCAGAACATTTGCGCTCCGCAGACGCTCCAGACGCTCCTCGCCGAAGAGCAAAAGACTTCGTTCAAGCCACATCGTGTTAAAACCTTTCTACAAAGGTAGTAATTTTTTTGACAAACAGCAACTTCTAACGAAAAGCACACCACACCCCCTGCGGCTAAAAGTGAAGCGTCACATTTCCGAGGGCCGAGATGGTTGCCTGCTGGAAGTAGCAGGCCCACGACCTGCGATCGTCGAGCGTGTCGCCCTCCAACCACGAGCCGCCGTATCCGCTGGCGCAGTACTTGGCGTTGAAGATGTTGCCTATCTTCACGCCGAAGCGCACCTTTTCGATACGCTTTGTGCGGAGCGTGTACGACAGGTCGAGGTCACTCACGCAGTAGCGTGGCAGTGTCAAATCCTCATACTCGCCATTGGTGAGGTACTGCTTGCTGACGTAGCGCGTCGAGAGGCGTGCTGCGAAGCCGTGGGTGTGAAAGTCGAAGAAGGTGCCGGCAATCACCGAGGGCGAGTAGGCAATGGTCGTGCGGCCGCGCTCGAAGGCCTTCCCATCGATGTAATCGACGTAATTCTCGATGTGGTTCTGGCTCAACGTGGCGTTGCCGCCGAGCGAAAACCATTTTGTGGCATTCACGTTCAGTGTCAGCTCCACGCCTCGGCGGTATGAGTCGGGCACGTTGCGCGAAAGGAGCTCACCCGTGTCGGAGAGTTCGCCCGTCTGCACGAGCTGGTCGCGGTAGAGCATGTAGTAGAGGTTTACGCCGAGCGATACGACCTTGGTTTCGTAGGTGTATCCGGCCTCCACGTCGAGCATCTTCTCGGAGGTAGGATATTCGCCCTCGCGAATGTCGGTGAAGTTGTTGCGTGTAGGCTCCTTCTGCCCTACGGCCGCCGAGGCGTAGATGGCGTGGTGGCGGGAGAATGTGTAGTGCAGTCCGAGCTTCGGGTTGAAGAAGTTGTAGTGGCGATCGATGTCGAGCCGCTGCATGGCACTCGTCGTGTCGTCGAAGTTGTCGTTCACGCCCGAGATGCGATGCGTGATGTGTCGATATTGCGCATCGGCATATAGCTTCAACCCCTTGGTTATCAACCAATCGGCTTTCAGGAAACAGGAGGCATCCCACTTCGAGGTGTTGTTGCGATAGTACTCTGCCGAGGCGAAGTCGGGCACCTCGCGCAACCCAGAAATCTCGCCAAAATGTACGCCGTCGTAGAGCGAAGCCGAGAGCCCCATGGTGAGCGATATGCGCTTTGCGGTGTAGGCCGCCGAGGCCACTACGCCGCCGAAGTTGTTGCCCATCGACTTCTTGCGCAGCAGGTTTGTGCGCTCGACCAACGCGCCGCCGACCTCGATAGGCGCAAAGCCGTATTTGGCGAGCTTCTGGTCGTTTTTATAGTTGCGGTAGTAGCCATTGCCGTAGGTGTAGTGCGCCGTGGCGTTTATGCGCCATCGGTCGTTGAATATGTGGCTTACGATCAGCTGGTTGTTAATCTGCGTGTAGTTGTCCGTATGGTCGTCGTAGAAGCCCACCACTTCGTCGTCGATGATAATCTCGCCCTCGGGGTTGTAGCGGCGATTTTCGGCCATCTGCTCGGCCGAGAGTCCCGTGTAGGCGAGATAGACCTTCGCCACGCCGCCAAACGAGAGAAGTTTCACCATCGTATTGCCGTTGTAGTAGCCCGCTTGCAACATATACGACGAGAGGTTGCTCGATGCACGCTCGACATATCCGTCTGACGAGAGGTGCGAGAGCCGCCCCTCAATGGCCCAATGCCCTCCGAGCAGGCCTGATGAGAGTGCCACCTCCTGCTTAGCCGTGTTGAACGAGCCGTATGAGAGCGATGCGCGCCCCGAGAACTTGGAGGCGAGAGGCGCAGAGGTCATGTTGAGCGAGGCTCCGAAGGCTCCCGTGCCAGCCGTCGAGGTACCCACGCCGCGTTGCAACTGTACGGAGCCGAGCGACGATGCGAGGTCGGGCGTGTCGTACCAATACACCGAATGTGTCTCGGCGTCGTTCATAGGCACGCCGTTGAGCGTTACGTTTATGCGCGAGGGGTCTGTGCCTCGCACTCGGAACGATGTGGAGCCCAGCCCCATACCGCTCTCGGAGGAGATGACCACCGACGGCATTGTGGCCAGCAGCGAGGGTATATCCTCGCCGTAGTTGCGCTCCTCGATTTCGCTGCGCGAGAGGTTGGTGTGGGCAATCGGTGTGTCGCCCTTGGCGCGTATGGCCGTCACCTCCACTTGTTGAATGTTTTGATAGATTGAGATGGAGTCGGCCTGCTGTGCCATAACTCCGATTGTGGCGCATACCGCCACCGCAGTTAAAAGAAAAATCCTTTTCATAACTGATTGAATTTTAAGTTAAACAATAGTTTGAAAAGGGGTAGTATGTAAATTACACTCTTCCCGTTCCGGCATTACCCGCGTCGGTTCAATGGGTATAATCTCAGCCTCAAAAGCGGAGAACAGAGGGCTTGTGGCTCTCGGTTTTCAACTCTCTCAGCACCCCTTATGTCGCGACAAAGGTACGAAAAAATTTCATCCTCTCCTCACTGCCGCCCAAAAAAAACAGGTTGCCGTAGTTGGCAGTTGCGATTTGGATAAATCGACAAAAATATCTATTTTTGTAGGTTGAAAGATTGCATAACATAAAAACAAAGGTTATGTCCAGAAAAATATCGCTTATCGCTATATCCCTGCTAGTCGCTACGGCGGCTATGGCAGCGCAGCCGTTGCCCCTTACCGAGAAGAGTATTGATAAGGTTATTGCTGCCCTCACGCTCGAGGAGAAGGCACACCTTGTCGTAGGTGCGCGTATGAGTGATAATAAGGAGGCTGCCGGCGAGGTGGGCTACACACGCAAGATTATTCCGGGTGCGGCGGGCACGACATACCCCGTCGAGCGGCTCGGCATCACGCCCGTCGTGGTGGCCGACGGCCCTGCGGGGCTTCGCATTGCCCCTACGCGCGAGGGTGACACGCAGACATACTACTGCACGGGCTTTCCGGTGGGTACGCATTTAGCCTCGACGTGGAACGACGAGCTGATACGCCGTGTGGGTGCTGCCATCGGCGAGGAGGTGCGCGAGTATGGCGTGGATGTGCTGTTGGCGCCGGGTGTCAATATCATGCGTAATCCACTATGCGGCCGTAACTTCGAGTACTACTCCGAGGACCCGCTGTTGGCCGGCAATACCGCCGCGGCGATGATTAACGGTGTGGAGAGCAATGGTGTGGGCACGTCGCTCAAGCACTTTGCCGTCAATTCACAGGAGATAAACCGTCTGGGCAACGACTCGCGCCTCTCGCCGCGAGCCCTCTATGAGATATATCTGCGTAACTTCGAGATTGCCGTGCGCAAGGCACAGCCGTGGACTATCATGACATCCTACAACTACATCAATGGCACACACGCGGCTGAGCACCGTGTGATGCTGGAGGATGTGCTGCGCAAGACGTGGGGCTTCGAGGGCCTTGTGATGTCGGATTGGGGTGGCGGCTATATCCCCGAGGCTATGGTTGCCGCGGGCAATGACCTGATTATGCCGGGCAAGTATTGGCAGTACGAGAATATCGTCAAGGCTGTCAAGGAGGGCCGCCTCGCCGAGGCCGACCTCGACCGCTCGGTGCGCCGTCTGCTGGAGCTTGTGGTGCGTACACCGCGCTTCAAGGGCTACAAATTCTCGAATAAGCCAGATATGAAGGCCCACGCCGCCCTCACGCGAGAGGTGGCTGCCGAGGGCTTCGTGCTGCTCAAGAATGAGAGCAACGCCCTGCCGCTCGCCTCACGCAAGGTGGCTCTCTTCGGTGCTACGAGCTACAACTTCATCGCCGGAGGAGCCGGCTCGGGCGACGTGCACCGCCCTTATGTTGTCGATTTGCGCGACGGCCTGCTGGGTAACGGCTTTACGCTCTACGAGCCGCTCGACAAGCTCTATAGCCAACATATCGCCGAGGAGAAGGCTCGTATCGTGCCGCAGCAGAAGCTCCGCAAGTGGTATCTCTATGCCCTGCGTCCTGCCGAGCTGCAACGCCCTCACGCCGCAATCATCGAGGCGGCCGAGTCGGCGGATGTCGAGGTGGCAATCATCACCTTCGGTCGTCACTCGTCCGAGGCCTTCGACCGCCACATCGAGCGCGACTTCGAGCTCTGCCCCGACGAGGAGGCTCTGCTGACGGCTGTCAGCCGCGAGTTCCACAAGCGCGGCAAGAGGGTTGTTGTGGTGCTCAACATCTGCGGCCCTGTCGAGATAGCCTCGTGGCGCGATAAGGCGGATGCTATCCTCTGCTGCTGGATGCCCGGACAGGAGGGTGGTAACTCTGTGGCCGATGTGCTGCTGGGCCGTGTGTCGCCAAGCGGCAAGCTGCCTATGAGCTTCCCTATGCGCTACGACGATGTGCGCTCGTCGAAGGACTTCCCGCGCAACGTGCCGGAGAATGGCCTCAACCAGTCGCGCTTCAACATATCGACCGTGGGCAAGATTTACGACGTGAAGAATATTGACTACACGAACTATGTGGAGGATATATATGTCGGCTACCGCGACTACGCCACGCGCGGCGTTGAGGTGGCCTACCCATTCGGCTTCGGCCTGACATACTCAACCTTCGAGATGTCGGATATGCGCGTGAGCGAGAGGGGTAAGAGCTTCGAGGTGTCGTGCCGCGTGACGAACACGGGCCGCCGAGCCGCCAAACAGGTGGTGCAACTCTACTCCACGCAGCTCGCGCCCGAGGAGGACCGCCCGGCAATCGAGCTGCGCGGCTATGCCAAGACACCGGAGTTGCAGCCCGGGGCTTCGTGCGAGGTGACGATTGTCGTACCGCGAGATGAGCTGTCGGTCTTCAGCATGAAGGATGGCGCATGGAAACTCTGTAAGGGCGACTACCGCCTATCGCTCGGCTTCGACTCTTCGACACGGCCTTTGCAGCAGACGGTGACAATCCGCAAGGAGGAGCTGCGCCGAGTGCCTACTGCGGGCTTTATCCCTGCGTCGGGAGAGGTGTTTGTCCAGTAGGATAGTATGTTGGCAAAGATATTTTAAGGTATTTTTGCTAATATTAGTAAGCAATAGTTTGACGTAATAATATCATTAGCAAAGGCGTTTTCGGGAGCATTAGCGACCAAAGCCCCCTTTACAGAAAGGGGGTTTGGGGGATAGGTAACACCGGAACATTTTTGCTAATATTAGTAAGCAATAGTTTAACGTAATAATATCATTAGCAAAGGCGTCTTCGGGAGCATTAGCGACCAAAGCCCCCTTTACAGAAAGGGGGTTTGGGGGATAGGTAACACCGGAATATTTTAGTTAATATTAGTAAGCAATAGTTTAACGTAATAATATCATTAGCAAATGCGTTTTCGGGAGCATTAGCGACCAAAGCCCCCTTTACAGAAAGGGGGTTTGGGGGATAGGTAACACCGGAACATTTTTGCTAATATTAGTAAGCCAAATTTTAACGTAATAATATCATTAGCAAAAATGTTTTTGGAGAATTATAACCAGAAAGGTTGGATTGAGGTGGTCTGTGGCTCGATGTTTTCGGGTAAGACCGAGGAGTTGATTCGTCGCCTGCGCCGTGCCGAGTTTGCGCATCAGCGGGTCGAGATTTTTAAGCCCAGCATAGATGTTCGCTACTCGGAGGAGGAGGTGGTGTCGCACAATGCCACGACGATACGCTCTACGCCTGTCGAGTCACCGCAGAATATACTGCTTCTCTCGTCGGATGTCGATGTTGTGGGTATCGACGAGGCACAGTTCTTCGACGATAGCCTTGTGGATGTTTGCCGCGAGTTGGCAGACCGCGGTGTGCGTGTCATCGTTGCGGGCCTCGATATGGACTTTACGGGCAAGCCGTTTGGCCCTATGCCTGCGCTTATGGCCACGGCCGAGTATGTCGATAAGGTGCATGCCATCTGCGTACATTGTGGCAATCCGGCGCAGCATTCGCACCGCCTTGCCAAGAGCGAGAAGTTGGTGATGCTCGGCGAGAAGGACACCTACGAGCCTGTGTGCCGCCACTGCTTTGTCCGTCTGCGAAAAGAGATGGGCGAATAGCAATATTTTTGCAATAGCAGCGTTAGAGAGTTGTAACCGAAGATAAAACAAATAATATACCTATGAGTCAAGTAATAAACATTAAGGAGCTAAACGAGCATATCGAGCGCGAGAGTGTTTTTGTCGATACGCTCCGCAACGAGATGTC
This sequence comes from Alistipes sp., assembly GCA_017504485.1. Taxonomy (GTDB): domain Bacteria; phylum Bacteroidota; class Bacteroidia; order Bacteroidales; family Rikenellaceae; genus Alistipes. The sequence goes on along the minus strand of JAFVRC010000018.1, from coordinate 3,257 downwards.
GAAAGTCATTGTCGGTCAGGCACACCTGATCGACACGTTGCTTATCGGCCTGCTGTCGAATGGCCACATCCTCCTGGAGGGTGTTCCGGGCCTGGCAAAGACCTTGGCTATTACCACGCTGGCCAAGGCTGTGAATGCCGACTTTGCCCGCATACAGTTCACGCCCGATTTGTTGCCGGCCGATATTGTCGGCACGCTGATTTACTCGCAGAAGAGCGAGGATTTTACGGTCAAGAAGGGCCCTATCTTCGCCAACTTCGTGCTGGCCGATGAGATTAACCGCTCGCCAGCGAAGGTGCAGTCGGCTCTCTTGGAGGCTATGCAGGAGCGTCAGGTGACTATCGGCGACAAGACCTACCGTCTGCCGGAGCCGTTCCTCGTGCTGGCTACCCAGAACCCGTTGGAGCAGGAGGGTACATACCCACTTCCCGAGGCGCAGGTGGACCGCTTTATGATGAAGGCCAAGATTGGCTACCCGAAGCGTCAGGAGGAGCGCGCCATCGTGCGTATGAATCTCTCGGGCGAGGGTATGCCGCAACCCGACAAGGTCATCTCGCCCGAGGATATCGTCAAGGCACGCCGCGTTGTAGAGGAGGTCTATATGGACGAGAAGATCGAGAAGTATATCGTCGATATCATCTTCGCCACGCGCGAGCCGGAGGCCTACAACCTCGAGCGGCTGAAGCCGATGATTGCCTACGGAGGCTCGCCACGTGCCAGCATCTCGCTTGCGAAGGCGGCGCGTGCCTACGCATTTATCCGTCGTCGTGGCTACGTTATTCCGGAGGATGTGCGTGCCGTCTGTCACGATGTGTTGCGCCACCGCATAGGTTTGAGCTATGAGGCCGAGGCCGAGAATATCTCGACCGAGGATATTATAACCGATATTCTCAACAACGTCATCGTGCCATAATGCAGGAGCAGGAGAACGATATCTTAAAGCGAGTCCGCAAAATCGAAATCAAGACCCGAGGTCTGTCGAATGAGATATTCGCCGGCAAGTACCATACGGCCTTCAAGGGGCGCGGTATGTCCTTCTCAGAGGTGCGCGAGTACCGCATAGGCGATGACGTGCGCGACATCGACTGGAATGTCACCGCGCGCTCTCGCACGCCCCACATCAAGGTCTATGAGGAGGAGCGTGAGCTGACTATGATGCTTATGGTCGATGTGAGTGGTTCGCGCGACTTCGGCACGGTGGAGCGCACCAAGAAGAGCCTGCTTATCGAGGTCGCCGCGGTGCTCGCCTTCTCGGCCGCACAGACGGGCGACAAGGTGGGCTGCATACTCTTCTCGGATCGCATCGAGAAGTTTATACCGCCGAAGAAGGGGCGCGGCCATATACTGACCATTATCCGCCAGCTCATAGGCTTCAAACCCGAGTCCGACGGTACGGCTCTCTCGGAGGCTGTACGCTTCCTCTCGGCTGTTTGCAAGAAACGCTCTACGGCCTTCCTTCTCTCGGACTTCCTCAATGCCAAGCGCGACGAGGAGCCTTTCGACGACGCTTTGAAGATAGCGCGTGCGAGTCACGACCTTATCGCCGTGCGCATCAACGACCCGCGTGAGCGCGAGATGCCCGATGTGGGTATCGTCGAGCTGCAGGATGCCGAGTCGCAGCGCAAGGTGTGGGTAGATACCTCTTCAATGCGTGTGCGCGAGCACTACGCCGCGGCGTGGCGTGAGCGCGAGGAGCGCACGCTCGAAACACTGCGTCATAACGGCATCGACGTAGCCTCGCTCTCGACCGACGAGGACTATATTGCCGCACTTATCAAACTATTCAAACAACGATGAAACACACAACGCGATACATAACCCTTGCCGGAGTGCTAGCCGTTGCATCTGCCGTGTGGTGCTCGGCGCAGAGCGTTGTGCCCCGTGTCAGAGCCACTATCGAGCCCGATACGGTGATGATTGGCGACCGCGCGGTGCTCACCATCGAGGTCGAGAAGGACAAGGTGCAGACCATCGTCTTTCCGCAGTATGTTGCGCCGCAGAGCAAGCGCGACTCGTTGCCGCCTATCGAGCTTGTGCGCGAGTTGCCGACCGACACGGTGCAGATTGCCGCGCGGCGCGAGGTGCTGCGCAAACGCTTCGAGGTGGCCGTCTTTGACGAGGGTATCTACGCCTTGGGCCGCCCGCAGGTGCTCTATGCCGACAAGAATATCATCGACACGCTGCGTGCCGACGACTCGCTGCACCTCGTGGTCACAACCTTCGCTATCGACTCTACGTCGCACGCCATCTTCGACCTTAAACCACAGAAAACGCTCCGCTTCCGCTTTGGCGAAGTGTCGGGGTATCTTTCGGTGGCTGTGGCCGTTGCGTTGCTGTTGGTGCTTGTTGTGTGGCTCGCCGTGCGCTACCTGCACCGCCGAGGCCGCCACATCTCCGACCTCTTCCGCCCCGCACCTCCGGTTCCTGCGCATATCGTGGCTATCGAAGCGTTGGAGCAGCTGCACGACCAGAAGCTCTGGCAGGCGGGCAAGCATAAGCAGTACTACTCGTCGCTCAGCGATATCCTCCGCACCTACCTCGATGGTCGTTATGGCGTGGGGGCTATGGAGATGACCACCGACGAGATTGTCGAGGCCCTGCGGCTGCTCGACCTGCCGCAGAAGAGCGCCTTCGACCTTGTGGCCGTGCTGCGCGATGCCGACCTTGTGAAGTTCGCCAAGGCGACTCCCGAGGCCTCGGACAACGAGTCGTGCTACCACAAGGCATACTACTTTGTCGAGGAGACGAAGCCTGTCGAGGAGACTCCCGACGACGATGAACCGACACCAAACAGAGAGGAGGGTAAGCTATGAGAAGAGACTTGAACATTGCTGTCCTTGTGGTGGTGCTCTTTGCGCTGCTGCCGCTCGATGTTGTGGCGCAGAAGATGCCCGAGCGGTCACTCGTGCGTCGCGGTAACCGTCTCTACGGGCGCGAGAAGTATGAGAAGAGTGTCGATTGCTACCAACGCGCTTTGGAGGCCGACCCTGCGTCGTTTGAGGCCAAGTACGATTTGGCATCAGCCCTCTTTCGTACCGAGCGGTACGACAAGGCAGAGCAGACGCTCAAAAGTATAGCCCCCGACTCCACGCGCTCGGAGATCGACCGTGCGGATGCGGCCTACAACCTTGGCAACACGCAGTTTGCGCAGCAGAAGTATAAGGAGGCATTAGCCTCCTATCGCGAGGCTATGCGCCTGAACCCTGCCGACACGGCGGCCAAGTACAACTATGCCTACACCAAGGTGCTCCTGCAGC
>JAFVRC010000017.1 GCA_017504485.1 Alistipes sp. | reverse complement strand
TATTATGAAAAAGATTTTCGGATTGATGTTGCTATGTGCAACAATGGTAGGATTTGTTTCGTGCGAAAAAGATGAAGGCAATGCGAGCGAAGGTTATCCATCTATAATTGGTACTTGGTCTCAACTTATAGGCAGTTCAAGTGGGGATAATGCTACGATTGACACCGAAGTTGTATGGATATTTAGAGAAAATAACACAGCAACAGAGCAATTGCTGATTATTATGAATGGTACGGTTGTAAAAACTCAAAATCTTCAATTCACTTATACATACTATGGAACTTATATTGATTTGAAAAATGATAAAACGACAATACGGTATAATGTTTCAATAAGCGGCAATACAATGAGACTCGGTAACGATGAAAGTGGGTATTTTAATTTAACTAAATGGTAGAATTATGTGGTTATTCGGCATTTTATGCTTCTTTTGTTTTCTTACAGAAATTCTCGGAGAAAAACACGGTAGGAGATAACGATTCGGGAGCAATTTCGGTTGCTCCCTTTGATAACAAAATTGTTAAGTGTAAATTTGTATATAAATACCTAAAAAAAACTGCGAGGCGATACCTTTAATTGCTCCGGCGATTAAGCCCCTTAACCTTCACGGGTATCGAAAACGATACCTAGCATAGGGAGTATAGGGAATTTAATGAAAATAAGGAGAATAGCATATCGCTAAACTCCCTAAACTCCCTAAATTCTTTAATCTTACTAAATGGCTAAAAGCCAAAAGCCTATTCTTCAAGTAGGTCTGGGCGTAACGCCTTTGTGCGTGCCAACGCCTGCTCATCTTGCCACTTGGCTATCTCGGCAAAGTTGCCCGAAAGAAGCACGTCGGGCACCTTCCAGCCGTTAAACTCCGCAGGGCGGGTATAGACAGGTGGTGCTAATAAATCATCTTGGAAGCAGTCGGTGAGGGCCGAAGCCTCGTCGCCAATCGCACCCGGCAGAAGGCGCACCACCGAGTCGGTAATAATCGCTGCGGCGAGCTCGCCACCCGTCAGAACGTAGTCGCCAACCGATATCTCGCGCGTCACGAGGTGCTCGCGGATGCGGTAGTCTATACCTTTGTAGTGGCCGCAGAGGATGATGATATTCTCGAGCATCGAGAGGCGGTTGGCCTCGTGCTGGTCGTAGCGAATGCCGTCGGGCGAGGTGAAGATAATCTCGTCGTAGTGTCGCTCGCTCTTGAGTTTCTCGATGCAACGGAACACCGGCTCAATCTTCATCACCATACCTGCCTCGCCACCGAAAGGGTAGTCATCGACCTTGTGGTGCTTGTCCTCCGAGTAGTCGCGGATGTTGTGAATGTGTATCTCGGCGTGGCCGCTCTCCTGCGCACGCTTCAGAATAGACTCGTTGAGGGGCGACACCAAAAGCTCGGGAACAACAGTTAAAATATCTATACGCATAGCTTTTCGTGCGGTTTAGTTGTAGTTCACTTCGCCGTTGAGCGCCTCGACGACAAATGGGTTGTAGAGCGACTCGTGACCGATGGTCGATTTATCGCCGTGGCCCGGGTAGATGGTCACCTCGTCGCCCAGCGGCAGAATCTCGCCGATAATCGAGCGCATGATGGTAGGGTAGTCGCCACCCGGCAGGTCGGTACGGCCGATGCTCTCGCGGAAGAGCGTGTCGCCCGTGAAGAGCACGTTTGTAGCCTCGTCAAGCAGCGATACGCAGCCCGGTGTATGCCCCGGCGTAGCGATTACGCGCAGCGTGGTGTTGCCGAAGCGCACCTCCTCGGCCTCGGCAAGGTCGAGGTCGATACTCTCGGGCAGAGCCCCCAGCTCCATGCCGAACATAGCACCGCTCGCGCGGCCGCTTTTGAGGAGCTTGAGGTCGGCCGACGAGGCGGCGAACTTCACCCCGTAGGTCTCGCGCAGGAACTCCACGCCGAGGATATGGTCGAAGTGGCAGTGCGTATTGACGGCCAGCATGGGCTTCAAGCCCTGCGCTTCGATGAAGTCGGCCAAGGCTCTATCCTCGCGTGCCGAGGCGTTGCCGGCATCGATGACGATGCACTCGTTGGTGTCGTCCCACGCGACGTAGGTGTTCTCCTGGATGGGGTTAAAGATGAATCTGTGAATCTTCATGTCGTGTTGTTTTGCTTAATACAGATAGAATACGATGGCGATGTAGTGCGCTGCGGCAGCGAGGTTTATCAGCAGGTGCCACACGAGGTGGTGGTATCGAAAGCCCTTCTTGGCATAGAACCACGCGCCGACGGTGTAGAGCACTCCTCCGGCCGCGATATAGGCAACGAGCTCCGTCGAGGCGTTGTTGAGGAAGAGCGGAAAGAAGAACACCACCGTCCATCCCATCACCAAGTATATCGTGAGGCTTATGGCCGGTATCGAGCGGCTCGATAGCGACTTATACAGGATGCCGAAGAGCACCATCGCCCACTGCAACACGGCAACAAGTATGCCCTGCCACCCTCCGATGACCGAGATGGCGATAGGCGTGTAGGTGCCGGCGATGGCGACGTAGATGAATATGTGGTCGAGGATGTGGAATACCTGCTTGTGGCGTGTCTCGTGCGCCATGGCGTGGTAGAGCGTCGAGCCGAGGAACATCACAAGCAGCGATATCGTGAATATGCTCGCGCAGATGGCACCCTCGATGCCGTGGCTCACGAAGCCGCGGATGGCCGCCAGCGGGAGACCGCAGAGCGCGAGAACGAACATCACACCGTGCGAGATGGCGTTGCCCACCTCCTCGCCGAAGCTCTGTATGTATATCTTCTTGGCCATCGTGCGCTATCGTTTTACGAGCTTCACGACATTTTCGACGTGGTGCGTATGCGGGAACATATCGACCGGCTGTACGGCCACGACGCGATACTGCGCATCGAGCAGCGCAAGGTCGCGGGCCTGCGTGGCAGGGTTGCAGCTTACATAGACGATACGCTCGGGTGCGGCGTTAAGGATAACCTCGATGACCGGCTCATCGACACCTGCACGTGGCGGGTCGAGGATGATGACATCGGGGCGACCGTTGCGCTCGATGAACTTGCGGTCGAGCACACGCTTCATATCGCCGGCGTAGAATACCGTGTTGTCGATACCGTTGAGCTTGGAGTTGAGCTTCGCATCCTCAATAGCCTCCGGAACATACTCGATGCCCACCACCTTCTTGCAGCGGCGTGCGCAGAAGTTGGCGATGGTGCCCGTGCCCGTGTAGAGGTCGTAGAGCGTGTCGCCCTCCTTCAAGTCGGCAAAGTCACGCGTCACCTTGTAGAGCTCGTATGCCTGCTCGGAGTTGGTCTGGTAGAACGACTTGGGGCCCACCTTGAACTGCAACCCCTCCATCTGCTCGACAATATGATCCTTGCCTGCGTAGCAGACGGGCGTTTGGTCCGTGAGCGAGTCGTTCCACTTCTCGTTTACGAAGTAGATGAGCGAGGTGATTTGCGGAAACTGCTCCTTGATATGGTCGAGCAGTGCGGTGATACGCTTCTGGTCGTTCTCGTTGAACACGACGCACAGCATCGTGTCGCCCGTCGAGGCCGTGCGGATGATTATGCCACGCATAAGGCCGACGTGCTCGCGCACGTTGTGGAACGTGTAGCCCTGCTCGATGCAGTAACGCTTAATCTCGTCGCGGATAGCATTCGAAGGGTCGGCCTGCAGGTGGCACTTGCGGATGTCGAGCACCTTGTCGAACATATTCGGAACGTGGAAGCCCAAGGCCGGTGCCGGCTCGATATTCTCGCCTGCGGCAATCTCTTCGTAGGTGAGCCAGCGGCGGTCGGCGAAGGTGTATTCGAGTTTGTTGCGGTAGAAGAGCTGCTTGCGCGAGCCGAGGCATGGGCGTACCTCGGGCAGTTCGACCTTGCCGATGCGTGTGAGTTGGTCGCGCACCTGCGCCGTTTTGTGACGCAGCTGCTCATCGTATGGCAGGTTCTGCCACTTGCAGCCTCCGCATACGCCAAAATGTTCGCATACGGGCTCACAGCGAGCCTCGGAACGCTTGACGAAGTTCACCACGCGCCCCTCCATGAAGCGGCGGTGCTTGGCGCGTATCTGCACATCTACCACGTCGCCGGGCACGGTCATCGGCACAAATACCACCATGCCGTCGTAGTGTCCTATGGCCTTACCCTCGGCAGCGAGGGTTGTTATCTCGAGCCCCTCGATGAAGGGCAGTTCTCTTCTCTTGCGTGACATTCGATATAATAATTAACGTGCAAATATAGCTAAAAAAGATGAGCCAAGTGGCGAAACTTCGAAAAAAATGCTATCTTTGTAGCAAGATAGCTAAACATAAAACCAAAATCGTATGAAGAGACTTTTAATGGTGTTTGCAGTGGCTGCGTTGGTATTCTCCGCCTCGGCCAAGAGTATCAAGTCGCCAGATGGCAATCTGGTGATGAAATTCGAACTCACGAAGGGCGGCCGCCCTACTTACTCGCTTTCGTACAAGGGCAAGCAGGTTGTCAAGCCGAGTGCTCTCGGCTTCGAGTTCGTGGATAACGCCTACGAGAACTATGGCACCTTCTATCACACGCCCGAGCGACCATCCTACTCGATGCGCGAAGGCTTCTCGCTCAAGGGCATGGAGACCTCGTCTTTCGACGAGACGTGGGAACCCGTGTGGGGCGAGCAGCGCACGATTCGCAACCACTACAACGAGCTTTTGGTCAAGCTCTGCCGCGATGAGCGTGGTTTTCTGCTCAATATCCGCTTCCGCCTCTACAACGATGGCCTCGGCCTACGCTACGAGTTCCCGCGGCAGTCGTCGAAGAAGTTGGCCTACTTTGTCATCAAGGAGGAGTACACCGAGTTTGCTATGACGGGCGACCACATGGCCTACTGGATTCCGGGTTGCTACGACACGCAGGAGTATGAGTACACCGTGTCGCGCATGAGCGAGATTCGTAACCGCATGGTTGAGGCGAGTGAGAACGTGGGCACTGCCTCAAAGAAGGTATTCTCGCCTACGGGTGTGCAGACAGCCCTGCAACTCAAGAGCGATGATGGCCTCTACATCAATATCCATGAGGCTGCGCTGGTCAATTACTCGTGTATGCACCTCGAACTTAACCCAAAGACAAAGGTCTTTACCTCGCACCTGACGCCCGATGCGCTCGGCTACAAGGGGTGGTTACAGGCTCCGTGTCACTCGCCGTGGCGCACGATTGAGGTGTCGGACGATGCTTGCAAGCTACTTGCATCGAATCTGACGCTCAATCTCAATGAGCCGTGTGCGCTCGACGATACGTCGTGGATTAAGCCTGTGAAGTATATCGGCGTATGGTGGGAGCTTATGCTCGGCAAGAGCCGCTGGTACTACACCAAGGATTTCAACGGTGTACAGCTCGGCAAGGACGACTATACGAAGGTTAAGCCTATACCAAACCACGGTGCCAACAACGAGAATGTGCGCCGCTATATCGACTTCGCGGCCAAGCATGGCTTCGACCAAGTGCTTGTCGAGGGTTGGAATATCGGTTGGGAGGATTGGTTCGGCTGCAAGAAGGAGGTTGTGTTCGACTTCCGCACGCCATATCCCGACTTCGACATCAAGGCTCTCAATGAGTATGCGCGCTCGAAGGGTGTGCGCCTGATGATGCACCACGAGACCTCTTCGTCGATTCGCAACTACGAGCGTCGTATGGAGTCGGCCTACCAATTTATGAATGACCACGGATATACGGCCGTGAAGAGTGGATACGTGGGTGATATACAGCCGCTTGGCGAGCATCACTTCGGTCAGTATATGGTCAATCACTACCTCTATGCCATCAAGGAGGCAGCCCGCCATAAGATTATGGTCAATGCCCACGAGGCTATTCGCCCTACGGGCCTCTGTCGCACCTATCCTAATCTTATCGGCAACGAGGCGTGTCGCGGTATGGAGTACTGCACAAATGCCGACTCGGGTATCAAGCCGCACCATGCCGCTACGCTGCCATTTACGCGTTTGAAGGGTGGCCCTGTTGATTATACACCGGGTATCGTCAATATGAAGTTCGCCGACCAGACATCGATCCGCAGCAAGTCCAAGCGTAGCGTGCAATCGACCATCTGCAACCAGCTGGCCCTCTACGTTACGCTCTACTCGCCATTGCAGATGGCTGCCGACCTGCCCGAGAACTACGAGAAGCAGCCCGAGGCCTTCCAATTCATCAAGGATGTGGCCGTCGATTGGGATGAGAGCCGCTACCTGGCCGCCGAGCCTGCCGAGTATATTGTTGCAGCACGCCGCGCCAAGGGCAAAAGCGAGTGGTTTGTGGGCGGTATTACGGACGACGAGCGCACGATGCCTCTCTCGTTTGATTTCCTCGAGAAGGGTAAGAGCTATATTGCTACGCTCTATGCTGATGGTAAGGGTGCCGACTGCGACAAAAATCCGCACGCTTATACTGTCACTTCGGGCCGTGTAGATTCGCGCACGTCGCTCAAAATATGGATGGCTCACGGCGGCGGCTTCGCCATCTCCATCCGCGAGGCCACCGAGGCCGATGCCAAGGCCAAGAAGCTGAAGTAGCAGCGGCCTTTGCCAATAAAACGGCAATGGGTACCAAACTCGATACCCATTGCCGTTTTATTTGTATTCGTGGATGCTCTCTACCAACTCTCTATCATGGCAAGTGATAGGCCACGATAGTCGTCGATTATGTAGTGCGCACCTGCGGCGCGGAGAGTGTCGGCCGTGGCGGTAGTGGTTATGCCGACGACCTTACAGCCGGCCGCTACGCCCGCTTTGATGCCCGTCACGGCATCCTCGAATACGACGCACTCCGAAGGCTCGCACCCGAGTAGCTCGCAGCATCGCAGGAAGATGTCGGGCTCGGGCTTGCCACGCGATACGTCGTCGCCCGATACGGTGGCCGAGATGAGCTCGCCGAAGGGTATCTCGTTGAGTATAAACTCTATGTTGCGGCGTTGCCCCGACGAGCCAATGGCGCAGCGTGCCCCCTCGCGGTAGGCCTCGCGCAGAAAGTCCATAAGGCCCTTGATAGGCTCGACGTGGCCACTGTAGGCCTCGCGGTAGGCTTCCTCCTTCATGTCGATAATCTGCTGTATGGTGAATCTCTCGAGCTCCTCGGGTGCGAGTATCAGCGGAAATATCTCCTCGCCGCGCATACCGTTGTAGCGTAGGTCGAAGGGGGCGATAAGTTTGAGATTGTTCTTCTCGGCAAAGGTGCTAAATGAGAGGACGTGATAGTCGAGGTTATCGACCAGCGTGCCGTCCATATCGAAGATAAGTCCTTTAATCATATTCGGTGTTATTGGGGTTACAAGATGTCGTGAATATTGTCGAGCTCTACCTCGCGGTCGATTACAGCACCAATGGCTGTCGGTAGTATGAGGTGTATGGTGTGGCCGCTGCGTTTCTTGTCACCGCGCACGGCACGGCACAGCTCGTCGTGCGGTGCAGGCAGCTCGGTCGAGAAGCCGTAGTGGCGAAGCAGGGCGAAGATACGCTCGGCATCGCCATCGGCAATAAGCCCTTGTACGAGTGACGTGCGCGTGATGTGGTGCAGCCCTACGGCCACGGCCTCGCCGTGATTCACCGTGCGCGTGCATTTCTCGATAGCGTGCGCCAGCGTGTGCCCGAGGTTGAGCGTGCGGCGCAGACCGCCCTCGCGCTCGTCCTGTGTGACAACGGAAGCCTTGATGCGTATCGTGCGCAGGAGTACCTCTTCGAGCAGCGTGCTATCCGTGCGCAGAGCCTCAAAGGAGGCTCTTTCGAGCAGCGCGAAGAGCCCTGCATCGCCGAGTATCGCACTCTTGATGACCTCGGCAAGGCCGGCGCGGAACTCGCGGTCGGGTAGTGTGGACAACAGCCGTGCGTCGCACACCACGAAGCGTGGTTGCGAGAATGTGCCCACCATATTCTTGAAGCCGCCGAGATTAACACCATTCTTGCCACCCACCGAGGCATCCGCTGCCCCGAGTAGCGATGTGGTCACGAAGCCAAACTCCACGCCGCGCATATATGTCGAAGCGACGAAGCCTGCGATGTCGGTCACCACGCCGCCACCCACGCCGAGGATAAATGTCGTGCGGTCGGCACCCATCTCCACGAGGCGCAGGTATATACGCTCCACCTCGGCAAGGCTCTTCGAAGCTTCGCCCGGGGCGATAACGATGCTCTCGTATGGCTCGATGAGCTGTGCGTGGCACGCTGCAACGTGCTCGTCGGTGAGCAGTATCACACGCTTGGCGTGCAGCAGACGTTGCAATAACTCATCCGCGCAACCTACATAGATGCGGCTCTTGTCGGCAACTTCAATCTCTCGTGTCATAAAATTCTTATGCGATTAGTTCTACAAAAGTAGCAAATTTTCGATTATAATTCGTAATTTTGCGCGTTATTTAGGAAAAAATTGAAGCTGACGTATGCAAAAACTACGCAATATTGCCATCATCGCACACGTCGATCACGGCAAGACTACGCTGGTCGATAAGATGATTATGGCCGGAAATCTACTCCGCGAGCCCTCAAAGACGGGCGACCTCGTACTCGACAACAACGACCTTGAGCGCGAGCGCGGCATCACCATTCTCTCGAAGAACGTGTCGGTGGTCTATAAGGATTACAAAATCAATATTATCGACACCCCTGGGCACGCCGACTTCGGTGGCGAGGTGGAGCGTGTGCTGAATATGTGCGACGGCGTATTGTTGTTGGTCGATGCCTTCGAGGGCACGATGCCGCAGACGCGTTTCGTGTTGCAAAAGGCCCTCGCGCTCGGCAAGAAGCCTATAGTTGTTATCAACAAAGTCGATAAGCCCAACTGTCGCCCCGAGGTGGTCAATGAGCAGGTCTTCGACCTTATGTTTACGCTCGATGCCACCGAGGAGCAGCTCGACTACAAGACTATCTACGGCTCGGCCAAGCAGGGGTGGATGTCCCACAAGTGGAACGAGCAGACCGACAGTATAGTGCCGCTTCTCGATGCCATTATCGACGAGATACCTGCGCCCGAGGTTAGCGAGGGTACGCCGCAGCTGCTCGTCACGTCTCTCGAGTACTCGTCGTATATCGGTCGTATCGCCGTCGGAAAGCTCACACGCGGCACGCTTGTCAATGGACAGAGCGTAACGCTCGCCAAGCGCGACGGCAAGACGATGATTAAGACGCGCATCAAGGACTTGATGGTCTTCGATGGCCTCGGCAAGAAGAAGGTCGAGCGCGTGGAGTGTGGCGAGATTTGCGCATTGGTGGGTATTGAGGGTTTCGAGATTGGCGACACGATATGCGATACCGAGAATCCGGAGCCTCTGCCGCCAATCAAGATTGACGAGCCTACGATGTCGATGCTCTTCACGATTAACAACTCTCCGTTCTTCGGTAAGGATGGCAAGTATGTCACTTCGCGCCATATCAAGGAGCGTCTCGACAGCGAGTTGGAGCGTAACCTCGCCCTGCGTGTCGAGCAGGGGCAGAACGCCGACTCGTTTGTTGTCTATGGCCGCGGTGTGCTGCACCTCTCGGTCTTGGTCGAGACTATGCGCCGCGAGGGCTACGAGTTGCAGGTTGGCCAGCCGAAGGTTATCATTAAGGAGATTGATGGCGTGAAGTGCGAGCCTGTCGAGGAGATGACGATCGACTGCCCTGACGAGGTGGCCGGCACAGTTATCGAACTTACGACGCGCCGCAAGGATACGCTGACAAATATGGAGTCGTCCAATGGTCGCACACGCCTCGAATTCGATATACCGTCGCGTGGCATTATCGGCCTGCGCTCGAATATGCTTACAGCCACGGCCGGCGAGGCCATTATGTCGCACCGCCTCCGTGCCTTCGAGCCGTATATGGGCGATATAGATATGCGCACCAATGGCTCTATTATTGCCTCGGAGACGGGTACGGCCTATGCCTATTCGATAGACAAACTCCAAGATCGTGGTCGCTTCTTCATCTCGCCGATGGAGGAGGTCTATATGGGCCAGGTGATTGGCGAGCATACGCGCAGTAACGATATCACAGTGAACGTCTGCAAGGCCAAGCAACTCACCAATATGCGTGCTTCGGGCTCGGACGACAAGGCTGTTATCGTGCCGCCGAAGGTCTTCTCGCTCGAGGAGGCGCTGGAGTATATCAAGGAGGATGAGTATGTCGAGGTAACGCCGAAGTCTATGCGCCTCCGCAAGATTCTCCTGAACGAAATCGACCGCAAGCGTGCCGCCAAGTAGCGAGCACATCGCATATAACGAAAAAGGAAGAGCCTGTCTAACAAGTTTTTTGTTAGGCAGGTTTTTTATGTTTTTTTTGGGGGCAATTTTTAGAATAATATCATAATAATTCTGCTAATTGAAAAATAACAGCTACATTTGATATAGAAATATGCGATTTGAACCTCGTGTAAGCCTATATTCCTGAAAATATAGGGTTGTCCCCTTTTTGTCCCGTCGTTTTTACGGAAAAGACCGCAATCAACTGACTTTCAGTATGATTGCGGTCTTTTAGTAGCGGGAGTGGGACTCGAACCACACGACCTTCGGGTTATGAGCCCGACGAGCTACCAACTGCTCCATCCCGCGATGTATCGTAAACTGCCTTGCGGCGAGTTCTCACCGTTTGTTGGCACAAAGGTACGGCAAAAATATTATATATCCAAATTTTATGCCAAATAAATTTCGCACACGGACCAAACCCTCTCGAAGGCAGGGTGTTGCGACGGCCAGCAAAAAAGGGGTGCGCCCGTGCGTAAAACGCTTCGGTGCGCACCCTTTGGTTGAGCAATGGCGCGACTACCACTTAACCTTGCGCTCGTAGAAGTCGCGGAAGCCGGCGTGGTAGTAGCGGTGACCACCATCGCCCTCGTAGAGCTCGCAGTTGTCGCCCACACCCATAGCCTCATAGACAGCCTTCACGGTCTTGAACTCCTCGCGTGCAGGCTCAATAGGAAAGATATCGTCGGTCTTACCATTGATAACCAGCAGCTTGCGCGGTGCTACAAGACCGAGAATATCGCCCATATTGCAGAGCTGCATAATGCCTGGAACATAGTTGCAATGGCAGTGGTGAATAGAGCCGATGCTGCCCTCATAGGAGCAGAACGAGGAGCTTGGAGCGCAGAAGGCGATACGCTGGTCGAGCGCACCGGCATAGATGGTCACAGTGCCACCGCCCGAGTTACCCGTGACGATAACTTTCTCGGGATCTACGGGGAGGTTGGCAGTAGCCCAATCGATAATCTTCATAATATCCCACACGCGGTCGCCAATAAGCACACGACCGGCAATCATGTCGCGCAGAGCGTAGTACATGCACGACGAGCGCTTCTTCTTCACGAGTTCGTCGGCGTGGCGCGTATTGCCGAAGGCGCGTGTCGTAGGGTTGATGGTAATCATACCCATCTTGGCGGCGCGCAGGGCGACATCCACATCCTTCGTCTCGAAGCTCAAACGCTCCTTCTCATTGGCCGCGATACCCGAATAGACCTCGGGGTTCTTGTTGTGGCCCTGCGGCGTGATGCAGAGCGGCAACTTCTTATCCACTACCTTCGGGCGGATGATAACCATCGGGATAATCATCGTCGGCTCGGTCCAAATCTGCCAACGCTCGCGTGTGGCGAAGCCCAAATCCTCGCTATCAATCTGCTTGGCCTTTGGCACGAAATCCTTGTAACGCTTTTGCAGTGCAGTGACACCCAAAAGCTCGGCCAGCTCGGCACGGAACTTCTTCTGCCACGACTTGACACTACCCTTGTAATCCTCAAAGGCATACTTCTGCTCGGCCTGCGAGAACTGCGTGTTGAATTGATGTTGTGCGTCGAACTTCTCGACGTACTCCTCGGCATGCAGCGCTACGGGTAGCACGGCGAGCATCACTAATGTTAGAATTGCTTTTTTCATAATGTTATAGCTTTATAGTTTGATGTTATAGTGTTACTCCGCTCTTGAATATGGCAATCTCCTTGAATGCCCCCTTCTCGTGCAGCAGGGGCTCGCCATTGGCCGTTGCCACAACCTTATCTATCAGGCGAGCGAGGGCCCGTTGCGGCTCCTCGTCCTCGACCAACGTGCCGGCATTGAAGTCTATCCAATTTGACTTGAAATGCGCAAGAGGCGTATTTGTCGCAATCTTCATCGTCGGAACAAAGGTACCAAACGGCGTTCCGCGCCCCGTCGTGAAGAGCACCATTTGGCAGCCCGACAGCGCAAGGGCCGTCGAAGCCACAAGGTCGTTACCCGGTGCTTGCAACAGATTGAGGCCGCGCCGTACAACGGGCGAGGCGTACTCCAACACATCGACTATGGGCTGTGCGCCACCCTTCTGCACGCAGCCGAGCGACTTCTCTTCGAGGGTAGTGATGCCGCCGCGCTTGTTGCCGGGCGACGGATTCTCGTAAATCGGCTGATCGTAACGACGGAAGTAGCCCTTGAAGTTGTTGATAAGGCGCACCGTATGCTCGAATACCTCGCGGCTCTCCGCACGCTCCATCAGTATAGTTTCGGCACCGAACATCTCGGGCACCTCGGTGAGCAGAGTCGTGCCACCCTCGGCAATGAGCCAGTCGGAGAAGAGGCCCACAAGAGGGTTGGCCGTAATACCCGAAAGACCATCCGAGCCACCACATTTGAGGCCTACACGCAGATAGCCAAGCGGCAGTGCCTCGCGCTTGTCGCCGCGCATCTTCTCGACCAAGCGGCTGCATATCGCAAAGCCCTCCGCCACCTCGTCCTCGACCTGCTGCGCCACGAGGAACCGCACGCGCTCCTCATTCCACGAGCCGAGTACCTCTTGAAGACTCGCCACCTGATTGTTCTCGCAGCCAAGGCCTAAAACCAGCACACCACCCGCATTAGGATGACCGATTAGAGCCGCCAAGGCACGCTGCGTGGTGAGATGGTCGTCACCCAGCTGCGAGCAGCCGTAGTTGTGGGTATAGACACGCACATCGTCGATATGCGAACAATCGCACTCACGCCGCACTCGCTCGGCAATAGCCTGCGCCTGACCATTCACGCATCCCACGGTAGGCACAATCCACAACTCGTTGCGGATACCCATCGTGTCGTTCTCACGCAGGTAGCCCATAACGTGCGTATGCCTCGATGGGGAGTGTTGAACAGCACGCGGCTTTGGGTTATAGCTGTATTGCAGGTCGTCGCAGAGCGATGTACGCACATTGTGCGAGTGCAACCACGCACCGCGCCGCACAGCCTCGGTCGTATGCCCTATCGGGTAGCCGTATTTGATAACCTCCTCGCCCTCGGCCATATCGCGCAGAGCGAACTTATGGCCGCGAGCAATGCTCTCCACAAGTTCGATATGCTCGCCGTCGATGCATACCACTTCGCCCTGCGGCAGCTCGTCGGCGAGAGCCACAGCGACATTGTCAGCACTATTTATCTTGATAAAGCGTCGCATTTCCATCTATGTTTATTCGAGGAACTTACGCAGTGTAGCAGCCATACCCATCTCATCGATATCCTTCAGGTAGGCAGCAACAGTCGAAACGAAGCCTGGCACCTCCGAGAAGTCGCGCGTGAAGATACCGCCCTCGCGAACAATCTTCAACACCGTATCTTCGAGGTGTGCGCTATCCCACACCGAGCCTATATAGTCGATGAACTCCGGAGTATCATCCGGCTCGAAGCCGCTCGTCGGGGCATAGTAGGCCAAGAGCGCCGCGAAGGTCAGGCACTCGCACTTGGCCACACGGCCCGCCTTTACCCAATTGTCGTAGAGCGTAGGATAGTTGCGTGCCTCCCACTTCGAGAGCGAATTGAGCGATATGGATTTCAGACGATGCTTGATATACGGGTTGTAGAAGCGTTCAAGGATGCTCGCTGCAAAGGCCTCGAGCTCCTCGCGCGGCTCATCAATCATCGGCAACACCTCCTCGTTTACCATACGGCACACGAAGCGCTCGATGTCCGGCGTATTAAAGGCATCCATCACGGTCTCGCAACCCATCATCAACGACAGCGCAACCATTCCCGTATGCGAGCCATTGAGCACACGCACCTTCTTGTCGCGGAACCGCTTGATGGATGGCATAAAGAGCACATTTAGCCCCGCCTTGTCGAGCGGCAACAGCCTCTGCACCTCGCGGTAGCCATCGCCGCCGATTACCCACAGATGGTAGAGCTCGCCCTTGACAACGAGGTTGTCGTCGTAGCCTATCTGCTCCTTAATCTCCTCGATAGTGTCGTGCGGAAAGCCCGGAACAATGCGATCCACAAGCGTATCGCAGAAGTAGCAACTGCGCTCCACCCATGCAACGAATTCCTCGCCAAGATTATTACGACGCGCATGGCGAATAACATAGTCGCGAAGTGTCGAACCATTATCCTCGATAAGCTCACAGCATATTACCGCAAGGCCCTTCGTCGCATTGCCCTCGAAGTGGCAGAAGCGCTTATAGAGCAGTGCCGCAACCTTTGCCGGATAGGACTTCGGCGGGCACGCCTCAAGGTCGTCACCCTCCTCATAACGAATACCAGCCTCCGTAGTATTCGACACCACGATTTTCAACTCGGGCGAGAGGATATATTGCTCATAACGCTCGTACTCCTCACACGGATTGAGCGCATCCATCACACAACTCACGAGGCGTACTTCGCTTTTCGGCTGCTTGTGCTCCACACCTTCGAGATAGACGTGGAAGAGGCCGTCTTGTGCCTTGAGCGCATCGATGATAGGGGCAGGTCGCCCGGACTCGCCTCGCGGCTTGCAGATCACCACACCATCATTCATCACACCATGCTCATTGGCGATATCTATCTGCCAATCGACAAATGCGCGCAAGAAGTTTCCCTCACCAAATTGGAGAATTGTCACGGGGCGCTCGGCCCTCTCGATCGTTGAGTTGTTGAGTTGCTTAACCATAGCTCTTTGCATTAGAACATACAAAGATATACAAAAAAAACTGGAAATTAAAAATGGAGTACAGAAAAGCTAAAATCCAATGAGTAGCAGTTCGATGCATAGCTGCGATAAGAAGAGGGGAAGGCAAGCAGAGCTTGCTCTGCTTAACGCCTTTTCCCTTACGCTCGCCGCGAGGGCCCCTGCAAGACCTGCTCGGCGGCAAGGAGTTGATAAAACAAAAAGATGTCGAGTTTTCTCGACATCTCCTTGTCTTGTTTGGTCTTGCGGAAAGAGGGGGATTCGAACCCCCGAAGCCCTTTGGGGGCTTACTCGCTTTCCAGGCGGGCCAGTTCAACCACTCCTGCATCTTTCCGGTTAATCGGGTGCAAAGATAGAAATTATTTTTGAATCTCGCACCCCTTTTGCTCAACTTATATTATTTTCCTTGTCGGAAAGGTTATATCGCCTCGGCGCCCTCAATCTGTGGCGCAGGGGCCGGCGGCAATGCCGGACTATACGGGCGATAGGTCGGTGACGAGGAGACGATACTATCTACAATAAACTTCGTGAAGCCGCGCCACGGCAGACGGCCGAAGTACTCCTTGTAGTGCAGCTCAACATTCTGACCACCGAGGAGCATCAGTCGCTCGGCGAGCTCCTTGTCGGGCACCGAGAACTCGAACTCGTAGGACTGCAAGCCTGCGGTTTGCGTGCGAAAGCCCGCCTGTATGAGTTTACCCTCATAGGTCTTGAAAAGGAAGCCTTTGCGCACCACATAGTTCAGTTCGCCGCTCTTGACGCCCTCGCCAAAGACGAAGTAGAAACGGAAGTAGATGAAGACCGAGAGAGCTGCAACAAGCAGCAACAGCGAGATGGTAACAAACTTTTTCATCGCATATATACTTTTGTATTAGTTGCCGAAAACGCCGCGGCTGATACCCTTGCGCATACGCAACAACCACGCCGCCTTATGCGGACAAAGCACCAACGTATAGAGCACAGCGAGCAGATAGGTGTAGAATATCTTCGAGCGTTCATCGTCATAGAGCAGATGCAGCGAACCGCTCTTCTCGGCACGCAGACGCTTGCTCCGGCCGACAGCATAGCTCAACTTATCGAAGTAGTCGCGCGTAAGTTTCGAGTCGGGAATATGATGATATACTTTCGACTGCGGAACGTAGAATATGCGTTCGCCAAGCTGGCGGATGCGGGCGTAAATATCGCACTCCTCTCCTCCCGTAAGGTCCTCGCCATTGCGACCGAGGCGCGTATCGAAGTAGCCATACATATCGAACACTTCGCGACGGAAAGCCATATTGCCACCTCCGGGCATAACATCCAGCGGCACATTGCAGATATGACGACCGAGGTCGAGCGGGTTGGCAATCATCTTCTCCGGAAATTTCGACATCCACAGAGGGCGTTTGTGGTCATAACGCACCTCGATAGGGCCACAGGCGGCAAAGGCATCGCCGCCCTCAAAGAGATCGATATAGGCCTCAATAAACTGCTCCGAGATGGTCTCATCATCGTCGATGATGGCCACATAATGGCCCTTGGCCTCGTGAATACCGCGATTACGCGCAGCCGAGAGCCCCTGCTCGTGCTCGACGACCATACGCAGATTGAATCCCTTGTGCTCCTCGGCAAAAGCGGCAAAGGCCTCCGCGGTGTCGTCCTTCGAGTTATTATTCACCACAAGGCACTCCCACACCTCTGGAGCGGCACTCTGACGAACCACCGATGAGAGCGTGCGGATAAGCGATGCAGAACGATTGTATGTTGCGATTATCAATGTGAGTTTCATACGACAAAGATAGTAAAACTTTATGACATATGCATATTTTTTGGATTTATAATGAATTTTATTCAAAATTTACTATCTTTGTTATCGCTAAATGATAAATTACGTCCAACTATGAAACGATTTGCATTAGTCGTGTTGCTCCTCTGCGGGGCGGTACTTACGGTGGTCGCACAGCCGACCATTCCGTTCATCAAGGTCGAGGTTAGGCCCGACCACACCGATTGGCTCTACTCGTGTGGCGAGAAGCCACAATTTGCCGTCGAGGTAACGACGTGCAGCAACGCCCCTGTCGAGAATGTCGAGGTGCGCTACGAAGTGTCGGAGGATATGCTTTCACCACTGGCCAAAGGGAAGATGGTACTGCGCGACGGAAAGACCGTCATCAAGGGCTACACAATGCGCAAACCTGGATTCCTACGCTGCCGCATATGGGCCACGGTTGATGGCAAAACCTACGAGGAGTGTGCCACGGCAGGTTTCGATGTCGATAAAATCAAGGCTACAACCACGATGCCCGACGACTTCGAGCAGTTCTGGCGCAAGGCCCTTGCCGAGAACGAGAAGATAGAGCTATTGCCGCAACTTACGCTCCTTCCCGAGCACTCAACTTCGAAGGTAGATGTCTATCTGGCCAAGTTCCAGAACTTCCGACAAGGCTCCTACATATATGGTACTATGTGCGTGCCGAAGCAGCGCACGGGCAAGTGTCCGGCGATACTCATCGTGCCGGGTGCCGGCTGCCGCGCCCGCACGGGCTACATGGAGGAGGCCGAGAAAGGCGTTGTGACACTCGAGGTGGGCATCCACGGCATACCGACTACAATGTTCGGCTCGACACTCTACAAGGAGATGTACCGCTCGACGCTCTACCGCTACTGGCTCCACAGCATCGACGACAAGGACAACTACGTCTATAAGCGTATCTTCCTCGGCTGCGCTCGCGCCATCGACTTCCTCGCGCAACTCGACTTCGTGGATGCCGAGCGCATAGCCGTCACGGGAGGCTCGCAGGGCGGCGCTCTGACTATCGTCACCTCGTATCTCAATCCGCGCGTCAAGTTTGCCGCAGCCATCTATCCGGCGATGTGCGACCTCACGGGACACCTCCACAACCAAGGCAATGCGTGGCCTTATATCTTTACGAACAAAAGCCTTGCAACGCCACAACGCCTCGAAACGGCCAAGTATTACGACGTAGTAAACTTCGCACGCCTGATGCGCCAGCCTATATTCTTCACCTTCGGCTACAACGATATGGTTGTCTGCCCGACGTCGATGTACGCAGGCTACAACGCTGTCACCTCGCCCAAGGAGCTGATGCCTGTGCCGCAGTCGCGCCACTATACCTATCCCGAGCAGAAGGAGGCTCGCAGCAAGTGGCTTCTGGAGCGTCTGCTGAAGTAGCAGCACGTCGCTCCTCCACACAACAACAATGGGCATCGTTTTCGATGCCCATTGTTGTTATATTAATGTAGAAGATTAGCCGATAAAGATAATCTGCATCACTATATAGACAACCAATAGCAGCGGCAGCGAGAACTTGAAGATATAACCGAAGAACGACGGCATCTTCACACCCGCCTCCTCGGCGATAGCCTTGACCATAAAGTTAGGGCCATTACCCACATAGGTCATCGCTCCGAAGAATACCGAGCCTAATGCAATAGCACGCAACAGAGGCTCGGCAATACCGGCCACAACGGGCACTCCCTCGGCAACATTCAGCCCCTCGGCAACGGTATGGAAGGCGACGGCTGTAGGTGCGTTATCGAGGAACGACGATAGCACTCCCGCCGAATAGAAGAAGTCGCGCGGCGTGGTAACACCGAGCATCGAGGCGTTGGCATTCAAGTATTCCAAAGCCGGAGTCATCGTCACAAAGATACCGATGAAGAGTATCGCAACCTCGATAATTGGCTCCCACGAGAAGCGATTGTCGCGGCGCACACGGCGGCGTGTCGATATGAGCGAGAGGACGATTATCGCCACAAGGATAATCTCGCGCATAAACTTCAACCACACGGGAGCATCCTCAGCGGCCATTGCCGGGATATTCGACGGATTAACAAAGGCTACAGCAAGAACTATGGCCGAGAGATAGAAGATGTTTATCACACCTCCGACCGAGATACTGAGCGGCTCGTCCTCCTCATTCTCGCCACGCGGACGCACACCCATGAAGTCGCGATGCTTATAAAGATAAGTGTCGAGCAGGTAGTAAATCAAGAGTATCGTAGCACCCACAAACGCCCACTCGGGGAATAATGTCGGGAACCAGCCAAACGGCGCACCACGCAGATAGAGCAGGAACAACGGCGGATCGCCGAGAGGCGAGAGCACTCCTCCGCAGTTGGCCACCAGCGCGATAAAGAAGAGCACAGTATGCACCTTGTTGGTGCGGTGGCGATTCATCTCGAGAAGTGGTCGTATGAGCAACATCGAAGCACCCGTCGTGCCGACCACCGAGGCCAAGCCGTAGCCCACGAAGAGCACCGCCGTATTGACGGTCGGCGTAGCGGTAGTATTGTAGTGCAAACGCAACCCTCCCGTCACCACAAAGAGCGAGCATAGCAGGATAATAAAAGGCAGATAATCGTAGAAAATCTGGTGAAAAAGGTTGTGACCGAAACCCTCGTATATGAGGAATACGGCGGTGGGCAGCGACACAAGCAGCGTGAATACAAACTTATTGGAGTTCTTCTCCCACACGCGGCCTGCAAAGAGTGGTGCCAAGGCAATAGCCAAGAGCATCACAGCAAAAGGCAAGAGCATCCACGGCTCTACCTGAGGTTCAACATTTTGCATAATTACAGACATTTTGTTGCGGCGAAAAGCCGTGCAAATGTATAAAATTTTTCGGCAGGTTGTAACCCTCAGGGGTGTATTTTTTTTCGAAAAAATTACAGCGACAACACTACGCAGAGCCAATTTCGACAACTCTGCAAAGGCTATGCCACAGAGCAGGTTATACCAAGTTTTTCAACCTTGGCAGCAATGCTTTGCAGCTCCTCGCGAGGCACCTTTTCGAGTGTCCGACACGGCGTATCGCGATCTATCGAATAGACCATCACACTGCGAGGGGCCGCTCGGCGCACAAGCTCGAGCCACGCCTCGACCTCCTCGACCGTCGTGTTGTCTATCTTACAGCCATCACACTCGCCACGCAGGAACATCGTCTGCACAATGCAGTCGCCCTCAAACGAGGCTATACGCTCAACAACATCTGCCACACGATAGGCTCCGCATGGCTTGTTTATCGCCTTGACCGTGGCATCGAATGCCGAGTCGAGCTTCAGGATGTTGTTATCGACACGTCGCAAAGCGCGGCATACCGACTCGCGGTGCAGTTGCGTAGCGTTGCTCAACACCGAGACCTTGGCCTGCGGAGCGTAGTTATCGCGCAAACGCAACGTATCGTCGATTACCCCCTCGAAGTCGGGGTGCATCGTCGGCTCGCCATTGCCCGCAAAGGTTATCACATCGGGCAGCACGCCCTCCGAAGCCATCTTTTGCAACTGCACCTCCAACGCTTCGGCAACTGTCTCGCGCGGATTGAAACTCGCCGTACCGCGACGCTCGGCATTCCATCCACATTCACAGTAGATGCAGTCGAAGGAGCATAGCTTCGAGTGCAGAGGCAGCAGATTTACACCCAACGACACGCCGAGACGACGTGAGTGCACGGGGCCATATATGATTTCGGTATAGAGCTTTGTCATAAAATAGTCGATTAAATGTAGTGCAAAGTTAATAAATTTATGTATATTTGTAGATTGAATAACAAAAATAACACTAAAAACAACACCATGAAACGACTTTCGCTACTATTCGCTCTGCTCGCCCTGCCAATATTTATCGTGACAGCCAAGGAGCCGCAAAAGATTATCTTCGATACGGATATGGGCAACGATGTGGATGATGTCATCGCCCTTGATATGCTCTACAAGTACCACGATGCGGGCGACATCAACCTTTTAGGTATCGTCTCGAGCCGCCGCGAGGTGGGTAGCGTACAGTTTCTCGATGTGATGAACACGCTCTACGGTTACCCTACGCTGCCGATAGGCATCGTCAAGACATATCCTACCGAGGGTTACAAGATGGACCCTCGCGTGAAGTATGCCGAATATACCGCCGCCAAGCACCCTTACGCCCGCAGCGTGAAGGATTACGGGGCCCTGCCTGACGGCTACAAGCTCTTCCGCCGTCTGCTGGCTGCCGAGGAGGATGGCTCGGTGACAATCGTTGCTGTAGGCTTCTCGACCAATCTATCGCGCCTTGTCGCCTCGCCGGCCGACGAGCTATCGCCCCTCTCGGGCAAGGAGCTTATCGCACGCAAGGTTAAGCGCGTGGTGATGATGGCGGGCAACTTCTACGAGCAGAAGCCCGAGTACAACATTCGCAAGGATATAGTCGCTGCAACACGCTTCATCGAGGAGTGCCCGGTCGAGATTCTCTTCTCGGACTACAAACTCGGCCACGACGTGCTCTACCCATTCACAGCCCTCTACGACAGCTTTGGTTTCATGGAACACCATCCGGCCATCGTCGCCTTCGAGTACTACGGCACGATGCCTTACAACCGCCCTTCATGGGACCCTACGGCAGTACTATATGCCGTCGAGCTGTCGGGTAAGTACGCCTCGCTCTCGAAGCGCGGCTATGTGACTGTAAACCAGAAGGGCGTGACTATATTCACCGAGGATGCCAAGTCGAAGCACCGCTACTTCACAACGACCGACGCACAGCGCATGGCCACACTGCGACGTATCATCGAGATTACGAAACGTCGCCCGAAGTTGCTGAAAATACAATAGTCTAATGAGTCAAAGGTGCTATAATACACCCGAGATAGAGCTGCATATTGTCGCAGCAGAGGCAGGTTTTGCAGCCTCGCAGAGTGGTGACCTGGAGTCTATCTATGGCGAGAAGGAGGAGGGGGCATGGTAAGCATCAGAAATACGATAAAGTGTTGCTGCACTGCACTTTTACTATGCTGTACCGCCTGCACAACGCACAGCGAGGAGGATAAGTTGCCTGCTCCGAACCCTTCGGCACCTCAACACCTCAACGCCTCATTCGAGAGTATCGCCTCACGAACCGAGGTTGTTGAAAATCGACTTATACATTGGAGCGATGGCGACGAAATAGCCTATCTCCCATACACGCGGAGCAATCTCCGATACTGTCTCCAAAGTTCCGAGGGGGCAAGTGGCACCTTCGCACTCGTAAGCGAGCCCACGCTCTCGGGCGAGGCATTGAGCCGCCGCTACGCCATATATCCTTATGCCGAAGATATTGCTATCACCGACAGCGGCAACCTTGCCGTCACGCTGCCCGCCGTGCAGCACTACTCGAAAGACTCCTTTGGCGAGGGCGCAGCAACAATGGTCGCCACGCAAGGCGAGGACTCATCGCTACACTTCAAGAGCGCGGTGGGATATCTCAAGTTGCAACTCTATGGCAAGGCCGTAACGGTACGCCGCATCGAGCTACGTGGCAACACGGGCGAGAAACTTGCGGGCCGCGCGACCATCACAGCCGGCACCGTACCACACGTTACGATGGAGGGTGCAGCAACGGAGATTGTGACGCTCGACTGCGGCGCGGGCGTGCGTATCAGCGAGGATAAGAGTACACCTACTGCCTTTTGGCTCGCGCTACCCGAGACGCTCTTTGCCGAGGGTTTCAACATCACGATATACGACACGAGCAACACGCCATACGTCAAGACCACCGCCAATGCCTACTCCATCGACCGCAACATGATTCAGCCGATGAAGGCTTTGGACGTGCGCGGCGATATGAATATTGACATTGAGGAGGTGGATGGCAAGGTGCGCTTCTACCTCACAGAGCGCAGTGGTGGCCTACGCGAGGTGGCCGGCCTCGCGCCACGCGATTGGTCGGGCTCTCGCGTGCTGCTCAACGGCGCAGAATATACTGTCGCGCTCGACGAGAGCAATATGCCATATATCGAGGCTGCATACGCCGAGGATGGTGTGTACAACGCTGTGCTACTCGCCGAGCAGAGCGCGCAGTGGTACGGCACGTCGCCCTATGAGGGTGTTACGCTGCCATGTTCGCAGTTCGACAATCGGTCGGCTGCCGCCATCTGCTCATTCCCGATGTACGCCACCTACTCGAAGGCCGAGGGGCGCACGCTGCACTTCGACGACGGCTTTGCGTTGCTGCGCCTGCGCGTGCAGGGCTCAGGCAATATAATATCGGCAAGAGTCGAAGCCGAGGAACGTTACGACCTTGCAGGCTGCGTTGCCACCGTTCCGGCCACAGGCCTATACAACATCGAGAGTGGTACCTCATTCGTGGCTCTTAACTGCACGAATGGTGGAGATTTCGCATCGCTCAACGGCTCCTCATACCGCGACTTCTATCTGATGATAGCACCCGGCGACTACTCCGATGGGCTGCGCCTATCGCTCTGCGACAGCGACCACAAGGCCGTGCACTACACCATCTCCGGCCTGAAACTCTCGGCCGGCAAGTGCCACACCTTCGAGTTGAGCTACGCGCCCGACAAAAACCTGATATTCTACGAGGGTTTCGACAACTGCGTATGGGGCGGCGATATTGTTCGCGGCAGCGAGGGTACGGGCTTCGCACCCGACGACTCGGAGGTGGGCTACAACACCAATCTCGACCGCACGGGCTATGAAGAGGCCCTTACGGAGGTTACCTACGACTGCGCCGGCTCGCCATTCGTGCAGTCGAACACGTGGGCCGAGGTGTCGGGCTATTGGGTTGCCACCTCGCATCAAATCTCCGACAGCTACATCACCAGCCGCCACTTTGCCGACACACACTACCTCTTCCGCACACAGGAGCACCCGGGATATATTGCCGTCGGCACGGCAACCAAGAGCCGAGGAATATACCGCTCGCCGATGCTCTGCAACATGAATGGCATAGGCTCCTGTCGCATCAAGACGCGCTTCGCCATGCAGGCAGGTTTCAATGGCACGTTGCAGTTCCAAGTTATCAAGGGTGGCCGTATTGTAGCTGCCAAACTCGATGGCAAGGCGATAACTCTCGACAGCACGAATTTCCTACATTCGGGCCTCATATCCACCATATCCTTCGCCGCCTCGGAGCTCTCCGTTGTGGCCAACGCGGCTGACGAGAAGGTGTGGCATACGCTCGAAGTCGATGTTGCCGATGCCGCAAACGGCGCCTACGTTCATCTGACCGACGAGAAGACCACGACGGGCGTACACGGCATCTACATCGATTACATCGAGGCGCACAAGATTGGGGAGTGGCAGCGCAAGAACTCTACCCTGCGAGTCATTTTATGGAACATACAGAACGGTATGTGGGGTGACCAGCACAACAATTACGACAACTTCGTTAAGTGGGTTAAGAAGTGGGACCCCGACATCTGCATTTGGTGTGAGTCGGAGACGATATACAAAGATATGACCGCCACGAGCACCTCGTCAAAGTACCTGCCCGATGGTTGGGGCGAGCTTGCTGCACGCTACGGCCACTCCTACACGGCCGTGGGTGGCAACCGCGACAATTTCCCGCAGACCGTAACCTCAAAGTATCCGATATCCGTCGTGCAGCGCATCACCGACACCGATATTGCCAACATGCCCGTTTCGCACGGCGCAGGACACTTCACCATAATAGTCAATGGCAAGCGTATAAACATCGTCACGCTGCACATGTGGCCGCAGTCATACGGCTACGGCGTGGCGACGGCCGACCGCGAGGCGAGCACAGCCAACGAAGAGGGGCACAAGCAGCGCATTCACGAGATGCAGTATATCGCCAATCAGACCATCAAAAACCCGCTCTACGCCGCCGAGCAGTATTGGCTCTTCGGTGGCGACACGAATGCCCGCTCGCGTCTCGACAATTGGCACTACAAATATGCCGAGGATGCACTTATCTTGAGCACACACGACATCCTGCTCAACCAAACAACACTGAAGGATGTCATCGGCCACCGCTATCCGGGCCATTTTATGGCCTCGACCGTCGGCGGCAACTCGCGCATCGACTTCATGTACGCGTCGCCGGCAATGTACAACATGATGGACAATTCTATCACGCTGATAGACAAGTGGATATCCGAAAGCACGAAGAGCGAGTACCACTCCTCGTTCTACAGTCGTTCGGACCACCTGCCTATTCTGATGGACTTCGATATGGCAAAGTAGCTTGCGAAGAAAAGAGGGAGAAATACTTCGACAAGAAAAAAAATTCACACTCCAAACCGCCTCCCAATAACGTAGGAGGCGGTTTTGTTTTTTTTGTTAATAACTTGTCGAAAAAGGGGTGTTGCACTATTGGTTTATTCGCTACCGAAGCCATACCTTTGTAGTGAGAAAAGGGGCCCCATCTTGGGGCTGTTTTGTCCTATGGAGCACCGAAGCCTTCGGCCGAGGGATGCGCACGCGAGGAACACAAAACAATAAATATAATATATATAAGTATAAAAGTATTATGACCAAGGCTCTCAAAAAAGTCGTTTATGCAGATGCCGTTGCCGAGTCGAAGAAGTACTTCGAGGGCGACGAGCTGGCTGCTACAGTCTGGGTGAGCAAGTATGCTCTTAAAGACTCCCTCGGCAATATCTACGAGTCTTCGCCCGAGCAGATGCACCACCGCATCGCCAAAGAGCTCGCTCGCATAGAGAACAACTATGGCGAGCCACTCTCGGAGCAGGAGATTTTCGATTTGCTCGACCATTTCCGCTACATCATTCCGCAGGGCGGTCCGATGACCGGCATCGGCAACAATCTGCAAGTAGCATCACTATCGAACTGCTTCGTTATCGGCCACAAGAATCCGGCCGACTCCTACGGCGGTATCTTCCGTATGGACGAGGAGCAGGTGCAGCTCATGAAGCGCCGCGGAGGCGTGGGCCACGACCTCTCGCACATTCGCCCTACGGGCAGCCCGGTGCTCAACTCGGCCCTCACCTCGACGGGTATCGTGCCATTTATGGAGCGTTACTCGAACTCGACGAAGGAGGTGGCGCAGGATGGTCGCCGTGGAGCCCTTATGCTCTCGCTCTCGATCAAGCACCCGGATGCCGAGCACTTCATCGACGCGAAACTCGACACCAACAAGGTGACAGGTGCAAATGTCTCAATTAAGATTGATGACGAGTTTATGAAGGCCGCCATCGAGGGCCGCACCTACACGCAGCAGTTTCCTATCAAGTCGGAGAAGCCGAGCGTAGTGAAGAATATCGACGCCTCGAAACTCTGGGAGAAGATTATCCACAACGCTTGGAAGTCGGCCGAGCCGGGTGTGCTCTTCTGGGATACGATCATCCGCGAGAGCGTGCCTGACTGCTACGCCGACGAGGGCTTCGTTACCGTCTCGACCAACCCGTGTGGCGAAATTCCACTCTGCCCTTATGACAGCTGCCGTCTGTTGGCTATCAACCTCTACAGCTATGTCGAGAAGCCATTTACGGCCGAGGCTTCGTTCAACTTCGACCTCTTCAAGAGCCACGTTCACAAGGCTATGCACCTGATGGACGATATCATCGACCTCGAATTGGAGAAGGTTGGGCTTATCATCGACAAGATCGCCTCCGACCCGGAGGATCAGGATGTGCGCCGCGTGGAACTCGAGTTGTGGCACAAGATTAAGGATATGGCACTCAAGGGCCGCCGTACAGGTCTCGGCATCACGGCCGAGGGCGATATGTTAGCCGCCTTGGGTATTCGCTACGGCTCGGCCGAGGCGTTGAAGTTCGCCACGGAGGTTCACAAAACCCTCGCCGTAGAGGCCTACCGCGAGTCGGTGAATATGGCTCGTGTGCGTGGTCCATTCAAGGTGTTCAACGCCGAGAAGGAGAAGCTCAACCCGATGATCAACCGCATCAGGCAGGCCGACCCTGCGCTCTACGAGGATATGGTCAAGTATGGTCGCCGCAACATCGCGATGCTGACCATCGCCCCTACGGGCACCACCTCGCTTATGTCGCAGACAACCTCGGGTATCGAGCCGGTATTCCGCCCTGTATATAAGCGTCGCCGCAAGATTAACCCATCGGACAAGGGCGTAGTTGCCACGTTTATCGATGAGCTTGGCCAGACATGGGAGGAGTTCAATGTCTATCACCACAAGTTTGTGGATTGGCTTCGCATCAATGGCTACGACACCTCGCGCCTCAATACCATCAGCGACGAGGAGCTCGACAAGTGGGTTGCCGCTTCGCCATATCACAAGGCTACGGCCAACGATATCGACTGGGTTGCGAAGGTGAAGATGCAGGGTGCTATCCAGAAGTGGGTAGATCACTCGATTTCGGTAACCGTGAATCTGCCGAACAACGTATCGGAGGGACTCGTGGCACAGGTATATCGCACGGCATGGGAGTGCGGTTGCAAGGGCGTTACGGTGTATCGCGATGGCTGCCGCGACGGCGTGTTGGTCGATAAAAAGTCGAAGGGCAAGAAGAGCGATGCTCCGAAGTGCGAGGCTGCAACGGGCGAAAACAAGCGTCCAAAGTCGATACCTGCCGACGTAGTACGCTTCAAGAACGGCTCGCAGATGTGGATTGCCTTCGTAGGTCTGCGCGACGGACACCCTTACGAAATCTTCACGGGTAAATTGGAGGACGATGCTATGTTCATCCCGCCGAAAATCACCCACGGAAGCATCCTCAAGGTACGCGAGGAGGATGGCACGAAGCGTTACGACTTCCAATACACCGACCGCTACGGCTATACGAACACCATTGGCGGCATCTCGCGTCTCTTCGATGAGAGCTTCTGGAACTATGCGAAGCTCATCTCTGGTGTTCTGCGCTACAATATGCCTATCGACAAGGTGGTATCGCTCATCGACGGTCTGCACCTCGACGACGAGAACATCAACACTTGGAAGAATGGTGTTAAGCGTGCCTTGAAGCAGTATATCGAGGATGGTACGCGCTCGAAGGGCAAGTGCCCACAGTGCGGTCAGGAGAATATGGCCTACCAGAATGGCTGTCTGACCTGTATGTCGTGCGGCTACTCGAAATGCGGATAGCAGATATAATTCTAAATAATGGGAGCGTCTAATAAGTTTTTTAGACGCTCCCATTTTGTTAGAAGGTGTAGCCGCAAGAGCAGTTGTGCCTCGTATTAGTATTTTATAACCCCCGAGCCAAGCAGGCAATCACCCTCATACCACGCGGCAAACTGCCCTCCAGCAATACCGCGCTGCGGCTCATCGAAGAGTATATATAGTGCATCCTCGCGCTGAATAAGCGTGGCATCTTCGAGAGGTTGGCGATAGCGGATGCGCACCTTCAATCGGCGCTCCGCGCCTACGCCCAATGCCTCGCACGGCTCTACCCAATGCACCTCCCGAGCGTCAATGCGCAGAGCGCGGCGGTAGAGGCCCGGGTGGCTATCGCCCTCGCCCACATAGATTGTGTTGGTAGCGACATCCGTACCTATGATGAAGAGGGACTCCTTGCGGCCACCAATGCCCAAGCCCTTGCGCTGACCGATGGTGTAGAAGTGTGCACCATTGTGGCAACCTATCTTCTTGCCATCGCGCACCGTGTAACGATACGGCTCGGCGAGTTGCTCCACATCGCTCTGCTCGTCACGCTCGGCATACCTGCGCCACGAGGGGAGAATTTCGTGGATATTGCCCTGCTTGGCGGCGAGCTTCTGCTGAAGGAAGAGCGGCAAATCGACCTTGCCGACAAAGCAGATGCCCTGCGAATCCTTGCGCTTGGCCGTCGCCAACCGCTGCTGCTCGGCAATGCGGCGCACCTCCGACTTTAATAGGTGGCCTATCGGGAACATTGCATAGCGCAACTGCTCCTGCGAGAGTTGGCAGAGGAAGTAACTCTGATCCTTATTGGGGTCGCTGCCTGCAAGAAGCGAATATATGATTTTGCCATTCACCACACGCTCCTCCTTACGGCAATAGTGGCCCGTAGCCACAGCCTCGGCGCCGAGCTTCAATGCCTCCTGCAAGAAGACGTCGAACTTTATCTCTCGATTGCACAACACATCGGGATTTGGCGTGCGCCCCTTTTCGTACTCGGAGAACATGTAATCGACCACACGCTTGCGGTACTCCTGCGACAAATCGACGTAGTGAAAGGCTATGTCAAGCCGCTTGGCGACCAACTCGGCAAAGACCTGGTCGTCATGCCACGGGCAATCGCCCTCGAGCGTACCCGTAGTATCGTGCCAATTGCGCATAAAGAGGCCGATAACTTCGTGCCCCTGCTCTTTGAGAAGATAGGCGGCGACCGATGAATCGACGCCGCCCGAAAGTCCTACAACAATTCTCAATTCGTTAAGTTATATTTTTAGTTTCAAGTAACTACTCCTCATCGGCGTAGGCATCGCGCTTCATCTTCCACATCGGAACAAATATCAGCGCACCGATAACAGCCATTACCACCATAGCCACGAACACGCCGTTCCAACCATACTCCGAGTCGGCAATAAGACCGAAGCCCCAGCCCGAAACGAGCACGCTGACGTAGCTGACAAAGCCGATAATACCGAGTGCGGTAGCCGAGCCTTTACGCGTTGCGTGGTTCGACGAGATAACTCCGATAAGAGCCTGCGGGCCATAGATAAAGGCTCCGGCCAAGGCCAATACGAAGAGCAGCAGCACAGGGTCTGCGCCCGCCTTCTGCAAACCGATAAAGCCAATAATCGAAACCAAGGCTCCAACCATACAGATAAGGCAAGTGCGAGCAGAACGGCCATTGAACAACTTGTCGCTTGCCCAACCTGCAATAAGCATTCCGATTACACCGAATATCTCGAACACAAATACCGTGATACCAGCCCACTCGGCACTCATACCGCAGTGCTCACGAAGGAACGTAGGACCCCAGTCGAGCACGGCAAAGCGGATGACATAGACGAAGAAGTCGGCAACGGCCAGCGCCCAAATGACAGGGTTTTTCCACACATGCTTGCGAATAAACGCGGAGAGCTCGGCAGAGGTTTCGGTGCTCTCCTCCTTTTTGCCACCATCCGAGAGTTCCGGAAGGCCAACGCTCTTTGGTGTGTCGCGGAGCACGGCGGCCGTGAAGATGATACCGAAGGCGGCAATAATGCCCGGGATAATAAACATCCACTTCCAGGCACCATAGTTCTGCGCCGCCGAGATAACGGCAGGGTCCGTTGCCTCCTTATTGAGGTTCGCAGCGATAGAGGCCACCACTTCTGAGTTGCCCGACATATCGCTACCCATCATACCCATAATGAAGATGCCGCAAAGGCAAGCCAAACCCGCACCAATCGAGTGCGAAGTGTTCCATATCGACATCTTGGTTGCCAACTCCGAGGCCGGCACCCAGCGAGGAATCAGACGGCTGCACGGAGGGAATCCGCAACCCTGAAAGAGTTGGTTGATGATGTAGAATATGGAGATAAGCAGCACAAGTTTACTTACAAAATCGGCTGTCGATCCCTCGGGAACGCCCGTCAATTTAGTAATGATTATCGTTCCGAAGCCTATGCCGAAGGCTGTAATAGTACTACCAATCAGACCAATAACCATATGCCAACGACCATTCACACGGTCTGCCAATATACCGTTGAACAACTTCGAGAGACCATAGAGGAAGCCTCCCAACGAGAGAATAATACCGAGGCTCGCCTTCGTGATGCCGTACTCGGCCGTGAGGCCCGGCATCGCAAACGAAAAGTTCTTGCGTATGAGGTAGAAGAAGATGTAGGCCACCATCGTTCCGATGATGGTACGCCACTGCCAATACTTAAATTTTTTCTGCTGTTCAGGTGTCATATCTTCGTTATTTTATTATTTCGTTATACGCCTTGATGATGTCGGCCACTAGAGCCTCGGAGGTGATGCCCGTAACATCCTTGATAGCTCCCTCCAAACCGAGGTCGGCAATCTTCTGCTGAAGCTCCACGCTCTGCGCATCCTCCGCATTCGAGTAGTGGAGTGCTGCACCGATACCCAACAGGAGGTTAGGCGTGGCGACACCCGCCTCATGCGCCGTAAGCATAGGCTTCACGAGGCGATCCGACGCCGAGAGCTTACGCAGCGGCTCGCGGCCCACGCGCGTGACGTCATCCTTGAGGTATGGATTGCGGAAGCGGCCTATAATCTTGTCGATATACCTGAAATGCGCCTCCTTGTCGAAGCCATACTTCTCGACCTAGCCCAGACCACTCTCCTGCATTGCCGCCTTGACGATGGCGAAAATCTCCTCATCGGCGATACTCTCGTCGATGGTAGCCTTGCCGCGCAACTTGCCGATATAGGCGGTGATAGCGTGGCCCGTATTGAGCGTAAAGAGCTTGCGCTCGATGTAGGCGATAAGGTTGTCAGCCAAGTTCATACCCGCAATATGAGGCACCTCACCAACGAAAGACTTCTCCTCGACATTCCACTCGTAGAAGGCCTCGACAACCACGTCGATAGGGTTCTCCGTGCGCACCGGAGGCACAATGCGATCCACCGAGCAGTCAGGGAAACCAACCCACTTCTCGCAATAGGTCTTCTGCTCCTCGGTGAGGTGCGAAAGCGTGTGCTCCTTGAGCTGCGACGAGGCACGCACGGCATTCTCGCAAGCGATGATATTGAGCGGCTGCTCCAAGCCGGCGGCGTGACGCGCAGCAATAGCCTTGGCGATGGTTGGGGCGATACGCGGAAGTATCACGACACCGACGGCCGTCGTCACGATATCGGCCTTGGCAATCTCCTCGACCACAGCCTCCGTCGTCGAGTTAACGGCCGATATATTGGTAATATGCTGCTCGATACAATCGACATCCTTGACGAGTACGGTGTACTCCTTCTTCTCGTTAATAAGATCGATAACGGCCTGATTAACATCGGCATAGACCACATGGTAGCCTGCCTGCTCCAACACCGCACCGATAAATCCGCGGCCGATGTTGCCTGCTCCGAATTGAACTGCTCTCATTTTTTTATGATATTTAATTAAATATTAGCTGTTGTATAACTTACAAAGTTAATCAAAAAAATCGAAAGCGCGATAATTTTCCACAAAAAAGAGCAGTGCTTTGTTGAACACTGCTCTAAAATGGGGTGTGGGAGTATGTAGTTTTACTCCTTCTCAAAGAGAAGAACAGCAACATCACACTTGCCAAGTTTTACCTTCTTGCCACCAGCCAATACTTTGCCGTTACCGAGCGTAGATGACTCGACAAAACGGTAGCCTGGTACCGAGATAGATGCAGTCAATACCGCATCGTCAAACTCGTTTGTGGCAACTACAACCATTTTATCCTTGCCCCAGAAACCCTTTGCTTGCACCGCACCATTCGAATTTTCGAAGCCCAAGACGTCGCGGAAAGTACCATACTGGAAACACTCCTTGTATCTATCGCGGATGCCATTCACCTTTGCCAAGTATGCTTGATAAATAGGGGTCTTGTCGATAAGGTCGCGGCAACGATAGATCTCGATGTCGTTAATCAAACCCTTTATCAATGTCATATTCACACGCGATTCAATATCTCTATCGTCACGAATGCGACGATCCGAGAAAGGAATCTCAGGGAATGTATAGCGGAAAAATTCAGCGAAATTCTCATAACCAGGCTGTATCTTGATTATATGAACAAAGTCGCATCGCATTGCTGTGAAATCTGCCAACATCTCCGTACCAATCGCAAAATCTGGATTGCACTCCTCGCTGATGAAATCGTGTAGATCCTTCAAGAGGTAGGAGTTGTCAGCCAAAAGTCGGATGTTTGGCACTGGGAACTCGCGCGACAAATCCCACGGCACCATCTGGCGCAAGCCCTTGCCGAGCTGGTCGTAGAAGATACAGTCGGCACCATTATTATAGGCGCGAATCGCCAAGTTCTTCATATGCTGATGCCACTCTGGAGCGCGCGCATCTGCCATAGCAAACGACACCGCCTGATACTCTGCGGTATATGTGCCTCGACCCGAGAAACGATACTGGTCGATAAATTCAGGACCACCAGGACTCTTGTAGCTTATCCTACGACCAACCTTGCTATTGTAATATTTGCTATTCGTATCCATCAAGCGACCATTGGCATAGACCATCAACTTCTGACCGCTTTCCTTGAATTTGAGAATCGCCTCGCGGAAGCCTGCGTCACCGCCTTGGCTATCGTCTGGAGTGAAGTCTGGGTAGCAATTATCCATACCCTCTTTCCACCATCCAAAGGCGTGAACAGCACTCGCGCCAACGCTCTCACCCACCTGCTGAATGCGACCATACAAATCGGAATATTTGAAGAATTGCTCTCCGTACTGATGACGGAAGATGATACGCTGCCACGACTTCATCTCGCGCACCCACTGAGGAACCTCCTGACGCTCCCACCAAGTTGAACGCACCCACGCACCATACTTGTCGGCTGCTGCGTGCCACGAGCCATTGTAAGGCGAGAGAACATTCGAGGCGTTGCTCCACTTCTCACCTGCGAAGCAGTGCGGATATTTCGACATACCGAACTCGGGGATAGTATGCTTGCCATCCTTGTCGGCATATACACGCAATATGTGCCAAGTATCTTGCACATCCTCATCGTGGCTACCGACATACAAGCCCTGCTTCTCGCCCGAGAGCATAAAGCAGTTCATCGATGCTAAGCCACCGTAGTGCAAATCCAACTGGCGGAAAATCTGCGCCGGGGTCATATACTCAACTTTGTTTGATTGCGACATAATCGCCTTCAATGGGTCGTCATAGCGGCGACCAGCCTCAGTCGAGAGAAGGAGTTTGTGGTCAGCTGGGTAGTTCGTGCCGTGAACGAGAGGGTAATGCAACTCGCGCACAATCGAATGCGCAAGGTTATTTTCCAACTCCGAAGCGAAACGCACCTCATCTCCCTCCAAGGTAATAGTTAATCGCAACGCCATATCTACCTCGTTGCCACGAACAATCAGTTTATTGTAGTCAAGCACAATGCTATTGCCATCGCACGTAACATTTGGCTGTTGCTCGCCACCGAGGATTTCGATTTCGCGTTCGCCGTGAGTATCGTAGTACATACGCCACAAGTAGTTGCCCGAAGCGTAGTTGTGACCTGTCGAGAGGTTTTTAAGAGTAACAAGTTCGCCGGCCTTATTCACCGACACTTCAACGAGTTCATTTCTCAGAGCAAACTCTCCTGCTGCATCGCTACCGACTGTGTTAATGTCATTTGTTGAGCAGGCTGTAAAGCACGCCACACTCCACCACAGCAATAGCATAAAATTAAGACTCTTTTTCATAAAATAATTTTTAAGTTATTGAGATTAGTGTTAACTGAAAATAAAATTGCGTTTTTCTATACTCAATTCAAGTAAAATCGTCACGAAGGTATGAATAATATTCAGAAAATGCAAAAAAATAAGAATGTTTGATTTTCTCCTCGATTTGCAATAATCTTGTGGTTGCATTCGTTTTGAAGTCGAAATCAAAACACTATATACGAAAAAGAACACTTTTGTATTGGTAGCAGTATGCTTCGTTTCGGCACTCATGGGAGCCGGCGCAGCATCGTATGTTGTGGCGCGCAGCACGCAGATTGCCACCAACAAAATTGGCTTTTAAGCAGATGAGAGCCAGGCATACAAGGCGGGCGGTCCGGAGCATACTTGTCGTATGCGAGGAGCCGCCCGTCCGCAGTGTAACGCAGTTATCACCGCTTAAAGCCAATTTTTACAGCTTCTCGAAGAGCAATACCGCAACATCATACTGCCCAAGCTCTACCTTCGTGCCATCGGCCGACACCTTGCCATTGCCAAGGGTACGGCACTCAACGTAGCGGTAGCCCGGCACAGAGATTTCGGCGGCAAGACGACCCTTGTCGAACTCGTTGGTAGCAACAACGGTCATACGCTTATCACCCCAAAAACCCTTGGCCTGCACGGCCTTGTTGGAGTTAGTGAAGCCCAATACATCGCGGAAAGTACCGAACATAAAGCAATCCTTGTATGCCTCGCGGATGGCATTTACCTTCGCAAGGTATGCCTGATAACGCGGCGTCTCGTCAATAAGGCCACGGCAGCGATAGATCTCGATATCGTTGCAGAGACCCTTGAGGAGTGTCATATTCACACGACGCTCCACGTCGTTATCGTCACGCTGGCTGCGGTTGGAGAACTTAAGTTCAGGGAAAATATAACGCATAAGCTCTGTGAAGTCCTCCTTGCCGTATTTGATGCCATTCGACATTGTGAAATCGACAAAGTGCATCGAGTAGTCCATAATATGCTCCGAGCCGATACCGAACTCACTACCATACTTCTCGCGAGCGTAGTCGCGCAGAATCTTCATCGTCTGGCCCTTGTCGTAAACAAGGCGATTGTCGGGCACAGGGAACTCGCGCGAGGTATCCCAAGGCCGTTTCTTGCCGTAGCCCTTACCCATCTGGTCGAAGAAGGCGGCACTTGCACCACACGATGCGGCGCGATCCACCAACGTCTTGAGGAGCGCGCGCCACTCCGGGAAGCGTGTGTCAGCGATTACGAATGTCTGTGCCATATACTCCGAGAGCCAAGTACCCATACCCGAGAAGCGATACTCGTCGGACACCTCCGAGCCCGACGGACTCTTGTAGCACACCTTCGAGCCGAGGCCGCTCTTGTAGAAGTCGCTCAAACGGTCGATAAGGTGACCGTTGAAGTACTGCGCGACGTGCTTACCGCTGTCGCGGAACTTGAGTATCTCGCGGCGCATAGCCTTGTCGCCACCCTGCGTATCATCCTCGGTGTAGTTCGGGTAGGAGTTATCAAAGCCCTCCTTCCACCAACCGAAGAAGAGGAGCGTATTGGCATCCACGCTCTCGGCGGCATCCTTCACGCGGCCGTTCATATCGGTATATTTGAGCAGGTAGTCGCCGTATTGGTGCTTGAAGATTACACGCTGCCACGACTTCATCTCCTGCACCCATTTTGGCTGCGGCTTGCGATCCCACCATGTTGCACGCACCCACTTGCCGTACTTGTCGGCAGCAACGTGCCAAGTGCCGTTGTAGAGCGAGATAAGGTTCGTGTCGTTCGTCCACTTCTCGCCGTAGAAGCAGTGCGGATATTTGTAGAGACCGAACTCCAACTGCGTAAACTCGCCATTGGCATCAGGATATACGCGCAGGCCGTGCCAGGTATCCTGAATGAGCGGGTCGTGGCTGCCGACATAGACACCGCAGTTATCGCCATTGAACAGGTAGAAGTTCATCGCAGCATGACCTCCGTAGTGCACATCGCGCTGGCGGAAGTGCTGGTGAGGCGACATATACTGCGCCGATCCCGACATAGCCTTCGAGTTGATATGCTTCACAGGGTCGGCATAGAAGCGGCCGCCGCTGTGCGAGAGAATCAGCGCGTGGTTCTTCGGAAGCTGGGCGTTGCGGACAAGTGGATAGTGCAGCTCGCGGATAATCGAGTGCTCCATATTGTTCTCCATAGCCGAAGCAAAGTGCACCTCGTCATCCTGCAAGGTAAGCGTCAAAGTGAGCGACATAGCCACCTTGGCACCATTGATATCTACGAGCTTAGGGTAGTGGATGGTGATAGCCTTGCCGTCGCACGACACGCGAGCTTTCTGCGCATCGGGCATAATCTGAATCTCGCGCTCGGCATGCGTGTCGTAGCTCATACGCCACAGGTAGTTACCCGAAGCGTAATTATGCCCCGTCACGAGGTTCTTGAGCACGGTAAGGTTGCCGTCCTTATCGACCACCACCTCAACCTTATCATTGCATAGACGAGCCTCACTCGCCAAAGCCGAAACACACACCATACTACATAACAGCATGAGTACGATTAAAGATAGTTTTTTCATTGTTTTACGGTTTTTTTGTTAGGTTAAATCTCTTGCAAAGGTAACGATTATATCGAGAAAAACAAATGTTCTTCGCCGCAAGACTTGATTTTTCGGACTATTTATAATAATTTTGTAATTCGATTCGTTTTGATTGCGAAACTAAAAATTTATGTTATGAAAAAGAGTAATTTCGTATTGATAGCCGCATGCTTCGTCTCGGCACTCATGGGAGCCGGCGCAGCATCGTATGTTGTGGCGCGCAGCACGCAGATTGCCACCAACATAGAGTACACAAACCGCGACGCAGCAACAGCCGCTATGACACAGTTCGTGTCGCTCGAGCAATCGACCTCCTATCCTGACCTGACATTTGCCGCCGAGACGGCTGTCAAGGCTGTGGTCAATATCGAGGCTGTGCAGGAGATTGAGGTGCGCCAACAGATGATGCCCTACAATCCGTTCTTCGAGTTCTTCGGCTTCCCGCAACAGCCACAGCAGCAGGGCGGACAGCCAAAGAAGCGTGAGCAGAAGTCGGGAGGCTCGGGCGTCATCATCTCGCCCGATGGCTATATCGTCACCAACAACCACGTTATAGATGGAGCCACAAAGTTGCGCGTGAAACTCAACGACGGCCGCATATTCGAGGCCAAGGCCATAGGTGCCGACCCGACAACCGACGTTGCGCTCATCAAGATTGAGGCCGAGGCGCTTCCTACCCTCGCCTTTGGCTCGTCGGATGCACTGCGCCTCGGCGAGTGGGTGCTGGCCATAGGCTCGCCATTCGACCTGCAATCGACCATCACTGCCGGCATCGTCAGTGCGAAGGCTCGTCAGCTCGACGTTATCCCCAACGAGTTCCGCATCGAGTCGTTCATCCAGACCGACGCCGCCGTCAATCCGGGCAACTCGGGTGGCGCACTCGTGAATTCGCGTGGCGAGTTGGTCGGTATCAACACCGTCATCAAGTCGCCGACGGGCAGCTACACAGGCTATGCCTTTGCCGTACCGGAAAGCATCGTGCGCAAGGTGGTCAATGATTTGCGCGAGTACGGTGTTGTGCAGCGCGCATTGCTCGGCATATCGTTCCGCTATGTGGATCAAGAGTTTATCGACCAGCTGGGCAAGGAGACTGGTATCACGGAGGTTGGCGGTGCATACGTCGCCTCGATAGCCGAGGGAGGTGCCGCATCCGAGGCCGGCCTGCGCAAGGGCGATGTAATCATCGAGATTGATGGTGTGAAAATCACCTCGCCGACTACGCTAACCGAGCAGATTGGCAAGCATCGCCCAAATGACACCGTAAAATTATCTGTAAAAAGAGGCGCAAATGTGAAACATTTTGACGTGCTTCTCCGTAATAAGGCAGGAAAAGCAGAGTTGCTCTCCAAAGAGGACGTCGATGTCGTGGAGGTTTTGGGCGGCCGCTTCGTGGATGCAAGCGACAAGTTGTGTCGCAAGCTCGATATCCGCGGAGGCGTGCAGGTGCAGTCGCTAAAGAGCGGCGGTCTGTTGGCGAAGGCCCGTGTGCGTGAGGGTTTTGTCATCACCCACATCAACGACAAGGCGATACGCTCGATAGCCGATTTGAGCCGTTTGACCGACAAGATTCAGTCTATCGACGGAATATACCCTGACGGTCGTGCGGCCAGCTACACGATTATCAGCGAATAGCGACCAATAGCAAAGAAGAAACAGATATGCGTCAATTAAAGATTACCAAGTCCATTACCAACCGTGAGAGTGCGTCGCTCGACAAATACTTGCAGGAGATTGGTAAGGAGGAACTCATCACGGTAGAAGAGGAGGTAGAACTCGCCCAACGCATCCGCAAAGGCGACCAAGAGGCCCTCGAGAAGCTTACGAAGGCTAACCTCCGCTTCGTCGTTTCGGTGGCCAAGCAGTACCAAAATCAGGGGTTGAGTCTCCCCGACCTTATTAACGAGGGCAACCTCGGCCTTATCAAAGCGGCCGAGAAGTTCGACGAGACACGCGGCTTCAAGTTTATCTCGTATGCCGTGTGGTGGATTCGTCAGTCGATTTTGCAGGCCCTGGCCGAGCAGTCGCGCATCGTGCGCCTGCCGCTCAATCAGGTGGGTTCGCTCAACAAGATCAACAAGGCCTTTGCCCGCTTCGAACAGGAGCACGAGCGTACGCCGTCGCCCGAGGAGCTGGCCAACGAGCTCGAGCTTCCGAGGGACAAGGTAACCGATACGCTCCGCGTTGCAGGCCGTCATATCTCGGTAGATGCGCCATTCGCCGATGGCGAGGACAACTCGCTGCTCGACGTTCTGGTGAATCCCGACTCGCCAAATGCCGACCACGGCCTTATCAACGAGTCGCTCGCCACGGAGGTTGATCGCGCACTTGAGACGCTCACCGAGCGCGAGCGCGACATCATCCGCTACTTCTTCGGCATAGGCTGCTCGGAGATGACTCTCGAAGAGATTGGCGAGAAATTCGACCTCACACGCGAGCGTGTGCGTCAGATTAAGGAGAAGGCAATCCGCCGCCTGCGTCACTCTTCGCGCAGCAAGCTCCTGAAGAGCTACCTCGGCTAATAGGCCAAGACTCAATATGCAAAAAACGATGAGCCTGTCTAACAAGCAAAAAAGTTAGACAGGCTCTTTTTTTATTCTGCCTAGAGGTGAGCCAACTACGGGCCTATTGGTCAAAATAATACATAAAATCGGGGATGCTGCGTTTATTGGTAAAAATTGATTAATATATCACAGCTATACACTAAAATTCAGCGTTTTTAACTCTCAGTTATTAACTCACAATAATTTATATGATTATTCAAGTGAATTATTCGCACAATGAGAATTTATTTAGAACTCTTTGAGAATTCAGTTAAATTATTTAACTTTGTACACGCTATTATATTATGGTAAGTGATTTTATTGCACACTTGTGATATATTAATCTAAATTTTAGTATTTAGGGTAGATTAAAGGTGCGGATACTCTGATGTCCGAGCCTCCAATAGCAGTCTCATCGCAGACTATTCGCACAGCCTTGAATGGTCGCGGATTAACGAGTCGAACTGCTCCAAGTTCCAAATCTGCAACACGCTTAAAGCTCTTGCCATCTTCGCTTACCTCGACGTGGCCCTTATGGATAAGGCGAGTAGCCGGCATATGGTAGTTGCGTATGTTTAACTCTACTGCTCGGCACTCCACCGGATCGTCAAACTCGTAGAGCAACCAATCGCCCTTGTGGCAAGTGCGAGTGGTACGCATCTTCATATAGTACTCCGAAACACGACCATAGCCATACTTCGGATTCTCGGGCATCGACGATGTGAGCTTCACCTTTGGCTGAATAGTCTCGTAGTGCGACGGATGTGCCACCTCGGGTGACTTCGCTCCACGATACTCTGCCCAGAATAGATACTTGGCAGGTGTATCGGTCGAGATAGCGCCCTTGTATTTACCCACTCTGCCATTGCTATCGTCACGATAATAGATTGTGCTATTGTCAATCTTCTCAACCGAGAGCAGACCTCCCTCATACTTAACGACTGGAGGGGTAATGCGGAAATTGATCCCCATATCGGCCATACGGTCGTAGTGACGAGAGTAGAGGCGGTAGTGGAACTCC
Organism: Alistipes sp.; assembly: GCA_017504485.1. Lineage (GTDB taxonomy): Bacteria > Bacteroidota > Bacteroidia > Bacteroidales > Rikenellaceae > Alistipes. The sequence goes on along the minus strand of JAFVRC010000017.1, from coordinate 1,804 downwards.
TCCCACTCGCCACCATTTTTACCCCAACCCTGCTCTGCCATAGCGCAAAGGCGAGGGAAACACTGATAATCAAGGAAATCGAGCGACCTGTCACCATCCTGCGAGAGGAGGTGTTCGCTCCAATATGCACCCTCGAAGCCCTTTACGAGGGCGATTGTCTCGGGTGCGAAGCCAAGTTCGTCAAAGTCAAACGAGTAGGTCTTGCGGACATCAACCACCTCTCGCCAGATAGGGGCATTCTCGTGAATGCTCTGACGCATATCGTAGTAGAAGAAGAGCTGAGGCATAAGAACGGTGTTGTAACCTCTGCTTAACACCTCTTTGCAATCTTCAACACTCTGCCAACTATAGACCAACGCCTCCTTCGACAGATTACCTCCCTTAGCCGCCTCGTTCCATACCGAAGAGCACTTGCCATATTTGGTAAGAATTGTTTGGATGCGAACGATGAACATATCCTCCAACTCAGAACCATCCGAATATCCCTTACGCTTCAGCCACGCCGAGCAGTCGGGGCATCTTTTCCACTGGGAGAGGTTGACTTCGTCGCCTCCGATATGAATATATTTGGACGGAAACAGTGCCGCAACCTCCGCCAATATCTCTTCGAGAATACGATAGTTGCTCTCCTTTGTGGCGCACACAACATTGCGACTATCATAGTTGCCGTTCACATTCAACTCTTCGTTGGTGTAGTTGCATAACATCTCGGGATAGACTCGCAACAACGCCTCGCTATGACCTGGAAGGTCTATCTCGGGAATAACCTCGATATTGCGCACTGCAGCGTATGCCACAACCTCCTTTATCTCCTCTTGGGTATAGTAGCCGCCATACTTCTCGTTCCACTTGCCTAACGCTGCACGCAGAGGCGAATCACCGCCTCGAAAACCCGCCACTTTCGTCAAATTGGGGTGCGACTTAATCTCGATACGCCAACCCTGATTATCGGCCAAGTGCCAATGCAGTCTATTTACCTTATGATAGGCAATATAATCGATATAACGCAACACATTCTCCTTCTCCACAAAGGTACAGGCAACATCGAGCATAAAGCCTCGATAGGCAAACTTTGGTCTATCCGCAACCTCACAACCCTGCACCTCGACCGGCAAGCACATCTGCTTGGTATAGACCTCGCTCGGAAGGAGTTGGAAGAGAGTCTGCACACCATTAAAAGCACCGCCATAACCTCCCGCAACAATATTTATCGACTCGGCCGAAACGGATAGTTTATACTCCTCCTCGGCAAGCGACCTATCGAGGGCAAACGAGATATAGTTACTCTTGGGCACACTCTTATCGGTAGAGATGGCGAGATACTCCATAGTATAGGCAACAAGAGGCGCAAGCTCCTCCACATCGCATACAAGCACCGTCGAAGGGGTAATCACAAAGTTGTTGTTATGTCGGACAAGCGACAATGGTTGCGGAATAATAGCAATGTCGCCACTCACATTGCCCTTTGGTGTCGAACACGCAACGGCGAAGAGAAGCGATATTAACAAAAGATGTCGTTTCATAGTCAATGGATTTTTCTCTTACAAATATATATATTAGTTCAGAAAAGTGGAAGAGGAAATGCAAAATTATTATATGCTTATACAAATTTTTGATTAATATATCACAGCTATACACTAAAATTCAGAGTTTTTAAATCTCAGTTATTAACTCACAATAATTTATATGATTATTCAAGTGAATTATTCGCGCAATGAGAATTTATTTAGAGCTCTTTGAGAATTCAGTTAAATTATTTAACTTTATACACGCTATTATATTATGGTAAGTGATTTTATTGCAC
>JAFVRC010000016.1 GCA_017504485.1 Alistipes sp. | reverse complement strand
TGTATATAGCAATACATTGGCATAGAGCATACCAATAGCATATATACAAGAAATGAGTGTTGCCCGTTATCCCTTAGTCAATTGAAACTGTCAGATTTCTTTGTAAGGACTTCGAAAAACACTTTCTATATGTCCGTCTTGTGGTTTTTTATGCCACTTGACACTACAAATATACGCATTTTTTGTTTCTTTACTCTCTATAAAGAAAAACTTTTTGAGCACCCCGAAACTCATTGCGAGAATAAACAAAGACAAAATCCATACATTCACTACTAACGACCGCAGTAGGTTTGAGCAGACCAAGAGAGGCTGTTGCAATCATAGATTGTTGGGTTTGGCAGATAACGACTGAAAATTTATTTTCAAAGTCGATTATCTGACAAAGACAATTATTTGCGACAGCAAACAACAGCCGAAAGCAGATAAGTCTGCCACACCGCCACAGGTTGAAAGGAGAGAAACTCGCAAATAAAAAACAGGCGAGAATCTCCCGATTGTCGCCTGTCCCGAAACTCATTGCGAGTTTCACTACTAACCCAAACTTAAATAAATGAAGAAACCTCACTGCGGTTGCAGTTGTTCACCGCAGCTGTGATTGTGTTGTACAATCTTCATTCCAAAAACGAGAGGGACCACAAAAAAATTGTGCATAAATCCGTAATCGACATTTTTGCGCCCCTTTCGGATACTCTTGTGACACGCGCACCGACTGCGAACTATTTTTTGCGATTATTGCAAATATTATTACCTTTGTGCAACAAAAACGGACAAACTAATACCATAAAAGATTTTAGATTATGAAAGAGTTGAAAGGAAGCAAGACAGAGCAGAACCTCTGGGCAGCATTTGCCGGCGAGTCGCAGGCGCGTAACAAGTACACCTACTTCGCTTCGAAGGCCAAGAAGGATGGATATGTGCAGATTGCGAAGCTCTTCGAGGAGACCGCCAATAACGAGAAGGAGCACGCCAAGATTTGGTTCAAGTTGCTCGGTGGCATTGGTGACACGGCGCAGAATCTCAAGGCTGCGGCCGAGGGCGAGAACTACGAGTGGACCGATATGTACGCCACCTTCGCCAAGGAGGCTCACGAGGAGGGTTTTGTTGAGGTAGCGGCTCTCTTCGAGGCTGTTGCCAAGATCGAGAAGGAGCACGAGGAGCGTTACCTGAAGCTACTCGCCAACGTAGAGGGTGGTTTGGTATTCTCGCGCGAGGGCGACACTATCTGGCAGTGCTCGAACTGCGGCCATATCGTTATCGGCAAGCAGGCTCCGGAGATGTGTCCTGTATGCGCTCATCCGCAGGCCTACTTCGAGATTAAGGCCGAGAACTATTAGGAAGTCGATACATCTTCCACTAAAAATGGGGTTGTTCAACTGATAAAGTTGGACAACCCCATTCTCTTTCTAACCTTGTACCGCGATTACCTCGGCATATTGCTCTCATCGAGGTCGAAGAGCAGCTCCACGTCGTCGGCATACATCCAACTCTCGGTCGAGCCGGTGAAGTAGTCGCCATAGCCCGAGCAGGTGAGCGTGAAGACGAGCATCGTGCTCTCGGCATTGAGGTTCTTGTAATCGACCGGAATGGTCATCTCGTGCCACTTTGTCGTGTCGCCCTGCTCGTCGTCATGCAGCCAGCGCGTGGCGATGTCACTCGTCTTGGTATCACTGTCGAAGTAGCTTACGCCCAGCACTCCGCCGGCCGTGCGAGGGTCGAAGAATGTAGCCTCGTCAGCACTATATACGCAGTGTGGCTCGCTCCACTCGGTCACGCAGAAGAACACCTTGGCCAAGTCCGGAGCACTTGCCTTGATAGGGATGTTGCGGTTGCCAATCTTGTATATTTGGCCGGCTACAGGATCCTTCACGCCCTTAATCTTGTTGATAGGGCCGCAGTTGTACTTGACTTTGAGACGCACGGCCACAGGGCGCAGGTTTTGCTCGAGAGGCTGTCCGAAATAGACGTAGGCATCCGTGCCCTCGGTCTTGCCATAGTAACCCACATAGATATTTCCGGCGGCAAACTTCAGTCCGAGGACATACTCCGAGCGCATATATACACTTCGCTCGCCGATCGAGCCGGCAGGTACGTCGAGCGAGTAGTTGGTGATATTCTTGTTGGCTATCGACGAGCCCGGGTTACCCGTTGCCCAATACATCTGCTGCACCGACGAGAATGGATACCAACAGTTGCCCGGCTTGCTCTCGAGCAGCTCCTCAGGGTTGGCCGTCAGCTGTACCCAATCCTCGAAGCCGTTGTTCGGAATTGTGAATGCCTCTCCGGTCGTCACGGTGCGGATATCCGACTCCTTGCCGTCGGCATAGCCTATCACCTCGTACTCGGTTGCAGGCTCCAGACCGCGCAATACGGCCTTTACGAAGGACTCCTCGTAGCGGTTGTACGGGTTGTTGTCCGAGGCGTACCACGCCTGCGGCACATCAATCCACTCGCCGCCCTTCTTGCGGTAGGCAAAGCGTATATCGGAGCCGCCGATGGCTCCCGCCTTAATCCACACGACATTTGTGCCGGCGGCGACGTACTCGAAGTCGATGGCCACCTCCTTCGGCTTGACATAGAGAGTCCATATATCGCGGTCGCCGTGCGCCGTGACGGTTATGGTCTGCGAGTTTGTCGGGTTGTCGAAGTTGTTGTCCATCTCGGAAATCTCGTCGTACTCATATATCGGGCGCGGGCCGAAGCGCAGGGCCGTGATGGTCACGTTGTTGAGCGGCAGGTCGTTGCGGCGGTAGGCCGTGGCCGTGCGACGCTCGACATCCCACTCCGTGGCTCCAATCTGTCCATCGACGGCAAATTCGCGGCGTATCTCCTGCTTGGCCTCTATTTTCCAGTCGTAGCTCTGGAAATAGGAGAGGGTTATGTACTCGGGCAGCGACATGTCGAGCTCGGCACCCGTAAGCTCCTTCGATACACGAATCTGCGAAGGGTCAATCTCGTAATCGACGTTGGTTATCGTCTCGCAGGCGTACACCACTTTGGTAATCTTCACCTTGTGGATGTTGGTCTCCTCGGCAAGCGGAATGACTACCGTGCGCGTGCTTCGGTCGATAGCGCACTCGCCCACGGTACCCTCGGCCTCGAAGGTCTCGATGTAGAGGTCGATAGTCGGGGCCGGAATATCATTCTTGATGCAGGCCGTGAGGGCTGCCATCGAGAGTAGTATTATGCTGAGTCGTTTCATCATCACTATTTGCTCAATTTTAGTTCGTTTTTCTTGCTCCACAAGTGGATGTTGATGCCGATGTTAATCTCGGTTATGTTGAGGCGGAACTTCAACTTCGAGAAGTCTCGGCTACCCGTGAATTTGTTCTCACCGTCGTACTGCTTGGTGTGGTTGTACTGCAAGCCGCCGAGGCCAAACGATACGGTGGCGCATACATTCGGGAAGATATAGACCGCCAAGCCGGGGTTGAAGGAGAGCCTCACCTTGTAGAGGTCCGATATGCCGATGTTCCACTCGTCGTTGTAGAAGAATCCGAACTCCGAGCGGCCGATGGCTCCACTCAACTCTATCTCGCCAAAGACACCGAAGCGGCCGCGCGAGTCGATGGCCACATACGAGCGGTGGAAGAAGCCAAACGAGTAGCTGTTGTTCAGGTAGTTTATCTTCACGGCTTCGTTGGTCGAGAACTCTATGCCGTTGATAAAGTCGCCGAGGTTTAGCGCGGCGTTGTCGAAGTGGGCCTTCATGTGGCTGTATCCGAACCGCGCACCAACGAGCTGGTTGTTGCGGTAGAAGTAGCCGAAGTATGGCTTCACGTTCACAATCGAACCTCCGAGCTTCAACCCCTCAAGAATCACGCCAAGGTCGGTGTCGTCGGTCGAAAGGGTACCATACGAGGCCGATACTCCGGCCATCCACTCGTTCTTGTAGGCGAATGTATTCTTGTTGATTTCACGGTCGATACGCTTGATGACGAATGGCGAGCGAGGGTGCTTGCGCACGACGGTCGAGTCGTGCTGCTTGCCGCCGATAAGAATCGTCTGTGCCGATGCTGCCGATGTGAGCATTGCGGCTATGAGTAGTATTACTATCTTCTTCATCTCTCTCACTGTTTTTATAAGTAAAAAGCTACACCCAATCCGATGGAGAAGATGTTAATACTGAAGTTCATTGCGCTCGATTGTGTCGTGCCGCTCACCACCTGGTTCTGTACCTGTCGGGTGCTCGAGTAGCTCAAACCGAGAACGCCGATATTGAGCTCCACGGCCATATTATTGGTGATGAAGGCCACAATGCCCGGATTGACACCGAGCGACACGTCGAAGCTGCGGGCATAGACTCCGTGCACGGGCTGTCCGGCAGCGAGCTTCGACTGCGAGCCTCCCGTGGCGAGCTGCACCTCGGTAAAGAGGGCGAAACGCTTGTTGTGCTTGCCCAGCGGGATATACTGTCGCCAGAAGGCAGCTACGTTGTAGCTGTGCTTGAGCGAGTAGTATGTGGCGTTGTCGAGCGAGGTAATCGAGAGTTTGGCATCGCTCACGTCGAGATTCGAGCGCGAGTAGCCGAAGCGTAAACCTACCGCCATATTCGGAGCCACGGCATAGCCTACGATAGGGCTCACCTTAACCGTGTAGCCCGTCGAGTTGATACCCTCGACAATCAGGAATTTGTAGCTGTCATTCGAGTGAGTCGAGAAGGAGAGAGTTCCTCCGGCAATCCACTGCCCCTTGGGTACAATGTGTGTTTTGAGGTCCGACAATCCGCGCTGCTTGCGCATCTCGGCCGGCGTGAGTCGCGGTGCCGAGGCAGTTGCGAGCGAGTCGCTTGTCGAAACGGCTTGCACCTCTCGGCTCCCGGCCGAGGCGGCCGTGCAGAGCGCGAGAAGTGCAAGAATCGTTAAAAGTCGTTTCATTGAGTATTTTTATTCTTATTAGTAAACGAGTTCTATATCATCGACATACATCCACGAGGAGGTCGAGCCGTCGAAGAAGTCGCCATATCCGGAACATGTATAGGTCAGGATAAGGTGTGTTGGAACCTGATTCGGGTCATCGCCATAGAACGTAAATGGTATCTCGTACATCTTCCAATCGTTCTGCGACTCGGTAGATTCCATATATGCCGAGTAGAGCACAATATTGTAGCGAGCATCACCACTCTTGATATTTGCATCGCTCGGGCTAAATGTTGTACCATTGCCGTCACTACTATCAACCTTGTGCGTTGCGGTAGTCAGGCAGCAGAATATCTTCAGCAAATCGGGGTCACCCTTTTTACCCACACCCTTATCTACTCTGTCTATTATACCACAATTATACTTTGCCCAAAAGCGGATAGCCTTTGGCTTGGCATCGAAGGTAAATGGCTGACCAAAATATACGGTAGCATTCATTCCGTTCATACCGCCCCACGAGCCTACATACATATTTCCTGCGGCAAACTTGACTACGATATACTTCGAGCCCATGTAGGCCGACTTCTTGCCCTTCGAACCCGGACGCACATCCGTACTCTCGTATGTGATGTTTCCGCCAAACGAGGCTGTACCGTAGTTGCCCGAGCACCAGTAAGGTGCTGTCGAAGATGGGTCGGGAACAATTGCATCGCCCGACTTGCTCCAACCCTCCATATCGCCATTAGGTATCTGTGCACCGGCTCGCGTGGTGAGGTGGCGGCTGGCACCAACCTCCGTACCGCCTATTACGAGGCGATACTCGTAGGTGGTGGATGGTTTTATATCGACCTGCGCCGTGTAGGTGTTCGAGCCGTTGGCTGTGGCCGCAAAACGCTTCCACTCGCCCTCTCCCTCACGACATATAAACTCGACATCCGAAGGTGAGCCAAATACCGTGGCCGAGACGAAGGTCGAGCCTCCGGTCCACGTCAATACCTCCTTGCCGTAGTTGGTGTAGGCTGTAACGCCCTGCAAGTTGTAAGGCATATCGACCGTTGCGGCACCGCCGGCCGAGTCCTCGACATAAAGCTCGATGGTGTGCGAGCCGCTCGGCAGCGCGTTGAAGAATGGCGCGGTGAGCGTGATACGCATAGCCGTTGTGTTTAGGCCCGAGACGGTGACACCCTCGACCGTGTTATTCGTCACGTCGAGAGTTTCGCCATTCAGCGTAAGCGTAACCTTTGCGAGTGGGCTGAGTGCCGTCACCGAGTAGTTGCGCTCGCCCGACGAGTAGTTGCAGACTGCCGCCGCATCGAAGCCCTCGCCCTTGATGACAGGGTCAGGCGAGAAGGCGAAGTGGTCGTCGCGATGATCCACCGACGTATCCACCGAGGCCGAAATCGAGAACGTGCCGTTGGCATCGGGCGAGTAGCGGAACGCGAGCTTGTAGTGCGTGCGCTCGGCCACATTCTCAATCTTGCCCTCCTTGCACACCTCGACAACCTCGCCATCGGCGTATTTATAGGTGCCGACAAACTGCCAGCAGAGAGCCGAAACGTCCTCGGGCAGTATGAAGTAGCCCGTTGTGCTCTCGTCATACTGCAACTGCGGAGCGTCGCCGGCCGCCGTAGCGAAGTCGTAGCTATCGGCCGCCACAACCATAGTCGAGAAGTTCTCGAAGCGGCCGCTCTTACCCTCGGTGGTGATGCTCTCGTCGTAGGCTACCTCCACGGGTATATTCTTGGCGTAGCAGATTATATCCACAACGCTCGGCTCCTCGCCCGGCGTGATGGTGAAATCGGCCTCGCCGTAGTAGTATTCACCCTCGAAGGAGGCGGCTATGGCCTCACCCTTCTCGACCGTGGCGCAGTAGGGGCCGGCCACGAGCCATATATACTCCGGGATGTCGCCAATCGAGGTGTATTTGCGCACGAGGCTGCGCGAGCCATCGGCACCGCAGCTGAAAATACGCAGCGCGAATGGGGCCTCGGCCTCACTTTCGGTCAGCGCGATGTTGAGGCGCATAGCACCCTTGTTGTCGCCCGCCGTGTTGTCTGCGTTGCCATCCACTCCGCTATCTGCCGTGCAGGCAACAGCCGCGAGTGTCAGCGTACATATTATTATGTTATAGAGTCGTCTCATCGCTTACTGTGATTATTCGGTTACAAGGAGAAGGGTTTGTGTTACGCTTACACCCTCGTTGTCGGTCACCGTGATGATAAAGTCGTGCTTGCCCTTGCCCGTCATCTTGAGCATAGGCATAAAGGTCGTAATCGAGAGGTGTACCTTCGTTTTTCCCAACACTGCGTCGCCATTGGCGATGTTCAGCTGGTCGAGAGCTTCCTTCACATCGCGGTACTCCGACGGGTTGCGCGAGTCGTAGGACTTGGTAGCATCGCAGAGGTTCAGCACGTCGCAGAGGTTGTTGTCCCAGAGTTGGTCGGGCGTGAGCACCTCCGACTTGATGGTACAGAGGAACTCCTTGATGCCGAGCGGTGCCGTGACGTCAATCTCGACGGTCGTGTCGCTGACGATAGGGTAACGCTGCTCGTAGCCGTAGCCCTGCCATACGATGGTCGGTGTATTGGGGTCGCCCGTGTTGTCGCCCGTGTTGTCGCCTTCGCCATCGTCACCCGAACCGGCATTCTCGTCGATGATGCTCTCGGCCACGAAGGTCGATATGTCGAAGGTGCCGATCTCGTCATCAACCACCCAATCCTTAATCTGCGTGCTGATGGTGATGGTACCCGTATCGGAGTGCTCGGCGTAGAGGTGTATGTCGGAGTGCTGGCCCGGCTTCACGTTGCTGATGGTCTTCGATACGGTGATTGGCGAGAAGATGCCGTTTGCTGCCGCCGAGTAGCCGGCCGTCAGCACAAACTCCACCTCGTTGCTATCGGCCGGAGCGTAGAAGAAGCCCGAACCCTTCTCGTCGATATCGAATCTGAGACTCTGACTGCCAACGGTTACCGTGGCGTAGCTCGTGTCGCTGAGTCGCTCGCGCAGGTCGGCCGAGTAGCTCACGGAGACCTGAATCTGCATCAGCGTACATACGATGTTCGACAGCGTGGTGTCGGTCTTGCGCGAGATCTTGAACGGCACGTTCTTGCCGTAGATAGGGGTATTCCAGAGGGCCTGCTCGGTAGGCACCTCGTCCGAGTATATCTTGAAGGTGTAACCTCCCGTCGGAAGCTCGATGGCCTCGGTCGGGCGGTCGGCATAGAGGAACTCCATCACAATCTCATTCTTCTCGTTGATAATCTGGCAGTTGAAGGTGTTGATATCAACCTCCTCGCCTGCGCGTGTTGCGTTGAGCTGCACTGCATTGGCACTGCTCACACCCACCTCGGGCTCGCGCTGGTCGGTCACACACTCGATTTCGAGATTGGCAATCAGGAGCGTGCCGTAGTCGGCTGTAGCGTCTCCGCCATTGTCGGTCTGAAGTCCATCGCCCGAACAACCGCAAAGCGTAGCGGCCGCAAACATCAAAACTGCTGTAAAAAATCTCTTCATATCTTTCTCTATAAGTTTATTCGTTGAACATCCCTGAAAATTAAGCCTTATCGTTCAGCTCCACTTCGATAAGCTCCGAGCCTACGAGTTGGTTGTTGAACTCGATATTTACCACTACGTTGCCTGCCGACTTCATATCGAAGCGCACAATGTTGCGTCTCTGCGGCTGCAGTGCAGGTGTGCGCTGGCTGAACTCGTACTTGGTGCCCGTAGGGCCTACGGCGAGGCACTTGACCGTGACCTCGGCCGGAGCTACGAAGAGCAACCCCTCGGCCGTTGTGTCGAAGGCATGGCCCTCGGTGCAATTCTCGGTTACGACGGTGAATGTCGCGCTCTGGAAGTAGCTGTCGAAGAGCTCCGTCGTCTCGATGGCTATCGCAGCATTGGCTACGCCGACCTCCACCATTGCTTCGGCCGAGAGTCCGTAGCTCTGCACCGTTGCGGTTGCCGCACCCTCGAAGTAGGGCTTGTCGTAGCCCTCGTCGTTGATGTCGCCAAACCAGATGCGGATAGATTTGTCGCCCGACGGAATAAGTGTCGTTGCGTCGTACTCACCGAGCGCACCCTCGTAGATTTTCACCCCTGTTGCCGTGTCGGCAATCGAGAGGTTGAACTGCTCGTTGGCAGGGCATGCCACGACGGTCTTATTCTGCTCGTTGGTCGTGTCGCCCACCTCGGTCGAGGCTGTGAGGCGTACGGCGAGCGTTCCCCTGTCGGTCGTCGCAGATGTGGATTCTACATCCTTGTTGCACGCAGTCGCTACGACCGCAAGTGCTATTGCAAAAAGTATCTTTTTCATATCCCGCATGGTCGTTATTGTGCAATTGAAACCTTAATGTTGTCGATGTAGATGTAGTAGTGGGCATTCTCGGACGTGATAACCTCGGTCTGCGTACAGCAAGGTATCCAGCAGAGACGCGTAACAGGGCTACATCCGCTGACCGTATAGCTATAAGTAGGGAATGTGCTGCCGAAGCTATCATTACCGAAGTTCGTCGGCAGGTAGCCGGTCTGCAAACCTATGGACGAGAACTGTCCCGACACACGCGACACGTCATCCGACACATTACCGAAGGCCTTGGTCGAAACGATACCGCCAAGTGCCCTACCCTCGTCATTGGTGTGAACACCCGCTATACAGAACATATCGTTGTTGCTGCCGTAGCCCGAATTGACGTAGGCTCCCATATCGAATGTAACCTTGAGCTTGACATTTGCACCCGCCTTGAGTCGCTTCATCGACGGCGAGTCGAGACGACCATTGGAACGCGTCACACCAAATGTGCTCTGGTGGCGCACATTGACACGGACACTTTGGCCGGCAACGCCCTTGACGTGGGCGGCATTCCAACCCGACACCGACATATAGTCGTTGAGCAGCATACCATCGGCAGACATAAGGTTTGCCTTGCGCTCATCGTCCTTCTCAAAGGAGGTGTGTATCGACGTGAAATCCTCCTCGAAGAGGTATGGCACAACGATTGGCGTGACTCTGGTCATCATGTATTGCGCAATGGTGTTCGGCATAACAAATCGCTGCTCTACAATCGCATTAGCACTCTCGAGCACTGCGCGGAAGGTCTTACCCTGATATGCCGCAAGGCCCGTGGCGCTGAACTCGCCATCGCGAACAATGTCGTAGGCATTTGCGGCATTGGCCGTGAAGGAGCCTACTTGTGCGCCATTGTGGTCGTAGATGGTTATCTTCTCGATGGCCTCGCCGAGGCGGTTCTCGCCAATCGAGAAGCGGAGCGTGGTCTTGGCGTCGATTGACGGAATCTTGATGCGCACAGGGGTTATGTGTCCCTCGGTAAAGAACTTATCCACCTCAAATGTGCCTTGCTTCGAGATGCGCCCCTCATCGGCATAGGCTCTATAACGTACCGTGCCGGTCATCGTGCCCGGTGCAATAGTGGCGTAGATGGTGTCACCCTCGGTAATACCCTCCGTCAATGTCAGCGTGAGGTTATTTGCGCCCGACAGCAGGGTTGGTGCGGCGGCAGCATTGCGCACATCCACGGCCACAGTACCCGCTACGGCCGTCGGGAACTCGATTTCAAGACGTTTGATAGGGTATCCCAAGGCGTTGCCACCCTCCGGAATCGAGATTTTGAGGGTGTGCATCTTGTGGTTGAACATAAGGTCCAGCTTGTTGATATTGCCGCTCGTCAGGGCGTCGCCCGTCGCAGGCTCGGCAACCATAATGTCGTAGTCGCCGTTGAAGTCACCGCCCTGCTGGGTGCTTGGAATGGTGTATTTCGCAGTATAGAGGTTCTCTATCGACTGCGGGACGGGATAGACCGCATAGTAGTTGTAACTCTCTGCGGCCAGAGGGGTAATCCTCGATGTGAAGATTGCGTGATTGTACTCCGACATGTAGTAGCAGAGGGAGAACACTTCCCCTTTCAGCACGGAGGCTCCAACACTATTGTCCGCCCAAAGCGCAATCTTGTCATTGTCGCTCCAACGGGCGTGCCCCGCTTCGTCCATCGAAGTGCGCGAGGCGATGGCTATCGGCAGACCGATAGCCACTTCCGACCTCTTCTCTGAGGTCGCAACGTCCTCGGTCGGCTCTACGGTCGAGCAAGCCGCCAAAGCGAAGGCGCCAAGAAGAAGTGCTAAGTAGTTGAGTCTTTTCATACTATAACATATAATTCGGAGGCAAAAATATAGCGGTTATATTTCATATAAAAATATTTTCAACAAATACCCTTTTTTCTTCAACGAACAAGACGTTATCGGGCTGTCTCTCTACAAAAAAAGGGTGTGTTCCGGTCGAACACACCCTCTGTACACGCTTAACGTGCGCTATTTTAGGTACTTGCCGAGCCATCCGAAGAACTCGCGGTTCCAGACGAGCGAATTCTGCGGTTTGAACACCTGATGGGCCTCGTTCTCGAATGATACGAGGCGCGACGGAATACCGCGCAGACGCGCCGCCGTGAAGGCCTCGAGCGACTGCGTGTAAGGAATGCGGTAGTCGCGCTCCCCCGTGAAGATGAGTATCGGTGTATCCCACTTGCTCACGGCTTTGTGCGGCGAGTTGGCATAGGAACGCACGGCCGTCTTGTTGGCACTATCCCAATATGGGCCTCCGTAGTCATTATTGACGAAGAAGAGCTCCTCGGTGTGACCATACATCGACTCGAAATTGAAGATGCCGCAGTGGGCGATAAAGGCCTTGAATCGTCGCTCGTGGTGGCCAGCAAGGTAGAACACCGAGTAGCCGCCATACGAGGCTCCGACACAGCCAAGTCGCTCGCTATCAACCCACTTCTCCTTTGCTATATCGTCGATGGCCGAGAGGTAGTCGCGGATATTCTGCCCCGAGTAGTCGCCCGAAATCTGGTCGAGCCACTCCTGGCCGAATGAAGGCACGCCGCGGCGGTTTGGAGCTACGACAATGTAGCCCTGTGCGGCCATCAGCTGGAAGTTCCAGCGGTAGCTCCAAAACTGCGAAACGACGCTCTGCGGGCCGCCCTGACAGTAGAGCAGCGTAGGGTACTTTTTCGTAGCGTCGAAGTCGGGTGGCAGGATTACCCAGGTGAGCATGCGCTTGCCGTCCGAGGTCTTAACCCAACGCTTCTGCACATCGCCCAGCTTGATATTGTCGTAGATAAAGTCGTTCACGTCCGTAATCTTACTCATCGTGCCGCTTGTGAGGTCGAACTCAAAGAGTTCGGGTGCCATCGAGATAGTCATTACCGAGCCGACACAGCGGCCGCCGCGCAGTTCGAAGGAGTTGATGTCGTGATCGCCCTTGGTGACGACGGCAACCTCGCCAGAGCCGTCGGCCGCCACGCGGCAAATCTGGTGTGTCGCCTCGATAGGGGCGATGAAGTAGAGCGTCTCGTCATCGGCCCATGCCACGTTGGTTGCATGGTAGTCGAAGTCAGGAGTGAGATACGTCACCGCGCCCGAAGCCGTATCGTAGATCATAAGTCGCTCCTTATCAGCCTCGTTGCCGGCACGTTCCTGCGAACGGAAGGCTATCTTCGTGCCGCTCGGTGACCACACGGGGTACTTGTCATAGCCCACCATTGCAAAGTCGCGGTTGCTCTTGCAGATGTTGCGCGTCGTGCCACTTTCGAGGTCGTAGATGAAGATGTCCGAGTCGGTCGAAACGGCGTACTCGGCGCCCGTCAGCGGCTTGCAAGTGTAGGCGAGCTGTGTGCCGTCAGGGCTCCACGCAATCTCGGCGTGGTCGAAATATGGGGCGAGTGGCGTATCCCACGCCGCTTCCTTACCCGTGATGTCGGTGGCTGTGCCTACGCCGTTGGCCCATAGGTCGGCAACGAATATGTGGAGATACTTGCCGCTATCCCAATAGTCCCAATGGCGCACCATCAAATCGTCGTAGATGCGGGCCTTCGACTTGTCCATATCCTTGTGTATGTCGGCCGAGTTAATATCCTTGGCGTGAACATATTGCGTGTAGAATATATGTTGCTCGTCGGGGGCTATGCCAAAGCCTTCGATGCCGCCTTCGATTGCCGAAATCTGCTTGGGTTGCGAGCCGTCGGCCTGCATCTTCCAGAGCTGCATCTCGCCGCTGCGATTTGTGGCAAACCAGATGTCCGCACCGTCGGCGCTCCACACGGGCGATACCGAGGTTGCCGCAAGGTCGGTAAGCTCGCGCTCCTCGCCCGTCGCAAGGTCGCGGCTGACGATCACCGAGATGCCACGATTCTCCGCCATATTGTAGCGTGTGAGGGTGTAGAGAAGCGTTGTGCCGTCGGGCGAGAGTGCACTCTCGCCTATGCGTCCCATCTTCCACATTACCTCGGGAGTTAGGCGTGCCGCCTCAATCTCGGAGGGTGTGAGGGCGTTGTCGATTGTGAGCGGCTCGGGGGGAGTGTTGCACCCCGCAAAGCCCGAAAGTAGTAGTGCCATAGCGTAAAATGCTCGTTTCATATCTTGCGTTTTAAGTAAATTTTTCTATCTTTGTAATCCACAAAAGCCTTAAATAACGATGCGAACAGAGATATATTTCACCGATAAAACCCTAATTCTCACCGACAACCCTACGGTCGGGGAGAGCCTCTTCCGCCTCGCCTCATCGCAACTTTCAAAGGCGAATGTACTCAAAATTTTTGAAACGGCCAATACAATCGAGGTTTGCGACTCGGCAATCGAGGCTGTTATTGAACGATTTTTCGCCGAATTTAAGTATGTGGAGGCGGCCGGAGGCGTGGTGCAGAACGAGCGCGGCGAGTCGTTGATGATACTCCGCAATGGCCGCTGGGATCTGCCCAAAGGGCACGTCGATTGTGGCGAGAGCGACGAGGCGTGTGCCGTGCGCGAGATTGCCGAGGAGACGGGTGTCGTGGGAGCAAAAATTGTTCGATTTTTGTGCAATACGCTCCACGCTTACGGCGTTTATGGAGTATGGGAGTTGAAGCGCACGGCGTGGTTCGAGCTTACGGCCGAGGCGACGGAGCCCAAGCCGCAGAGCGAGGAGGGTATCCTCTGTGCCCGATGGTGCTCGGAGCAGCAGGTCGAGGAGAATCTGCGCTCGACATACCCCACGGTACGCAATGTTTTCAGAGTAAAGAACGGAGGGAGGTAAAGTATGGTTAAGATTCTTTGGGTAGATGACGAGATAGAGTTGCTCAAACCCCACATTCTGCTGCTCGAATCGAAGGGCTACGAGGTGGCGACCTGCAACAATGGCTACGATGCGATAGATATGGCCTCGGAGGTGGCCTACGACGTGATTATCCTCGACGAGATGATGCCCGGAATGACGGGCCTCGAGACGCTGCCGCTCATCAAGGATGTGCGCCCGACAACGCCTGTCATAATGGTGACGAAGAGTGAGGAGGAGGATATCATGGATAAGGCCATAGGCTCCAAGATTGCCGATTATATCGTCAAGCCCGTGAACCCGAGCCAGATGTTGCCGCTCATCAAGAAACACGTTCACTCACAGCGACTTGTCACCGAGCAAACATCGGCCGACTATCGTGCCGAGTTTGGGCGTATATCGCAGTCCGTGCAGTCGGCTTCGACCTTCTCGGCGTGGAGCAACATATACCGCAAAATCGTGGGGTGGGATATCGAACTCTCGGCCTCGTCGGATGGCAATATGCGCGAGATTTTGCAGTACCAGAAGAATGAGGCCAACCAGGAGTTCTGTCGTTTCGTGCGCCGCAACTACACGCGCTGGATAAACCAGAGCGACGAGGATACGCCCGTCATGACGCATACGCTTATGCGCTCGAAGATTTTTCCGATCGTCGATCTCAACCCCAAGACCACGCTGTTGCTTATCGACAACTTCCGCTACGACCAATGGCGTGCCATCAGCTCGGCCTTGCGCGGCTACTTCGACGTGGCGGCCGACGACTTCTACTGCTCGATTCTGCCTACGGCAACGCAGTATGCACGTAATGCAATCTTCGCAGGCCTGATGCCTCTGGCTATCGACAAGTTGATGCCGCAGAAGTGGCTCAACGACAATGAGGAAGGGGGCAAGAATCAGTACGAGGAGGAGTTCCTTGCGCGTCAGATTGCGCAGGCAGGTAAGCGTTATAAGTGGACTTTCGACAAGCTGGTACGGCCGGAGGCGGGGCGCAAGTTGCTCGAGAATATGCACCATATCTACGAGGCCGACTTCTCGGTCATCGTCTATAATTTCCTCGACATCCTCTCGCACGCGAGAACCGAGACCGACATTATCCGCGAGTTGACCGAGGATGATGCGTCGTTCCGCTCGCTCACACGCTCGTGGTTCGATAATTCGGAGCTGCTGGCGATGCTCAAACTCCTCTCGGAGCACGGGCATACGGTAATCATAACATCAGACCACGGCACCGTGCGCGTGGATAATCCGGTGCGTGTGCAGGGCGACCGCGAGACATCCTCGAATCTGCGCTACAAGACGGGGCGTAACCTCGCCTACAATCCGCGCGAAGTGTTCGAGATTACGCGGCCGAAGGATGCGCAGCTGCCATCATCGAACATCTCGTCGTCGTACATCTTCGCCTACGACAACGACTTTTTGGTCTATAACAACGATGCCAACCGCCATATACGCTACTACCGCAACACCTTCCAGCATGGCGGCATCTCGTTGGAGGAGATGGTGGTGCCGTACATCGTGCTCCACCCCAAGCGATAGCTACTCGGCAAGCTCGGCCGTCGCAGCTTCGGTAAATCGAATAAGTTCGTGAGGGTTGATACGCAGTTGCAAGCCTCGCACGCCTGCGCTAATGAATATATGGTCGAAGTTGAGGCACGACGAGTCGATGAAGGTCGGGAAGCGACGCTTCATGCCGATAGGGGTGCATCCGCCGCGAATATAGCCGGTCGTGGGCAGCAACTCCTTCATCGGAATAAGGGCGGCACTCTTGTTGCCCGACACCTTGGCTGCCACCTTGAGATTGACCTCCTTGTCGCCCGGAATTACGCATACGAAGTGGCCGTTGCGATCGCCACGCAATACCAATGTCTTGAATACCTGTTCGATAGGTTCGCCCAGCTCCTCTGCAACGTGCGTGGCGGCGAGATTATCCTCATCGACCGTGTAGGGCACCAGCTCGTAGGCCACCTTTGCGCGGTCGAGCAGACGTGCCGCGTTTGTCTTTTCAATCTTCTGCTTTGCCATAATCCGTAACTCTGCGACAAAGTTACTAAAATTTGGTAGTTTCGCATAAAAAAGATACCTTTGTGAGAGATAAGCCTCAAAACATAAACCTATATGAAACGAACCGCTATCCTCTTGCTGTTTGTCGTTGCGGCATTTGCTGCCGTAGCGCAAACGTCTGATTGTCAAACGCTGCTGTCGGCACCACGCACGGAGCTGAACCTGCCGAAGGGTGCCAAGGGCTATACTGTCGAGCGGGTGAATCTCTTCTCCTCGCCGCAGACCATCTCGGTTATCAAGTACTCGCCGAAGCGACTCACATCCTCTATTGTGCTACCCGAGAAGCTCACGCCGCTCTCGAAGGTTGCTGCGGGTGCCTCGGCTGATTTCGGTGTGAATGCCGGATATTGGGATGTGAGCATATCGCTCCCTTCGACCTTCCTCAAAATCGATGGCAAGCGCATCGCCGTGACGGCCGACTTCGAGAAGGAGCGCGTCGATGGCGTTGTATGCCTCGATGGCAAGCGCGTGGTTATCGATTATTGCAAGGCGGGCGAAGAGTCCCCTTACGACAGTAAGTTCGACAATATTCTCGCCTCGGGCCCCGTGCTTATCGACGAGGGCAAGAGCGTTGACCACGAGGCCTACACGAAGAGCCTCAAGCAGGCGGCACACGGTAAGGATATCGGTGCGCACTACACCTATATCCGTCGTCACCCGCGTACCGCTATAGGCACGGACAAGAGAGGCAATGTCTATCTCGTAGTGGTAGATGGTCGCTCGAAGGGTAATGCTGCAGGTGTAACCATTGCCGAGCTGACCAAGATTTGCGAGTGGCTCGGCCTCACGGATGCCATAAATCTCGACGGAGGCAGTTCCTCGACGATGTGGGGCAAGGAGGATGGTGTGATAAACTACCCGTGCCGCAACAAGAAGTTCGACCACGCCGGCGAGCGCAAGGTGTCGAGTTGCTATCTGGTGAAGAGTAGAAAGTAACGACCTCTGCGTGCTATGAAAAGATTGATTGTGCTGCTGCTTGCCGCCGGCTTTGTTCTCGGCGTGCAGGCCTCCGACTCTCTGCGATTTGTCAATGCCAAGCGTACGAGCTTTATCGTGCCGGGGGCAAAGGGGTATTTTTTGCAGGCCGAGCTTTTTGGTGCGCCGCAAACCATCTCGGTCATCAAGCTGTCGCAGAAGAAGTTTCGGCCACGCCTTGTGCAGACCGACGAGCTCGCCACGACAAGCTGGCTCGCCTCCTCAAATCGCGCTATCTGTGCCATAAATGCAGGCTATTGGTCGCGCGATACAACGCCTGCGACCTACCTGCGTATCGACGGGCACGACATATCGACAACCGCGAGAGGACTCTATCATCGTGTGAACGGCGTGGTGCTCCTCGATGGCGAGTTTGATGTGGTAAGCTGTATGCCTGACGATTACGAGAAGCTTGCTGCCAAGCATAATAACTTGATTGCCGTGGGCCCTGTGCTTATTGACGAGGGCAGTCGAATATCTTACGAGCATGTCAAAAATGGTCACCCCGATTACACTGCGGGGGCAGTGCGCTTTTTCCATGCGCGTCATCCGCGCTCCGTTATAGGTCGTAACGCGAATGGTGAGGTCTTTCTCGTTGTTGTGGATGGCCGCAATTCCGAGAATGCCGCCGGTATGAGCATCTATGAGTTGGGCAACCTCTGCGCGTGGCTCGGCCTTACGGATGCCATAAACCTCGATGGTGGCGGCTCGTCAACCCTTTGGAGCAGCACCGACGGTGTGATAAACCACCCTTGCGACAATCGCAAATTTGACCACGAGGGCGAGCGGGCGGTGTCGAGTGCTATATTATTCCTGAAACGCAAGTAGAGCGGTGCGGCAGGGCCTATTCAGCATCCGCCATGTCCGAAAACACTCGTTTGCTTCATGCTCACACCTTCAAACAGATAGGAGTGTCCGCGATGTTGACGGACACTCCTATCTGTTTTGTC
This sequence comes from Alistipes sp., assembly GCA_017504485.1. Classification (GTDB taxonomy): domain Bacteria; phylum Bacteroidota; class Bacteroidia; order Bacteroidales; family Rikenellaceae; genus Alistipes. The sequence goes on along the minus strand of JAFVRC010000016.1, from coordinate 93,527 downwards.
TTGTAGCAGGGTGTTACTTCTTCTTTTTGAAGGTTACGAAGGCCTGCAACGGATAGTGATCCGACGGGCACTTAAGCTCGCGCTTCTCGGCGCGAATCTCCTTTGGAGCGTGTTGCAACTCGCTATCCTCGCCCTGTTGTTCGAGCCAATAGTGGTAGGTGAGGATGCCGAAACGCTCAACCTTGGCACCCTTCGATACGAAGATGTGGTCGATGCGGCGCGTGGACCAATTGTTCGGGTTGAACGAGTTGAAGGTTCCCGTGTGGGCAAGGCGGATAGGGGCAGCCTCGTAGGAGTCCTTCAGGAAGCCGCAGTCGCGGAAGGTCATATACGGCACGCTCGACTGCGTTACGTTGTAGTCGCCCGTGATGACGATGTTGGCATTCGCGCCGGCCATCTGGCGCACGCGCTCCACGACGAGCTTCGCGCCCTCTGCGCGAGCTACCTTGCCGCGGTGATCCATGTGCATGTTGAAGAACCAGAAGATGGTCTTACTCTTCTTGTCCTTGAACTTGCCCCAGCTGCACACGCGGCGGCACTGTCCATCCCAGCCCTTCGACACCTGATCGGGGGTCTCCGAGAGCCAGAAGGTGCCTCCGTCGAGCTTCTGGAATTGGTCGCGGCGGTAGAATACGGGGCTGTACTCGCCCTTCTCCTTGCCGTCGTCGCGGCCTACGCCGATGTAGTCATACTCGGGCAGACGTTCGAGCATGTCTTTGAGCTGGGTGTGGCGAACCTCCTGCGCTCCGAATACATCGAAGGCCTCGAAGCGGATGATCTCGCAGAGCTCATCGCGACGCTGATCCCAACCATTGTTCTTCTTGTAGTCGCCCTTACCACTGCAACGGATATTGACCGAGCCGAAGTTGAATTGGGCCGATGCCGACAGCGCGATAATCGTCGCGCAGAGGGCGATAATTGTTCTTTTCATAACTGTTCTATATGTAAAAATTGGTTTGTAGCAATCTTCGGTTCGTGGTCAAAGAGCCCGAATACGGCCGAGCCCGAGCCCGACATCGAGGCGTAGAGGGCACCGGCCTGCAGAAGTTGCTCTTTGAGCTCTCGGATGGCCGGATGGTTGTTGAGGATATGCCCCTCGAAGTCGTTCTTCACAACCCCCTGCCATTCGCTGATGGGCCGCTTGATAGCCTCTTGGAGGCGGACGGTCGGCACCGCAGGGCGAACAGAGGCATAGGCCTCGGCGGTCGAAACGCCCTCCTCAGGCTTTGCCACAGCGAGGTAGAGGCCCGCCAAGGGCAGCTCTATTGGCTCCATCACCTCGCCCCGCCCACGGCACAGCTGCGGCGTGTTGTGCACGAAGAAGGCAGTGTCGCTACCGAGCTCGGCGGCTCGTGCCACAAGCTCCTCGCTGCCGAGTCCCAGTCCATAGAGCGAGTCTATCGCCCGAATGACGGCCGTCGCATCGCTCGAGCCTCCGCCCAACCCCGCACCAAAGGGAATGCGCTTGTCGAGCGTGATGGCTACGCCCGCTATGCCATAGTGCTGCTGCATAAGGCGTGCGGCACGCACGCAGAGGTTTTTCTCGTCGGGGCAGTCGATGGCGATGCCCGACTGCGCAAAGCGGATACCCTCATCGCACGGCTCGACATCGAGCGTGTCGTAGAGCCCTCGTACGGGCACCATCACCGTTTCGAGGTCGTGGAAGCCATCTTCGCGGCGGCGCAGAATATCGAGTCCGATGTTTATTTTGCAGGCTGCGTGCAGTTTCATAAGTGCAAATATACGAAAAATATCACTCGATACTCAAAATTTGCGATAAAATCGCTATCTTCGCACCTATGGAGCAACTGTTGCGCGAAACGCTGAAAAAATATTGGGGTTACGACGATTTTCGCCCTATGCAACGCGAGATTATCGAGTCGGTGATGAACGGGCGCGATACGCTAGCGTTGATGCCTACGGGCGGCGGAAAGTCGATAACTTATCAGCTCCCCACGCTTGCGGGCGAGGGGCTCTGCATCGTTGTTACGCCGCTCATCGCACTGATGAAGGACCAGGTCGATAGGCTTCGCCGCCTCGGGATTTCGGCTGTGGCGGTACATTCGGGGTTGTCGGTGCGCCAGATGGATATAGCCCTCGACAACTGCGTCTATGGTGATGTGCGCTTCCTCTACCTTGCGCCCGAGAGGCTCGCCTCGGAGACCTTCCGACTGCGTGTCGGGCGGATGAATGTCACGATGATTGCGGTCGATGAGGCGCACTGCATATCGCAGTGGGGCTACGACTTTCGACCAGCCTATCTGCGTATCGCCGAGATACGGAGGCTCGTGCCGCAGGCTACGGTGCTAGCGCTGACGGCCTCGGCAACGCAGCGTGTGGCCGACGATATAATGGACAAACTGGGCTTTGCCGAGCCGCATATTATGCGCAGTTCGTTCCGCCGCAAGAACCTCTCGTACAGCGTGCGCCACGTCGAGGATAAGGAGGCGCAGCTGATGCGCATTGTCGAGAATGTCGAGGGGTGCGGCATTGTCTATGTGCGACTGCGCGAAGCGGCCGAGCGCGTGGCGGCTTTCCTCACGGAGCAGGGTGTGTCGGCATCCTACTACCACGGCGGATTGCCGCATACGGAGCGCACTCTGCGCCAGGATGAGTGGGTGTCGGGCAAGGTGCGCGTGATGGTGGCCACGAATGCCTTCGGTATGGGTATCGACAAGGCGGATGTGCGCTTTGTGGTGCACTACTCGATGTGCGACTCGCTCGAGTCGTACTATCAGGAGGCGGGGCGTGCGGGGCGCGATGGCAAGCGCAGCTATGCGGTATTGCTGGTGGCTCCCGACGACGAGATGCGTCTCGTAAGGCACTTTGAGGCGGAGTTCCCGTCGATTGAGGAGGTGCGCAACATCTACGACTCGCTGTGTGCCTACCTGCAAGTGGCCATAGGCGATGGTGCGTGCGCATCGTTCATATTCAATATCCACGAATATTGCGCACGCGAGAGGCTCTATGTGGGGCGTGTGATGAACGCCTTGAAGCTATTGCAACAGAATGGTTATCTGACATTTGTCGAGGAGAGCGACCATCCGGCGCGTCTGATGTTTATGGTGTCGCGCGACGACCTCTACAAGGTGCGCCTTTACGGCCAGACCGAGGATGATATTATGCGTACCATTCTGCGCCTTTACAACGGCCTATTCACGGAGTTCAGGGCTATCGACGAGATGGAGATTGCCTCGCTCTCGCGCCACTCATATACGGAGGTGCACGAGTTTTTGAAGCGCATGTGGCGACTCCATATCGTGCGTTACATACCGTCGAACCACTCGCCGATGATCTTCTTCGACGAGGAGCGACTGCCCAAGCGCGACGTATATATCGCTCCCGAGACCTACTCGGTGCGCAAGGAGCTTATGCGCGAGCGCTTTGACAGGATGCTGCACTATGCGGCGAGTGACGACGAGTGCCGTAGCCGCATTATAGAGGAGTACTTCGGCTGCGAGGAGTCAGAGGAGTGTCATATCTGCGACAACTGCCTCGCCCGTCGTCGGGCATCGCAGCAACCGAAGGACGACCTTGTGGCGAGTATCGTGGCCGAGTTGGGGCGCGGCCGTCGGCCCGTCAAGGAGCTTGTATCGCGTGTGGGTGGCAGCGAAGAGGCTGTTTTGTCGGCCGTGCGGCAACTGCTTGCTGAGGGGTGCATCGTGGTTACGGGTGAGGATGGCGAGCTTGCGCTGCGCGAGTAGCTGCGACTTTCGCCGACACCCTGTCGAGGCGGCGTGTCAAGTGCTCTCAAATCGCCTAAAAAGGGGCTTTAATCGCGAAAAATACAAATTTGTACGGTCGATAGTGAAAAAAGTTGGGCCGAAAGTTGCTAAAACGCGCGAAAAATGCTATTTTTGCGCGTGTATATTTTTATGTTTTAGGCCAAAGAAGAAATAAACTACGATAAAATTATGATGACAGAAGAAGAGAAGGTTCCCGTTATGACAGGCCGCATCGAGCGTGTCAATATCGAGGAGCAGATGAAGTCGGCCTACATCGACTACTCGATGTCGGTTATTGTGTCGCGAGCCTTGCCCGATGTGAGGGATGGCCTCAAACCGGTGCACCGTCGTATCCTCTACGATATGAGTGCCGAGTTGAATCTCTACTCCGACAAGCCGACGCGTAAGTCGGCGCGTATCGTTGGTGATGTGCTCGGTAAGTTCCACCCGCACGGCGACTCGTCGGTCTATGATGCCATGTGTCGCTTGGCGCAGGATTGGTCGATGCGCTATCCGTTAGTGGATGGTCAGGGTAACTTCGGTTCGATGGACGGCGACTCGCCGGCCGCTATGCGTTACACGGAGGCGCGTATGCGCAAGGTGACCGATGAGGTGATGGCCGATATCGACAAGGAGACTATCGATTGGACTCTCAACTTTGATGATACGATAAAGGAGCCTACGGTGCTTCCTACGAAGATTCCGTTGCTGCTGGTCAATGGTGCGAGCGGTATTGCCGTGGGTATGGCTACCAATATGGCACCGCATAACCTCTCAGAGGTTATCGATGCCTGCTGCGCCTATATCGACAACCGCGACTGCACCTGCGAGGACTTGCTTCACTTTGTCAAGGGCCCGGACTTCCCTACGGGAGCCATCATCTATGGTTACGAGGGTGTGAAGGAGGCTCTGCTCACGGGCCGCGGCCGCGTCGTTATGCGTGCCCGTCACGAGATTGAGACTACGGCAACAGGCCGCCAGCTCATCGTCTTTACGGAGATTCCGTACATGGTCAATAAGGCCGATATGATTAAGCATATCGCCGAGCTTATCAAGGATGGCAAGTTGGAGGGTATAGCCGATGTGAACGACGAGTCGGACCGCCAGGGTGTGCGTGTTGTCGTGCATCTCAAGCAGGATGCCGTGGCTAATGTGGTGCTCAATATGTTGTTCAAATATACGGAGCTTCAGTCGTCGTTCTCGGTGAACAATATCGCCTTGGTGAATGGCCGTCCGCAGCTGTTGAACCTCCACGACCTGATTCGCCACTTCGTGGATCATCGTCACGACGTTGTTGTGCGCCGCACGCGCTACGATTTGCGTAAGGCCGAGGAGCGTATGCATATCGTGCAGGGACTGCTTATCGCGCAGGATAATATTGACGAGGTCGTGCACATCATCCGCCACGCCAAGAGTGTCGATGAGGCGAAGGCAACCCTCTCGGAGCGTTTCGGTTTGAGTGACTTGCAGACCGCCGCTATCGTAGATATGCGTCTGCGTGCTCTGACGGGACTCGAGCGCGACAAACTGCTTGCCGAGCGTAACGAGTTGGAGGCCGCTATCGCCCGCTTCAACGATATTCTGGGTAGCGAAGCATTGCAGCTCGCCGTTGTCAAGGAGGAGCTTATCGAGATTCGCGAGAAGTATGGTGACGAGCGTCGCTCGGAGATTGTCTATTCGTCGGAGGAGTTCAATCCGGAGGATTTCTACGCCGATGAGGATATGGTTATCACCATCTCGCACATGGGCTACATCAAGCGCACCTCGCTGGCCGACTACCGCACGCAGAACCGTGGCGGTGTGGGTGCCAAGGGTAGTGCTACGCGCGACGAGGACTTCATCGAGCATATCTATGTGGCCTCGATGCACAATACGATGATGTTCTTCACAGAGAAGGGCCGTTGCTTCTGGCTGAAGGTCTATGAGATTCCGGAGGGTACCCGCTCGTCGAAGGGCCGTGCCATCCAGAATGTTATCAATATGGAGCCGGACGACAAGGTGCGTGCCTACATCAACTGCAAGAGACTCAACGACGAGGAGTATGTAAATTCCAACTATATCATCATGTGTACCAAGAATGGTACTATCAAAAAGACCAAGTTGGAGGCCTACTCGCGTCCTCGTACCAACGGTATCAATGCCATCGAGATTCGTGAGGGGGACCGCCTTATCGAGGCGAAACTCACGAGCGGCTCGGCCGAGGTTATGATCGCTACGCGCGAGGGCAAGGCCATTCGCTTCAACGAGAGCACTGTCCGCGAGGTGGGCCGCACGAGTATCGGTGTGCGGGGCGTGTCGCTCGAGGGCGATAACGAGGCTATAGGTATGATTTGCATCGAGCCGGAGTCGAATGAGGATGTGCTCGTTCTCTCGGCCAACGGCTACGGTAAGCGTACAAACCTCGACGAGTACCGCATTACCAACCGCGGTGGTAAGGGTGTCAAGACCATCAACATCACCGAGCGCACGGGAGAGTTGGTTGCCATCAAGGCCGTGACCGACGACAACGACCTGATGATTATCAACCGTTCGGGTATCACTATTCGCACCTCGGTCGAGCAGATTCGTGTTGCGGGCCGTGCTACGCAGGGCGTGCGCATCATCAACCTCCGCGAGGGCGACTCTATCGCTTCGGTTACGGCTGTGCCGGTGAGCGAAGAGGAGGATGTCGAGTTGCAAGAGGAGGGCGTAACCACCGAGGGCACAGTTGTTGAAAGTAGTGCCGAGCAGCATGAGGAGTAGAACAGAAAAACAATAAATTAAACACGTAAATCGTTAGATTGATATGAAAAAGCTTATCGTAATGGTAGCGGCTCTTGCGGTGCTGGTAGCTCCGGCCGTTACCGCGCAGAAGATTAATGCGCCTGCTGTGCAGGCCAAGTTGGCAAAGAGCGATGCCGATATAGCCAATGAGAAGAAGGCCGTCAAGGCCGCAACGTGGCTCACGCGTGCCAAGCTCTACGGCGATGCTATAATGATGCCTACGAAGAACATCTACCGCACGCTCGACGTGGCGATGCTTGATGCCCAGATGGGTGTGTTGCCTACCGAGAAGAAGAGCGAGAATGTCTATGGCTACGAGTGGGTGAACGTGCATCTGAAGAACAACAAGGTTGTCGGTTGGGAGATTTTGAAGGAGATTCACCCGGGAGCTTATGACGTTGTCAAGGAGGCCCTGGCCAAGGCTCATGCGATTGACGCTACGACAGCCGCAAAGATTAACGAGCAGGTCGCCTCGTTGGTGAACTACTACTCGGAACTCGGCTCCGGAAGTGTCGATATCGAGAAGTATAAGGAGGCCGTTGATGCCTACATCAAGGCCGCTCACCTGCAGGAGATTATCGGCAAGGCGGACCCTAAACTCTACTTCTATGCCGGTCAGCTCGCCGCCTTCCTCGGTGCGCAGGATATTCAGTACTTCATCAATGGCGAGAAGTATCTGCTGAAGGCGCAGGAGTTGGGCTACAAGGATGAGTCGGGTAATCTCTACTACTTCCTCTTCCACTGCTACTATGGTCAGCGAGTGAATGACCGCGAGAATGTTGTCAAGGCCAAGAATACGCTGTTGGAGGGTATCAACAAGTATCCGCGCAACGAGCGTATCCTCGACGGTCTGATGCAGCTCTACACATCGGAGGACGGCATTGGCGACCCTGCCGAGCTTGTGGAGCTTATCGATAAGGCTCTGGCCGAGAATCCGAAGAATGCCGATTTGTGGTTCGGTCGCGGCCGCGTATTCTTCAAGCTGAAGAACTACGACGAGTGTATTGCTTCGTTTGAGAAGATCAATGAGCTTAAGCCGGACGACTACGACACGAATTTCTACCTCGGTTACTTCAATATAGCCAAGGGTGACGAGGCAAATCAGGCCTTCAATGCACGCCTCGAGAGCATCAATAGCCAGGAGGAGTATCAGAAGGGCTTGAAGGAGGTGTCGGCCGTCTATATGCGTGCTGTGCCATACTTGGAGAAGGCTCACGAGCTCAATCCGGAGAACAAGGATTGTGTTGAGTATCTCAAGCAGCTCTGCTTCCGTCTGCGCGACGAGGAGGGTATGATGGATAAGTACAACAAGTACAACGCCATCTACAAGCAGCAGCAAGGCTTGCAGTAGGGTTTATACAACTTCTAACAACAAGGGAGTGTCTAAAACTTGTTAGACACTCCCTTGTTGTTGATATATGCTGCAAGATCTATCTGCGTGTGGCGGCTGTGTATGGCTGCAACTCGACACGCAGGGTGCGTGACTGTGTGCGTGGCACCTTGAAGTCGATGCATACGCGGCGCGAGTTCTTGTTCTCCCAGTCATAGTCGTGCGGGGGAGTATTCTCCGTGACCGATATCTTGGTCGGGCACGAACCCTTGGCCACAACGAGGCGCAGGGCCTTGCCGCTCTGCTCGAGCAGAGCCTCGCGGCGGTTGAGGATAGTCACCTTGGCATTGGTGGACATAGTCCAGCGTATATTGCACGTCTGGTTGGAGGCCGTAACCTCATCGGTGATGCACGCCTTGGCGTGGCTGTCCATTTCGAAGGTGCGTACGGCACGCTCAACATCGAAGAGTATCGACGTAAGGTCGAACTGCCCACCACGACGCTCCGCCTCGTTGAACGTGGCGAGGAGCTTTACTCGACCATTGTAGATGTGCTTCTTGCCATTCACGGTCAGCGTGTTGTGAGGTACGGGGCCGAGGCGGAACACATCCCACCGCTGGGCATCTTGGCCGCGGCTCCACAGCTTCACGCCGCGTTTCTCGAGCGAGTAGTAGTTCTGCGAGCCGAGATCCACCGCCCAACGCACGCCTCTCGCCTCATAGACGAAGGAGCCACCATCCATATGTGCGTGCGAATCGCGTGGAGAGCCGCCCTTTGCGGCCAGATAGGAGTCTTTATCGCGGCAGATAATAAGAGGCACAGGGCCGTCGCCACTCCAAAATGTGGCGGTCGGGCGTGGTATGTTCGTAAGGTCGCAACGTGCTACAAAGAGCATTGCTACAGCGAGCATACGGTCGCGCGAGGCACGCACACGCCGTTTGGTCATACGCTGACGCTCATGCCATAGAACGGAGTTATCACCCATCTCGTTGGCAAACCAATGGAGCAGCGGCATCTGCGGATTGCGACCGCCGCCCGAGTCCGAGAAGTTGTAGGTGCGGCCCGACGGAGCCACCATATAGTCCATATATTGCGCCGAGCGTAGAAGGCCCGGAATGCGGTCGAGGCCTGCGGTATCGATGCCTGCCGAGCGCAACGATTCGACCATCAGTATGTGGTACCAGGTGCCGTACTCCCAATAGCCGTAGCCCTCGGGATAGATACCGTCAGGGGCGTAGAATCTGCGTGTGGCGTCGAAGTTGCGAATGCTCTGCGCGATAATCTCTTCGGCGAGCATAGGGTTACGCTCGGCAATGGCGATGGCTCCCATAGCAAGGCCGGCATTGCACACCTGCCCCCAATTATTGCTTTGTGCGCGTCGCCCCAGCCCGGGGTTCAGGCCCTTCTCTACGATTGCCGAGGCGATGGCGCGGCGGCTATCCTCACTCAACACATCGTAGAGCCAATCGTAACCAAGAGCCAAAGCGGCCGTCATCTCGCCTACGTCGAGAAAGTGCGACGGATTCCAATCCGAGAAGCGAGCCGCGGCGAGCATCTCCTGCTCGGCACGACGGGCGTAGCTTATATTGCCGCTGTATAGGTACATATAGGCGCAGTAGCTGACACGACGCAACACCTCTCGCGAAACACTTAATAGTCGTTTGCCTTGCTTTATACGCTCGGAGGTGGGCTCCTTGATAATCTGCTCGGTGGCGAGCTCTATCTGACGATGTGCCTTGGCGGCATAAGCATCTTGCAACACGGCACGCCGCACGGCAGCCATATCGCCCTCGCGAAGTATGAGTCGCGGATGGGCCATGTTGGTTACCCGTTGAAGGTCGAGTGCTTGCACCGTGCCTAGCAGGCAGAGGGCGATAAGAGTAGATAGAGCTCGTTTCATCACAATAAGGGTTTTTGAGTGGGGGGGGGTAACATAATTATAGATACCTCGCCCGACGAATTGTTAAATTGTATTATAGATGTCGATAGACGATGGTCGCACCATTCGTTTCGATTGTAAACATCTCGCCGCACGCCTCGTTTGATACCCCTTGCCACATCGCTGCGAGGTGGTTGTGAGGCGGCTCGTAGCGCAACCCCGAGGTCGATATCATGGTCGAGGGTGAGAGCGTGAAGAGTGATACCTGTTGCCCTGCCGTGCTCTCAAAGCGCGTAGGCTCGTCGATAAAGTCGAATACGCCGAGGTCACCGACCATCTGCACCTGCACCTCGTGCATGCGTGCTGCGAGGAGCATAATATTGCCTATCGAGTGGTCCTCGCGCTGCCCGAAGCCACCCAAGACGATTACTCTGTGCGCTCCGCACTCGATGGCGTATGTCAGGGCTTTCCACAGGTCGTTGGTGTTCTGGTCGGGGCGGAGGCATACCCGGTCGCCCAGCTGCTCGCGTAGCGAGGGTGGCAGCGAGTCCATATCGCCTACCACGGCACTCGGCATACGCCCCGTGGCACAATACTCCTCGGCCGCTCCGTCGCAGCAGATGACCATCTGCGCGCGGTCGAGCAGTGCGCGTGCCACCTCGCCGTGCGGATAGTCGCCGGCAGCAAGGATTACGCACTCGGGCCGCAGAGCCTTATCGGGCATCTTGATTTGTTGCATCTTTCAACATGATTTTTAGCCATTGGCGGTAGCCTACCCACGCCAGAATGGTGTAGAGCCCATAGAGCGCGGCAGTAGGGTAAAGCCCCTTATCGATGTAGAGCCAGCAACACACGGCATCGACAACCAGCCATACGAGCCACTGCTCGACGAACTTGTGGGTGAGCATATAGAGTGCTACGATGCTCGCTGCCGTGGTGAAAGCGTCGCCATAGGGCACGGTGCTGTCGGTGTAGTGGGTGAGGATATAGGCGATGACGCCCATAGCCACAGCACCCACAGCCACAAGAGGCACGATGGCGCGGCGAGGCGTATGCACGATTGGGCGTGTGGAGCCGTCGCTGCGCTTCGCAAGCCATACACACCAACCGTATATGCCGGCCACAAGGTAGTAGATGTTGATGGCCGCATCGGCATAGAAGCCCGCATCGGCATAGACAAAGATGTAGATGGCCGGCATAACGATATTTGCCGCCCAGAGCCATACCGAGGCGCGGTATTCGAGCCAGAGGTAGAGCAGCCCGATGACTGCTCCCACGATTTCGAGCCACATCATAGTAGCGCAAATATACGAAAAATTTTGCTCGCTATTCTGTTTGTTGGCGATAATCACAAAATTATACTATCTTTGTAGAAGATTAACCGATAAAATAAGTATCGTTATGAAACTGACACACCTCGGGCTGTTGCCACGAATCGTTATCGCCATACTCCTCGGAATTGTCGGAGGCCTTATTATGCCGGAGTGGATGATGCGCCTCTTCGCCACATTCAATGCGCTGTTCGGCAATCTGCTCGGGTTCTTCATTCCACTGCTTATTGTCGGACTCATCGTGCCTGGCATTGCCGAGGTGGGGCGCGGCGCGGGGTGGCTTCTGTTTGTTACTGTGGTTGTCGCTTACCTCTTTACGTTGTTTAGTGGTTTTGTGACGTGGGGCATCTGCGACTTGTCGTATCAGTGGATATTGGGCAATACGGCCCTCGATGTCGGGCGGGCGCAGGAGACGTCGCTCGTGCCATACTTCACGATAGATATGCCGCCGATAATGGGTGTGACGAGTGCGCTCGTTGCGGCATTCATCATAGGCGTGAGCCTCACGGTGATAAAGGGCGATACGCTGCGCCGAGGCTTCGACGACTTTCGGGAGGTCGTAACGCTCACCATCGAGCGCGTGATTATCCCGATGTTGCCGCTCTACATCTTCGGAATCTTTATGAGTATGACTGTCGGCGGGCAGGTGACGAGTGTGCTGGGGGTGTTCGTAAAGTTGATTGTGCTTATCTTCGCCATGACGCTGCTGATTCTTATCGTGCAGTTTGGCATTGCGGGCTTCGTGGCACGCCGCAACCCGTTCAAACTGTTGTGCAATATGCTTGATGCCTATGTTACGGCTCTCGGCACACAATCTTCGGCCGCCACAATCCCCGTAACCATCGCGGCAACGATACGCAACGGAGTGACTCCTTCGGTGGCCAACTTCGTGGTGCCGCTCTGTGCGACGATTCACCTTTCGGGTAGCACGATAAAGATTACGTCGTGCGCTCTGGCGATAATCGTGATAACGGGGATGGAGGTCGAGCCGCTTACGATGGTGAGCTTTATATGTATGCTCGGCGTGACGATGGTCGCCGCACCTGGTGTGCCCGGAGGCGCAATTATGGCGGCACTCGGTGTGCTGCACGACATACTCGGCTTCAACGACACGGCGATAGGCCTGATGATTGCCCTGTATATTGCGATGGATAGCTTCGGCACTGCAACCAACGTGACGGGTGACGGCGCGATAGCTATCCTTATCGATAAGATAGACCAACGTCGCAAGTCGGGTAACTAAACTCTTTCGGTGGCCGTTTTATGCACCTTGAGGCGTGCGGCTGACTTGTTCCAATCTATCAGAGGCCAGTAGGCTTTCACGAAGTCGGCGCGGCGATTGCGGTAGTCGATGTAGTAGGCGTGCTCCCACACGTCGATTACCATCAGCGGGTTGAGGTGATCGTTTATCGGATTTACGCCATTGGGCGTCGATACCACGGCAAGGCGACCATCCCGTTCCTCCACGAGCCACACCCACCCCGAGCCGAAGAGCGATGTTGCGGCCGTGGCAAACTTGTCGCGCATCTCGTCTATCGAGCCGAAGTCGCGCTCGATGCGGCTTTTGAGTTCCGCCGGAATGGGCTGCGGCACGGGGGTCATCCCCTCGAAGAAGAGTTGATGGTTGAGTGCCTGCGCTGCGTTGTTGTAGAGCACGCCGTCGGCGTTGAGCACGATGTCGTGGAGCGACATCCGCTCGAAGCGCGTACCCTCGATAAGTCTGTTCAGATTGTCGATATACCCTTTGTAGTGTTTGCCGTAGTGGTAGTCGATGGTCTCGCGGCTCATTGCCGGAGCCAAGGCGTCGGCAGCGTAGCCGAGCGGTGGTAGCGAAAAGTGCATAGTCGTATTGGTTTTGTTGGTTGGTTGTTGTGGGTATTGCGTGACCTCGGCTGCGGCAACCGTCACGGGGTAGCGGTTATAGACGTAGATATATCCGTTCAGGTATGTGGCGAGCAGCAACCACAGCAGATAGGGCACAAACAGCCATGCAGCAGCGGAGCTTCGCCCGGCGGCATATATAATATAGGTAAAGACCAGAACGTCGAGCAGCAGTATCGCCACGAGACCGAGCAGCGGACTGCGCAGCCCGAAGAAGAGCACACTCCACAGAAAGTTTACGATGAGCTGCACGATCCACAGCTTTATGACACTCATATCGCCGCGCGCGATAAGCACTCCGATCGAGAGTCCCATCAGCAAGTAAAGCACGCTCCACACGATGGGGAAGAGTATCGGAGGAGGCGAGAGTGGCGATTTGACAAGCGTAGGGTACCACTCGACAAGTGCCGACCCCTGAATGTAGGAGCCGAGCATCCCGACTACGAAGCATAGCGCAACGGGCACGGCATAGTATAAAAATTTTCGCATAACCATCTTCTCTTTGTTGAGGATGACTATGCGAAAACCGAGCCACAATGGTGCTGCTCTCGCAGACTAAAAGAGCGATAGCTGGTCTATCTCGTGGTTGAAGGAGAGTCGGTGATATGGTGTGAGGCCGTGTTGCCGCACGGCGAGGCGGTGCTGCCGCGTAGGATAGCCCTTGTTCTTGTCCCAGCCGTAGAGCGGATACTCATCGGCGATACGTATCATAAAGTCGTCGCGAAAGGTCTTGGCAAGCACTGAAGCCGCGGCGATATTCGCATAGGTAGCATCGCCCTTGACAATACAGCGGAAGGGCTGCGTCAGGTGGGTGTAGAAGCGATTGCCGTCGATGGCCAGAAACTCGGGCGAGGGGTTGAGCTGCTCCACGGCGAGCGACATGCCCTCGAATGAGGCCTTCAGGATGTTAATCTCGTCGATGCGTGCGGCCGATATCTCCTGCACAGCCCATGCCACAGCCTCGCGGCATATAACCTCGCGCAGTGCGTAGCGATTCTTCTCGCTCATCTGCTTCGAGTCGTTGAGCAATGGATGGTGAAAATCGGGCGGCAGAATCACTGCTGCCGCAAATACCGGACCGGCCAAACAGCCACGACCTGCCTCGTCGCATCCCGCTTCGAGGAGCTCGGTTTGATAAGATATTTGTAACATCAACCACAAAATTAGTATAATTTCCCGAAAAAAGCATAACTTTGTGCTATGCAACTGAACTCTATCACTCGAAACTCCAGTTTTATGGCTATGATGTTGGCGGTAGTCATCATCATTGTTGCCTTCGTGCGCTACTCCATTTCGCCCTTCGAGGTGGAGATTGCCGACTCGCCTTATGGCGATGGCGCGATGGCGCGTGCGGCAGCGGCCGTAATGCTCGCGATAACGGCTCTGCTGACGGGCCGCCTTGCCTCGATGTCGGGAGCTTTCAAGCAGATGTGTACTCTATCGATACCGCTCTATGCCGTAATGGCGTGCGGCGTGGCACTCTCGCCCGATATACTTGCGGCAAGTGTGGCAGGGTTGATGACGCTCCTCGGTCTGCTCCTGATGTTGCGTAATCTGGTCGTTGCAGGGCAGAAAAATGCGCCGTTCTTCGGCTCACTCTTCTTTGGTGTGGCGGCACTCATATATCCGCCGTGTATCATCCTCGGCGTGGTGAGCGTGGTGTCGGTGCTGCTACTCGCGCTGTCGTTACGTCAGGCTGTAATATCGCTCGCCGGGTGGCTCTTGCCGCTGCTTATGACCTCCTATGTGATGTGGTATATGGGTAGCGACTTCTCGACTCTCGCCGAGAATTTTGTAGATGCCCTCTCCGCACCGCGCATTCGGATTGAGAGTGTGCCTTATGGCGCAATAGCACTTGTCGTGGTGATGGCGGTGGTGATGGTGGTCGGGGCTATGGCGCATGTGCCGCAAGCCTCATCTCTTGTGCGAATGCGACGTGCAATCTCCCTCCTGGTGGTGACGATGGCTCTGTTGCTGGCTACCGCTCTGCTACCCGGATGCGGAACAGCTCTGCTGCCCGTAGTTGCAGTGCCGGCTTCGGTTTTGTTGGCTTACTCGCTCTATCGAATTCCCAACACACTATCAATCGCCCTATATTGGCTCATTCTCGTGGTGGCGATTATCCATATTTTCTTGGAGTAAGCAATAAAATATTGTATTTATATACCATTTATTGCAATAATTTGCTATATTTGTACCGTGATACAAATTTAGCAGTATGTCTAATGCGATAAATGGTGGTTCGAGCTTCTCGGTGCCGGCACTCCGCGTAGGGTGTGTGTTGAGCGGCACGAAGGTGGTTTGGTGCAATATGCAGGAGGTGCGCTACTATAGTGGCGAACTATTCTGTATGGGCCCTGGGTGCCGCGAATTGAGGAATATTCCGAATGGGGAGTCGCTCTACAAGGAGCGTGTGGTCGAGTATTCGTCGGATGAGTTGCGGGCTATCTTGAGCCGTGAGATAGAGCTGTATGGTGGCGAATTGTCGGCGATAGATGGGCCAATGAGGGTGAATAGCGCAGGATGCTGTGCCGGTGCTATGTTGCAGAGTTTCTTCAGCGAGTTGCCGACCGAAGGTCCGATATCCGAGGCCGACAAACGACTGCTCGTGCAACTTGTCTTACGTCTCTCGGATAGATGTGTTATGCGTTGCCTGTTGGGCACTATCGACAAGCGTGCCTCGGACTTCGAGCGGCGCATCTTCGACCATATTTTCGATGATTGCTCACTCGAAGAGTTGGCCGAGTTGAGTCACTGCTCGCTCACCTCGTTCAAGCGGTTGTTTCGCGAACATTTCAACGCCACGCCACACAAGTGGATTACCGAGCAGCGTATGGAGCATGCACGTCGGCAGTTAGCCTACACATCGAAGAGTGTCGCCGAGATTGCCACCGAGTGTATGTATCCGAACAATTCGCATTTCATCAAGCGATTTAGACTACTCTATAATATAACACCGATGGCCTATCGCCACTCATTAAGGGCGCGTAGATACGGCTGTGACGATGATTTTGCCAAGGAATAGAGGTGAAAAATTGTAATCTCTACACGGATATCAATTATAAAAAGAAATTATTTTTTCGCAAAATACGAAAAAATGTTATGAAATAATTTGCTAATACCGAAAAAGGTCGTATCTTTGTGGTACAAATGTGGGGTTCTCCCACTGCTCATTAACCTAACTAACCTAACATCGGGCACTCGACGATTTCCCAGATTGTCGAGTGCTGTCTTTTTGGAGGCATCTTGATGTGGATTATTCGGGCATTTGGCCTATCGGAGCGATGCTATCGCTCTCTTCTCGAGGCTCGCAGCCACGCACGTTCACTGCTTGTAGGTCGCACTTTCGACGGGTTGAAGATGCGGTAGCCTATCGACACACCAATCTTCGACGGCAGCCATTCGGCCGAACCATTGAACGGGTCGGGGTGCGTAGTCTCCTTTTGGTGCGTAGGGTTCATGTTTATCTGCCCATCGGCGAAGTAGTCGTTGTACCAGCTCCACATACGGTCGAAGGCGAAGAAGGCATCGACTACCCATCGCTCCTTGAAGATATGGGTGTAGCCTATGCCGAGGCCCACCATTGCACCGAAGCCGCGGCCGAAGCCCGGCTCGAAGCTGATAACCTTGCCGCCTTGGAAGAGGAAGGGGCGCGTAAGGTCGAAGAGTTGCATTCCGGCATTGGCACTCACATAGAAGCCTCGCGCCTCGCGCCTGATATAGAAGCGGTACTCGGCCTGCATGATGGCGAAGTTGGCGTGTATATCCTTGTATTGCCCCAAGTCGAGACGTCGCCACGGAGAGTATGTCACATCTATCGAGATGGAGGAGTGGGGGCCGGCGATAAACTCGAGTTGCGGGTTGATGATGCCTGCAAGGGCGTATAAGCCGTTGAGTTTTAGGTATATCTGCGACTGTGCGGCGAGCGGCGCTACCGCAAAAGCGGCACATATCACCGCCTTCAAAACTCCGTATTTAACTCTTCGGCCCATATCAAACAACTCATCTTACACCACAAATATACAAATTTTGTCATATTTGTACAAAGAAAGGCTTTACGGAGTCTGAAAAAAGGCTATATTTGTACACCCAACTAAAATCTAACACTATGAGAAAGACTCTATTGGTCCTCTTGCTCTCGCTCTCGGCTTTTGTGTTGTCGGCGCAGATTTACCCGCAGGCAGGCGCAGATTGGGCGCAGGTGCGACCTTCGAAGCACGGCTTCGACAACCAACAGATGAGGGAGATACGTCGATATGTCATCGACTCGATGAACACCACGGGATTGATGGTCATTGTCGGTGGCGAGTGTATCTTCAAGTATGGCAATGTCGAGCGGTTGAGCTACCTCGCCTCGTGCCGCAAGAGTGTGCTGGCGATGCTTTACGGCAAGTATGTCGAGAATGGCACCATTGACCTCGATAAGACAATTGGTGAGATAGGTATTACTGACCATGGTGGTCTGCTGCCCGTCGAACAGAAGGCTACGGTGCGCCACCTGATACAGGCCCGCTCGGGCGTGTATCATCAGGCGTCGACCTCGGGCAGTGCGCTCGACAATCCGAAGAATGTGCCCGAGCGAGGCTCGAAGAGGCCGGGTAGCTACTTCTTGTATAACAATTGGGACTTCAACGCCGCCGGCACCGTCTTCGAGAAGCTGACGGGCAAGAGCATCTATCGCGCCTTGGAGGAGGATTTGGCACTGCCGCTTGGTTTTCAGGATTGGGATATCGAGAAGCAGCGCTATGGCGGTCGCCTAAAACGGTCGATGCATAGGTCGTACCATATGTATCTCTCGACGCGCGATATGGCACGCCTCGGCTACCTGATGTTGCGCGAGGGCAGGTGGAACGGCGAGCAGGTCATCTCGAAGAGGTGGCACGCCGAGATGCTCAAAGAGTGGACTCCGCGTAGTCAGATGAACCCTAAGTCGCGCCGCAAGGGGGCATTTGCCTACGGATATATGTGGTGGCTCTACAAGACCAAGGAGCCTGCCTTCAAGGGTGCCTATACTGCTCGCGGAATGATGGGGCAATACATCACCGTTTTGCCGGCACTCGATATGGTCGTGGCACATAAGACCGATGCTATATATGGCCGCAAGACCTCGTATGTGAGCTATCGCAACTTCTTGCACAAGGTTATTGCCGCAAAGGTGAAGAGCGAGTAATTGCACCGCATCGCGCCTCTATCCCTCGACATCTGTTTTGGTATCGGGGGATTTTTTTGCATGCTGCATTTAACCTTTTGGCCACTTGCCGCTCTTAAAGAGTAGAGAGACAACCTTAAAACATTATGCGATATGATGAACAACCGGACCTTTACTACGATTCTTGTTCTGCTGTCGCTTGCCACGATAGGTGTGCAGCAGACCCTTGCCTCGAATAGTCGCGACGATGTTCGCCAACAGGAGCAGGAGCGTGCTGATGAACGCGCAGAGCGCCTGCTGAAGAACCATATCCGCCACTACGAGGATGAGTACTACGATGTCGATCCGTCGAAGTACGGCTACGACTCATACGTCGCTATGGCAAATGCCTATCGCAACAATGAGGGCCAGGCGGGCCTCTCGTACTACCTCTACTGCCTTGCTGCACAAGATGGCGAGAAGGAGGCCTACTACTACCTCGGGAAGTTCTATGAGCGCGACTACGAGTCCGACGATATGTTGTGGCATCACGATACCGACGTGGCGCAAGCCTTCTACCGTTTGGGTGCCGAGCGCGGTTGCGACCGCTCGAAGAGCGAACTTGTAGAGTAATATCACCCCCCCCAAGGGAGATGCAGTTATCCTGATGGATAACAAGAGAGAGCGGCCTTTACCCCAAGCCGCTCTCTTGTATTATCTCTATAAAAATGGGGTTGCTCAACTATGCGTCGAACAACCCCTTCGAATTAGGAATAGTCTGCTACTACTTCTTCTCGAGCTGTGCTTTCAACTCTGCAAGACCGGCGATGTCGCCCAGCGTGGTCTTTTCGACCGACTGCTGGATCTTCTTCACCGACGACTTGGTAGCCTCGGCAGCAGCACGCTTCTCGGCCTTCTCGGCAGCAACCTCTGCACGCTTTGCCTCCTCGAAGATGCGGGTGTGCGAGAGGGTGATACGCTTCGTAGCCTTCGAGAACTCGATAACCTTGAAGTCGGCAGTCTCACCATTCTTGATGGTCGTGCCATCCTCCTTCACGAGCTGACGTGCAGGAGCGAAGCCCTCGACGTTCTCGCCGAGCGATACGACTGCACCCTTCTCGTTGAGCTCGGTAACCGTACCGCTGTGAACCGAATCAACAGCGAACTGGTTCTCAAACTCGTTCCAAGGGTTCTCCTCGAGCTGCTTGTGGCCAAGGCTGAGGCGACGGTTCTCCTTGTCGATCTCGAGAACTACAACCTCGATGTCGGCACCTACCTGCGTGAACTCACCCGGGTGCTTAACCTTCTTGGTCCACGAGAGATCCGAGATGTGGATAAGGCCGTCGATGCCCTCCTCGATCTCTACGAATACACCGAAGTTGGTGAAGTTGCGAACCTTGGCGGTGCACTTTGCGCCAACAGGGTACTTGGTCTCGATGCTCTCCCATGGGTCAGCCGTGAGCTGCTTGATGCCGAGTGACATCTTGCGCTCCTCGCGGTCGAGGGTGAGAACAACAGCCTCTATCTCGTCGCCAACCTTCAAGAAGTCCTGTGCCGAGCGGAGGTGCTGGCTCCACGACATCTCCGAAACGTGGATAAGGCCCTCAACGCCCGGTGCAATCTCAACGAATGCGCCGTAGTCGGCCATAACCACTACCTTGCCCTTAACGTGGTCGCCAACCTTCAACTCTGCGTCGAGCGACTCCCAAGGGTGTGGGGTGAGCTGCTTCAAGCCGAGAGCGATACGCTTCTTGGCCTCGTCGAAGTCGATGATTACGACGTTGAGCTTCTGGTCGAGCTCTACAACCTCCTCCGGATGGCTTACGCGGCCCCACGAGAGGTCGGTGATGTGGATAAGACCATCCACGCCGCCGAGGTCGATAAATACACCATACGAGGTGATATTCTTGACCGTACCTTCGAGAATCTGGCCCTTCTCGAGCTTCGACATGATAACCTGCTTCTGAGCCTCGAGCTCGGCCTCGATGAGAGCCTTGTGCGAAACGACTACGTTGCGGAACTCCTGGTTGATCTTCACAACCTTGAACTCCATCGTCTTGTCAACATATACGTCGTAGTCGCGGATAGGCTTAACGTCAATCTGCGAACCCGGCAAGAAGGCCTCGATGCCGAATACATCAACGATCATACCGCCCTTCGTGCGGCACTTAACGTAACCCTTGATGATCTCGTCCTTCTCCAGAGCCTCGTTTACGCGATCCCACGACTTGAGCTGGCGTGCCTTCTTGTGCGAGAGGATGAGCTGGCCGCCCTTGTCCTCAACCGACTCAACGTAAACCTCAACGGTGTCGCCCTCCTTGAGCTCCGAGTTGTAGCGGAACTCCGAAGCTGCGATAACACCCTCGCTCTTGTAACCGATATTAACGATTACCTCGCGCTTGTTAATCTCGGTAACGGTACCGTCAACGGTCTCGCCAACCGCGATGTTAGACATCGAATCGCCATACAGCTTCTCGATCTGCTCCTTCGGCTGATCGTAGAGGCTCGACTCGTTCTCGAATGCTGCCCAGTCAAAATTCTCGACAGATACTTTTGTATTCTCCATACAGTAAAAAAATTGCGATACAATCGCTCGTTAAAAAGTTAATATTAAGTGAATTATCTTGCCTTCCCGCAAAATTTGCGCGCACGCAAGGACTGCAAAGGTAACGCATAAAATAGAAATTTCAAAATATTTTCTATCTTTGTAGTGATTTGGTTGCGATATTTGCAACTTGCGATTAAGAAATAAGGGCTATGAACAGAGCAAAAAACATCTTCTTCACTCTCTTTGTTGCGGTGGCTGTATGTGCGGCGGTGGTGCTATTGGTACGCGATATCCACAAGACGATGTGGCAACCGAGCGAGGTGGTTATCCTCTCGACCAACGATATACACGCCTCGCTCGACAACTTTGCGCGGCTGGCAACGGCCGTCAAGCAGTGTCGCGACACGGTCTTTACGGTTGTCGTGGATGCAGGTGACAGATGGACGGGCAATGCTTACGTCGATTTGGCTGAGTCGCGTCGCCCGATTATCGACCTAATGAACGAGGTGGGGTATAGCGTTGCGACACTCGGCAACCACGAGTTTGACTGCGGTGCCGAGATGCTGGGCAAGGCGTTGTCGATAGCGCGTTTCGATGTGGTGTGTGCCAATATGAAGAGCAGCACCGAGAGTCTTGCAACACCTGAGGGTGGCGTGACGATAGTCTCGCCCGAGGGTGTGAAATTCGACATTGTGGGAGTGGTGACAAACTACAACAACGGCCACCCTGACGGCGACGAGGCTTCATTCGAGGGACTCGACTTCGTGGATCCCCAAAAGGCGGCCATCGAGCAGGCGCGGTCGATGCGTGGCGATGTGAAGGTTCTACTCTCGCATATGGGCGACGACAAGGATATGGAGTTGGCGGCTAAAACACCTATGTACAATGTTATTATAGGCGGCCACACACACCGCGTGCTCGATACTGTTGTGCGTCGCACGGTCATCGGACAGACAGGGCGTAAACTCCGCCGTGTGGGTGCTACGCGCATACGGCTCAATGGTTGCCGCGTGGCATCTGTCGAGTACGAAAACATAGAGCTCGCAGGCTATGCGGAGGATGAGCACGTCAAGCAGCTGATAGCCGATATTGAGGCGAATCCGACATTGAAGCGACCGGCAGGTACTCTCGCCTCGACACTCGACCATACGGGGCTTGCCAACCTGCAAACGAGGGTTGTGGCAGAGGCTACAGGTGCCGATATCGGGCTCTATCACTATGGCGGCGTGCGCCTCGACAACCTCGCGAGTGGCACGGTGACCATCAAGCAGCTCTTCGACAATGAGCCGTTCTTTACGCAGGTTGCGACGGCCACGATGACGGCCGAACAGCTTCGCCGTATGATTATTGCCAAGTACAACGATACGCAGAATCCAAAGGAGGCACATCGCATCGATATCTTCGCCTCGACACCCTACGATATTGTGGTCGATAACGAGGATTGCGCCCTCGATGTGCGTTTCGCCGAGTTGCGGGAGGGTGTTAAGTATCGGGTGGCAATGGCCGACTATATGGCCGAGAACTATCCGGCCATCGAGTGCGAGGATATGGTGTGCACGCCGTTGCGTGTCTATAATCTCGATGTCGATTACTTCAAGCGGCACTCGCCCGTGAGTGTGTCGAATGTGCCATTGCAGAGAGTAGTAAGAAGATAATATTAATGATAGTTCGAAGATATGGAGAGTATGATTAGTGTCTATTGTGAGAATACGGAGCGCAGTATGGATGTCGCGCTCGGAACATCGCTCGTCGAGGTGTGCCGCATGGCCGGCCTCGATGGTGAGAGGCGAATGATTGCGGCCCTTGTGAATAACCGTGCCAAGGAGCTTAACTATCGCATATACAAGCCTGTGCGCCTTCGCTTCTTCGATGCGACAACCACCTTTGGCTATCGCGTCTATCAGCGTACATTGATGTTCGTGGCGCAGCGAGCCGTCGAGCAACTATATCCCTCGAACAAGTTGCATATACGCTCGGCCATAGGCGACGCACTCTACTGCGAGCTCGACGAGCGCCGCACCTTCTCGGGCGAGGAGTGTGAGGCGTTGAGCCGCCGTATGGAGCATATTATTGCGGAGAATATCCCTATCGAGCGCACCAAGCAGCCGTCGGAGGATGTCGTGTCGCTCTTCCGCGAGCGCGGCTACGAGGATAAGGAGGCACTGCTCGTGTCACGCCCACGCCTCTATAGCTCGGTGCATAGGATGGCCTCGACCGTCGGCTACTTCTTCGGCCCGCTCGCTCCATCTACGGGCTATATCGATATATTCGAGGTGCAGCCGCATCACAACGGGTTCTACCTTGTGTTGCCTGACCGCCATAACCTATCCGTGCCGGCCGTTGTGCCGAAGATGGAGAAGATGTTCTCGCTCTTCGACGACTATGCACATTGGGTTGAGGTGCTGGGTGTGCCTACTGTCGGACATCTCAACACGAAGATTGCGCAGGGCGATGCCGGCGAGATAATTAAGATTGCGGAGGCCGTGCACGAGAAGGTGCTCGCCTCGATTGCCGACTCGATAGCCGAGGCCAACCGCACGCGAGGCGTGAAGTTGGTGCTTATCTCGGGTCCTTCGTCGAGTGGCAAGACCACGACGGCCAAGCGTCTGGGCATACAGCTGCGCGTGCTGGGGCTCGAACCGGCACTTATCGAGCTCGACGACTACTTCGTGGAGCGTACACGCACGCCGCGCGACGAGAATGGCGAGTATGACTTCGAGGCACTCGAAGCTATCGACCTCGAGCAGCTGAACGACCATCTGGCACGCCTCTCGGCCGGTGAGAGTGTCGATATTCCGCGCTACGACTTTATATCGGGTACGCGCAAGTGGCACGAAAAGCCGTTACAGCTCGGGCCTCGCTCGGTGCTGATTATGGAGGGCATTCATGGTCTGAATCCGCGCCTCACGCCGAGCATCCCCGACTCGGCCAAGTTCCGCATCTACGCCTCGTGCTTTACGTCGGTGGCGATGGATAATATTTCGCGCATACACACCTCGGACAATCGCCTGCTGCGCCGCATCATTCGCGACAATGCCAAGCGCGGATACAAGGCGGCCGACACGATAGCCCGCTGGCCGAGTGTTCGCCGAGGCGAGGAGAAGCACATCTTCCCGAATCAGGAGAATGCCGACGTGATGTTCAACTCGTCGTTGCTCTACGAGATATCGGTGTTGCGCTCTATTGCCGAGCCGCTGTTGCGTGAGATACCCGACACGAGGCCCGAGTATGCCGTGGCGCGGGCACTGCTCAAGTTCCTCGACAACTTCACACCTATCGCTCTTGACGAGATACCGCCAACGTCGATACTGCGCGAATTTATAGGCGGAAGCTCGTTTAAGTATTAAATTTTCCACGAAAAAAGAAGAAATAGAATGAAAGAGATAGTTATAGAGTCGCTGGAGGAGCTCGACGAAGTGGTCGATGCGCTGCTCGCCTCGCTCAATGGCCGTACGGTGGTGGCACTGCACGCCCCGATGGGTGCAGGCAAGACGACGCTTATCAGTGCGCTGATGCGCCGCCTCGGCTCCGAAGATGTGGTCACAAGTCCCACCTTTGCGCTTGTCAATCAATACTACACAGCGACACGCGAGCGTGTGTTCCACTTCGACTTTTACCGCATCAACTCCATCGCCGAGGCCTTCGATATGGGCTACGAAGAGTACTTCTACTCGGGAGAACTCTGCCTTGTCGAGTGGCCCGAGAGGGTGGAGCAACTGTTGCCCGACGATACGATGGTTGTTAAAATCGAGATTTTGGGCGACACTTCGCGCCGTTTCGTAATGGATTAAGGTGTTCGCGCAAGGGTCGCTGCACACCTTGCGCAAAATAAAACACCTAAAACGACAAATTGAATAAATACCCACAATCTGTCACACTTTCTGTATTGATATTCAATATATTAGTGCGGCAATATGATTGTTATGTTAAAATTTCACTTAAGAATGGTTATGTAGTCACGACCCAAACTCACGCTACTCATGTGACGGGTATTCCGTACAGCTACGCCTTCTATTCGGGTGGCACGACCAATACTACGACTATCACGAATGACGGCTGGACACTTACCGGTACGGGCACGCAGAGCGACCAGCTCTGGATTTGCAATGGTAGCTCGGTAGGTACTGTGGGCTCGCCTCGTTTCCACGCGCCGGCCAACATCAGCACGAAGAGCACCCTCGCACACCGCTTCTACTACATCGGTTCGGGCTCTGTAAATGCCTATGTAGGCGCATCTTCGTCGCCATCGTCGGCTGTCAAGACGGCTACGTTCAACGTATCGCGCACGCTCGATACGGGTGAGACGGGTGCCCTGAAGACTCACACGGGCGATGATAAGGACGTTGTTCTCACACCGTCGAATGAGTACATTACTATAACATCCGACTCAAAGAGCGGTGTGGCTTACCACTACATCCACTCTATCAAGATTGAGTATCGTTAATTCGACCCTCATTATACGCAAGAGCGACCGCCCCTTTTCGAGGTGGTCGCTCTGCTGTTTAGGTGGTACGCTATTAGAGCGCGTAGATTATCTGTGCCTGCATAACATAGGTATTACAAGCAATCGAAAAGTCCTTGGCTGTAAAGACCATACAAGGCGTCGATGTCGAGAGCGTGTAGGTCGTCTCAGCTGTCACAAGAGGGGTGTCGGATACCAATCCTGAGAAATCGGATACATAGCCAATCTTAACGTATGTACCACTCTCGCTGGCCGACGACGAGCGCGTGCCTGTGTAGATGTAGCTGCGGTCGTAGTTTCCGCTCGATGTGGCGTTTGTCGAGGCGGCGATAGCTGCTTTTGCCGACACCGAGCCACCCGGCAGGTAGAAGGCAGGGCTTATGATGCAGCCTAGCTTGCTATTGCTTACCTGCAAGTTGCTACCATTGTCCGATATGTTCGAGTATGCCCAATCGGAGTAGTCCTTGCTGCGCCAATCGGCGTGATATGGTATGCCGGTGACGTGCGTAGTGTGCGAGTCGGTGCTGCATACATATCCATTCGTGAGAGTCACTTTAACATAACAATCATATTGTCCCCAGTTGCCGGCCGCGATGCCCGTAAGCTTGTACTCTGAGCCGAGAGCATGCGTAGCCGAGCCGTTAGCCTTGCCCGACCATACGAGCTGATAGCCGCCTTCAACGAGGTTCGAGGCGATATAGTTGTCCGAGAGTTTGGCATAAGCACGAATCTCGTTACCGCTAATCGAGTTAGTCTTTTCCTCATTGCCATTCTTCGAGTACGAAGACTGGATATAGTAGTCGTCCGTGATAGTAGGAATCGATACTACGTTGCAATATTCGATGCCGGTGCGCAACTCCTTCTGCTCGCCATTTGACGAAATCTTGGCGTAGATACATACTTTATAGGTGTTGCTCTCGTCGAGACGAATCGTCTGTGCAGGCAAAGTCAGCGTG
Organism: Alistipes sp.; assembly: GCA_017504485.1. Classification (GTDB taxonomy): domain Bacteria; phylum Bacteroidota; class Bacteroidia; order Bacteroidales; family Rikenellaceae; genus Alistipes. Next base: position 67,524 of record JAFVRC010000016.1, on the reverse strand, counting down.
CCCGACGTCTCGCCGTAGAGGGTGCCGTTTATCTCTACGCCAAACGAGAGCACGTCGGATGCAGCTACACCCGAAATGTGCGCCTCGGCCGTGTAGAGCGTATTGGCAGCACCCTTAATCTCGTGGCTCGTAGCGTACTCGTCGTACCATGTCGAGGCCTCGCCACCCGTGAGCGAAGCGTCGTCCCACGAGATATTGTAGCCGTGGCGGGTTGCAACCTTCAGCTCGCGAGCACCAAAGGTGCGCGTAACTGCCGAACCTAACTCATCGACAGCCGTGATGGTGAGGCTGCCAACCGATACGGGAGCTACATTTATATAATATATGTAGTCGCCATTCTCGTCAGCGGCAATCGTCTCGAGGCCCGTAGCCGTAATCTCGGTAGCCGTACCGTTGAAGGCGAGGTTCAAGGTCTGCGACAAAGTTGTTGTTGAAGGCTGTGTGCCCTGTGCCTTGGCAAGCAGATCATTGTATGCTGCGGTGTTGGCATTGTCGGCGTTGTTCGAAGACTTTTCTGTGCCGGTCAGCGAGCCGGTCGAACCCTTGCTCGACGATGAGCCATAGAAGTAGCCGGCGATATTTGTATCGGCCGCGACGGTAATCTGCGTTACGCGTTTCGGTGTCTTGCCGTCTGAAGCATACACGCGTACGGCAACAGCACCCGTAAGGGTTTTGAGCTTCATGTCGCCAATAGCATTCGCTGCAACAGCCTTGCCTGTCGTACCGAACATATATGGCTCCCACTTACCATTCTGCGTGGTAGGCAGAGTGAGTTTTACGTTAGAACTGTAGGTGTGTGTAAAGCTACCCGTAGCGGTCGAATAGTAGGTTTTGGAGATCCAACCGGTGTTGCGGGTTGAGTATGTAACATCGCTGTTGTCGGTGCAAGTGTCGTTAACCGTGAAGGACGTTGCGCTCTTCGGATAAGCGATGTGGTACACGCGCGGAGCGGTCGTATTGACCGAAATATTGCCGTTGAACATAGCCTTCGAAGTGCCGACACCGCTGTAGATGCCGAGTGCATTAACCACCGAGAAGGTCGAGCCATAGTTAGCGTGCTCCTGAAGAACGGCGATCTGGTCGCCGGCCTCCCATACGGCTTTGAGGTTGTCGTAAGTGGCTTTCGTCTCGTCGTCGCCAACGCCCACCTCGGCATATACCGAGTAGTCACCGCCCTGATTTACAATCGTACCATTCTGAGGAGTTACGGTAACCTCCTCGTCAAAGTTGCTCGTGCAGGCTACAAATGCCGCAAGAGCCATCATCGAAACAATAATCTTCTTCATAATTTTCATCTCTTTTAGCATTTGTTAATAAACCCAACCGTCATCGTTACCATCCTCGAACTCGATTCCTCCGGTTGAGTTGAGGAATCCGCTCTCGCATCTCACCGCCATCAGTTTGATAGTCGGCACCACATAGTTGCTTGTGGTCTTGAAAGTCATCTTTTTCATCTAAACTATAATTGTTTGTGTTACTAACTTAACCGGTTGATTTGCGATGGGCTACATATAAATATGTATGCACTTTCACAAATCGGTGGCAAATATATAACTTACAAGTTTTCGAAAAAAATTTTTTCAACAAACCGCCTTTTTTTAATCACGAACACCACGAAAGGGGCTCGAAACAGTGTGGTGAGAGCCTCGGTTTGTATCCGACAATCAGATGTTTATGCATTTTTTTGAGGTGCGCAAATGTGGCTGCATTACGCTCGATTTGTTCGAATCGCACGATTTGTATATCTTTGTGGCGTGGAGCAAAGACCAAAAATAGCGGTTGTCAGCAATAACTCGCTGATGAACATCGGATTAAAGTCGATTATCGAGCGTATAATCCCGATGGTCGAGGTCGTGGTGTTCGGCTCGGCCGAGGAGCTTGTCGTGCAGCCCGACGGCGAGTTCTTCCACTTCTTCATTTCGGCGCAGATTTTTGCCGACTACAACCGCTACTTTCAGCCGCGGCGACGCAGGGTTATAGTCCTCGTCTCGTCACCCAATTCGATACTCCCTTCAGACGTGCATACACTCAACACCTCGCAGAGCGAGGATGAACTCATACGCAGCATTTTGCGACTCCATGGCAGCGGACATGGCCATGCGCACGACTGCCATGGAGTGGGGGGCCATGCGGAGGCTCTGCTCTCGTCACGCGAGCAGGAGGTTTTGGCACTCGTCGTACGCGGATATATCAACAAGGAGATTGCCGAGATGCTCTCTATCAGCATCAATACCGTAATCTCGCACCGCCGCAATATCGTCGAGCGGCTCGGTATGAGTTCGGTGTCGGCCCTCACTATCTATGCCGTTATGAATGGCATTGTCGATATATCCGACATATAATCATTATAAATGGGGATTGTAGGATACGAAAATTTAGCGTTACTTTGCAGTGCTAAATCTCGTGAATGGTGCGCTATGCTCTGAAATATATACTCCTTGTCGTACTGCTTGTGGCGGCGCGCCAACTCTCGGCACGCGATGGTGAGCCGGAGCTCGATACGCTTCTCCATATAGGTGAGGTGCAGGTGACGGCCATCAAAAGCGGTCGCGCTCTGCGCCGTGAGGCGGCCTCGTCGTCGGTACTCGATGGGCGAACGTTGGAGATGGGGGGTGTGACGGCTATCAAGGAGGCTGTTGTTGCGGCACCAAATATCTTTATGCCCGACTACGGCTCGCGCATAACATCTTCGATATATGTCCGCGGACTTGGCACGCGCATAGACCAGCCGGTCGTAGGTATGAATGTCGATAATGTACCCATTGCCGACAAGAATATGTACGATATGTCGCTGCCCGATATCGAGCGTATAGAGATGCTTCGAGGGCCGCAGGCTACGCTCTATGGCCGCAACACGATGGGCGGCCTAATCAATATCTACACACTCTCGCCACTCTCGTATCAAGGTGTGCGTCTGCGTGGCGAGTATGGCTCGCGCAACTCATACCGCATCGCTGCCTCGGCCTACAACCGCTTTGGCGAGAGTGTCGGCCTCTCGCTTGCGGCGCAATTTGCGCACTGCGACGGCTTCTTCCGTAATGAGTATGATGGCTCGCTCTGCGACAAGGAGAATGATGGCAATCTGCGCCTAAAATTCCAATATCGCAAGGGTGGCCTGACAATCGAGAATACTCTGGCCGGCTCCTATCTGCAACAAGGTGGATACCCATACGCCTATATCGGCACTACACGCGAGGAGAACGTTACGGCGGCACGCCTCGGCTCGGTAAACTACAATGAGCCGTGCTCGTACAGTCGTCTCGGCATAACAGAGGGCTTGAGCATTACGCACCGCTGGGAGCGTGTGTCGCTGTCGAGCATAACGTCGTACCAATACCTCGACGATGCGATGCATCTCGACAATGACTTTTTGCCCGAGCGTTACTTCACGCTCACGCAGGCTAAGCGTCAGCACGACATTACCGAGGATATCGTCGTGAAGAGCCTCGGCGCCTCGCGCTACGAGTGGCTGTGCGGAGCCTTCTTCCTCTTCAAACGGCAGCAGATGGAGGCCCCTGTGACCTTCGAGCAGACGGGTATCGAGCGGCTTATCCTCGCCAATGTAAACCGCTTCTACGATGGCGAGTACCGCTGGGGCGACCTCGATGGAGCAGGGGGTGATGACTTTACGCTTGGGAGCCTCTTCACGACGCACAATATCGGCGCGGCAGCCTACCACCAGTCGCAGCTGCATCTCGGCCGCTGGCACCTCACGCTCGGTCTGCGCCTCGACTACGAGTCGGTGCAGATGCTCTACAATAATACCGTGCATACCTGCTACTCGACCTTCCCGAATAATTCGCAGTACAAGAGTGAGGCCCATAGGCTCGATATCGAGAATCGGGGGTTGCTCTCGAAGCACTACCTCGAGCTGCTGCCGAAGTTCTCGGTGGCTATCGACCTCGGCTCATCGAAGCGTAATATGCTCTACTTCACGACATCGAAGGGCTACAAAGCGGGAGGCTTCAATACGCAGATGTTCTCTGAAATTCTGCAACGTCAGTTGCAAACGGCCATGGGTATGCCGCGCGACTACGATATAGAGAAGCTCACTTCCTACGACCCCGAGCACAGCTGGAACTTCGAGCTGGGCGGCCACTTCTCGCTGTTTGACGACCGTCTGCGCCTCGATGCCGCGCTTTTCCATATCGAGTGCTTCGACCAGCAGCTGACTGTTTTCCCGTCGGCCGAGAGTACGGGGCGTATGATGACCAATGCGGGCCGCACACGCTCGTCGGGCGTGGAATTTACGGCTGTGGCGCGTGTGGCAAAACTGCTGACCATCACCGCCTCATACGGCTTCACGGAGGCTCGCTTTCGCGAGTATATGAGTGGTGGTGTTGATTATGCCGGCAACTACATCCCCTATGCGCCGCAAAATACGATGCGTGTGCAACTCTCGCAGCGAGTGCCGCTCAACTTGCGGTGGCTCGACGCGCTGGTGCTGAATGTCGGATGTACGGGTGCGGGGCGCATCTATTGGAACGAGGCAAACGACCTCTCGCAGCCATTCTACGCGCTGCTCGACTGCTCGGTGCGCCTCGAAAGCAGCCATTGGAGCCTCGACGTGTGGGCCAAGAATGCCACCGATACGCACTACGATACCTTCTACTTCGAGTCGATGGGCAACCGCTTTGTGCAGCGTGGCCGCCCGACGTCGGTGGGTGTCCGCCTCGGATTTAATATTTTGGAGCGAAAATAGATTTATAAACCAATAAAAACGTGAGATTATGAAGAGAATTTTGATGGTTGTGGCCGTGGCACTCGCCGCAGTGTCGTGCCTCAAAAATGATGAGCTCGGTGTCGAGGGCTCGAAGAACTACGCCTATGCAGGCAGCATCGTGACACGCTATTCGGATAGCGGCGAGGTAGCCTACGACAGCACGACCGTTACGAGCGAGGATGGCTCCGAGAAGCGTTATAACGCCAATGTCGAGGTGCCGGATGTGAATGTCAAGAGTCTGAACATCGCCTTCGAGGGGGTCAATTTCATACCCCGTATGCCGGAGCTCGCCATTACCATTCCGGGGTTGGCATATACGGAGGAGAGCGGCCTGTGGGTTATCAACTGCCCGAGCGTCATCCCGACAATCAAGGGTATCGAGTACCCCGATTTCGAGATGCGTGAGCTGAAGTGTGTGATAAACGGCGAGAGTCTCCGTCTCGAGTTCGATATTACGGCGATAGGCACCGACTACCACGTCGTCTATTCGGCTCTCGTGCGCCGATAGGGGTGTGCCGGTGGGGCTTATTTGCCCGAAAAAAGGTGTTAGGAGAATTTTATGTGGTGTTAAAATTTTCCTAACACCACTTTTTTTGCTAACTTTGCCATCGCTAAAACATTAATCCTATGATTATTGTGAGTTAATAACTGAGATTTAGAAACTCTGAATTTTAGTGTATAGCTGTGATATATTAATCCAAAATATTAAACCAAAATGAATCGAGAGAGTAAAATTTCAAACTACAAGCACCCGGATGTGGAGTTTGTGATTGTCGAGACCGAACAAGGATTTCTCATTTCGGGAGAAATCGAGAATATCGGCAAGGACGAAGAGACTGAATTTTAACCCTAAAAACGAGAAGAGAACTATGAAAAAACTCTATTTTATTTTAGTATCAACGCTCGTTGCCGCAATGTTGGCAGTGGGTTGCACTGAGGACCTTACAACTACCGATGAGGTAGGTTTGGATTCAGTCGTGAACAAGGAGTTCATGAATGTTACGGCCGCCTTGGAATATGAGGCTCAGGTCAATGGAGAGCAGTCGCGCACAACGCTTATTGACGATAATAGCGGTAAGGTGCAGTGGAGCGAAGGCGATGCTATCGGTGCTGTATCGGCAGATGGTACTATCACCGAGTGTGTTGTAGTATCGATTAACGACTCGTCTGCTATATTTTCGGTGCCTACCGACACCAAATATGCTATATATCCTTACGATGCTTCGCAGTCGTTCGATGTTGAAACCGAGAAGTTAAGTCATTCGCTCGTTTCGACCGTAACTCTCGATGGTTCAAAGCAGGTTTTCGATAACAACCAAAATGTTATGGTTGCACATCTGTCGGGAGAGAGTCTTCCATTCAAGCATCTCTGCGGATATATCGAGATTAAATTAACGGGCTCACAGGTGGTTAAGCATATCGCCTTGCGTAACAATGCAAAGAATTGGGACGCTCTTTCGGGTTTGGGTACAATCGATATCTCGAATCCTGACGAGCCGAAGATTACCACCGGCACAAACCAATCGACAACCTTCAACTATATCTATGCCGGTTGTTCAGATGTTCAGTTGAGTGACGAGGCTACATCGTTCTATTTTATTGTTCCGCCACGCACATACGAGGATCTCTCTATCTGTGTGCAGACAGATAAAGGCTCGTACTCTATTGCTTCAAAAAATGCTATCACCGTCAATCGTGCAAAGATTCGACCATTGGCAGCTATCAATATCGATGCTTTGGCAATGGCCACCACTACCGATTTGAGCGCTACCGAGGTGTCAAACTGCTATGTTGTACCGCAGAGCAGCGAAGCAGGCTACTACTCGTTCCCTGCACGCAAGATTAACGGCACGGCAACCCTCGAAGGCGCAGCATACGCACACCTTGTATGGAGCGAGAAGAAGGAACTTGTTACCAATGTTTGCTACGATGCTTCGACAGGTAAAGTCTCGTTCAAGTATAGTGGCGGCAACCTCGAAGGTAACGCATTGGTGGCTGTTATGGATGCAAACCACAATATCCTCTGGTCGTGGCATATTTGGTGTACCGATGGCCCAAATACCATTGCTGTAAGTCAGTATGATGATGGAACAGTATGTGGTATTCTCGACCGAAACATAGGAGCAACTTACGCTCCTGCAACTACGGCTGAGGCTACTGCAATATCGCCAGACGATGCGACTGATGCAATCGGTTTGCACTATCAATATGGTCGTCCTACGCCATTCCCACGCCAAACAAGCATTAAGAATACAGCTGATGAGAGTACTGCATTTGGAGCAGATTCGAAGTACGAGGTAATGTACGGATTTAATGCACAGGCACAAGGCTTTGTCTTGTCGAATACAGCCTACGAGCAGAGTGTAGCATTGACCTATCCTAACACCTTCTTTGTTGTATATTATGATAAAACGGGTGCCACTATCAGCGAGGCTGCTACTAGCTACTACACTTGGCATGCTTCGCCATACAATCCATACAGTCAGGGTATGAATTTGTGGTACTCGAAAGAGGTAGATGTAATAGACCAAAAGTCCGACAACGACCCATGTCCTCCGGGATATGTTGTCGAGGAGGGACTCTCGGCAAGAGATTATATCGGAAAAATAGAATATACACGAGTGCAGTATGGCTCGGCAAGCACGAATACTTACGGCCATTACTACGAGTGTCCTATCAGTGGGGACTTGGTCTATCTGCCGGCATCGGGATTTCGTTCAAACCTGGGCAAACTTCGTTCTACGGGCAACTACTACAATCTCTGGTTGGTGCCCACAAATGCAGATATGGGTAAGCTTACAGTATTCCGCTTCTATGGAAATGCTTCTGAATGGGATTACGAAAGATATAACAGTCTTGGCTATGGATTTAATGTCCGTTGTCGCGTAAAGGATCGCGCAGCCTTTGCTAATTCACAGCCTGTTTCAATGTTCGAGGGAGAGGGTACAGCTGCTTCACCATTCTTGATTAAGAGTGCCGCTGATCTTGTAAAACTTGCAGGGTTGTGCGATGGTACAATAACTTCGACCGATACAACTATCGATTTCAAAACGGCACACTATGCCGTTACCAACGATATTGATCTGTCGGGAGTTGCTATTTCTCCTATCACTCCGTTCTCAGGTGCGTTTGATGGACGAAACTACGCTATCTCGAACTTGACCATAACTCCAAAGGATACAGCTCCAACAGGTCTGTTCGGCAATATCGAGAATGCGACAATCAAGAATGTTAATATCACAGCAGGTCAAATCAATATAACTGCAACTGCTCAAAAATACACGGGTGGTATTGCAGGTTATGCCAAGACCTCGACAATCGATAACTGCTCTTTTGCAGGCACAATCAAATCGGCAGCAAAGGCCACAATTGCAGGCGATAGTATGCCAGGCACAGTTGTAACAGCAAAAAATAGTGCAGCCGTTGGAGGTATTGTAGGCTTTGCCAAGAATACAACTATCTCTAATACTGAGTTCAAAGGTTCGGTAGAGGCATCTGACGGCCAGTTTGTCGGAGGTATTACAGCCGTTTCAGAGGGCGGAGCAATTGAGAAGTGTACAATTGAAAAGGGAGCTCGAATCTACTGTGCAATGAACCATTGTGGAGGTATAACAGCCCTTGCGGCATTTGATGTTAATATCTCAGAATGTGTGGTAGAGGGTCAGGTTATCTGCAAATATTTCTTTGTCGGAGGTATTGCAGGTCGTGCACAGAGTGCAATCATTGACAAGTGCCTTGTGTCGAGTTTTGCCTATGTTCAAGGCGGATACAACAACGAAGCAGTCAATAAGAAGAATTCTTGGGTAGGTATCGGTGGTATTATCGGAATTGCTGAAACCGAAACAGGCCTGGGTACCAAAATTGAGGTCAAGAATTGCGCTTGTTACGCCGATGTAAGAGGTAATGTCTATGTCGGTGGACTTGCAGGTGTGGTAAAGACACCTGGAGGAGATGCAATCGCAGTATCGTTCTCTAACTCGTTATTTATTGGTCATCTTACCGCAAATTACGAGAATGAAAGCAATTATAGTTGCGTTGGAGGTCTTGTCGGTTGTGTGAATCAAGAAGGTACTACGAAGGTTACTATTAGTGATTGTGCTGCATTGATACGAGGTATGGTCGGCTACTCCGGATCAGCAAGTGGTGGATATGGTGGTACTGTAGGTTATGCACAAAATGCCTCTATCGAACGATGCTACACCAATCTTGATAGTACACAAATCGTTATGGAGAATGGCGAGGCCATAACCAGTGCAATTAAGATGTGGGGAAATCTATATGGCAGAAGTTATCCGACAGTATCCTATACAAACTGCTACTACTTGCCAGGAACGATTGGCAAAGATTCCCCGGTACTTACCAATACCGAGGCTCTTGCAATATCGGATATGACAAACGGCACGCTGCTCGGCAAATTGACCTCTGCGGGCGGTAGTTGGAAAAAGGGTGCAGGTGACTATCCGGTTCCTACAACCGCACCAGCCAATACAACAACCGTATCGTTTGAAAATAAGACCCGTGTCAGCGTTATTGGCGACTCGATTAGTACTTTCAGCGGTTGGATTCCATCGGGCAATGCAACATACTATCCAAAGGGAACCGTAACCTCAGCAATACATACTTATTGGTACAAACTTATATATAAGTATATGAGTAGTGCTGTATTTGAAAAGAATATCGCATGGAGTGGCTCATGTGTTGCTCGTTCAAACAGTGTTACCACAGGTGCTGCTGCGGCACAAAACTGCTTTGTAGAGCGATTTATCAATCAGGGCTTGGGTGATCCTGATGTGATTATCTTCCACGGCGGTACAAACGATGTGCGCAACAAGGCACAGACGGTTGCCCTCTATCCGGGATACCCTGTATATTTGGCACCGGAATATAGCGCAGCAAAGACTCCTACCGATGCAGAGATGAAGGTTGTATTCGACACAGCCGATGCTGTTACTACTTACGAAGAGTCGCAGACCCTTACCGACACCTCGTTTGTTGAGGCTTGTGTAAAGTTGCTTACGATGATGCATCACAGATATCCATCGGCTAAGGTGGTGATGATTATCGGCGACTGGATTCCTGAGGGCTCACGCCAAGCGATGTTGAAGATGGCGGCACACTACGAGAGCAAGTACGGATACAAATGTGTAGATTTGCAGGAAATATCTCCATACGGAAGTTTTACCGTTATTCCAAAGTATGATGGTAGTTGCCATCCTGAGGAGTCGGGCATGGAGGTTATGGCCGATTACATATATGAGCAAGTAGGCTCGTATATCGATTAACAATAAATAGTATGAAGTTGTGATATATTAATCAAAATTTTCCTAACACCGCTTTTTTTTCTAACTTTGCCATCGTTAAAAACATTAATCCTATGAAAGCAGATTATATACCTTACGTTGAGGAACTTATCGAGCTGGCCATCAAGGAGGATATAGGCGATGGCGACCACACGTCGCTCTGCTGCATCCCGAGCGAGGAGCGTGGACGTATGCGCCTGCTGTGCAAGCAGGAGGGCATCATTGCCGGTATCGAGGTTGCCGAGATGATTCTGCATCGTCTCGACAAAACGGTGCATTTCGAGCAACTGCTCGAGGATGGTGCGCGTGTGAAGCCGGGCGATGTGGCCTTCTATGTCGAGGGACGCTTGCAGTCGCTGTTGCAGGCCGAGCGCATACTCCTGAATGTTATGCAGCGTATGAGTGGCGTGGCTACGCAAACGGCAGTCTATGCCGACCGTCTTGCCGGCCTGCATACCAAGGTGCTCGATACGCGCAAGACCACGCCGGGTATGCGTGTGCTGGAGAAGATGGCCGTCAAGATTGGTGGTGGTGAGAACCACCGCATAGGCCTCTTCGATATGATTCTCTTGAAGGATAACCATATCGATTTCGCTGGCGGCATTCGCAACGCTGTTACGGGTGCGAAGCAGTACCTCGCGGCCAAGGGCAAGCAGATTCCTATTGAGTACGAGGTGCGCTCGCTGGAGGATATCGACGAGGTCTTTGCTGCCGGAGGTGTCGATCGCATTATGTTCGACAACTTCACGGTCGAGCAGACGCGCGAGGCGGTAGCCAAGGTGGCCGGTCGCTGCGAGACGGAGTCGAGTGGCGGCATCACGCTCGATACGCTGCGCGATTACGCCGAGACGGGTGTCGATTTCATATCGGTCGGTGCACTGACACACCAAATCAAGTCGCTCGATATGTCATTAAAGGCCTGCTAAATGGATCGTCTGTTGCGTACCTATCCGCTGCTTACGCTGTGGCGTATCGTGTTGCTCTATCTGGTGCTGATGCTCTGTCGCGGAGCTTTTGTGCTCTATAATGCGGAGGTTATCGGCTCGATAGCGTGGAGCGAGGTGCCCACCCTTATCGAGGGTGCGCTGCGCTTCGATACGGTATCGATAATCTATGCCAACTGCGTGTGGATTCTGCTCTCGTTGCTCCCGTTCCGCTTCCGCGAGTATCGGATTTACAGCGATATGCTCTATTGGCTCTATGTGGTGGTCAATTCGATTGCCGTAGTGGCAATAAATATGTGCGATGCGGTCTATTTCCGCTATACGCAGAAGCGATTTACGGCCGAGGAGATATTCTTTGCCGACAACTCGAACTCGGTGCTGCTCGTCTTCAAGTTTTTGGCCGAGAATTGGTATTTGGTGATATATGCTCTGTTGCTAATGATACTGCTCGCCAAGGCCTATGGACGCAATATAAGGCCCGAGCCTCTGTTGCGTGGCGCCGCCTACTACGGATTCTCGACGTTCCTGCTCGGAGTGGCTATTGCACTCTCGATAGGGGGTGTGCGTGGCGGCTTCAGCCGTATGGTGCGCCCGATTGCCGTGCCGGTGGCTATGCAGTATGCGGCCGATGGCAAGAAGGCAAATATCGTGTTGAGCAACCCGTTCTGCATCATTCGCACCAAGTCGGGCGGCGGTATCGAGGTGCCGCAATACTTCGAGCGCGAGGAGCTCAACCGCATCTACTCGCCGTGTCACGCCGCGGCCGATACGACAGCCGTGTCGCTCGCCGATCGCAATGTGGTTATCTTCGTTATGGAGAGCCTCTCAGCCGAGCACTCGGCGCACCTCTGCCCGGACATCTATACCGACGAGGAGCAGAAGGGCTACACGCCATTCCTCGACTCGCTGATGCGTGAGGGATTTACCTTCTCGCGGATGTATGCCAACGGTAAGAGGTCGATTCAGGCACTACCGTCGATATGGAGCTCTATACCGTCGCTCAAAAAGCCGTTTATGCTGATGGCCGAGTCGCTCGGTGAAAGCCGACCTCTGCCGCGTATACTGGCCGACAGAGGTTATAAGACAGCCTTCTTCTGCGGCTCGGAGCGTGGCTCGATGGGCTTCGGTGCCTACGCCAACGCTGCGGGCTTCGAGCAGAACTACAGCCTCGAAGATTACGAGCAGGCGTGCGGCCGTGGCGACTTCGATGGCTATTGGGGCATCTGGGATGACTGCTTCCTCTCGTTTATGGGCAAGGAGATCGATAACTTGAAGGAGCCGTTTATGACCTCCGTATTTACGATTAGCTCGCACCATCCGTTCATCGTGCCCGACGAGTGGCGCGACCGTCTGCCCGAGGGTAAGACCAAGGTGCAGCGATGTGTCGCCTATGCCGATGCCTCGATTAGGCGTTTCTTCGAGGAGAACAGCCACAAGGAGTGGTTCTCTCGCACGGTATTTGTCTTTGTGGCAGACCACGTTTCGAGCGAGCGTTTCGCTCCGCGCAGCAATGTGTTGCCATACGATATGCACATCGTGGGATTTATCTACACGCCTGATGGTGCGCTGCGTGGCGAGTACGACGGTGTGGCCTCGCAGTTGGATATTATGCCTACGATGATGGGGCTGCTGCGCATTGACGAGCCATATTTCGCCTATGGTCGCAATCTGTTTGCCGAGCAAACGGAACAATGCATCGTGCTCTACGATGATGGTTACAAGGCGATTACCGACAGCCACCTCTTCGTCTTTGACGATGATATGGTGACCGAGATTTATGAGCTGAACGACCTTATGCACAGCCGCAATCTCCTCGGTGAGGTCGATAAGGAGCGCGTGGAGCGATATATGAAGGCCTTTATTCAGCAATATTACGGCAATGCAAGGGACAAAAACTTCCGAGTCGGAGATAGTGTTTCATCGGGTGAGCCTCGATGACAGGTCTCTCTTTGTCCGCTACGTCGAGCCGAGCGAGGAGCGCAACTGCGACTTGAGCTTCGCAAACCTCTTCTGCTGGCAAGATAGCTATCACGGCGAAGTGTCCGAGTATGGCGGTTTTTTGCTTATACGCTTTCGGTCGAGTGACGGGCGGTTGTGCTATATGCAGCCCGTTGGTTGTGGAGACCGTCGATCTGTTGTTGAGGTGTTGCAGCGTGATGCTGCCCGATGTGGCGTGCGGCTCTGCTTTGCGGGCCTTACAGCCGAGTGGCGTGCTACGCTCGAGGAACTTATGTCCGAGTCTTTCGCCTTTGCCGCGCCGCGAGCGCTCAGTGATTATATATACCTCACGGCTGACTTGGCCGACCTTCCGGGCCGCCGCTATCAGCCCAAGCGAAACCATATAAACAGATTTGTGGCACGCTATGCCCTTCGTGTCGAGCCTCTGACCGTTGAGCGGCTCGATGAGTGCCGTGCGCTGAACGAGCAGTGGTGCGCAGCGCGAGGCTGCGACTCGTGGAGCGAGAGCGCCGAGCAGCGTGCCTTGGCGCGAGCCTTTGGGGATTTCGAGGCCTTGGGGTTGCGCGGTATGATTCTCTATGCCGATGGTCGCCCGGCAGCCTTCACCTACGGCTCAGCGATAAACCACGACACCTTCTGCACACACGTCGAGAAGGCCGACCCTGCATTCGACGGCGCGGCGATAGTCATCAACCGCCTCTTTGCCGAGAGTCTGCGCAACGAGTATCGCTACATAAACCGCGAGGACGACCTTGGTCTGGAGGGGCTTCGCTTCTCGAAGATGTCGTACCACCCCGTTGAGTTGCTCGATAAGTACGAGGCGCGGCTGCTTACGCGGCAGGAGCGCGAGGTGCGTGCCTTGTGGCAGCGTGTGTTTGGCGATAGCCGCGAGGATATCGATAGTTTTATGGTGCGTTACGGCGAGGCGGTCGAGCGTCTGATGGCCGAGGAGTCGGGGTGTGTGGTTGCGATGTTGCACGTCGTGCCTCTGCGCAGTGGCGAGCACCGCATTGCTTATATATACGCCGTGGCTACCGACGAGAAGTATCGTGGTCGGGGTATCGCATCACGCCTTATCGATAGGGCCCTTGCTGCTATCGAGCAGTCGGGAGACTATGACTTTGCAGCCCTTATTCCGAGTGGCGAGGCGGCACGCCGACTATATGCTCGACACGGATTCGAGGATAGCCGTGTGCCGATGCTCTTCCGTGCTGACGAGTATCTCGGCACGGGGGATGTGCAGATGGATAGGGCGATGTTGCGCCCCGTATCAAAAAAATACCACCTGCCAACCGAACTGATAGTCGACAGGTGGAACTTGTAACGTGGCTTTGTCGGGGCTCTACTGCTCCAACTTTGCAGCCAGCTCGGCGGCACGCGCCAGAGCCTTGTCTATATGGTCGAGAACATTCTCCTCGCCAACCATCTCAACGATACGCGCACGTCGCAGTGCCGAGAATACCTGCGGATTTACACCCGAGAGAATCACTGTCTGTCCCTCGCCGAGTGCCGCCTCGATAAATATCTCGAGGTTGTGGATGCCTGTCGAGTCGATGAATGATACCTTGCGCATACGCACGATGCGAATAGGCATCGGGGTACGCATACGGGTAAGCTCCTCAAAGCGCGTGGCGATGCCGAAGAAGAATGGGCCGTCGATCTCATATACCTCGACATTCTGTGGGATGGTGATGCGCTCGTCGCTGCGCTCGCCGTCGTGGTGCACCTCTATCTCATCGCGCAGCACCGATATGTTTGTACTCTCCATGATACGCCTCATAAATAGTACGATAGCCATCACAAGACCCACCTCTATAGCAATCGTAAGGTCGAAGATTACCGTGAGTAGCAGAGTCGTGAAGAGCACAGCGATATCCGAGCGTGACTGTCGGCACATCGAGCGTATCGTGCGCCAACCGCTCATGTTGTATGACACGATAATCAGCACACCGGCCAGGCACGGCATAGGAATCATCTCCACCACGCCGCCGAGCAGCAGCAGTACGAGTAGCAGTACCACCGTATGCACGATGCCGGCGATTGGTGTGCGGCCTCCGTTGTTGATGTTGGCCATTGTGCGGGCAATGGCACCTGTGGCAGGTATGCCGCCGAAGAATGGAACAACGATGTTGGCGAGGCCTTGGCCAATAAGCTCGGTGTTCGAGTTGTGGCGATCGCCAATCACGCCGTCAGCCACCATTGCCGAGAGGAGCGACTCGATAGCTCCGAGCATTGCGATGGTGAAGGCTACAGGGAGCAGAGCCTGCATTGTCGAGAAGAGCGATTCCCCCTCGGCGAGTGCCGGCAGACGGAACTGCGGCAGCCCCGATGGTAGCTGGTAACGGTCGCCAATGGTTTCGACATCGGCCACGTTGTAGTGTTTCAAGAGTGCGCAGACGCCCGTCATGACGATAATGGCAATCAGTGAGCCAGGCAAACGCTTCGAGATACGCGGCATAAATACTATAATAAGTATGCTTGCCACACCTACGGCCAGTGAAACCCAATTGATATTACCCACGTTGTTGAAGTAGCATATCCACTTGTCGATGAAGTTGGCCGGCACGCTTTCGATGCCCATACCGAAGAGGTCGTTCATCTGCGTCGAGAAGATTGTGATGGCGATACCGCCCGTGAAGCCGACGATAATCGGGTATGGCATAAATTTGATTATTGTGCCGAGCTTGAATACGCCCATCAGCACGAGAATTACACCGGCCATAATCGTTGCTATGGCCAGACCTCCGAGGCCAAACTCCTGGACAATGCCGTATATGATGACGATAAAGGCGCCCGTCGGGCCGCCAATCTGCACCTTCGAACCGCCGAGAGCCGAGATGATAAGACCTGCGATAATCGCAGTCACAAGGCCCTCCGTCGGGCCTACGCCCGAGGCTATACCGAAGGCAATGGCCAGCGGAATGGCCACAATGCCCACAATGATACCCGCAATGATGTCGCGGATGAGAGTCTCGCGGTTGTAGCCGCGGAGCGAAGAGAACAACTTCGGACGAAAGTCGATAGATTTCAGCAAGTTCATCGCTAATATTAAAATTTCTTAAAAATACCTAACACGGCGCAAAGATATACAAAAGGGGTTAATGTTGTACTCCGAGTGGTCAATTTTTGCAAAATTTTGGGGATTAGGGTTGCAAATCAAAAAATTATTTATACCTTTGCACCGCTGTAAAGCACGCCCGGATGGCGGAATCGGTAGACGCGCTGGTCTCAAACACCAGTAGGTTCACCCCTGTGCCGGTTCGACCCCGGCTCCGGGTACGAAAAAGAGGAAGATGAAAGTCTTCCTCTTTTTTCGTTACCCTTCGCCGAGGTCGTTGCTCCTGTGGCGGCTCGGCAGACTCGTCTTCGCTCTATAAATGTGCAGTGTTGCTACGCAACATTAGAATCTTAATTGAAAATCTTCTGTTCAAATAAATTTGACATCGTCTTTTCAATCAAGCTTCTAAACCTTCGGTTTTCTGCACATTTCATCTGCTCGGTCTACTCTCGCCTGCTGAGGACCTTCGACCCACTTAAACATTATTCGGGTCGGGGGCAATATCTCGCAATGACCAAAGGCGGGATAAGTCACGCAGAAACTCGTTCGAAAATAGGACATCATAGGGTACGAAAAGAGAAGTTTCGCAAGGACTTCTCTTTTTTTGTATTGTTGGGTTATGTGCTGTTTGACCTCGGAGCCGGGGGTGTTGCTTTGGTGGCCTATCGTGCCGAGCATAAAAAGTAGGGGCCGCCGCAACACAACTTATCGGACAGCCCCGTTATCTACTGCACAATACTATCGCCTACATATGCAGTTTGCTGGCTTGGCGCAGCGGCTTGCCCTCCTGCTCCATAAAGTAGCGGCGCGATTTGAGAAGGTTGCGCGACTGGAGCACCATTGTCTTGGTCTCCGAGAGGATGTTGAGGTAGAGCATGCCTGCGCGGGCATTCGACTCGCCATCGGTTATGCGCTTGAGCTCCTCCTTGGTCGATTGGGCTATGCGATCGAAGAGCGAGTCGCGCATCGTCAGCACCTCGTCGATATCGGTCATATCGCCTGTCGAGAGCATATAGAGGATACGCGAATATATCTCATCGACATCGGCATTGACGCTCATGAGGCTCTCGGTCTGCACGCGGCTGAGGCCCTGATGGTTGTTGTCGATATGCTCGAAGGCCGGTCGCGTGATGTGCACGAGCGACTTGGTTATCTCGTTCAGGTAATCGACAATCTGCACATAGTAGAGCGAGAGGTTGAGATCCGAGCCGTAGGTGTCGCGTAGTGTCGGCGCAATCGTATATTTCATCATACGGTTGTGCTCGTACATCTCGGAGGCCTCGACCAACAGCTCCTTGAGGGCTTTGCGGTTCTCCTTCATCAGAGCTACGATTGTGCGATTGTAGATGCGTGTCGAATTCTTGATAGTGCTCTGTATCGTGCGCATCGAGTCGTCGGCCAGCGTGTCGCGCGAGAGGAGGGTATTTTCGTCCTTCTTCTCCTTCTTCTCGGGCTTCTTGAAGTTGCTGCGCAGGAGCATATACATGCAGAGCGCCGAGAGTGCGAAGAATGCTATCCACTCGCCCCAGATGAGGATCGAGCCTACGGCCAACGCAATGATGAAGCCGCCAATGGCCGTCACGAACCAGCCCATAATAACCGTCACCACACCCGTAATGCGATATACGGCACTTTCGCGGCCCCAAGCGCGGTCGGCGAGCGACGAACCCATCGCCACCATAAAGCAGACGTAGGTGGTCGAGAGTGGCAACTTGAGCGACGTGGCGAGCGCAATCAGAAGCGAGGCTGTTGTGAGGTTCACCGTTGCACGAATCATATCATAAGGTGCACCGCTATGCTCTATGTCCGCAAACTCGAAGCGCGAGGCGATGAATCTCTTCGTGCGCTCGGGTGTTATGCGGTCGAAGAAGCGTACCACATTTACCGTTCCGCGAACAAGCGTGCGCGAGAGGCCCGACGAGGCCTGTGATGGCACGATATCGTCGCCCTGTGCCGAGAGTGAGATCTCGGTCTCGGAGACGTGCATCGACTTGCTCGAGGTCCAGAGTGTCACAATCATTATGGCACCTGCGAGGAGAATGTAGAGGAAGTTTGCTGTCTCGGGCTCTGCGAGGCGTGACATGAGCATCGTCTCGTTCATTCCCGTTGCGCTCTTGGCATACGAGAAGGAGTCGAAGCCGGCAATCGGCACGCCGATAAAGTTCACGAGGTCGTTACCCGCAAAGGCGAGGGCGAGGGCGAATGTTCCGGCGAGGATGTTTATGCGCAGGATGTTCACGCGGAAAATCTGCAAGAAGAAGAGCACCAGCGAACACACCGCCCAGCACGCTACGAGTGCGAGGAGCAGGTTGTCGTTTATCCACCCTACGAATGCGCTCTCGCTGAGGATATTTTTCAGTCCCTTGAAGAGCGCGAAGTAGATAATCGAGGTGAGCGACAGTCCGCACCACACGGCTCCCAGGCGGCGCAACATCTTCACATATCGGAACGTGAATATCACACGCGATATATACATTATTATGGTACCGCACACGAACGCGAGCACCACGGAGAGCAGGATTGCCGACACGATACCCATCGCGCGTGTCGTGTTGAGGAACTCGCCGAGATTTGCAAAGGTTACCGCATCGTCGGTCGCAATCTTGTAGAGCGACACTGCCACGGCCGAGCCGAGCAGACAGAAGATGAGCGACACGGTTGTCGAGGTCGGCAGACCGAGCGAGTTGTAGAGGTCGAGCAGCACAACGTTTGCAATCATCACGCCCACATAGAGCATCATCACCTCCTTGAACGTGAAGAGCGAAGGGTTGAACATGCCGCTTCGTGCCACCTCCATCATTCCGCTCGACGTGAGCGCACCGATAATGATGCCGACCGATGCGACAATAAGTATCGTGCGCATCTTTGCGGCCTTGCTGCCTATTGCCGAATTGAGAAAGTTCACGGCGTCGTTTGTCACTCCGACATATAACCCCGATACCGCGAGGATGGCCAATACCACCACTACTGCAATGTAAATTCCTGTCATAACAAGTTTGGATTTGCTACCACAAATATATGACTAAAAGGTGTAGCGGCAAGCGATATTCGTCTTTCTTAACCTAAAATTAACATTGGATGTAGCGCTTGCTGCTATTGCCATGCCGGGGAGTCGCAAAATGGTCGAAATGGAGTTTCTGTCCGGTAGGCTCGAAAAAGCCGGTGAAATTATTTGAAAGCGTAATACGCTGTAACACAATGTAATACATCAATGGGGGGGGGGGGTAGCATTAAAAAAAGATAAAAAAAGTTTTATTTGTCGCAAAAAAATATAATCTTTGCTGTTGGTTAATGAGCACAAGACGTGTCGTTTGGGCAACTTACGGCAGCGTCGATGACAAATTTAACAAACAGAAAAACTAATTTTTAACAACTTAAATCATTTTCAAAGATGAAGAGATTTACTCTTATGCTGTCGGCGTTGGTTGCTCTGCTTGCCACGTCGTGCGTAAAGGATGCGACCGAAGATATCCAGGTCAGCGGTGCCGAAGGTGTGGTTAACTTCACGGTGCAGGCTCCGGAGTTTGGCTCGCGTGCCGAGATTGGTGACGGCTACAAGGCACAGCAGCTCCTCTACGCTGTTTACGATGCCAATTGGGAGTACCTTACCAAGGGCGAGGCCAGCTTCAATGGTGGTCTTACTACGAGCGTGTCTATCCGCCTTGTGAATAACAAGGAGTACAACTTCGTATTTTGGGCGCAGGTGCCGGGTAACTCGTACTATACGCTCGACTACGATACGGCGACCATCGCTGTTAGCTACGCAAGCGAGGCTAACGACGAGGAGCGCGATGCATTCTTCGGTCAGTTGACGGGCCTCGTGGTTAATGGTACGATGAATGAGTCGGTGAAGCTCTACCGCCCTTTCGCGCAGGTAAACTGGGGTACGAATGATGTTGCGGAGGCCAAGACGGGCGGCTTCGACGTTACGAAGGGCGCAGGTGCTACAGTCGTATATGAGGCCGAGGCCTACACGGAGCTTTCGTTGAAGGATGGTGCTGTCGATGGTCTGACGGCAGTAACCTTCACGGCCGAGGAGCTTGTGTCGAACACCTATCAGAAGAGTGGTGCCGATGAGCAGCTCGAGACCAAGGAGCACGGCAAGTACCACTGGATTGCCATGAACTACCTCCTCTGGACCGCAGATCAGGGTACGCTCACCGCAAATAAGATTACCATAACGGATGCCAAGAATCAGCAGGTTGTCGTTAGCTATCCTAACGCCAATGTACGTCGTAATTGGCGCACGAACCTCGTGGGTTCACTCCTCACGGATCAGACCAATATCGTTGTTGAGATTCTCCCGGGCTTCGACGATCAGTACGACAACGGGATTCCGGAGTACAAGAATATCGTTGCCGGCGTAGATTACGACGAGGAGACCAAGTCGCTCTACCTCACTTCGCTTGATGGCCTCAAGTGGTTTGCGCAGCAGACCGATGGCAAGACGCGTGCCG
The DNA here is from genome assembly GCA_017504485.1 of Alistipes sp. Lineage (GTDB taxonomy): Bacteria > Bacteroidota > Bacteroidia > Bacteroidales > Rikenellaceae > Alistipes. The sequence continues at coordinate 47,083 of JAFVRC010000016.1, read as the reverse complement.
AGGTCGAGGTTGGCACTTTCGACACGAAGGGTGGCACATTCGAGGGTTACACCGTGAAACTTGTCGAGAGCATCGACCTTCAGGGTGCCGCTTGGACGCCTATCGCTTCGGGCACGAAGGCCTTCCGCGGTGTGTTCGACGGCTGCGGCCAGACTGTCTCGAACTTCAAGGTTAAGACCGAGGGCGAGAACCCTGCCGGCTTCTTCGCCAATGCTCGCAATGTCAAGAACTTGAAGCTGAGCAACGTGACAATCGAGGGTAACTACAAGGTGGGTGCCGTTGTGGGCGACGGCCTCTGCTCGCAGATCGAGAACTGCCACGTCGATAACGCTACTATCACCGCTACGGTGTATGCCGCAAATAAGGACTATGGTCAGCACGTCGGCGGTATCGTCGGCTACCTCTCGGCCGAGCGTACGGCTTGTGCCAAGAACTGCTCGGTAAAGAACTCGACCATCACAGGCTACCGCGACATCGGCGGTATCGCAGGTACGGCTACGGGCTATACGAGCAGCGGTATTGTTATTACGGGCAACGTGGTTGAGAATACAGTTGTTGTTGCTAACCAGCTTCCGGAGTACTACGCCGAGAAGGATGCTAATGTAGCCGCGATTGTCGGCCGCAACATTGTATCTGCCGACCTTTCGAATAATACGGCTACCGACACGCAGGTCGAGTGCCTCAAATTTGTGAACAACGAGCTTGCACTCTCGACGGCTGTGGGTGTAGCCGCACTTGCCGACTATGTGAATGCGGGTAACGACTGCGCAGGTAAGACCATCACGCTCGAGGAGGATATCGACCTCTCGACTGCCAAGAATTGCGGCAATTCCAACACTCCTATCGGCAAAGCCGACAGTAATACGAAGATTCCGTTCAAGGGTGTCTTCGATGGCAATGGCAAGACCATTTCGAATCTCTATCAGAGCGGATGGGATTTCGGTTATAACTGGGATACTATTGTAGGCTATCTCGGTCTCTTTGCTATGGTTGAGGATGCTACTATTCAGAATGTGGTTCTCGATGGTTTCACTATTGAGATTGAGGGAGGTAGCCTTGGAGCTATTGCCGGCTATGCAAAGGGCCAAACGACATTCAAGGATATCACCATTAAGAACAGTCAGCTCGGTTCGTACAACAATCGCTTGGGCGGTGTTGTTGGATGGACCGCGGGCGGTGCTTACACCTTCGAGAATATCACTATTGATGAGGATGTTGTGCTTGGTGGCCTTTGGGGTTCGTTTGACACCTCGGTAGGTGGTGTTATGGGTCAGCTTAATACGGGAGCCTCTGCCGTGTTGAAGAATGTCCATGTTGCCTGCCGTCTGGATGTGTATAACGACTGTACGGCATCGTATGACTACTACAACTACCGTATGTGCGGTATGCTCGTCGGTCAAATGTCCAAGACTACTGTTATTGATGGTGTTACCTATCCGGATGTTGCTGCTTACGATCTCACTTGCGAGAATGTAACGGTGACCTATGGCGATTGGATGAACTATCACTATTGCCGTACTGCCGGTGCTCGCGCGAAGCGTGTAGAGCCAGGTTTTACCTACGGTGGCATTGCCGAGGATTACGACCATAGCAATTGCAATCTACACCACTATGAATGCATTCCGTTTGATCAGCTTTTTGGCGGAACACAGTATGGTTGCAAGGGCGTTAAGGCTTGGGATGGCGTAACCGTTAATTACCCTGCTTCATACAATCCGGGTAACTAACAATCCCGCTTCGGAGTACAGAGGGCTGTTTGGCGCAGAGGTCGGACAGCCCTCTCTCTTTGGTATGCTCTTTGTCTGTTGTGCCCCTCTGCGTGTTGCTACGCCAAAAAAGGCTATAAATGCCTCAAAATGAATATATTCGGTAAAATATGCATAAAAATATTTTCTCGCGTAATAAGCTGTTGTACAGCGTGTTACGCGAGTGGGGGGGGGGTATTTTGAAAAACTATTGCCGAAATCGTTTGTTTTTTCGCAAAAAATTATAATCTTTGCACTCGTGGAGTAGTGTTAAACTCTCTGTGAATGACCGATTTTAGATAACGAAGCAACAAAAAACAACAACAAATACTAAAATCAAAACGAGATGAAAAAACTTTTCCTTTCTCTTACGGCTGTCGTTGCTCTGCTTGCAACGTCGTGTGTTCAGGATGTGTCGACCGATGAGGCCGTGTCGGTTGGTGGTGAGGCTACAGTGCGCTTCTCGGTTGGTGCTGCCGACCTTGGCTCGCGTGCTTATGCTACGGGTGTTTGGGCTGACGAGCTCTACTATGCTGTCTATAACCAGAGCGGCGATTTGCTCCCTGTCAGCGTTCTCCCGGGTGAGACTCCGGTAGCTCTTCAGAATGGTGCTGCCGATCTCGAGGTTAAGCTTGCCGCAGGTCTTACCTACAACTTTATCTTCTGGGCCGCATCTACGGAGGCTCTCGCAAACGGTACCTATACGTTTGATTGGGAGAATCAGACAATGAGTCTCAACCCTGAGAAGCTTGTTGCGCAGGACGAGACGCTCGATGCCTTCTACCTCTATGTGCCTAATGTCGAGGCTGACGGCAATGCCACCCCAATTGGCGTTGAGCTGAAGCGTCCTTTCGCGCAGGTTAATGTCGCTACGTCGGACACCGAGGCCGCCGCTGCTGCAGGCCTTACCGTTGCCCAGACGCAGATCTCTATTTGGGCCCACACGGAGCTCAACCTCGTATCGGGCGATGTTGCCGGCTTCAATGAGCTGACCTACAAGTATGCCAACAAGGCCGAGGGCGAGTTGAAGACGGGTTACGATTGGCTCGGTATGATCTATGTTCTTGTCGATGACTACGCTACCGTCGATGTTAAGTTTGGTTACAACACCGCAGTCGGTGCTAATGCTGTTCGCGTGCTCAACATTCCTAACGTGCCTGTGCAGCGCAACCACCGCACCAATATCGTAGGCGAGGTGCTCACCAGTGGTAAGAACTTCGACATCAATATCGACGACGAATTTGCTGGTGACCACGAGGCCGGTATTATCACTATCGGCAATAACTCTTATGGTACGCTTAGCGCTGCTGTTGAAGCTGCTGCCGATGGCGATCAGCTGACGCTTCAGGGTGATATCACCATAGATGCTAATGAGCCTGTTACGACTATCCCTGCCGGCAAGAACATAGAGCTCAACCTCAATGGCAAGACCATTACCGCTACGGTGGGCGATACTGCTTCGTTGCTGTCGCGTGCTACCGGTAACATCAACCTCTTTGATGTGCGCGGCGAACTGACCATCAAGGGCGGTGACATAAAGCTTAAGTATGAGGGCGAGGATATGGGTTGGAATTATTTCTCGGAGATCTTCTACGTCGGTTTCAATGGTAAGCTCACCATCGAGGATTCGATGCTCGAGAACCTCGGCGGTACGGCTATGTCGTACGTTGTTGATATGGTTAATGCAACGAATACGACCGTCATCATCAAGAACTCGACGCTCAAATCGACCTACATCCCATTCCGTGTGTTCAACAATGCGAAGAATGGTGTGAATAACGTAACTATCGAGAACTCGACGTTGGAGGGTAAGTATGCCTTCTGGGTACAGTATTACCTCGGTGATGGCCGCGATGAGGCTACTTTGGCAACGAACCTGAACTTCGATATATTTGGTAATGGCAACACCTATGTTTCGACGGCTAAGCCTGAGTCTCCGATAATGTACGGCTTTGATGCTTACTACTACTTCGATGGCAATGGTACCCCTGTAATCTACGATCAGGCTGCCCTCGCCTATGCTTTCGATGCATACACGTCGGTAAAGCTCGGTGCTGACATTAATTTGGACTCTATTCTTAAGGTTGCCAACGGTAAGACTTTCACGCTCGACCTTAACGGCAAGACCATAACTGGTACTGATACCACCGAGAAAAACTTCAGCGTCATAGATAACCGAGGTGAGCTGACTATTCAGGGTGCCGGTGCGATTAAGCTCACTGCTACGATTAATAGCGGTTGGAATCGCTACTCGGCTGTTGTAGCCAACAATCCGGGCGGAAATCTAACCATTAAGAATGGTGTGACTATCGAGCACCTTGGTGGTACAGACATGGCCTATGGTGTTGATAACCTTACGAATGGTAAGGGCACCTCTGCTGTTACTACTATCGAGAATGCTACCGTTAAGTCGACTTATTCTGCACTCCGTCAGTTCCTCAATGGAGTTGAGGCTACTAATGAACTCTATGTCAAGGCAGGTGCTGTGATTGAGGGTGCAAATCGCTCGATTTTCTTCCACGACCCAAGCGCGAATGCTAATACGGGTAAGCTTGTTGTTGAGGCTGACGCACAGTTGAAGGGTAATGTTCGCCTCTCTGTTACCGAAGGCTCGACCGAGTGGCCGGTAGAGGTTTCTATCGCTTCGGCCGCATTGGCTGATGGTTCGGCTGTGACTTACAACTACCTCCCGGAGGGCTATGCTGTTGTCGAGAATAATGGCGTTTGGACTGTTGTCGAGAATGTGAAGTCGGCCGATACTCAGGATGCTTTGAATCAGGGTGTGACAGGTGATGCATATATCGTGCTTGGCGATGGTAACTATACACTCCCTTCCCCTTCGGCAAGTGGTAGCGAAGTGACTATTGCAGGTACGAAAGATGTGGTTGTCACTATCGACAAGCCTAACTATTCGGGTTCGGATTTGACCTTGACGGGTATTACCGTTCAAGGCTCGGGCTATTCTACCGGCGTTCAGCATGTTAATACCGTTACCTATAATGACGTTGCTGTTCGTGGCGAGTTCTGTTTGTATGGCGAAAAGGTTGTGTTCAACAATTGCACTTTCGAATTGGCTGCAGGCCAGTATATTTGGACATATGCAGCAAAGAATGTCGAATTTAACAACTGTACATTCAACACTGCAGGTAAGGCAATTCTTGTATATAATGAGGGTTGGGGTGCTAGCAATGTGGCTGTTAAGGGTTGTACGTTTAATGCAACGGAAAGCGGCAAGGCCGGTGCTATTGCAAATCAGAACTGTGCCGCCATCGAGATTGATAATTTTCAAACAACCGGTGTTGGCGCTGCTCATAAGGTTACTGCAAGCAACAATACTCACAGCGACTATTTCTCTGGTGAGTGGAGAATCAAGAATTTCCTTGCGGGTAATGCAATTACCGTAAATGGAGTTGAATATACTCAGATTGCACTCGATGGCAAACTGATGACCAAAGATAGCAGCAACAATGTGACTATTGTTGAGTAGCACTCTTTTTGCTGATATACAAATGAAGCCGCACTCCATTTTCGGGGTGCGGCTCTCTTTTTGCGCAGCAGAGAGTCGAGGCTCGGCATTGGTTTTTTTGAGCAAGTTTGCCTCAGAAAGAGGCTTTTTTGTGGAAAATGAGCCTCGAAATTGGGCTTTCTCCCTGCTGCTGACCATCGAGACGTTGGGCAACGGCCCGATGAACTAGTTGCGAAGATATATTACACGATGCGGTTTACGCCTCTCTTCGCCGCACTTTGTGGCGAAATTCGCGCGGGTGTGGCGAATGGAGTAAGGAGCCGTCTGCTCGACAGATGGGGCATTGGGGGTATTATTTTGCTATTTTGCGAAAAAACACTAATTTTGCACTATATTAACGTAAAAACCCCGAATGTTATGAAGACAAAACTCTTTACGCTACTTATCGTAGCACTTGCAGCTGTCCAGTGCGCCACGAAGCAGCCTTCGGCCGACACATTGTCGCTCAGCGAGCTTATCGGTCAATCATCGCCCGAGCAGGTAGAGGCGTGGTACAACGGAGCCTCGCGCATCGACGAGGAGGATGTTGCAACCAATGGTGCACAGATAAGGGATGCGAAGCGTCTCGTAATCTTCGATCTTGACGGTACGCTCTCGGATCACCGCACCGCGCTGCCCGATGAGAGCCGTGCGCTGCTCGATGCACTCAAGGAGCGTTACCATATCGCTATGTGCGGAGCCGGCAATGCGCCGCGCATCTTTAAGCAGATGGGTGGCTACCCGATAGATATCGTCGGCAACTACGGCAAGCAGCAGGCCGAGGTGCGCGATGGTGAGCTTGTCATCGTGCGCGAGGATTGCAGCGAGGTGGATCGCGACTTCTTCCTTAAAGAGACCGCGCGCCTGCGCGAGAAGTACGGCTATACGCACTACTACGGCGAGCCTGTTGAGTTCCACAAGTCGGGTATGGTGACCTTCGGTCTGCTCGGCACCGACGCGCCGAAGTCCGAGAAGTCGGTATTCGACACCGATCGTGCGAAGCGCCGCGCGATGTATCCCGAGGTTTTGCAGGTCTTTGCCGACTATGCCGTATTTATCGGTGGCAGTACCTCGTTTGATATCGTCGAGAAGCAGTACAATAAGTACGATGCTGCGATGCGCTACGCCCGCGAGCACGGATATACGAAGGAGCAGGTGCTCTTCGTGGGCGACGATATGGGCGATGGCGGTGGCGACCACCATGTGCGTCTCGGCGGTATGGACTATGTTCACATCACCGACTATACGAAGGTTGCTGAACGTTTGGCCTTCCTACTCGAGTAGGGTTCGATAACCTCGGAACATAAGGGCGTATCCCCGATTTGCGGGGTGCGCTCTTTCGTTTTTCGTCACTTTTCGACCATTTTGCGCAACTTTTGCAGCTAAAAAGTTGCACGAACAGAAAAAATCATTAACTTTGTTATTCCATTAACACTTGTAATGAACTGAACCAAAATCTATAATAAATTCTAAAGTTATGGCTAAAGAGCTTAAAATTAGAGATTTGACGTTGCGCGACGGCCAGCAGTCGTCCTTTGCAACCCGTATGACACAGGCGGAAATCGAGCGCGTGTTGCCTTTCTACAAGGATGCCCACTTCTATGCCATGGAGGTGTGGGGCGGTGCCGTGCCTGACTCGGTTATGCGTTACTTGAATGAGAATCCGTGGTATCGTCTCGAGAGTATCAAGCAGGCTGTGGGCGACGTGTCGCTCCTCACGGCCTTGTCGCGTGGTCGTAACCTCTTCGGTTATGCGCCATATACTGACGAGATTATTGAGGGCTTCTGCCGCAACTCCATCGAGAGCGGCCTCGGCATTATGCGTATCTTCGACTGCTTGAACGATGTCGATAACGTGAAATCGACCATCAAGTATGTGAAGAAGTTCGGCGGTATCGCCGACTGCGCCGTGTGCTACACCGTGGACCCTAAATACCCGAAGCTGTCGCTGTGGGACCGCATCAAGGGTAAGAAGAACCCTGCACCGGTATTCACTGACGACTACTTCGTGTCGAAGGCCAAGGAGCTCGCTGCTCTGGGTGCCGATATGATTACCATCAAGGATATGTCGGGCCTCATCCCGCCGCAGCGCGTGTCGGCTTTGGTCAAGAAACTCAAGGCCGCGGTTGCAATACCTATCGATTTCCATACCCACTGTACGCCGGGCTATGGCCTCGCGTCGGTCTATGCGGCTATCTCGGCAGGCGTAGATGTTGTTGATACCAACTGCTGGTGGTTTGGTGGCGGCACGGGAGCCCCTGCTTTGGAGCTTGTGTATCTCTATTGCCAGAAGATAGGTGTCGATTTGGGTGTTAATATGGAGGCTGTTGCCAAGATTAACGAGCACCTGAAGGGTATCCGCACCGAGCTTAACGAGGCTGTATTTGGCAAGGATAAGCCTGCACCAAAGGCCTTCAACCCGCTCACAGATGCCACCCCTGCGGAGGTCGAGGAGCAGCTCAACCGTGCTGTGAAGGCAGCCGAGGCCGAGGATTTCGCTACGTTGCTCGATGCGGCGCAGAAGATTGAGGCCTACTTCGGCTTCCCGGCCCCTAACAAGCTCGTGCAGGAGGCCGAGATTCCGGGCGGTATGTACTCGAATATGGTGGCACAGCTTCAGGCTCTCAAGTCGGAGGATATTCTGCCAAGTGCTATGGAGCTTATCCCTACCGTGCGCCTCGCTGCCGGTCTGCCGCCACTCGTTACCCCTACGTCGCAGATTGTCGGCGCACAGGCCGTCAACTGTGCCCTCGACTTGAAGGCCGGTCGTGCGATGTACACCACGAAGAACAACCAGTTCGTAAACCTCGTGAAGGGTGAGTATGGTAAGACCCCTGTGCCTGTTGATCCAGAGTTCCGCTTCCAGATTTGTGGCGTGCGCGAGGAGACCAACTACGATATCTCGAAGTATCAGAAGCAACCAAATCCGGAGCTCCCGGAGGCCGGCGGTGTCAAGCTCGCCGAGAACGAGAAGGAGGAGCTGTTGCTCGAACTCTTCCCGTTGGTTGCCAAGCCATACCTTACGGCCTTGAAGAAGAAGGCCTACGAGGCCAAGGCTGCTGCCGAGGCTCCGCAGGGCGAGGCTACACAACAGGCCGCCGTTGAGGTTAAGCAACCGGTGACGGGTAAGACTGTCGTTGCGCCGCTGCCGGGCAAGGTCGTGAGCCTCAAAGTGAAGGCCGGCGATAAGGTGTCGGCCGGTGATGAGGTCGTTGTGTTGGAGGCCATGAAGATGGAGAACTCGATAACCTCCGATGTATCGGGCTACGTTAAGCAGGTGCTTGTTGCCGAGGGTGACAACGTACAGACGGATGCTGTGCTTATCGAGATTGTCGATGCTCCGGCCGAGGCTCCGAAGGCCGAGGCTCCGAAGCAGGTTGCCGGCAATAAGGTTACGGCTCCACTGCCGGGCCGTGTTATCGCCCTCAAGGTGAATGTGGGTGACGAGGTTGCGGCCGGTGCCGAGGTTGCCGTATTGGAGGCTATGAAGATGGAGAACTCCATCACGTCGGACTACTCGGGTACGGTTCAGCAGGTGCTTGTTGCCGAGGGCGACAATGTGCAGACCGATGCTGTGTTGATGATTATCGGATAGAGTTACTCAACTCCTTAAAAAAAAACTTAAATTTATGGGATTTCTGAAAGAGTTTAAGGCATTTGCCCTCAAAGGCAATGTCGTAGATATGGCGGTCGGTGTCATCATCGGTGGAGCCTTCGGTAAGATTGTAACCTCGCTGGTCAATGATATACTGATGCCTCCAATCGGTATGTTGCTCGGTAACGTCGATTTCAAGGACCTGAAGGTCAATCTCTCGGCCTTGAAGGATGCAGCTGTCTCGGTTGTCAGCGAGGGCACTGCGCCGTCGGAGCCTGTCTATTGGAACTACGGTGCCTTCTTGCAGCAGTGCATCGACTTCATGATTCTCGCCTTCTGCGTCTTTATGCTCGTCAAGTTGATGAACCGCCTCTCGAATCTCAATAAGAAGAAGGAGGAGGCCAAACCTGCCACACCTCCTGCACCATCGAAGGAGGAGCAGTTGCTCACCGAGATTCGTGACTTGCTGAAGAACAAGCAGTAAGCCCCCAACCGCGCCGCCAAGCGTGGCTACAGCAAGGATGAAGCGAGCGACCGTGTGCCTTCGGGCATATCGGTCGGCTCGCTTTCGTCTGTTTTATGGGGTGTTGCGTCTGCGTGTATATCCCTTATTTAGCATAAAATGCGATATTTTGGTACATTATTAAACTTTTTTGTTACATTTGTATTTCGAATAGTGTAACATTTGCGCAGCCTATGGCTATAACAATACTCAATTACATCGTTCTTACGCTACTCTTCTGCCTAACGCCGGCCGGTGTTATATGGCTCTGTCGTCGCTACCCAATGCTCGACCGTGTGGGCCCGATAATGATTCTCTATGGCATAGGCCTTATTGTTGGTAACATCCCGATGCCCGAGCAGATTGTGCCGTTGCAGCAGCTGATGCCGAATGTTCTCATTCCGCTGGCCATACCTATGATGCTCTTTCAGTGCTCCTTCTCGCGCTCCGAGGCGGGGTTGCAGATTAGGGTTGTGGCGAGTGGCTTCCTCTCGGTAGCTATCTCGGTGGTGGTGGGTTACCTCGCTTGCGGCTACCGTATGGCCGAGGGTGCCGAGGTGGGCGGAATCATCTCGGGAATGTACACGGGAGGCACGCTCAATGCCGCTGCCTTGCAGGCTATCTTCCGCGTGCAGAGCGAAACATTCGTTCTGATTAACTCCTACGATATCATCATCTCGTTCCTCTACTTCGTCTTTCTCTTCAGCCTAGGCATCCGCCTTTTCCGCCGCCTCTATGGCGAGCATGCTGCGAATATCTCGGAGGCCGACGCTGCGGCTATTGACCGCGAGGTTATGCGGGCGAAGGAGAACCCCTATCGAGGTATGTTGTCGCGGCGTGGTGTGAAGCAGATGGCGGCCGTCGTCACTGCCGCGTTTGTCGTCGTGGCACTCTCGGCTGCGGTGGCTTTCGTGGTGCCCGAGGGGTGGTTTATGGTGGTCTTTATATTGTTGCTCACGACGCTCGGTGTCGTTGGCTCGTTTGTCGCCCCGATACATCACCTCGACTATGGCTATGATATGGGTATGTACCTTATCTATATCTTCAGCATGGTTATAGCCTCGATGGCCGACTTCTCGAAGCTCGACTTGGTGGGCGGTCTGTCGCAAATACTCTTTATGTCGATTGCCGTCTTTGGCTCGCTTATGCTGCACGTCTTCTTTTGCAGAGTACTGCGCGTAGATGCCGACTCGATGATTATATCGTCGGTGGCCTTCATCAACTCGCCGCCCTTTGTGCCTATGGCCGCAGCGGCTATGCGCAATCGTAGGGCTATCATCACGGGCCTCGCAGCCGGTATTGTGGGTTATGCCCTCGGCAACCATTTCGGGGTTATAATGGCAGAATTATTATCATATATTCGATAGAACAGATGAAAAGATTACTACTCCTACTCTCCTCCTTTGCGCTTCTCGTTGCGGCCACGGCCACAGCGGCGGAGGGCGATGCCAAAGCCCCGAAGAAGGGTAAGAAGGTGCAGAAGAATGCCGCCGGTCAGACGATCAAGACGGGTTGGAATGTTGCCCCTTTCCCTGCCGTGGGCTATAATAGCGACACGGGCTTTCAGATGGGTGCTCTTGTCGAGCTCTTCGACTATGGCGATGGCAAGGAGTATCCGCAGTACCGCCACAAGCTCCATATCGAGGGCTTCTATACCACGGGAGGTCAGGCTACGGCCCACTTCTTCTACGACTCGAAGTATCTGATTCCGAATGTGCGCCTCACGGCTGCCGCCACCTACTCGCTCAATACGATGTATCCGTTTATGGGCTTCAATGGCGCGGCGGCCCCATACAATCCTGCCTATGCGAGTGGCAAGAAGCAGGAGCACCGCGTGGCGATGTACAACATACGTCGCAATATGATTCGTGTGCTAGCCGACTTCCAAGGCAATATCTACACGAGTAAGTTCCGCTGGGCGGCGGGTCTTTCGTACTGGTGGTACGACATCAGTGACATCACGCTGCGCAAGTACGATGTGGCTTGCGATACGAATGGCGAGACCACTAACCATCACCTCAAGGAGAACGATATTCATAGCGGCACGCTGTGGCAGCTCTACCGTCGTGCCGGCCTCATCAAGGCCGACGAGGCCGAGGGTGGTCACCATATCGAGTTGAAGGCGGGTTTGGTATTCGACAATCGCGAGCATGAGGCCGACCCTTCGCGTGGTATCTGGGCCGAGCTCTACGCCTTTGGCTCGCCCGACATCGTGCAGGGGCGCAACCACTACCTCAAACTTGCGGCGCACTTCCGCCACTATGTTCCCGTGTGGCGCGACCGCATAACCTTTGCCTATCACCTCGCCTATCAGGGTAAGGTGGCGGGCAATGCTCCTTATTACAGTTTGCAGTGCATCAACACGCTCTATCTGCGTCAGATAGTGTCGGATGGCCTGGGAAGTATCAACACCGTGCGCGGTGTTCGCTACAACAGCGTTGTGGGCGACGGTTATGCGTGGGCAAATGTCGAGATGCGCTTCAAGATAGTGTCGTTCAAGTTCATCAAGCAGAATTGGTACTTGGCCACAAATCCATTCTTCGATATGGGTGCGTGTGTGCAACCTTACCGCCTCGCCGAGATGAAGCAGATACGCCAAACCGGCCGCTCACTCGACGGCATGCAGCAATTCACGCCTAACGAACTCGACTTGATATATCAGGGGGGCAAGGAGAAACTGCACATGAGCGCAGGTCTGGGTGTTAAGCTGGCGATGAACCGCAACTTTATCCTCTCGGCTGAGTTCGCCTTCCCGCTCAACCGTAAGCAGGACGGTAACTTCGGCACCAATATCGGTCTGAACTACATCTTCTAATCGAGTAGGCGGCGGAGAAACACTCCCGTATAGCTCTCTTTGCAGGCGGCAACCTCTCGCGGGGTGCCGCTTGCTACTATTTGGCCGCCGCCCTCGCCGCCCTCGGGGCCTATGTCGATAATGTGGTCGGCAACCTTTATCACATCGAGGTTGTGCTCTATGACTATCACCGTGTTGCCTCTATCGACAAGCTTGTTCAGTACGCTGAGCAGCTGTCTTATATCCTCGAAGTGGAGGCCCGTTGTCGGCTCGTCGAGGATGAAGAGCGTGTTGCCCGTGTCGCGCTTCGAGAGCTCGGAGGAGAGCTTTATGCGCTGACTCTCACCTCCGGAGAGGGTGGTGCAGGGCTGTCCGAGGGTTATGTACCCGAGACCTACGTCTTGTATGGCCTTCAACTTCTGGTGTATCGACGGAATAGCCTCGAAGAATTCGACGGCGATATTCACGGTCATCTCCAATACGTCGTTTATGCTCTTGCCCTTGTAGTGCACCTCGAGTGTCTCCTTGTTGTAGCGGTTGCCGCCGCAGGTCTTGCACTTGACATACACGTCGGGCAGGAAGTTCATCTCGATACTCTGCACGCCGGCACCGCGGCACTCCTCGCAGCGTCCGCCCTTGACGTTGAACGAGAAGCGGCCCGCCTTGAAGCCGCGCACCTGTGCGTCGGGAGTCTGCTCGAAGAGCTTTCGTATGTCGGCAAAGACATTCGAGTATGTTGCCGGATTGCTGCGCGGCGTGCGGCCGATAGGCGATTGATCAACCACCACGAGCTTGTCGATATGCTCGATACCCTCCACAGCATCGTACTCCAACGGTCGGTCGAGCGAGCGATAGAGTTGGCGCGATATTATCGGCACGAGAGTCTCGTTTATGAGTGTCGATTTGCCCGAGCCGCTCACGCCCGTCACGCATATAAACTTGCCGAGCGGTAGGCTTACATCTATATTTTTGAGGTTGTTGCCCCGCGCTCCGCGCAGCACAAGACTCTTGCCCGACCCTTGTCGCAGCATTGCGGGTATCTCAATACGTCGCCGACCCGTAAGATAGTCGGCCGTTATGCTCTCGGAACGCAATATCTGCTCGAAGGTGCCTACCGCCACGATGTGGCCGCCACGTCGGCCGGCCTTGGGGCCGACATCCACGATAAAGTCGGCGGCACGCATCATATCCTCGTCGTGCTCCACGACAATCACCGAGTTGCCCGCATCGCGCAGCTCCTTGAGCGTCGATATGAGGCGCATATTGTCGCGCTGGTGCAGGCCGATGCTCGGCTCGTCGAGGATGTAGAGCACATTGACGAGCTTCGAGCCAATCTGTGTTGCGAGGCGTATGCGCTGGCTCTCGCCGCCCGACAGCGAGCGTGAGGCACGGTTCAGCGAGAGGTATCCCAACCCTACGTCGGCCAAGAAGCCGAGACGTGCGCGAATCTCTTTGAGCACGTCGCGTGCTATGGTCGCCTCCTTGGGCGAGAGGTGGCTATCCACGTTGTTGAACCACTCGCGTAGTGCATCAATTGACATTGTCGAGAGGTCGGCAATGCTTTTGTTGCCTATGCGGAAGTTGAGGGCCTCATCTTTGAGGCGCGAGCCTCCGCAGAGCGAGCAGCGGCGGTAGATGATGAATTGGTCGCGCCACTTGTCGCCACGTCGCGACTCGTCGTCGTTGCGCAGACTCTCGATATATTCGGCCACGCCCTCCCAAGTGCGCATCTGACGCCCTCGGCTGTACGAGAAGTCGGCAATATCAACTGTCACGGGTTCCGAGTCGCCGTAGAGAATGGCGTTCAGCCCCTCCTTCGATATGGCATCCACGGGGTCGTCGAGCGTGAAGCCGTAGCGGTGCCCGAGGGCTTCGAGGATGGCAAAGAGGGCGTTGTCGCGCCGCTTGCCGAGAGGGGTTATAGCGCCCTCGGCGAGCGAGAGTGCCGGATTGGGAACAATTTTGTCCATATCGAACACAGCCTCCTCGCCTATGCCATTACAGCGTGGGCAGGCACCCTTGGGCGAGTTGAACGAGAAGGTGAATGGCTCGGGCTCCTCGAAGGCTATGCCGCTCGTCGGGCACATAAGGTGGCGCGAGTAGTAGCGCAGCTGCCCCGTCGAGTAGTCGTGCACGGCCATCGTGCCTTTGCCCTGCCGCATCGCCTCCTTGAGTGATGTGAGTATGCGCTCGCGCATATCCTCGCGCACCGTAAGGCGGTCGATAACCAATTCGATGGAGTGTGTTTTGTAGCGGTCGAGTTTCTCCGAGCTGCCGAACTCACGAATCTCGCCGTCGATGCGGGCATAGATGTAGCCCTTGCGCGCCAGCTGCTCGAAGAGTTCGCGGTAGTGGCCCTTGCGGCCGCGCACTATGGGAGCCAGGAGTGCCACCTTGCGATCGGCCGTGTGTTCGAATACAAGGTCGGCAATCTGCTCGTCGGTGTAGTGCGACATTGGCTCGCCCGTGATAGGCGAGTAGGCCCGAGAGGCGCGAGCGAAGAGCAGGCGCATAAAGTCGTATATTTCGGTCACGGTGCCGACGGTCGAGCGGGGATTCTTGTTTGTCGTCTTCTGCTCGATGGCCACTACGGGGCTGAGCCCCGAAATCTTATCCACATCCGGACGTTCCATCGTGCCGATAAATTGGCGTGCATACATCGAGAGAGTCTCCATATATCGGCGTTGCCCCTCGGCATATATCGTGTCGAAGGCGAGCGACGACTTGCCCGAGCCGGAGAGTCCCGTCACCACTACCAGTGCGTTGCGCGGTATTTCGAGATCTACGTTCTTCAGGTTGTGCACTCGGGCCCCTGTAATCTTTATCTTCTCCTCCATGTCGTGCGTGCTATTTGCCGATGTGCATCAGCGAAAAAAAGAGGTCGTTAAGCGATATCCACCCTACAAGGTCGGCGAAACATACCGATACGATAAAGGCCATAAACACCTTTATGAAGCCCTTGCCCCAATGTACGGCGTAGTACGACGCAAAAAACGAGCCTATGATGTTGCCCGCGCCGTGCAGCAGACCGAAGAGGTAGTCGCACTGCCCGCTGAACATAAAGACAGCGAGCGAGAAGGGGGTGGCGATGAGTATTACGAAGCCCTTGATGACATTGGCCGTGACGATATCCATACGCATCGACCAGAGCGTGATGGCCAATATGAGGTAGCCGATGCCGACATATATGTATCCGCCATAGAAGCCTATAATCAGAAACCATAGGTAGTGCCACGGCTTGATTGCGAAGTTGTGCCCCTCGCGAATCTTAATTCGGTTGTCGAATATCAGGTAGAAGAGTATGACGACGAGTATCGCCCCGAAGCATATCTTGAAGATGGTTTGGTTAATCTGCGTGGCGAGCAGCGAGCCGGCTATATTTCCGACGATGACGGGCAGCGAGAGCATCAGCCCCTGCCGCAGGTTGAGCATCTTTTTGCGTATAAAGGTAAGTGTCGCCGTGAGATTTTGCATCAGCACGGCGATACGGTTTGTTCCGTTTGCTATGTTTATCGGTAGGCCGAGAGCCATGAACATCGTCATTGTGATAATCGACCCTCCTCCGGCGAGGGTGTTTATTATGCCCACGACAATGCCCGACACAACGAGTATTATGGCGATATTCCAATCCATAGCCCAAATATAGTGAAAAAATCGTCTGCTGACAAATTATTTTTTCGTTATAGGGTGCTCTCGGCCACTTTGTCGGTCTGTCAGAATAGGTTGCGGTCGGAACTTTCTCCGCGCAGCGTGCGCCCTCCTCGCGGCTCGCCAAAGTTGTTGACGGAGGTGTTGCGAGAGCCCTTGCCGCTGAAGCTACGCAGATTATATACAAACTGTGCCATAATATAACGGCCTATGGTGCTGTTCGTTACGTTGCGTGTATATCCCGAGCCTGTCGCACGGCGGAAGGCAGTGTTTTGGTTGAGCAGGTCGTTTATGCCGATGAGTACCTCGCCGCGACGGTTCTTGAAGAGTTGCTTGCCGAAGTGGATGTTGCACAATACATACTGCTCGTTGTAGCTGTTCGCAAAGCCGATATATTGGTGATAGGCGGCATTGGCTGTCAGTGTAAATCCAGCACCAAATATCCACTTCACCGAGGCCGAGAGGCGGTGCTGGAAGTAGTCGTTGATTGAGTTCTCTCCACTTGGGCTCTGCATCGCGCTGTTCCACGCCTGGTTGTAGGTGCCGCGCCACGCCACCGTGAAGTCGATGTTCTCGGATATGTTGCTGCCGAGTGCGAGTCGGAAGGTATAGCCTATGTTGTTGGCTCGGTTCACCGAGTATCTGTGTGCCGCAATGCTCTCCAGAAGGTCGGCCGGCGTGCGCCCCGCATCGTAGATGGCACTCGGTACCACGGCGTAGCGAACACTCGTCGATAGGTTGAGATTGCAGCGCATAAAGTTGAGTGGTATGCCATACGAGAGGTTGGCACTCACGCTCCATAGTCCGTCGATATTCTCGTAGGAGGTAATCTGCGTCGGGCGGTAAGGCTTGCCGTGCTCATCCTTGGGTATCGGCACCCCGTCCATCTCGTCGGGCATTGCCCAGCCGCGTGAGTTGTAGAGTATTGAGGTCGATATGGCATTTTGGTAGTACTCTCCGCGAATCATAGCCATAAATGTCTGCCCCTTGTCGGGTAGCGAGAGAGTGTATCGTATGTTTCCGCTGTGTGAGTACTCGGGGGCAAGCCCTTTGTTGCCGATGCTGATGTGTTGAGGCGACGATACGTCAAAGACGTGGTGCAGCTGTGTTACGCTAGGCGCGTCGGTCGATGAGCGAAATTGTATGCGCAGCGAGTTGTTGGGGTTGAAGGCGTAGCGCAACATCGCGAAGTAACGCGGTATGTGGTACGTTTTGCGCACGAGGCTCGATACGTTCTCGCCATTGGCAAAGTCGCCCGCACGCGAGAGGTTTTCGTAGAAGAGTCGCAGCACAAAGGTGTTGCGCTTCTTCGAGTAGCGTATGCCGGGGCCTACGCGGTGTGTGAGTGTCGAGGCTGTCGAGTTTATCGAGAGGGCACCTATGCGGCGTGAGTCGTCGGTGGTGGCGAAGTCGTAGTCGGTGTTCCACGCCTCCTGATGCTTGGTCTGGTTGCGATAGATGACGTTGTACTGCACCATAAAGGTCCAATTACGCGCTATTGGCTCGTTGTAGTTGAGGCCTCCTTGCAGGTTGTAGGTGTAGGTGGGTACATTAATGAGTTCGTATATAGGGTTGAACATCAGCGTATTGTCGCGCATCGACTGCCACGCGGCACCCTCGCCGAAGTAGAGGTCGTAGAGCTCGCTGTAGCGCACATCGTCATAAGGTATTGCTTCGGCGCGGTTCTCCATTATGTGTCGCATGGCGCGGTTGTCGCGGTAGCCGGCGCGTGCCGTCACGGTCATCGTGCGGCCGGGTGCACCGAGGCGCAGGCGGTATTGCAGAAACTCGTTGGCATTGATGCCGCGCATACGATTCTCCGTCGAGCGTGCATTGTAGGCCAATGCACGGTGCGATATATCCTCCATATCGAGTGTGTCGAACTCCGTATCGCTGTTCGAGTAGCCTTCGCTGTTGCTCGTCGGGCGGTGCCCCTGATAGCTTATGGAGGTGCGCGACACGAGCTGCTGTATGCGCGATATGCGCCAGTCGAGGCGGGCATTTAGTCGGTGGTTGTTGTTTGTTTTGCGGCTCTCGGCGATGTTGTATGCTGTGCCGTAAGGGGCAGGATGCTCATACCACGTCGTCGTCTCGGAGATGTTGCGTGTCGAGGTGTTGTTGAAGAAGTAGCTGCCTTGGAACTTCACCTGCTTGCGCGCGCCCCATACGTCGTTGTAGTTGAGGCCCACGGCATTCACAAGAGCCACTCCCGGCTGTGGCCGCACCATAAATTGGTTGCCTCCGCCTCCGCCACCACGACCTCCGCGCTGCGAGGAGGTATTCACGCCCAGCAGATCCTCGAATGAGAAGTTTTGCTGGTTGATGTTGTTGAAGAGGGCTATGAGCGTCACCTTCTGCTTGTTGTGGAAGGAGTTGATGTTGCCTCCGACGAGATACTTGGGGTTGAACGACGCAGCGTCGTTCTGCGGTTGCCAGCCGAGCCCCGCATAGGCCTTTCCGAACCAACCGTTGCGCATCTTCTTCTTGGTAACGAAGTTTATCGCCTTGTAGCTGTCGCCATCGTCGATGCCCGCGAACTCTGCCTCGTCGCTGAGCTTGTCGAACACCTCCACCTTGTCGATAATCTCGGCCGGAATGCTCTTTATGGCCATCGTTACATCCTCGCCGAAGAACTCGTCGCCATCCACAAATACGCGCTTCACCTGCTCGCCTTGCACCTCTACCTGCCCATCCTCGACCACTATGCCCGGCATCTTCGACAGCAGTCGCTCGGCCTCTGCATCCTTGGTGGTCTTGAAGGCCTCGGCGTTGTATATCAGCGTGTCGGCATTCTGCGTTGTGCGGAACTGATGCACCTGCTTAACTACAGCATCAATCTTCGTAACGCCCTCGTGCATAAGTATATCTCCCAGCGACATCCGCTCGCCTTCGGCACGACAGACCATAGTCTTGTCCTCGTAGCCGACAAACGAGGCGACAATCTTGTACTCGCCTTTGTTCAATGCAACCTCGGTGTAGCCGTCGCGCCCCGAGGTGTAGTAGCTCTTGTCGGTTGCATCGCTCGTCGGTGCCACCTCTATAACAGCCCCGGGAAGGCCTCGTTTGCTCGCAGCGTCGAGCAGTCGGAAGCTGAGGCGTGTGCGGTTGGCGGCCGATGCAGCGAGAATGGCAAATATGGCCACAAGTGTAATGTATCCTCTCTTCGACATCTTCGGTTGGGTTTGTTCTACCTGCAAAGATATGAAAAAGCGCAAAAGGTTAGGAATCAGCACGGCCAAGCGTCCCGTTTTGGGGTTGAACCGCCCGAAAAGCGACGATTAGCACCCTCGTAATTTTTAATTCTTGAATAGAATTAGTATTTTTGCGGCGTAAAAATCGCATAGGATGAAAATCGGAGAGATTCAGACGTTGAGCGTGTCGCGCGTGTCGGACTACGGCCTCTACCTCGCTGACGAGGAGGGTGCCGAGGTGCTGCTGCCGAACCGCTATGTGTCGCTCACGCAGAGGGTGGGCGACGAGGTTGAGGTGTTCGTCTATCACGACTCGGAGGATCGTATCGTCGCCACGACCGAGAGGCCGAAGATTACGGTCGGGCGTGTGGCGTGGCTCGAGGTTGTGGATAAGAATATCCACGGTGCATTCCTCGATTGGGGCGTTACGGGCAAGGATCTGTTCCTCCCGAACCGCAATCAACAGGGCGGCATCGTCGTAGGACACCACTACGCTGTCTATATGTACGTCGATAGCATCACGTCGCGCTGCGTGGCGACCAACAAGCTTAAAGCCTATGTCAATAACGACGATATTGTCACGGTTGCTCCGCGCCAGCAGGTCGAGGCCCTCGTTGTGTCGGAGAGCCCGATAGGCTTCCGCTGCATTGTCGAGAACCGCCATTGGGGAATGTTGTACAAGAATCAACTCTTCCGCCCCATCGCGCTCGGCGACAGGGTGCAGGCCTTCGTATCGCGTGTCACGGACGACCGCCGCATCGACCTCTCGTTGCAGCAGAAGGGCTTTGCGCAGGTCAAAGACTCGGCTGAGATTCTCTACGATGCAGTTGTTGCGGCCGGCGGCTCGCTCGCCCTTACGGACAGTAGCTCTCCCGAGGAGATTCGCGAGAAGCTGAATATGAGCAAAAAGCTCTTCAAACGCTCGCTCGGCGTACTTTTGAGCCATGGCCGAGTGACTTGCACCGACGCTGCAATTCAAATTCGGAGTTAGGTTTTTGGCTGCAACTTTAAGTGTAAGGGGCTGTCCGACAAGTTGTGTTGCGACAGCTCCTTTTTATTTTGCCTGCCACTCGAGCACGCTGCAAGGCTGCGCTGCTATTCCGACCCTCGTTGTGTGAGGCGGAGAGGTGTGCGCGAAATAGGAGATATTTACGGTTTGCATTTTAACTTTTTATTCGTATATTTGTCTTAATATAAGAGTAACCAACCTAACCTTATGGGACTACAAATATATTCATCGACTATCGATATGCCGCGTGCTGCCGCGCTCGGCGAGGTGCTCGCTGCGGTGCCGGCCGACAGGGTTTGCGGCGTTGTGGTATGCGGAACGAGCGAGGAGGTGGAGTATCACGACCTGCTCGGCCAAGTAAAGGCGGTCGTCTATAGGGAGCTCGGGCGACGTGTGCCCGTGACGCTCATACCGCAACGTCTGCTGCCGACGGGCGGCCTCGCCGTGGAGATATATGCGCTCGATGGCGATGAGGCGATACGCTTTGGCGAGCACGAGGGCGTGTGCTACGGCATTGCGGAGGGTGGCGAGATGCTCTTCGTAGAGGGCATACCCGCTGCGGACTTCGCGGCAAGCGTGGCGCAGCAGAGTGGCGAGGTATTCGCAAAGCTCGATGCACTGCTCGCGAAGCACGGCTTTGCGGTGGACGACATCGTACGCCAATGGAACTACATAGGCAGCATAGTGTCGTACAAGGGCAGCAAGCAGAACTATCAGGAGTTCAACG
This sequence comes from Alistipes sp., assembly GCA_017504485.1. GTDB lineage: Bacteria > Bacteroidota > Bacteroidia > Bacteroidales > Rikenellaceae > Alistipes. The sequence goes on along the minus strand of JAFVRC010000016.1, from coordinate 26,367 downwards.
ACGCCCGCTCGGCATACTACGCCAAGGGGCAGTGGCAGAACGGATATCCTGCGGCAACGGGCATAGGTGCCGAGGGCGAGGGTATCATCGTCGGCGGCATAGCCTTCAAGTGCGAGGGCTGCATATTCCCGATAGACAACCCGCTGCAGGTGGCGGCGCACGTCTATTCGAAGCGCGTGCTGGTCGATGACGATGCGAATGCCGTGAAGAGCACGCCGAAGTTCGAGCGTGCGAAGCTTATCGAGCGTGCGGGCGGTGCCTGCTGCTTCGTGTCGGGCACGGCGGCTATTCGTGGCGAGGAGAGTGTCGACGCCTCGTCGGCTGCGATGCAGACTGTGCGCACGATAGAGAATATCGAATATCTCGTCTCGAAGGAGAACCTTGTGCGCTTCGGCTGCAAGCCTTACGAGCTGAAATATGTTAGGCTGCACGTCTTTGTCAAGGAGGCCGAGGACTACGATGCCGTGCGCGAGGTGGTCGAGAAGGCCTATCCGCACATTCCGGTAGTTTACTCCATCGCCGACGTGTGCCGTCAGGAACTTCTGGTGGAAATTGAGGGAATATTAATAGCGTAAATCATGAAAACTCTACTAATCTTCATTGTCGCTCTGCTCCTCTCGACGGCGCAGGCAACTGCTGCAGAGAGATGCAGCGATGAGGTGTTTTATCGCCGTGCGCACCTCACGGTGACCGGTACGCTGCCCGGCCCGAGTGGGTGTGAGAAATTTGCCGACTCGAAGAACCCGAAGAAGCGCGAGGCTCTCGTCAAACGCCTCGTCGAGAGCGAACTCGGCCTCAAATATATGCAGATGCATTGGGGCGATATTCTGCGCATAAAATCGGAGTTCCCGAGCAACCTCTGGCCCAATGGTGTGCAGGCTTATAACCGCTGGGTGTACGAGCAGTTGCTCAACAATGTGCCTTACGATAAGATGGTGCGCAATCTGCTCCTCTCGGAGGGTAGCAACTTTCGAGCACCGGCCGCAAACTTCTATCGCGGATTTCAGAGGCGTACACCCGAGAACTTCTACGCCAACATAAACCTCCTCTTCCTCGGCAACCGCAACTGCAAGGACAACGGACATCTCTGCTTCTCGCAGATAAAGTTCAAATCGACCAAGGAGTGGAAAGAGGAGATTATATACCTCAATATTCACAAGGAGCGACCTTGGGATAGAATAGTGTTGGAGGATGGCACGGCATTGACGATTCTCCCTGATTCAGACTGGCGTGAGGCCTACGTCGATTGGCTCACGTCGAACCGTCGCTTCGCCGAGGTGATGGTCAATCGAATGTGGTATTGGGTATTCGGCAAGGGTATTGTGCACGAGCCTGACGATTGGCGTGCGGACAATAAACCGTCGGATCCCGCACTGCTCAATGCGCTGACTGACTACTTCATAAAGAGCAAGTACGATATGCGCAAGCTGCTGTGCAAGATTCTGATGTCCGAGGAGTTCAACTCGAAGGCTGCACCCGAGGGCGAGTTCGTGCCGCAGCGACTGCCGGCAGAGGTCATTGTCGATGCCCTGGCTTCGGTGACGGGCATTTGGAAGACATACAGCAGCCGTGTGCCGGAGCCATTTACATTCTATCCGCCGAGAACGCGCTCGACGCATTTGGGCGATGCTACGGTCTCCTCATCGGAGCTTGAGCTCTTCGGCAAGGTATCGCGCGACGTGTCGCTCGAGAGCCAGCGTAACAATGCGATAACCTCGCGTCAGTTGCTCTATTTGATGAACTCGTCGGATCTCGAAAAACGTATCCGCCGCAGCCCGTTCATCAAACGTCTTTGTAAGGAGCAGACCGAGGTGCAGCCGGTGGCAAATGCAATCACTCTGCGCACGCTGTCGCGCAGAGCTACGGCGCAGGAGATTGAGCAATATACCGAGTATATGAAGCGCAATAAACTGCCGCTGAATGAGTTGGCCTACGATATTGTGTGGATGCAGATAAACAGCAACGAGTTCCTTTATAACCACTAAACATCAACACTATGAAAAAGATATATCTGACCTTAATTCTATCGTTGGCAGTGCTTTTGGGTGCTGATGCCCAGAGTGCCAAGTCTGTGATTCTGGTCTATCTGGATGGTGGCCCTGCGCAGACCGACACCTTCGACCCTAAGCCCGAGGCCGGAAGAAGCTATACGGGTAGTCTCAAGGGTGTAGCCAAGACCAATGTCGAGGGTATCGAGATTGGCGAGAAGCTCCCGTTGCTCGCCACGATGGCCGATAAGTACTCGCTTATACGCACTATGACGCACGGCAGTAATGCACACGAGACGGGCCACTACGCTATGATTACCGGCGATACGTCGGGCGCAGCGGTGGTCTATCCGTCGTTTGGCGCGGTGATATCCTACAAGTTGCGCGACAGCTACAAGGGCGTGTTGCCATGCTACATCTCCGTCACGGCGGCCAACAGCCGCTTCAACGAGGGCGGCTTCCTCGGCAATGCCTACAAGTCGTTTGATACGGGCGGTCGCCCGGAGTCGAAGACCTACGAGGTTGAGGGTGTGGTCAATAAGTTTGTCGATAAAGAGCGTATGAGCCAGCGAATGTCGCTGCTCGGCGAGTTCGAGAAGAACGACATAGAGAAGGCGAAGATCGACTCGCTCCGAGGCGTGAATATGGAGTTTATATGGGGTAACAGCCGCGAGGTCTTTAATCTTGACAATGAGCCCGACTCGGTGCGTCAGCGATACGGCAAGTCGAAGCTCGGTCAGTCGTGCCTTGTGGCTCGACGATTGGTCGAGGCGGGTGTGCCGTTTGTCAATGTGCGTATGACGGGTTGGGATACCCACAAGAAGCACTTCCAGCGAATGAACTCCATGTTACCGCAGCTCGACAAGGCGTTGTCGGCCCTTATATCTGACTTGGATGCACGAGGTTTGCTGGAGAGCACCATAGTGCTGTGTGGCGGTGAGTTCGGCCGCACGCCGAAGGTGTTATGGGAGGCTCCGTGGAATGGTGGCCGCGCTCACTTCGGCAAGACGTTCAGCTATCTGGTGGCCGGTGGTGGCTTCCATGGCGGCAAGGTTGTCGGCAAGACCAACAAGACCGGCGAGGAGGTAGCGGAGCGTCCCGTATGGCCGTGCGACCTTATCGGCACGATATATCTCTTGATGGGCATCGACCCTTATGGCACGTTGCCGCACGTTTCGGAGGGCGACCTGCCGATACTTCCGTCGCTGCTGGAAAAGCCGGATGAACACGGATTGCTTTACGAAATCATTGATATTAAAAAGAAGTAGCCTTATGAAGACGAGAAATATAATACTTGCCGTTCTGTGCACGTTGTTTGCCACAACGCTCTATGCACAGAAGATGACGATGGGTTACCTTCAGCCGGCCGGCGGACAGGTGGGCACAACGGTCGAGATAGAGGCCGGCGGACTCAACATCAATCGGGCGGTCAAGGTGCTATTCAGCCACCCGGGTATCAAGGGTGAGTTGAAGCCCGTCAAGGAGAGCGCGACGACTAAGCGTAAGCGTCGCCGTCTGAACGACCAGAGCAGCCCGCAGCTGGCCGACAAGATGAAGATTGTGATTACCATTGCGCCGGATGTGCCGTGCGGAATGTACGACCTGCGTCTGCAAGGCCCGAAGGGTGTGTCGAATATGTTGCCTTTCGAGGTGGCTTCGTACCCGAACTTCCAGGAGAACAAGAAGTCATCGATGGGTAAGCCGAACAGAGTCAATAAGCTCCCTGCGGTACTGTGCGGCTACGTTACGCCGGGTGGTGTGGATTACTTCAAGTTCTCGGGCCGCAAGGGCGAGACTATCGTTGCGGCGGTCAAGGGGCGCGAGCTCGTTCCGTATATCGCTGATGCGGTGCCCGGATGGTTCCAGCCGGTAATCAAGATTGTCGATTCGCGGGGTCGAGAGGTTGCCTACTCGGATGACTACCACCATCACGTCGATCCGGTGATTATGGCCACACTGCCGAAGGATGGTGACTATACGCTGATGATTCACGATGCCATATATCGCGGTCGTCAGGACTTTAACTACCGCATACACCTCGGTGTCATTCCGTTTGTCACGGGTCGCTATCCGGCATATGGCGTTGTGGGTAAGAAGGTGAAGCAGGATATCGAGGGTGTGAACCTCTCGCACACGAAGGCTACGGCCAAGGTGAAGAAGGAGGGTTACAACCGTCTGACCTATACAAACGATACGGGAACATCGAATGCCGTGCAGTTCTACGCGCTGCCAAAGGGCACGCGCCTGCTCCAATGTCCGAAGGAGGGTGCTGTGCTATCGCTCAATACGGCTATTGCCGACTCGCTGACTGCAACGTCGAGGGTCAAGAAGTATAAGGTGTTCCTCGAGGAGAAGCAGCCACTTATCGTCGAGCTTATAGGCCGCCGCAACGACTCGCGCATTGATGCCGTGATAAGGCTGCGCAACGAGTTCGGCAAGGTTGTTGCCGAGGTCGATGACACGGAGGACCCGATGCAGGGCCTGATGACCTTCCACGCTGACCCTATATTGAAATACACCTCGCGCCGTGCCTGTGAGATGACTCTCGAGGTTGAGGATTTGCACCGTGGCTATGGTAAGGACTATCACTACCTGCTGCGCTGTCACCGTCAGCTGCCGTCGTTCAACGCCTTTGTATCGCCGGCCAACATCACCATTCCGTCGGGTGGCACATCGTCGTTCCGTGTCGATGTTACGGGCCGTCTGAAACGACCTGCCGAGCTCTCGGTGCAGGGTTTGCCGAAGGGATATACGACAAGCAGCCTCCGTTTGCGCAGTGGCCGCAAGTGGGATGTCTCGATAACTGCGCCAAAGGGTGCCGAGGTTAAGCGATTCCCGATAAAGGTGAAGATGAACTATCCGGGCCCTGATGGGCGCGAGCAGGCTGATGTGGTGCCTGTCGATAAGATGGAGCAGGCTTTCTACTACACCCACCATATTCAGGCCTCGGAGCTTGCACTCGATGTGACGGAGCCTTCGCCATATCGTATGTCCGTGGATCTTGACCTCGAAAAGGTGTTGCGCTTCTCGGTCGATGACAAGGAGATACCTATAAAGGTGAAGATTGAGAAAGACCCGGGTTTCAACGACCCTGTCGAGCTGCTCTTGGGTAACAAGAATAGACTCTTCACACTCGAGCCTATATCCATAATGCCGGAGGAGACCGAGAAGGTCATCAATATCAAACTCGATGAGACTGTCTTGGAGAAACGCTTCAAGAATCGCAAGAACCGCCCTATATGGCAGATGCATATCGTGGGTACGGTGAAGGGTGAGATTGTAAGACGTGGTCGTCGTACCTTCCAGAATGCAAAGTATCGCGAGATGACACCGATATTTATGATGCAACTCAAGAAGTAGGAGCACCTACGCTGCAAACACAAGGGGCTGTCGCAACAAAATCTGTTGGACAGCCTCTTTATCGTAAGCTCGGTCGGCAGTGCTACTTGGTCTTGTAAGCGCAACGATATTGGCCTTTGGCGAGCTTCAAAATCTTGCTCTTCAACAGATTGCGTCGTAGAGCCGAGAGGCGGTCGGTGAATACCTCGCCTTCGAGGTGGTCGTACTCGTGCTGAATGACGCGCGCAGGGTAGCCGTCGAACTCCTCGTCGTGCTCAACGAACTCCTCGTCGAGGTAGCGCATACGGATACGCTTTGGGCGGCTCACATTCTCGTGTATGCCCGGCAACGAGAGGCACCCCTCCTCGAAGAGGTCCGTATCCTCCGAGCGCTCGTATATCTCGGCATTGACAAAGACCTTGCGGAAGTCGGCAAGCTCGGGGACCTCCTCGGCCCACGGCGTGCAATCGACAATAAAGAGGCGTATGTTCTTGCCAATCTGTGGCGCAGCAAGTCCCACACCACTCGCCTCCTCGAGTGTCAGCCACATATCATCAACAAGTTTCTTGAAGTCGGGGTACGACGAGTCGATATTCTCGCTCTTCTTGCGCAATACGGGGTTGCCGTAGATAACTATCGGGTATATCATATTATCAGTTTTAGCCATTAGCCCTTGGCCATTAGCTGTTTGTTGTTAAACTTATCGGTTGCTCTCCATGTAGGATTGCAAAATAATTGTTGCCGCAACCTTATCGACCAACGCCTTGTCGCGACGAGCCATCTTACCTATGCCGCTCTCGCGGATGGTGCGTTGTGCTATGACCGACGTAAATCTCTCGTCATAGAGAACGATCTCCTTGTCGGGAAAATTGTGCTTCAGGCGACCAACCAACGGCTCGATGAAGCGCATAGTTTCGCTCTTCTCGCCGTTCATCTGCGAGGGTTTGCCGACGACGATGGTCGTTACCTCCTCCTTGGCGCAGTAGTCGGCAACGTATCGTTCCAACTGCTTGGTCTCGACCGTTTCGAGTGCCGTGGCAATAATCTGCAAAGGGTCGCTGACGGCCAATCCCGTGCGGCGTGTGCCGTAGTCGATGGCAAGTATTCGCCCCATTCTACTGCTTCTTGTAGAGCGGTGCGAAAGATGTAGCAGTGGCGACCATACCGTAGAGAGCCTCGATAGCGATGCGCTCCTGCGTCATCGAGTCGCGGTGGCGAACCGTTACGGTGCCATCCTCCAAGGTTTGATGATCGACCGTCACGCAGAATGGCGTACCTACGGCATCCTGACGGCGGTAACGCTTGCCAATCGAATCCTTCTCGTCGTAGGCGACGTTGAAGTCGTAGCGCAGCAGGTCGATAATCTCGCGAGCCTTCTCTGGCAGACCATCCTTCTTGACGAGCGGCATAACGGCCACCTTCGTAGGGGCAAGGCAAGCCGGCAGGCGGAGCACTACGCGCTCCTCGCCATTCTCGAGCTTCTCCTCGCAGTACGAGGCCGACATAACCTGCAAGAACATACGATCCACACCGATCGAGGTCTCGACAACATACGGAACATAGTTCTCGCCACGCTCCGGATCGAAGTACTGAATCTTCTTACCCGAGTACTCCTGATGGCGACCGAGGTCGAAGTCGGTACGCGAGTGGATACCCTCCACCTCCTTGAAGCCGAATGGGAAGTTGTACTCGATATCGGTAGCAGCGTTGGCGTAGTGGGCCAGCTTGTCGTGGTCGTGGAAACGGTAGTTCTCGTCGCCGAAGCCCAAGGCACGGTGCCAAGCCATACGCGTATTCTTCCACTCGTTCCACCACTGCATCTCGGTACCCGGCTGCACGAAGAATTGCATCTCCATCTGCTCGAACTCGCGCATACGGAAGATGAACTGGCGGGCCACAATCTCGTTGCGGAAGGCCTTGCCAATCTGCGCAATACCGAAAGGCAGCTTCATACGACCGGTCTTTTGCACGTTGAGGTAATTGACAAAGATACCCTGCGCCGTCTCCGGACGTAGGTAGATGGTGTTGGCACCCTCGGCCGTCGAGCCCATCTGTGTCGAGAACATAAGGTTGAACTGTCGTACCTCCGTCCAGTTGCGTGTGCCCGAGATAGGGCATACAACCTCGCAGTCGAGGATTATCTGGCGCAGCTCTGCAAGATCGTTCTCCTCCAACGCCTTCACAAAGCGGGCGTGCACCTCATCGCGCTTGGCGGCAATCTCCGCTACGCGAGGCGATGTCGAGCGGTACTGCTCCTCGTTGAACGACTCGCCGAAACGCTTGCGGGCCTTATCAACCTCCTTCTGAATCTTCTCGTCCTGCTTGGCCATCCACTCCTCGATAAGCACATCGGCGCGGTAACGCTTCTTCGAGTCCTTGTTGTCGATAAGCGGGTCGTTGAAGGCAGCAACGTGCCCCGAAGCCTCCCAAGTGCGTGGGTGCATGAAGATTGCGGCGTCGATACCCACGATATTTTCGTGGAGCTTGACCATCGAATCCCACCAATAACGCTTGATGTTATTCTTCAACTCCACGCCATTCTGGCCATAGTCATACACGGCACCGAGGCCGTCATATATCTCGCTCGATGGGAATACAAAGCCGTACTCCTTGCAGTGAGCGACCAACTTCTTGAAGAGTTCTTCCTGTGTCATACTGTATGTGTATTTTGTAATTATTTGCTTCCTAACCGACAAAGATACAAAAAATATTAAATGGTTGTCGGAAAAACTTCGCAAGAGGGCATAATTTACCCCTTTGATGTGTGTAGATTAGAGCAGTCCCCTCGATTTGAAGGATGTGGTCTCGCCCGATGAGGCGATGATGATGTGGTCGAGCAGGCGTATGTCGAAGAGCGCAGCGGCCTCGCGAATACGCTGTGTGAGGCTTTTGTCGGCGTCGCTCGGCTCGGCACTGCCCGATGGGTGGTTGTGCGCCACGATAATCTGCGTGGAGAGGAGCTCCAGGGCGCGTTTGATGATGAGACGGCAATCGACCACTGTGGCCTGCAGTCCTCCGCGGCTGATGCAGCAGCACTCGATGATGCGGTTGGCGTTGGTCAGGTAGAGCACGCGGCACTCCTCGTGGCTGAGCGGACGGAGCAGGGGTGAGAGCACCTTCACGGCATCGTCGCTCGACTGGATAGTGGTCGAGGTGAGCTCACTCGCCGCGGCTATGCGCCGCCCAAGCTCGGCCGCGGCCTGAATCTGCGAAGCAAGGCGCAATCCCATACCTGCCGTCATACGCAGACGTGCGAGGTCTGCAGCCGCGAGCTGCGCAAGACTGCCCGTCTCGCCAAGAATCTGCGAGGCGAGCTCGCGATTGGCCGTAACAACGCCCAGTAGCTCCTCGTCGGAGAGAGCCCCTATGCCGTGCAACGAGATTTTATTGTAGAGTTCCTTCATGGCCTTCTATTGCTCGAGTCGATCGAGTCGGTCGAGGATGCGTGCGCATGTCTCGTCGCTGAACTCCTGCGACACGGAGTGTGCGGCACTCTGCTCGGCCTCCTTCTTCGAGGTGCCGACACCGTGCCCGACCTCGATGTTGTCAATAAGCACCACACACTTAAAGTTGCGCCCTGAGCTGCGGGAGTCGCCCCGTGTGCGGAAGAGCACGGCGTGGTGATTCTTCTGTCCCCACTCTATAAGACGGCTCTTGAAGTCGGTCTCCTGTTCATTGACCTCCTCGAGAGGCAGATATGTAGGGTAGATGTAGTTGATGAGCAGTCGGTTTGTAAAGTCGTAGCCTTGGTCGAGGTATATGGCACCCATCATCGCCTCGAAGGCATCGCCGTAGATGTGCTTCTGCGTGAGATTGACCGAGCGGCTGCAGATGATACACTTGTCGAGACCGAGACTGCACGCCACGGCATTGAGCGACTGGCGCGACACCATCTTCGAGCGCAGCTTCGTGAGAGCCCCCTCGTCGTACTCCGGAAACTCGATAAAGACGTAGTCCGAGGTGACGCTCTCGATGATGGCATCTCCCAAAAATTCGAGTCGCTCGTTGTTGATGGTGTGCCCATCGGCCTCGAGTGAGGCAGACTTGTGGATAAGAGCTGCCTTATATAGTTCGATATTGTGCGGTATGAAACCGAACATATCGTCAATCATTCGATAGTATATCTTATCGCGTCCGAAATTGCGACGTATCGGACGTTTTAGCCATTCAAACACTGTGGTATGCGGTTTATAACTTTCGGAGAATGATGGTCGAGTTGTGACCTCCGAAGCCGAAGGTGTTGCTCATAGCCGCGCTCACGTTGCGCCGCTGTGCCTCCCCGAGAGTAAGATTCAACTTGTCGTCGATTTGTGGGTCGAGATTCTCGACATTGATGGTCGGCGGCACGACACCCTTGGTTATAGCCATAACGCAGGCGAGGGCTTCGATAGCGGCCGTGGCACCGAGAAGGTGGCCCGTCATCGACTTGGTGGATGATATATTCATCTTGTAGGCGTGCTCGCCAAAGAGTTGCTGCACAGCCTTAATCTCGGCAATATCGCCGAGAGGGGTTGAGGTTCCGTGGGTGTTGAGGTAGTCGATATCCTCGACACGCATCTCGGCATCGTCGAGCGCATCCTGCATCGATTGCATAGCACCCTCACCCTCCGGATGTGGGGCAGTCATGTGATATGCATCGGCCGACATGCCGCCTCCAGCAACCTCGCAATAGATTTTTGCTCCGCGAGCTACGGCGTGCTCGTACTCCTCGAAGATGAGTGCTCCTGCACCCTCGGCAATCACAAATCCGTCACGGTCGCGGTCGAATGGTCGCGAGGCGTGTGCAGGGTCGTCATTGCGGGTAGAGAGTGCCTGCATCGAAGAGAAGCCTCCTACGGCAGGGATTATGATAGGAGCCTCCGAGCCGCCCGTCACGATAACGTCGGCCTTGCCCAAGCGTATCGTGTTCATCGCATCAATCATCGCGTGATTAGATGATGCACAGGCCGATGTAACGCTGTAGTTCGGGCCTTTGAGTCCGTACTTGATGGAGATGTGTCCGGCAACGATGTCGGTGATGAGTCGCGGAACAAAAAAAGGGCTAAACCGAGGGATTCCTCCTCCCTCGGCCCAACCCATCACTTCGTCGAAATAAGTCTGTATGCCTCCGATGCCCGAGCTCCAGATGACACCTGCGCGCCTCTTGTCGAGCTTCTCGAAATCAAACGCCGCATCCTCCATCGCCTCAGCAGCCGCAATCATTGCGAACTGGGCGAAGAGGTCGTACTTGCGTACCTCTTTGCGGTCGAAGTATTTCGACCAGTCGTAATTTTTCACCTCACATGCGACACGCGATTTGAAATTGGTCGGGTCAAAGTGTGTAATTTCAGCACCGCCACTAACACCTTTTTCAAGGTTTGAGAAATACTCTTCGATGTTGTGGCCCAAAGGGTTGATTGTTCCTATGCCGGTGATTACTACCCGTCGTTGTAATTTCATTTTATTGGTTATTGTGTCGCGGTGTGGGTGTTAATACTCAAACTATTTCTGCTGCTCCTCGATGAGCTTGATAACGTCGCCAACAGTCGAGATCTTCTCGGCAACCTCGTCAGGAATCTGAAGGTCGAAAACCTTCTCGAACTCCATGATGAGCTCTACGGTATCCAATGAGTCAGCACCGAGTGCGCCAGTGAATGTTGCTTCAGGAGTAACCTCCTCAGCCTTTACGCCCAACTTGTCAACGATAATCTTTACAACTTTGTCTTGAATTTCTGACATAACTTTCAGTTTTTAGTTAAACAATTATTTAGTTGCGGTAAAATCCAACTTTTAGTTACGTTCAGCCGATAATATCCCTCTAAACGAGAAAAATTACCGCACATAAACTTCGCAAAAATAACACTTTTTTATTATCTTTGGCAAAAATAAGCAAATATTTTAATACCCGAATTTTGATACATTTTTGCAACCATCAGATAATCAACAAATTAAATCAAACATGAATTTACTTCTTATATCCAACTCCACGAATGCGGGTGAGGAGTACCTCAAGTACCCGATAAATCAGATTGCCGAGCACCTCGCAGGGGTGTCGGAGGTCATTTTTGTGCCCTATGCGGCCGTGACTTTCTCCTACGACGAGTATGAGCGCAAGGTGCAGCAGCGTTTCGACGAGATAGGTGTGCGTGTACGCTCGGTACATCGTTGCAAAAATCCGCGCCGCGCTATCCTCGAGGCCGAGGCTATATGTGTCGGTGGTGGCAACACCTTTGCTCTGGCCAAAAAGATGCAGGAGCAGGGGTTGATGCGTGCTATTTTGCGCCGTGTGAAGGAGGGTGTGCCTTACGTCGGATGGTCGGCCGGCAGCAACGTGTGTTGCCCGACGATATGCACGACCAACGATATGCCGATTGTCGAGCCCGAGTCGTTCCGCGCGATAGGAGCGGTGCGTTTCCAGATAAATCCGCACTATCTCGATGCCAATCCGGAGGGACATGCCGGCGAGACTCGCGAGCAGCGCATCTTGGAGTATATCGAGGCCAATCCGCGCCGCTATGTGGTGGGCCTGCGCGAGGGTTGTATGTTGCGCCTGCGCGGCGGAGTGTTGGAGCTTATAGGCTCGCGCCCGATGCGTATCTTCAAGCGAGGCATCGCGCCTTACGAGGTGGCGGCGGGTGACGACCTGCAATTCTTGTTGTAGATACCTATTTATTAATTAAATATATGACCGAAAAGCAGCAGACCGGTGCGTCGGGCGAGGCCGCTACGGTAGAGTGGTTGCGCCGTCATGGGTTTATGATTGAGGCCCTCAATTGGCGGAGTGGGCGCGACGAGATAGATATCGTCGCTACGCGCTTCGACCGCATACACTTCGTCGAGGTGAAGACTCGGCATAGTGGTTCGATGACTTCACCCGAGGAGGCTATCAACGAGCGTAAGCTGAAGGCTCTGCGCCGTTGTGCCGCGGCATATATGGCGCAACACCGCGTGAGGCTCGAGCCGCAGTTCGACCTGGCGGCTGTCGAGTCGATGCCCGATGGCTCGTGCGCGGTGCGCTATGTTGAGAATGCTATGCAATACGGGTGGTAGTGTTGCTTTTGGTATAAAAAATAAGTATCTTTGCACCACGAAACAAACTCCGCAACAAAATTATGTGGCTCTATAACATAGGAATCTATCTCTATCAGGCGGTGATAGGCCTGCTCTCGCCTTGGCAAGCCAAGGCGCGTATGTGGCACGAGGGACGCAAGGGGCTCTTCGAGCGCATGACACAGGCCATCGGTACCGAGGATCGTGTAGTGTGGGTTCACGCCGCTTCGCTCGGCGAGTTCGAGCAGGGCCGTCCGATTATCGAGCAGATTCGTCGCGACTATCCGCACTACAAGATATTGCTCACCTTCTTCTCGCCTTCGGGCTATGAGATTCGTAAGAACTATGAGGGTGCCGACTATATCTTCTACTTGCCGGCCGATCTGCCGGGCAATGTGCGCCGTTTTTTGGATATCGTCAAGCCCGAGGCTGCCATATTCGTCAAGTACGAGTTTTGGCTCAATATGCTCGCCGAGTTGCGCCGCCGCGAGGTTAAGACCTATATTGTCTCGGCCATCTTCCGCCCCGACTCCATCTTCTTCAAGGGCTATGGATATATGTGGCGCGAGGCTCTCGAGACATTCGATACCATCTTCGTGCAAGACGAGGGCTCGAAGCAGCTTCTCGCACAATTGGGCTACGACAATGTTGTTGTGGCAGGCGATACGCGCTTCGACCGCGTGGCGCAGATTGCTGCCGCGGCCAAGCGTATAGATATCGTCGAGAAGTTCAAGGGCGAGTCGCAACTCTTTGTCGCCGGCTCGACGTGGGGGCCCGATGAGGAGATTATCGTGAGGCTCGCAAACGACAATCCGCACATTAAGTTTGTGGTGGCACCACACGAGATGGACAATCGCCGCATCGCGCTTCTCGAGGCGACGGTCAAGGGTGGCACTGTGCGCTATACGGCCGTTGCGGAGGGGGCTTCGTCGGAGTGTCAGGTGCTGGTGCTCGATACGATGGGTATGCTATCGTCGGTCTATGGCTATGCCACTTGGGCATATATCGGAGGCGGCTTCGGCGTAGGTATCCACAATACGCTCGAGGCGGCAACTTTCGGTCTGCCGATAGCTTTTGGCCCTAATTACCATAAGTTCAAGGAGGCACGCGATATGATTTCACTTGGCGCAGCGACATCTGTCGGCTCTTATGAAGAGCTTGCGGCATGGTTTGTCCCTCTGCGTGACGATGCCGATTATCTGGCTGCCACGGCGCGTGCAGCCAAGGAGTACACCTCCAAGCATCAGGGTGCAACCTCGATAATCGTCAATACGATTTTCGAGTAGTGGTTGAGGGCGTGCGTTCCGAAAAACTCCTATTTGATATTTACACGGTCGGTGCACCACTCATTCTCGGCTCCTGGGTAGAGTATTGGGAGGTCGGGCGCCAGACTCTTCATACGCAGGTAGCTCTCGTAGATGGCTATGCCGCGCGTAGTGCCGCGACCAATCATATAGCCGATGACAGAAGGGTGATGCTTCGTGGTGTGTAGCGATTGATAGTTACGGCGCAGGAAGCTATCCGTATAGTTGGGATTGTTGGTCGGGTTGCCGTTGCGGCGGATATCGTTGCCCAACGAGCGCGTGTCGATAGGAGCGCAGACGACAGCGTAGATACCTCGGCGGTCGCACTCGGTGAGTAGCGAGTCAGTGCGATTGTCGCAGTCGATGATGATGCCGTTGTAGCCAAATCGCTCCAACTCGTCGAGGCTCTTCAGGGCCTTTGCCTCGGCAAGGTGCAGCGTTACGGGCTCGCCGTTTATACGCAGAATATTCTCTTTGAGAGCTGTGTGTCGCAGACCTACGTCACACGACACCCTCTCGGCCAAGCGGTTGTCTATCTTGTTTTCGATGTCGAGGCGCAGCAGGTGCGGCTCTCGGCGGCTCCACAATGCGCTCTTTGGCACTACGCAAGCGAAGCGCACGGTGTCCTCACGACGCATATTGAGGCTCATCTCGCGGTAACCCTCGGTGAGGAGTATCGAGTCGTTGAGGCGCAGTGCGTAGTGCAGGCGACACGACTTCGGATTGAGCGCATCGCACTTCACGGCAATGCTCACCTCGGCAACACCATCGCCATTGTCATTCAGGCGTGTTGTCGTAGCGATATCGCGCACACGGATGGTAGGCTGGCATACTACCGCCACGTCGTGCAACCCTCTTACGTCGTTCTGATAGAGGGCATTGTCGCGCTCGGTGCGTGCCAGTACGATGGCCACCTCATTGCGCCCCTCTTGGGTGTAGCGCGTTATGTTGAACTCGGAGGCGGTTGCTCCTGACGAAGCGTAGCCCGCGTGGCGGCCATTTACCATAAGGTCGTAGGCGCATTCGGCACCCCCGATGCGAATGAGTATCTGACGGTTGATCCACCATACGGGCATGGCGAATGTCGAGCGCAGAGTGTCGTTTGCGCTCTGCCACACGGTGAGTGACTCGACGTAGCGCGAAGGAGTATCGACCTTGGCCGAGTGCTGTGGGAGGAGTTTGCGGCGCGGTGCCTCGGCTCTCTCCGATGCATGAGCCGAGAGTGCCAACAAGAATATGAGTGATAAAAGCAGTAACTTCTTCATAATTTTCGTATCTTTGACGCCATAAAGGTACTAACTTTTTTGAAAAGTACGATGAACACGTTGCCGAAACTCAATTTTCCTGCCATACATCTGCGAGCCCGCCGCGAAGCGGACAAGACCTATGTGTGGGATGCGTTGCGCCGCAGCTACCTGTTGCTCACGCCCGAGGAGTGGGTGAGGCGACACGTTATAGGCTTCCTGACGGGGCATTGCGGTGTGGCTCCTACCTCTATCGTGCAGGAGTATCCCGTGCAGCTGAATGGTACGGCACAACGGGCCGATATCGTTGTGGCGGGTAGCGACGGGCGGCCGCAATTGCTTGTCGAGTGCAAGGCGGCTGATGTGCGCCTCACACGCTCGGTATATGAGCAGGCAGCACGCTACAATGCCGTGGTCGGGGCGCGCTACATAATGCTCACAAACGGTCTCGAAACGCTCCTCTATGAACTTCGCACGGATTGTTATAAGCAGATAGACCGGATGCCGTCGCTTGGTTAGAAATTATCGTTAATATACTTCACGAAAGCCTCCTTGTAGTTCTCGCCGATAGGTACATAATCTTCGCCTGTGAGGAATACACGCCCCTTGGTGTAGCCCGAGATATAGGCAAGGTTGATGATGTAGGAGCGATGCACGCGCATAAAGGTATCGGATGGCAATGCGCTCTCCATGTTCTTCAGACGGAAGAGCGTGATGAGCTTCGAGCCGTCGTTCAGATGCAGGCATACATACTCGCCCTCGGATTCGAGATATACGATATTGGTGAGCTTGACGAGCGAGGTCTTGTGGTCGGCACGCACGGAGATATACTCCTTGTCGTTGGTCGGAGTGCTCTCCTCCTCTTCGCTCGTGCCGGTAGCCCCTTTTTGCAGCAGTCGCAACTCATAGAGCGTCTGGGCCTTGGCGGCCGAGCGTGAGAGATCCTCGAAGCCAAACGGTTTGAGCAGATAGTCGATAGCATCGAGTTTGAAGCCCTCGATGGCATACTCGGAGTAGGCCGTCGTGAAGATAATCATCGGCGGTGTGGCGAGCGAGCGTACCAAATCGACTCCCGTCAGGTCGGGCATATTTATATCGACGAACACAAGGTCTATGTCGTTGTGGAGCAGCCACTGCTGCGCTTCCAGAGCGTCGTTGAAACGCTCTACGAGCTCCAAGTAGGGAATCTTGCCGATATAGGCGGCGATTTGTCGCAGTGCAAGCGGCTCGTCGTCGATGGCTATGCAACGTATCATTTCAGTATAGGTATTTTGAGTGTTACACAATAGCTCTCTGGCTTGTCGTCGATATGCAGCGTGTAGCGACTGCCGTAGATAAGGTCGAGTCGTTTGCGTACATTTTCGAGACCAATACCCGGCTTGTGGTCGGCCCTCTTGTTGCATGCAGAGTTTTCGATGCGGGCCTCGACAAACTCTCCCTTGCACGCGATGTCGATGTGGATGTAAGAGCTCTTCTTGTAGCTTACACCATGCTTGAAAGCGTTCTCGACAAAGACGATGAAGATGAGCGGCGGAACAACCACACGTCCGACAATCGAGCGCGGATAGTTGAAGAGTATATCTACCTCCTCGGGGTAGCGAATACGCATCAGCTCGATGTAGCTCTCGATGAAGTCGATATCCTTTTTGAGCGAGATGCCGTCGGTCTGCGATTCATAGACCACGTAGCGCATCATGTGCGACAGCTCGATGATACTGCGCTTGGCCCCTTCGGTATCGATATCCACAAGGGCGTGGATATTGTTGAGCGTATTCATGAAGAAGTGGGGGTTTATCTGATGCTTTAGGTAGTACATCTCGGCCTGTATGTTCTGCTTTTCGAGGCGTAGCTGATCCTCGTCGGACTGCATCGAGCGGTACATATTCTTGATGACCAGGTTTGCGAAGTTCATGATAATCGCGGCGATGATATTGCCGTACCACGGGAATACAGCGAGCGAGATATGGTGCGAGAATGCCACGTCGCCGATGCGGCCAAACGAGAGGGCGATGGCCCAGTCTGACTGCTCATAGGCCTCGATAAGCGAGAATACCGTGACGGTGAGTAGCAGACTGATAATCGTGAACTCGATGTACCGCTTGCGGTAGAAGAGCAGACGGAGCAACAAGTTGTTGTTGACGATAAAGAGCAGGAAGAATGGAAGAATCTTGAGCCACGAAAGCAGAATGTTGTCAAGGTCGAAGGTCTCCTCCGACATCAGTCCGATATTCATAAACGGCACCAGCAACACGATCGTCCATATGACGGCGTAGAGCAGGTTCTCGCCTATAATCTGTTTGCGAATCTTCAGCATACTCTTCGAGAGGTTTGTTTCCGCAAATTTACTACTTTTTTCGGAAATAGAGCAATGCTCTACGGCAAATTCAACGAAAGACTCTTTAGCCTAAACGGAAGTCCTATAACTTCTACAAAAATGGGGTTGCTCAACTTGATGTTGGACAACCCCACTATCATATCGTGAGAGGCCCTATTTGTAGAAGAGCGACGAGATAGACTGATAGTTGTGTACGCGCTCGATGCACTCGGCAATGATGTCGGCGCACGAGAGTACGGTGAACTTCGACAGATCCTTCTCGGCGTTGAGCGGAATGGTGTCGGTGACGATAATCTCCTGCAATGCGCTCTCGGCAATGCGCTCGTAGGCCTTGCCCGAGAGTACAGGGTGGGTGATTGCAGCACGCACGCTCTTTGCACCGCGCTCCATCAACATGTTTGCAGCCATGCAGATGGTACCTGCCGTGTCAATCATATCATCGACGATGAGGATATTGCGTCCTTCGACCTCGCCAATAGCGGTCATCGAGCCTACGACGTTGGCCTTTGCACGCTCCTTGTGCGAGATGATGATAGGTGTCTCGAGTAACTTTGCGTAGGTGCTGGCACGCTTTGCACCACCCATGTCGGGCGAAGCAATCGAGAGATTCTCGATGCCGAGGCTCTTGATGTAAGGAATGAAGATGCCGCTGGCGTAGAGCGCATCTACCGGAACATCAAAGAAACCCTGAATCTGGTCGGCATGCAGGTCGAGCGTCATCACGCGGTCGGCACCAGCCACCGTGAGCATATTGGCCACGAGTGCGGAGGTGATAGGTACGCGTGGACGATCCTTGCGATCCTGACGGGCCCAGCCGAAGTAAGGGATTACCGCTACAACCTTGTAGGCCGAAGCACGCTTTGCCGCATCAATCATCATCAGCAACTCCATAAGGTTGTCCGACTTAGGGAAGGTTGATTGAATGATGAAGACCGTGCAACCGCGAATCGACTCGATGAAGTGCGGTTGAAACTCGCCGTCGCTGAACTCTACAACCTCGCACTCGCCGAGAGTAGTGCCATAGGCAGCAACGATCTTTTCAGCCAGGTAGCGCGAAGCGCGACCTGTGAAGAACTTGATTTTGTGGATAGCCATATATGCTTGAATTAGTTAATATGAGTTTTCTTCAATTGTCGAGCACAAAGGTAATACTTCTGTCCAGTTTTACACTACTCTTCGGTGCTTTCTGCTAAAATTTTATCAACAAATGTCAATATCTCGTCACGCCCCTGCCCATTCTCGCTCGACGAGAGTAGCATCGGAGGCAACTCCTCCCACTGCTCTGCGAGCCGCTTCTTGTAGGCCGTGACGGCACGTTGCGTCTGCGTGGCGGACTGCTTGTCGCACTTGGTGAAGATGATGGCAAAGGGTATGCCCCCCTCGCCCAGCATCTCGATAAACTCAAGGTCTATCTTCTGCGGCTCCAAGCGCGAATCGACCAAGACGAAGAGGAAGTGCATCTTCTCGCACTTGAAAACATAGTCCAAGATAATCTTGGCGAAGGCTCCGCGCTCGCGCTTCGAGGTGCGGGCATAGCCGTAGCCCGGAAGATCCACCAAATACCACTCGCCGTTTATGAGGAAGTGGTTTATCAGTTTGGTCTTGCCGGGAGTCGAGGAGACCTTTGCCAACCCCTTGTGACGCGTCAGCATATTGATGAGCGACGACTTACCCACGTTGCTGCGCCCGATGAAGGCGATATCCTTCAACGAGTCTTTGGGCACCTGCGAGATGCGCTCCGACGAGCATTTGAACTGCGCTTTGATAACCATTGGTGTCCACGCTATTTTACCTCCGTAAGCTCGAGTACCACGCTGCGATAGTCATTCGTGGCACGCACCTCGCCGAGAGGCTTGTTCTGCGTGTAACGCTTGACGAGCTCCGGAATGACGATGCCCTCCTGCATAAGCACGCGGCCGCTGATGACCTTGCCGCTGATGGTCACCGGCTTGCCATCCACCTCGGGAGCTACCTCGCGGATGCGGTACTTCGCATCGGCTTTCAGACCCTGCAAACGGATGATGACATCCGACATCGCCTCGTGCATGATGTGGCGGTAGGCGAAGAGTACGGCCTTCTCCTTCGCCTCGCTGACATACATGAGCGACGTGAAGTTCTTGTCGCCCTCGTAAGGCGAGATGAGGCGGTAGAGATCGCCCTGCTGCACTACGGGACGTATGGTCTTGTACTCGGCAATGGCTCGCTTGGCATACTCGCGTTCTGCCGCGTTGAGCTTTGCCGGAACCATCTCCATGCCGAGACGGCACATCGAGGCCACGTCGAAGCGGAACTTGATGGCCATGAGTCGTTGAGTATATTTGCTGTATGCCGAGCCGACGTGCGCCGCCAACATATTCGATGGGTAGAAGTTCAGCGAGCCCCACTGAATAAGTATGCGGTGGTAGGCGTCGGTCTGGTCGCTGGTCCACATCTCCTGGAAGTAAGGCATGAAGCCGTAGTTGAGACGTGTGCCGCCCGAGGCGCATAGCTGTATGACAACCTTCGGGTATTTGGCGCGTATGCGCTTCAATATCTTCTCGATGGCGAGCGTGAAATCGACCTGCAGGTTCGACTGCAACGCCTTTGGCAGATACTGCGACTGTGCGTTGCGCATCTCCATATTGTTGTCCCACTTGATGTAGTAGATGTCGGGATATACCGTGAGCAGATTATCGACCACGCCGAAGACAAAGTCCTGCACCTTCGGGTTTGTCAGGTCGAGCAGCATCTGACCGCCACCGCGGCCATACGATGGCTCGAAGCCCTCGTGGCGCAAAACCCAATCGGGGTGCTTCTCGTATAGCTCGCTCTTGACATTGACCATCTCGGGCTCAATCCAGATACCGAACTTCATGCCGTTGTTGTGCGTGCGGTTGATGAGCGGCTGTATGCCGTTTGGAAGTTTCGAGGTAGCCACCTGCCAATCGCCGAGCGACGACTCGGCATTGTTGCGCGGATACTTCACACCAAACCATCCGTCATCCACGACGAACATCTCGCCGCCGAGAGCCGCGAAGTCCTTGATCATACCGTCAAGGTTCTCCTCCGTCGTATCGAAGTGTACGCCCTCCCACGAGTTGAGCAATATCTCGCGCTCCTTTGTGCCGTCGAGCAGCTGATGGTGACGGGCCCAGCGGTGGAGCGTGCGCGAAGCCTCACCCTTGCCGTTGGTGGTGTAGGTAAATACCATCTCGGGTGTTGCCAGAGAGCTTTTGGCGGCCAGCGTATAGTCGCTTGCCGCAGGGTTTATGCCGCCCATGAAGAGCGTAGGCACCTTGGCCATAAACGTATTGTGGAACTCGAAGTGGAAGTTGCCCATCCAGATGAGTGTTCCGGCGATTACGGGGCAGTTTGCCTCATCGAGGCGGCCATCGAGGCCCAGCATAAACGAGGCGTTGTTGTACTTGGCAATTTGTGAGCCTGCCTGCGTTGATATTATGCGCACACCATTGGTTAGCGGCTCGATATTCTCGTTACACTCGTTCTTCGTCGTGCCGTCGAGATGCATCAGCACGCAGTTGTCGGACTGTATAGGTAGCACGGCCGACATATACTTCTGCAAGACAACGGGCTTCTTACCCTCATTAACATACTCGGCGTTCATCTTGACGATGTCGCAATCCGTGTATGCCGAGTAGTTCAGACGCACGAGCAACGTTGGGTGTGCCACATCACGCAGAGCAACTACAAGCCTCTCGAGGCCCGCATCGCAGCTCTGCGTCACGCTCTCGACCACGAGTCTCGAGGCGTTGTCGCCATCGGCCTGCTTGACGAGGGATGCGTATGGCTGATTGCAGTATGGGCCATAGGCGGGATAGGCATCGTACTTGACCATGCGCCCCGCGGCACGCACATCTGCCGCCTCGGCGCGTGAGCCGTAGTAGCGGAACTTGAGCGGCTGACCTGAGTTTGCCGATATGATGAGCGTCGTATTCGGGGTAGAGATAGAGTAATCTTTCGCCTCGGCAGACATAGCAACTGCGAGTGCCGAGATGATTAGTAGTAATCTCTTCATAAAACTTTGTTTTAATGCGAGCTGAATTTTTCGCAAAGATAGTAGAAATTCCGAGACTTTTCTACAAAAGTGCAAACTTTTTTGTACCTTTGTGGCGGTCGCGACAATAGACCATAAACCTAAATCGTTAGTGCAATATGAAGAAAGAGTGGAACGACGTGCGTGAATTTCACGAGAAGTTCGGACATCCGGTGGCCCAGCAGCCCGTAATGATTGAGAAGAAACGAGCACTCTCGCGTGCCAAGTGGATGAACGAGGAGGTGGCCGAGTTCCTTATCGCCGAGGATATATACGAGCAGGCCGATGCGATGATTGACCTTATGTACTTCGCCCTCGGAACGATGGTGGAGATGGGTTTGGAGGCCGACGAGCTGTTCGATATCGTGCAGAAGGCCAATATGGCCAAGCTGTGGCCCGATGGCAAGCCGCACTACAATCCGAAGGATAATAAGGTTATCAAACCCGAGGGTTGGGAGGATCCAGCGCCGAAGATTAAGGCCTATATCGACTCCGTGATAGCCGCAAAATCGAAGTAGTTTAGAGGATGAATATAACAGAGCTCATAGGTCGTTATCTCGACCACAATCGTCGCCTTGTAGTTCCCGGATTCGGAGCCTTCGTGGTTAAGGACTCGGGCGAGGTGGTATTCTCCGAGATGCTCCAAATCGACGATGGTGTGTTGCGCGCGCTGCTTGCACAAGAGGGCCTCGGCGAGATGGAGTGTGCGGCGATAATCGACCGCTTTATCTTCGAGACGCGCCATGAGCTGACGAGCTTCGGCTACTGCCGATTGGGTAACCTCGGCACACTGCGCCGTATGCCCGATAGCGGGGCGTTGAGACTGCTTCCGTTGCTCTCTGCTGTGCCGAGTGTTGCATCGCCGGCCGCCACAACCGTAAAGAGAGCGGAGGAGGCAAAGTCTATGGCGCCGATTGCCGAGCCTGTGGCACAACCGGCTGCCGAGAGCCGTGCGGCGTCGCGCACTCGACGTGCCGCACAGCCGAAGAGGGGTGTCGATAGATTTGTTATGCTGTTTGCCGTGGTGGTGTTGCTCTTTGCAGCGGTGGCAATAGGGTACGGTTGGTACACCTCGCAGAGAGCGCAGGCGAACACCGAGCAGGATGATATGGAGATGGAGAGCCTGCGTTATGAGGTGGGCGACTCCACTCCGCAGCGATAAAAATTAGGAGAAAGAGATGGATATACTATCCGTAAAGCAACGATTTGGTATAATTGGTAACTCCGAGCTACTCAACAGAGCCTTGGAGGTCGCTCTGCGCGTCGCACCCACGGACTTTGCCGTGCTTGTTACGGGCGAGAGCGGTGTGGGCAAGGAGTTCTTCCCACAGGTGATACACGCTTACTCGGCGCGTAAGCACGCCAAGTATGTGGCGGTCAATTGTGGTGCTATACCGGAGGGTACCATCGATTCGGAGCTCTTTGGCCACGAGAAGGGTGCCTTCACGGGTGCTGTTGAATCGCGCAAAGGCTACTTCGAGGAGGCCGATGGTGGTACTATCTTCCTTGACGAGGTGGGCGAGTTGCCACTCTCGACACAGGTGCGTCTGCTGCGCGTGTTGCAGACGGGCGAGTTTTTGCGCGTAGGCTCGGCCAAGGTGCAGAAGACCAATGTGCGAGTAGTTGCCGCCACGAACTCCAACCTGTTGAAAGCCATTGCCGAGGGGCGTTTCCGCGAGGATTTGTACTATCGACTCAATACGGTGCCTATCTCGGTGCCGGCACTGCGCGAGAGACCCGAAGATATATATCTGCTCTTCCGCCGATTTGCGGCCGATGTGGCGGCACGCTACCATATGCCGGCCATTGCACTCGACGAGGATGCACGCATAATGCTCGAGAAACACTATTGGCGCGGTAATGTACGTCAGTTGAAGAATGTTGCCGAGCAGATTTCGGCCATCGAGGAGTCGCGTACCGTTACGCCGCAGATTCTGGCTCGCTACATTGGCGAGGGTGTCGGTGATGCCTCGCCGAGCATAACCGGTGCAGAGCGCATCGAGGAGATGAACTCGGAGCGCGAGTTGCTCTACAAGATTTTGTTCGATATGCGCAGCGATATCAACGACTTGAAGCGCATGATTGCCGACCTGCATCGCGGCTACGCCTCGATGTCGCAGGGTGTGGCGGTCGAGCCGCGCAGCGATGTGCGGGCGTTGCTGCCTTCGTCGCACAGCGAAGAGGAGTATGCCGAGAGCGAGGTGGTCGTCGATGAGCCTGTACGCGAGATAAGCAAGGCCGATATGGTGCGTGAGCGCATCGTCCGTGCGCTGCGTCGCCACGGAGGCAACCGCCGAGCTGCCGCGGCCGAACTCTTCATGTCGGAGCGCACGCTCTATCGCAAAATCAAGGAGTTGAATATCGAAGAGTAGTTTTTTTGAAGAGTATGAGAAGATTGTGGTTTATGATAGTGGCAGCGGCGGTGCTCGCGACGAGTGGATGCACGGTTAAGTATTCGCTCTCGGGTGCCTCTATTCCGCCCGATGCCAAGACATTCAGCGTTGCCTATTTCCCGAATAACGCTCCCCTTGTTGCTCCGATATTGAGTGCTACGCTCACCGACGAACTCACGCAGCGTTTCGCCACGCGTACGCGCCTGGAGCAGGTTCCCGAGGCAGGTGATTTCGCCTTCGAGGGCGAGATTGTGGGTTATACCTCGACCACGTCGGCTGTGTCGAGTGGTGACTACGCCTTGCAGAACCGTCTGACAATCACCGTCAAGGTCAATTTCACGAATGCCATTGACGACAAGGCCTCGTTCAAGGGCCGCTCATTCTCGGCCTATGCCGACTACGACTCGACGCGACTGCTGACCGAGGTGGAGAGTACGCTCATTCCGGAGATTGTCGATCAGATAGTTACCGATATATTCCAGGCCGCCGCATCAAATTGGTAAGCACTATGGGGGTGATGAAGAGCTATATCGAGGGATTTACGCCCACGCACGAGGCTTTGGAGGCTTTGCTGGTGCAATATCCGTGGTTCTCGGCCGCGCGTGCTGTCTGCGAGTATGAAGCGCAGGGGCGCGTGTTGTTGCCGTCGGGTGCCACCTCGTCGCTTATGCTGGCCGATGTGTCGGGCGAGATTATTGGCGAGGAGAGCGAGGGCGAGATTATCGACCGCTTCCTCGGTCTCGATGACTATCGCATAGTGGCAGCCGAGGGGTTGGAGTTGGAGGATGAGCAGGCCGTGCTCACTGAGGCGGAGCTCGACGAGGAGGATGATTTGGTGAGCGAGGAGTTGGCCGAGGTGTATCTTGCGCAGGGGCTAAAATCGCAAGCTATTGAAATATATCGCAAATTAAGTTTGCTAAATACGGAAAAAAGTATTTACTTTGCACGGAAAATTGAAGATATAACGAAAAATAATTAAAAATTTAGGGATATGTATACACTTTGCATCGTACTGATTCTTATCGCGAGCGTGTTGCTCGTTCTTGCAGTGTTGGTTCAGAGCCCAAAGAGCGGTATGGCCGCTAACTTCGGTGCTTCGAATCAGGTTATGGGTGTTCGCCAGACGGCCGACTTCCTCGAGAAGTTCACTTGGGGTATGGCTGTTGCTATCCTCGTGTTGAGCCTCGCCGCTACGTTGGCTATGGATAGCCACCTCGTATTGGAGAGTAACTCTGCAGCACAGGAGGCTAACGCTCTTATCGAGAAGCTCAATACTCCTGTCGAGGAGGCCGTTGAGGTTCCGCAGGCCGAGGTTCCTGCCGCTACCGAGGAGAAGGCCAACTAACAAGTTGCACACTCGACAAAAAAGAGAAGCACACGCGGGCTGTCCTTTTTCGGCGGTGAATTAAATTTCACCGCCGATTTTGTTTATTTACAACAAATTAGATCGTTGCGTTGTGAAACGACATTGCGCACAAACACCGCTTAAACTCTATTTCTGTCCTTTGCGTGTACTCTTCTATGTAGTCTAAATTAAATGTAAATAATCACACCTACTATCTAATCACCTTTTGTGAATAGGCAAGAGGTGATTTTACTATTTTATACGAACAAGACCCCAGAAGAGTGTTGTCATTTGAGAAAATTTCACTAATTTTGCAATGTCGCAGGGTGTTGTGCTCTCGATATTACATATTAGATGAAAGTGTTTTCGCTTTTATCCTTAACGAGAAATCTGGAAAATTTCACAACTAAAAGGATAACGACAGCACTCATTTCTTGTATAGTTATGTGGCTATGTCCTTCTTGGCATATACCCCATACTATCCAAGTGTGGGGTCTTGTAATCGTTTATTTTTAGTTGGGCATTCCAGAGCCTCTCGTTAGATAAACGGAAGCCAGCTCCACACTTTCTTTGTTTATATATCGTATAGGGGTTGATGCGAATAAAGACAACAAGTTATGAGTGAGTCTATTTTATGTCCTCGTTGCGGAAATAAATTGGAGGGAGATGAGTTCTTTTGTCCTAAATGTGGTCGGCTAATGTCTGTTAAAAAACATAGCGATGCAATAGAGTCCGAAAATTCTACAATTCAAGCGAAGAAACCTACTCCAACCCCAAAAGTTCAGAATATACCCACTGCCACAATTGCAACAAAGAAAACAAAGGTTGCCAAACCTAAAAAACAGAAGAAAAAGGTTGAAAAATATGACACAGAAAAATATGACACATTGGATTTAGACGATGAGTTGTATGAGGATTTAGACGAGAGAACCGTTCGCAAACTTAAAAAGAAACAGGCAATCTTTGATAATACACTTTTCGCTCGTTTCCTGCGTTTCTTGGAGAGTAAGCAGGTTGATACGCTATATGTACATAATATATTCGATAAATATGACACTGTATTTCTGTGCGTAATTCTTTTTCTTGAAGTACTTGGGCTGATATTATTGGTTGGGGTGCTCCTAAAATTGGGTGTTGAAGCTTTAGCGAACCACGATTCAGGAATAGTGCTGCAATTTTCCATGTGCGGAGTTGTTGGCATATTCCCTATGTTTTTTATCTATTCACTACAACGAGGTGGTAAGGAGATATCTCCACTGTTACTGTTCGCTTTGTACGGAATTTCCTATCTTTTGGAATTTCTGTATTATGCTGTAGTATTGGCAGGTCCTTATATCGTATATACCGACATCAAGCG
>JAFVRC010000001.1 GCA_017504485.1 Alistipes sp. | reverse complement strand
TTCGAGCTTGCACGTGCCCGATTTCCCTATGCCAAAATCTTCAGTATTACCACGTCGCTACCCGTGATGAAGCTCAACACACGTTTGGGTTACAAGCCTGTAACCTTCTCAGAGCTGACCGATGACGAGGAGTTTTGGCGCGGCTGCGAGGGGTGCTGCAACTACGATATTCTCTTGCGCAACAACCGTCGTATGTGCTTGTGTACTGGCATGTTGTACGACCCCAAGACGCCACTGCCCGCACTCTCGAGCATGCAACCCTATTGGATGGTTATCCGGAGTCGCTTTAAGAAACTTTTTCACTTGAAATAACAAAAACCAAATACTATGGATAAGAAGAGAGTTGTACTTGCATTTAGCGGAGGTCTCGATACCTCGTTTTGTGTAAAATATCTGTCGGAGGAGCTAGGCTATGAGGTCTATACCGCCATTGCCAATACGGGCGGCATCTCGGACGAGGAACTTGCTGCTATCGAGGAGCGTGCCTATAAGTTGGGTGCCGCGCACCACGTTGCGCTCGATGTTACGGAGGAGTATTACCACAAGTGTATTAAATATATGGTATATGGCAATATCCTTCGCAATGGCACTTATCCGATTTCGGTCTCCTCGGAGCGTACGTTCCAGGCTATCGCCATCATCGAATATGCGAAGAGGGTAGGTGCCCACTGCGTGGCTCACGGTTCGACGGGTGCTGGCAACGACCAGGTGCGTTTCGACTTGACCTTCCAGATTCTCGCCCCCGAGATTGAGATTATCACGCCGACACGCGATATGACACTTACGCGCGAGTACGAGATTAGCTACCTCAAAGAGCACGGCTATCAGACCGACTTCACGAAACTCGAATACTCGATAAACAAGGGGCTGTGGGGCACAAGCATCGGTGGCAAGGAGACCCTCAAATCGGAGCAGACACTGCCTGAGAGTGCCTACCCGAGTCAGGTAACCAAGAGCGGCGAGGAGAGCCTGACGCTCACATTCGCAAATGGTGAAATCGCGGCAGTGAATGGTGTGGATTATGCCGATAAGGTGGAGGCTATCCGCACAATCGAGAAGATAGGTTCGGCCTACGGCATAGGACGCGATATGCATGTCGGCGACACGATTATAGGCATTAAGGGGCGTGTGGGCTTCGAGGCCGCCGCGCCGATGCTCATCATTGCGGCTCACAAGATGCTCGAGAAGCATACGCTCACCAAGTGGCAACTCTATTGGAAGGAGCAGATAGGCACTTGGTACGGTATGTTCCTGCACGAGGCGCAGTACCTCGACCCTACGATGCGCGACATGGAGGCTTTCCTTGACAGCACGCAGCAGAATGTCAATGGTACGGTCGAGATTACGTTGCGCCCATATAGCTATACACTTGTCGGCGTAACCACCGACTTCGATCTTATGAAGACCGACTTCGGTGAGTATGGCGAGGTGAACAAGGCGTGGAGTGCCGACGACGTGAAGGGCTTCACCAAGATTATGGGCAACTCGATGAAGATATACTACAATAAAAAGCGACAGAATGGTTAGGGTAGGTATCATAGGTGGTGCAGGCTATACGGCAGGCGAGCTTCTGCGCCTGCTGCTCCACCACCCGCAGGCAGAGGTCGTGTTTGTCTGCTCGACGAGCAACGCAGGCCGTGCGGTGAGTGAGGTGCATGGGGGGCTTATCGGCGATACCGATCTGTGCTTCTCGGCCGACCACGACCTGGGGACTATCGACCTGCTCTTTCTCTGCTCGGCGCACGGCCATAGCCGCACCTTTTGGGAGGAGAACGCGAGGCCCGAGCACTTGAAGGTTATCGACCTTGCGCAGGACTTCCGCGACGAGAGCGAGGGGTATGTCTATGGTCTGCCGGAGATTAACCGTAGCCGCATCGCCTCAACCTCGAAGCTCGCCAATCCGGGCTGCTTCGCCACGGCTATTCAGGTGGCGTTGTTGCCGTTGGCCAAGGCGCAGCTGTTGAGCGACGAGGTGCACATTACTGCCATTACGGGCTCGACGGGCGCCGGCGTGAAGCCTTCGGCTACCACCCACTTCTCGTGGCGCACGGACAATATCTCGATCTATAAGGCCTTCGAGCATCAACACCTCGCCGAGATAGGGCGCACGCTCCGCACTTTGCAACCATCGTTTGACAAGGTACTGAACTTCGTGCCTATGCGTGGCGACTTCGCTCGCGGCATCTTCGCCTCGGTATATACCGAGTGCAGCCTCTCGGCCGAGCAGGCCGTGCAGCTCTACAAGGAGTTCTATGCCGATGCCGCCTTTACCTTTGTTGCCGAGCGCGATATTGACCTCAAGCAGGTGGTCAATACCAACAAGGCCGTCGTGCAGGTTGCCAAGCACGGCTCCAAATTGCATATCGTTGCCGTTATCGACAACCTCCTCAAGGGAGCTTCTGGGCAGGCTGTGCAGAATATGAATATTATGTTCGGCTTCGACGAGAAGTTGGGACTTAACCTTAAACCGAGCGGATTCTGATGAAAATGTTCGATGTATATCCTCTCTACGAGGTGGAACCCGTCAGGGGGGAAGGTAGCTATGTATATACGGCCGATGGCACGAAGTATCTCGACCTCTATGGTGGCCATGCCGTGATAAGTATCGGCCACGCGCATCCTCGCTATGTCGAGGCTGTTGCGCAGCAGGTCGCCAAACTCGGCTTCTACTCCAATTCGGTGCAAAATTCACTGCAAACCGCCTTGGCTGAGCGTCTGGGGCGTGTGAGCGGCTATGCCGACTATTCACTCTTCTTGTGTAATTCGGGCGCGGAGGCCAACGAGAACGCCATAAAGTTAGCCTCGTTCCACACGGGCAAGCGCAAACTTCTCGCCTTCGGCAAGGCCTTCCACGGCCGTACGTCGGGGGCCGTGGCCGCAACGGATAATCCGAAGATTGTGGCTCCGTTCAACTGCACGGCGAATGTCGAGTTTGTGCCGCTGAACGATATTGCAGCCGTCAGGGAGCGACTTGCCACGGGTGAGTTCTGTGCCGTGATTATCGAGGGCATACAGGGCGTTGCGGGCATACACCCGCCGACCGATGAGTTCCTGCGTCAGCTGCGTGCCGTGACTGCAGAGAGCGGTGTCGTGCTTATTGCCGACGAAATTCAGTCGGGCTATGGCCGCAGTGGCGACTTTTTCGCACATCAGCACTCGGGTATCAAGGCCGATATCGTGACTGTAGCCAAAGGTATCGCCAACGGCTTTCCTATGGGCGGAGTGCTTATCGCCCCGCACTTCGAGGCCAAGCCCGGAATGTTGGGCACCACCTTCGGCGGCAACCATTTGGCGTGTGCCGCGGCTATCGCCGTACTCGACGTAATCGAGAGCGAGCATCTGGTGGATAACGCCCGCGAAATGGGCGACTACCTTATTTCGGAGCTGCAAAAGATAGAGAAGATTAGAGAGGTGCGCGGCCGAGGTCTTATGGTCGGCATCGAGATTGACGGCTCGGCGGCCGAGCTGCGCCGTCGCTTGCTCTTCGAGCGCAAGATATTTACGGGAGGCGCAGGTGCCTCGACCGTAAGATTGCTGCCGGCCCTGACAATTGGTCGCGCGGATATTGATATATTCCTCAAAAACTTCAAGGAGCTGTTATGAGAAAGTTTACAAGTGTAGCCGATATTGGCGACCTCGATCGCGCGGTTGCCGAGGCGTTGGAGGTAAAGAAAAATCGCTTTGCCTTTGTCGAGATGGGGCGCAACAAGACGCTGCTGATGATATTCTTCAACTCGTCGCTTCGCACGCGCCTTTCGACGCAGAAGGCGGCGATGAATCTCGGCATGAACGTCATCGTGCTCGATGTTAATCAGGGTGCTTGGCGGCTCGAAACCGAGCGCGGCGTGGTGATGGATGGCGACAAGGCGGAGCATCTATTGGAGGCTATTCCCGTTATGGGCAGCTACTGCGATATTATTGGTGTGCGCTCGTTTGCCGGCCTGAAGGATAAGTGCGAGGACTACGAGGAGCGTGTCATCGAGCAGTTTATCCGCTACTCGGGCCGCCCCGTATTCTCGATGGAGGCCGCTACGGGCCATCCGTTGCAGAGTTTTGCCGACCTCATCACCATCGAGGAGCATAAGACGAAGGCTCGCCCGAAGGTGGTGCTGACGTGGGCTCCGCATCCGAAGGCTCTGCCGCAGGCCGTGCCAAACTCCTTTGCCGAGTGGATGAATGCGGCCGACTACGAGCTGGTAGTTACGCATCCGAAGGGTTATGAACTCGATTCGCGCTTTGTGCGCCCCAAGCAGATTGAGTACGACCAGCGCAAGGCCTTCGAGGGTGCCGACTTCATATATGCGAAGAATTGGTCGGCCTTTGCTGATGAGTGCTACGGCGAGGTGCTCTCGACTGATAGGGATTGGACGGTGGATAGTGCAAAGATGTCCCTTACGAATAACGCCTACTTTATGCACTGCCTCCCCGTGCGCCGCAATATGATTGTGACAGACGAGGTTATCGAATCGGAGCGCAGTCTTGTCATCCCGGAGGCGGCTAATCGCGAGATTTCGGCGCAAGTGGTCATCAAACGGTTGTTGGAGGAGTTGTAATGATGAAGGTTGTCAAGATTGGCGGTAATGTGATAGATGATGATGCGGCTCTCGATAGCTTCATTCGTGACTTTTCGGCCCTCGAGGGCGAGAAGATTCTCGTACATGGCGGCGGTCGCCTCGCCACGCGCCTCTGCGAGCAACTCGGTATTCAGACAACGATGATTGATGGTCGCCGTGTCACCGATTCCGAAACGATAGATGTGGTGACAATGGTCTATGCCGGCCTTATCAACAAGCGTATCGTGGCTCGTTTGCAGGCTGCTGGGTGCAATGCCATAGGGCTCTCGGGCGCTGATGCGGGTGTTGTCAAGGCTACGCGCCGTGCACCACAGCCCGTTGATTTTGGTTTCGTCGGCGATATTGCAACAGAGGGTGTCAATGCCGACTTCCTTGTGGGCCTCACGGTGCAGGGCGTTGTGCCGGTCATCTGCTCGATAATGCACGATGGCTGCGGCACGCTGCTCAACTGCAATGCCGACTCCGTGGCCTCGGCTGTAGCTGTGGCTGCGGCTCGCAAGACGGAGACGGAGTTGCTCCTCTGCTTCGAGAAGAGGGGCGTATTGTCAGATGTCGATAACCCAGACTCCGTGATCGAGGAGATTTGCCCCGAGAACTATCGGCAACTATTGGCCGACTCGGTCGTAAGCAAAGGTATGATACCGAAGATAGACGGGGCTTTTGCGGCCCTCGAGCGGGGCGTGCGCCGCGTGATAATCAAGCACTCGACCGAGTTGCTTGCGGATTGTGGAACGAAGATTTTGAAGTGATGCGTATAGTCTCTGTTGATATGGCGGTCGAGCTGCTTGCCGCGCTCATCAGTACCCCCTCGATTTCGGGTGAGGAGGCTGCTACGGCAACGATTATCGAGCGTTTTCTGACCGATATGGGGGCTTCGCCTCGCCGCTGCTACAACAATGTGTGGGCCGTTGCCGAGGGGTTCGATGCCGCCAAGCCTACGCTGCTGCTCACGTCGCATCACGATACCGTAAAACCCACCGTAGGCTACACTTTCGACCCCTTCGAGGCGAGGTTCGAGGGCGGCCGACTTTATGGCTTGGGCAGCAACGATGCCGGTGCCTCGGTCGTGAGTCTTATTGCTCTCTTTTCGCACTTTAGCAGTAGTGCTTCGCTTCCCTTCAACCTTGTTCTGGCTATCACGGCCGAGGAGGAGAATATGGGGCGAGAGGGTATGAGTGCCATGCTCGCCGAGTTCGAGAAGTGCGGCATCACAATCTCTATGGCGATAGTCGGTGAGCCTACCTCGATGCACGCCGCGTTGGGCGAGAGAGGACTCGTGGTGCTCGACGGAGTGACTGCGGGGCGCAGTGGCCACGCCGCACGCAACGAGGGCGAAAATGCACTCTACAAGGCTATAGAGGATATCGTCCTGCTGCGCGATTTTCGTTTCGAGCGAAGCAGTGAGGTGTTGGGCGATGTGAAGATATCGGTTACGCAAATTGCCGCCGGTGTGCAGCACAATATCGTGCCTGCCGAGTGTCGCTATGTGGTCGATGTACGGACTACGGATGCCTACTCCAACGAGGAGGTTGTTGCGCAGTTGCAGAGCGTAGTTAGGCACTCGCTACTCACTGCACGCTCCACGCGATTGCAGTCGTCGGCCATCTCGCCGTCGCATCCGCTTGTTGTTGCGGCGACGAATATCGGTCGCGAGAGTTTCATCTCGCCTACGCTCTCGGATAGGGCGTTGATGCGCGCCTTTCCGGCCTTGAAGATGGGTGTCGGCGACTCGGCTCGCTCGCACACCGCAGATGAATATATCGAGATTTCGGAGATAGAGGAGGGCATAGCCATCTATATCTCGCTAATAAAAGAACTTGCTGGATATGAAACTTTGGAATAAGGGCTTTGAACCCGATAGAGCTATCGAGGATTTTACGGTCGGCAACGACCGCGAGCTCGACCTGCGCCTCGCACGCTACGATGTCGAGGGGTCGATGGCGCATATACGGATGCTTGAGAGTATAGGCCTTATCGATGCCGTCGAGTTGCCCGTGTTGTTGGCCGAACTCGAAAAGATATTGGGCACCATCGAGCGTGGTGAGTTTGTTATTGAGGAGGGGGTGGAGGATATCCACTCGCAGGTTGAGCTTATGCTCACACGCTCGCTTGGTGACGTGGGCAAGAAGATTCACTCGGGTCGCTCGCGCAACGATCAGGTGTTGGTCGATTTGAAACTCTTTATGAGGGACGAGTTGAGAGGCATAGCTGTCGGTGTCAAGCGGCTTTTCGACCGTCTGCAAAGCCTCAGCGAGGAACATAAGGAGGTGCTTATGCCCGGATATACCCACCTTCAGGTGGCTATGCCGTCATCCTTCGGCCTCTGGTTCGGCGCCTATGCCGAGTCGCTTGTCGATGATATGCAGATGGTGGCCGCCGCCTACGATATTGCCAACCAGAACCCTCTCGGCTCGGCAGCCGGTTATGGCTCTTCGTTCCCGCTCAACCGCACGATGACCACCGAGTTGCTCGGCTTCGAAACGATGCACTACAATGTCGTGGCGGCGCAGATGAGTCGCGGTAAGTGCGAGCGTGCAGCCTCCTATGCCATCGCCTCGGTAGCCTCGACACTCAGCCGCTTTGCGATGGATGTCTGCCTGTTTATGTGCCAGAACTTCGGCTTTGTGACACTGCCCGATACGCTCACTACAGGGTCGAGCATTATGCCGCACAAGAAGAACCCCGATGTGTTCGAGATCATGCGTGGCAAGTGCAACCGTCTGCAGGCGGTGCCCAACGAGATTTCGCTGCTCACGGCCAACCTTCCGTTGGGCTACCACCGCGACTTGCAGCTACTCAAAGATATAATCTTCCCGGCCACTACTACGTTGCGCCAGTGTCTCGATATGTGCGACTATATGTTGCAGAACATCATAGTCCGCAGCGATGTCATTAACGACAGTTGCTACGACTACCTCTTCACGGTCGAGGATGCGAACCGCCTGACGCTCTCGGGCGTGCCTTTCCGTGAGGCCTACCGTGAGGTGGGTATGCAGGTGCAGCATGGAGAATACACTCCTACACGTGAGGTCAATCACACGCACGAGGGTAGCATAGGTTGTCTCTGCAACGATAAAATCGCGGAAAAGATGAATAAAGTTGTGGCAAAATTTGGCCTCTGAGAAATATTTTACTAAATTTGCATAACGTAAATAGAACTACTATGCCGCAGGTGCGATTTTATGACCGCTTTTATTTTACTTCTTTGACCACGAGGATTAGAGGAGCGGAGGCTCGTGTGTAGTAGATTCAGAATATGGCCGCTCCCGAAAGAGTGGCCTTTTTGTTTGTAAGGCAGATATGAAAAGAGTTGCAATACAGGGCTATGCCGGCTCATTTCACCATATAGCGGCCGAGCAGTACGAGGGTGCTGCGGTCGAGATTCTTCCGTGCGACACGTTCCGCGCTGTCGCCCGTGCGGTAGAGTGCCGTAACGTCGATTACGGCGTTATGGCCATCGAGAACTCTATCGCCGGCTCGATACTTCCCAACTACAATATCTTGCAGCGTTGCAACGTGCATATCGCGGGCGAGATATGCCTGCAGATTCGCCAAAATCTGATGGTCAATCGCGGTGTGTGCCTCGAAGATATCCGCGAGGTCGAGTCGCACCAGATGGCCCTGTTGCAGTGTGCCGACTATCTGGACGCGCACCCGTGGCGACTTGTCGAGAGTGTCGATACGGCGTTGAGTGCCGCCGCGCTGCAACGTAGCGGGAGCCGCACATCTGCGGCCATCGCCGGCGAGCTGGCCGCCAAACTCTTCGATTTGGATATCGTGGCACGCGACATACACACCAATCGTAATAACTACACCCGCTTCCTCATTCTCGAGTATTGCGATCGCAACAACTTCGAGCCGGAGGCCGCCTCGACGATGGGTGACAAGGCCTCGCTCTATTTCAAAATACCTGATACGGCCGGCTCGCTCTACGATACGCTGGGGGTGATGACGGGGCTGAATATAAATATGACCAAGTTGCAGTCGTACCCGATTCCTGACCAGCCATTCCACTATATCTTCCACGTCGATATGGAGTTTGATGAGGTGTCGCAGCTCCGCCTTGTGGTCGAGAGGATGCGCTCGCACGGCGTTGAGGTGCATATCTACGGAGTCTATAACAAGAATGTCGATATAGAGCTATGACGGAGAGGTTTCAACCACAGTTATCCTCGCGCCTCTCGAGTGTCGGCGAGTACTACTTCTCCCGCAAGCTACGCGAGATTGAGGATATGCGCCGTGCGGGTGCCGATATCATTTCGCTCGGCGTAGGCTCGCCCGACCTGCCGCCTCACCCCTCGGTGGTGGAGCGACTCGCCTCGGAGGCAGCCCGAGCCTCGGCACATGGTTACCAGTCGTATCGCGGCGTGGCGGAGTTGCGTGGTGCGCTCGCAACGTGGTATGGCCGCTACTTTGGTGTTGCGCTTGATGCCGAGAGCGAGATATTGCCTCTCATAGGGTCGAAGGAGGGTGTTATGCATACGGTTATGACCTACATCTCGAAGGGCGACAAGGTGCTTGTCCCCAATCCAGGATACCCGACCTACGCTTCGGCCGTGCGACTTGCCGAGGGCGAGGTGGTCGAATATGCGTTGAGGGAGGAGAGTGACTATGTGCCCGACATCGAAGCACTTCCGACCGAGGGTGTGAAGATGATGATTATCAACTATCCGCATATGCCTACGGGTGCGGTGGCCTCGAGTGAGGTGTTGCAGCGCGTGGTCGATTGGTGCAGGGAGCATCATGTACTGCTCGTGAACGACAATGCCTATGGTTTTCTGCGCAACGAGGCGCGACTCTCGCTGCTTGCCATCGAGGGTGCGCGTGAGGTGGCTATCGAGCTCAATTCGCTCAGCAAGAGCCATAATATGGCGGGTTGGCGTATCGGAATGATTGGTGGTGCGAGGGGACGTATTGACGAGATTTTGCGTTTCAAGAGCAATATGGACTCGGGTATGTACCTCCCGTTGCAGCTCGCCGCGGCGACAGCCCTCGGCCTGGGCGACGAGTGGTACGAGGAGCAGAATAGGGTGTATCGCAGCCGCGAAGCCAAGGGAATGGCTATAATGAAGGCTCTCGGTGTGGAGTGTCGCCCAAATCAGGCGGGGCTCTTTCTGTGGGGCATGGTGCCCGATGGCGAGGATTGTTACAGCTTCTGCGACCGCTTGCTCTACGAGAAGCATATATTCCTCACGCCGGGTGGTGTGTTTGGCAGTGAGGGTGAGCGCTATGTGCGTCTCAGTCTATGTGCCTCGGAGGGGCTGCTCGATAGAGTATTGGAGCGAATAAATAGTTAGCAGTATGAATATTTGCATCATAGGTTTAGGACTTATCGGAGGCTCGTTTGCCCTCGCTTTGCGCAAATACGCACTTACCGATCGACTCTATGGTGTTGATGCCTCGCCGCGCAATGCCGCCAAGGCGTTGGAACTTGGTCTGGTCGATGAACTTATCGAGTGGGATAGGGTAGCGGAGGCGGCCGATATTATAGTCCTCGCAACTCCTGTCGATGTCATTCCGCAGTTGGCCATCAAGCTGCTCAACCGCATCGACGACAGCCGTATAGTGTTCGATATGGGCTCCACGAAGGAGGAACTTTGCGAAATTATCAGCCAGCATCCGCGTCGCCATCGCTTTGTCGCCGCACACCCAATGTGGGGTACGGAGCATAGTGGCCCAGAGGCTGCTGTCGAGGATGCTTTTGTGGGCTGTAATACGGTGCTGTGCGATGTCGAGCAATCCGATGCCGATGCCGTGTCTGCCGTCGAGCGTATATTCACGACGATAGGTATGAAGATTATGTACATGTCGCCTGCACAGCACGATACGCACGCCGCCTATGTAAGCCATATTTCGCATATCACCTCCTTCATTCTGGCTACCACGGTACTCGAGAAGGAGCGCGAGAGCGCCACTATTCTCAACCTCGCGGGTGGAGGCTTCGAGAGCACGGTGCGACTTGCCAAATCCTCGCCCGATATGTGGATACCGATATTGATGCAGAACAAGTATAATGTGCTCGATGTGCTGCGTGAGTACATACATCAGTTAGAAATCTTCCGCAAGGCTCTCGAGAGGGATAATCGTGCGGAGATTCGCCAAACCATCGAGCGCGCAAACGAGATACGAAAAGTTTTAGATAAAAAATAGGTTACTATGGAGTGGAAAAAACCTTTGATTATTGCCGGCCCTTGCAGTGCCGAGACCAGAGAGCAGACTCTTGCTACGGCGCAGGCTGTTGCTGCGTCGGGTAAGGTTGATATTATCCGTGCGGGAGTATGGAAGCCTCGCACGAAGCCCGGAACATTCGAGGGTATGGGCGAGGAGGCCCTGCCGTGGCTCGTTGAGGTGAAGCAGCTGACGGGCCTTCCTGTAGCCGTCGAGGTGGCCAATGCCAAGCACGTCGAGAGCGTGATGAAGTATGGCATCGACGTTCTGTGGATAGGTGCGCGTACCACCTCCAACCCCTTCAGTGTGCAGGAACTCGCCGAGGCGTTGCGCGGTACGGATGTGCCCGTGCTGGTCAAAAACCCGATGAATGCCGATGTGGAGCTATGGGGTGGCGCAGTAGCGCGTCTGGCGGCGTGCAATGTGAAGAATCTCGGCCTTATACACCGAGGATTCTCGGGCTATGCTTCGAGCTGCTACCGTAATATGCCGATGTGGCATCTGGCCCTCGAAATCAAGAAGCGACTCCCCGAGTTGCCTATTTTCTGCGATCCGTCGCATATCTGCGGCAACCGAGAGCATCTGGCCGAGGTGGCGCAGCAGGCGGCCGACCTAAACTACGATGGACTGATGATTGAGAGCCACATTTCGCCCGACGAGGCGTGGAGCGATGCCAAGCAGCAGGTTACACCGGAGGGGCTCTTCGGGTTGCTGGACTCGGTTGTTTGGCGCTCCGAGGATTCCGATTCGGAGAGCTACCAACGCTCGCTCGACGAGCTACGTGGCTTGATTGACAGCCTCGATAGCGAGATTATCAACCTTTTGGCACGCCGTATGGCCGTTGCCGAGGATATCGGCCGTATCAAGCGCGACAATAACGTGATGATTCTTCAGCCTACACGTTGGAACAGCCTTGTCGAGAGCGCGATGTCGCGTGCCGAGAGTCTTGGCTTGAGCCGCGATTTTCTCTCGGCACTCTTCGAGGCGATACATCTCGAAAGTATCGACAAGCAGCGTCGCGTGCTCAACAAGTAGTTCCGCCTATCGGCTCTGTTACTCGCTTTTGGGTATCCGTACTCGGGTGCCCAAAAGCTGTTTTTTGTCCATAACTACCTAAATGTTATTATATAAGGCGCGATGTAATACCCATTTGTGGGTATAATTTTTTTTGCAGTTTCTATAAAATTACCTATTTTTGCATCCGTGAAATGGTTGATGCAACATAGGAGAAGAGTGCTCTATCTGCTCGCCGCGCTGATGATCGTATCGGTGTCGAGCCGTCTGTGGCTTACTCACGATAGAGGCTTCTATGACGACTATCTGCGCACGGCGGAGAACTCTGCCCACAATGCGTGGATACGATGCAACTGCCCTATTTGCCACGCCGAGGACTTTATAGCCGTTGCCGCCGAGTATTTCGACTACTCGCCGATTGTCTCGGCCGTGGAGTACGAGATGCCTATTCAGGCTGTTGCGGCGGCCAACCGAATTGTCGTAACCTCTTCGCTTCGAGCACCTCCATATTTATCGTAGAGTACAAAATGCGTAGTGCACAGCCCGAATTGTGCACATATATAACTCTTTCTTTAACGATAAATATTAAGGTATAAATGAAGAAAATTTTCTCCATCATTATAGCTGTGTGGCTGATGTGTGCATCGGCCGCAGCTCAGAGTGCACATAAGGCACACCACGACACAAGCCATTCTCACGCCGCAGGCGAGAAGTGCGAGGCTACTATTCACGGCCACGTCACCGATTCCCGCACAAAGGAGCATATCCCCTATATCACAGTTACCATTGATGGTACGACCGTCGGTACAACCACTGATGCCACGGGACACTACACTCTCTTTCACGCCCCTGTCGGCAAGTTGAAGGTCACCGTCTCGGCTATCGGCTATGCCAGCCGAACCAAGGAGGTTAATGTGGAGTGCGGCTCGGATCTTCTGCTCAACTTCGAGACCACCGAGGAGCAAATCTCGGTAGATGCGATTGTCGTATCGGCCAACCGTAACGCTACGAAGCGCAGCGAGGCTCCGACCATCGTCAATATCGTTGATGCCGACCTGCTGAATAAGGTTTCGGCCCCGACCATCGCCGAGGGCTTGTCGTTCCAGCCGGGTGTGCGCGTCGAGAACTCGTGCCAAAACTGCGGCTTTGCCCAGGTGCGCATCAACGGCTTGTCGGGCCAATATTCGCAGATTCTGATAAACTCACGCCCCGTATTCTCGGCACTGGCCGGCGTCTATGGCTTGGAGCATATTCCGGCAAATATGGTCGAGCGTATCGAGGTTGTGCGTGGTGGCGGCTCTGCACTCTTTGGCTCTTCGGCCATCGGAGGAACTATCAATATCATCACCAAGGAGCCGCTGCGCAACTCCGGTGAGTTGGCCCATTCGCTCACCTCTGTCGGAGTTAGTGGTGCGCTCGACAATAACACCACGCTGAACGCCTCGCTCGTGACCGACAACCGCAAGGCGGGACTTACAATCTATGGCCAAAACCGTATTCGCGACGCTTATGATCACGATGGCGACGGCTTTGTCGAGATTCCGGTTATCAAGTCGCAGACTATCGGTACGCAGGCCTACGTCAAGACCAGTGCATATAGCAAACTCACGCTCGACTACCACGCCACAAACGAGTATCGTCGAGGTGGCGACCAACTCGACCGCCCGCCGCACGAGGCGCTGATTGCCGAGACGACCGACCACCTTATCCACAGCGGAGGTCTCTCATTCGATGGCACGTCGAAGAACACACGCCATCGTTACAGCGTCTTCGCCTCGGCGCAATCGACAAGCCGAGAGAGTTACTATGGTGCCGACAAGAATCCGCAGGCCTACGGTAAGACTACAGGTGTGACGGCCGTAGCCGGAGCACAATACCTCTACCGCATCAACTTCTTCGAGCTGACTACGGGCTTGGAGTACAACTATGACTATCTGTTCGACAACCCTATCGGTTATGCCGATGAGCCATTCTATAAGGGTATGATTATCGAGCAGCACGTTCATAATGCGAGTGTCTATGCGCAAGGCGAGTTCAAGTTCAATAAGTGGGGTTTCCTCGTTGGTGGCCGCTTGGACAATTGGTACAATGCCTCGAACAAACGCTTCCTCTGCATCCCTTCGCCGCGAGCAACCTTGCGCTATAATCCTACGCACAACGTCTCGCTGCGTGCGACATACGGCTCTGGCTTCCGTGCACCACAGGCCTTCGACGAGGATTTGCATATCCTTATCGTAGGCGGCGAGCGTACCCGTATCCGCTTGGCCGAGGATTTGAAGGAGGAGCGCTCGCACTCGTTCACCCTCTCGGCCGATATGTATAAGACGTGGGGGCGCGTGCAGGCAAATCTCCTCGTCGAGGGCTTCTACACTATGCTCAATGGCGTATTTACGCTGCGCGAAACGGGCGAGATAGGTGGCGATGGTGCAACAATCTACGAGCGATACAACGGCTCGGGCGCGAATGTCATGGGACTCAATGTCGAGGGTAAAATAGCCTATGCTCCTTGGGTGGATGTTGCGGCAGGTGTTACGTTGCAGCGTAGCAAGTACAACGAGCCGGAGTATTGGAGCGACGATGAGAGTGTTGCCCCTGCAACAAATATGTTCCGCTCGCCAAACGTATATGGCTACTTTACCATTACGACGCAGCCGGTCAAGAACTTCAAGATCGACCTCTCAGCGAACTATATGGGACGTATGTATGTCGATCACTATGCAGGAGGTCTGTTGCCCGATGGCTCGACTCTCGAGCAGGATCGCCTCGAGCATACCAAGGCCTTCTTCGACCTCGGCTTGAAGCTCTCCTACGACTTTAGGATTTGGAAGAGTATAGGCTTGCAGGTCAATGCCGGTGTACGCAATATACTGAACTCCTACCAGCGTGATTTCGACCGCGGCCCTGCTCGCGACTCGGGCTACATCTATGGTCCGTCGCTGCCTCGCTCGATATTTGTGGGCGCGAAGTTGTCGTTTTAGGCATGGCTAATGCGAAACAGAGAGGGTTGTCCGACAAGCTCGTTGGACAACCCTCTCTGTTTTATGAGATACACGATGTTACTTGCCGCCCTCGGCACGCATCTCGTCGTACTTAGCCTTGGCCGCTGCACCGGCCGTCACGGCACGTTTCTTGGCCTCTTTCCAATCGTAGTTGCGGATAAGACCCGTGATGGTGGCGTAGAGCATCAGGAGGCAGCTTACGCAGCAGAATACGAGTACGGCAGCGACGAAAAGACCAATCTTGATGGCCAAGCGGGCAGGGCCTGTGCCGTCATCCTCGCGCGATGTAGAGCCGTCGCTCCACTTTGTCACGATATCCACAAAGCCGATACCCATACCTGCGCCGAGCAATGCGCCCGAAAGCCACAGACCGAACTTTTCGATTCGGCCAAGGTTCTTTGCCTCGCGGCGATAGCGGCTGATGGTGTAGCCGTGAGGTCGTGCGGCGAAGATATATACAGGAATGAGCAGTAGGAAGAATATGTTCCAGAACTTGACGAATGTAGCATCAGACTCCGCCTCGTCGAGCGTCTCATCAACCTCCTCCAGTGCCATCTCCTGTACGTCGTCGAAGTCGGCCTTCGCGAGCTTCGTGAAGAGTTTGTGATACTTCTTCTTGTTGTCCTTGGCATTCTCCAATTCGCTCTCGTAGAACTCGCGCAGCTGCTTGCTCACATCCGATTTCTTCAGGTTCTCCTCGTTGTGGACAATATGGCTGATTGCCGTATAGTAGCGTTGCGCATAGGAGAGTTGCTTGTCGTAGTGCCAATTTTTGGCCGAGGCGTAGGAGTTGCCGGTGAATTTCAGGTCGGTATCTTTGAGCGACTCGAGGTCGAGTACGGTGAAATCGCCCTCCTTCTGCCAATTCTGCACCTGCTCTACCTTGCCCTCAACCTTCTTCACGTCAGCCTGCTTGCCATCGACGCACATTTGCAGCACGAATACCGAGATTATAACGCCGACAACCACGCGCCAATTGAGCTTCCAATGGCGTTTGCGCGACCATCCTACGATGGAACGCAGCTCGGCGATGCGTCGCGAAAACTCCGCATCGGGCTCTTTGAGTGCCGCTTCTGCCTGATTTATCAGCTCCTCCATAGCATCTACCTCGGCAGCTGTCGTCGGATAAACATTGTCATCGTCGGTCTTACCGCATGCCTTGTCCGCCTCGCTGATGTGCGAAGATACGCACGTCGCCTCCCACAGCAACTCGTATGCCTCGTCATTCGGGTGTCCCTCTTGCGTTGCGCCCCTCAAATCTTCCGGGTCAAATGAGAGATAACCCTCCTCCTTGCCCTTTTTCTTCTCCTCTTTCATGGCTCTTCATTTTTTAGTTAGAAAATAATAAGACTCAAAACGTGGTGCTCATAAGTGTCACGTTTTCACAAAGGTAGTAAATTTTACCTATTTTCAAATGACGGAATATCTTTTTTTTGAAATTATAGGTATTGCCTCGCTATTCGTGCTGCCGTACGCTCCATATTTGCGGCCGCTACGTCGGGGCGCATAGCCTCCTCGAGCAACATCGAGCCCTCGACAATTGGCACTATTGCCGCAAAGCCGCTCTCGCGTAGTTCGTCGCACCACGCCACGGTGCCACCTACGGCAATGACCGGAATATTCTGCCTGCGTGCCGCGTTCAGCACTCCACTCGGAGCCTTGCCCATCACCGTCTGTTGGTCGATGCGCCCCTCGCCCGTAATGACGAGGTCGCACCCCTCGATAATCTCGTCGAAGTGCATAGCCTGCAATATCATCTCGATACCCCGTTCAAGGCGTGCGCCCAATAGGGCATATAGGCCGGCACCAAGGCCTCCGGCCGCTCCGGCACCTTCGAGCGAAGCGACTTCCGAGCCGTTGAAGGCGCTAATGCGTGCCGCATAGTTGCGCAATCCCCTGTCGAGCCGCTCGACCATCGCCGCATCGGCACCCTTCTGTGGCGCAAAGACGTGGGCTGCGCCCAACTCGCCATAGAGCGTATTTGTAACGTCGCACGCCACGATAAACTCCGCCTCGTGCAACCCCTCCATTGTCGATGGCTCGATTGTGGCTATCTTCTCGAGAATCTCGCCGCCACCGATAAGCTCGCGCCCCGTTGCATCCAGGAACTTGAAACCGAGCGCACGCAACATCCCCGTTCCACCATCATTTGTGGCACTGCCTCCTATGCCGACAAGAAACTTACGGCAGCCGCGGCCGAGAGCATCGGCTATAATCTCGCCGGTGCCGTATGTGGAGGTGAGCCACGGATTGCGCTCCTCGGCCGACAGGAGTGTCAGCCCGCTTGCGGCTGCCATCTCGATGATGGCTGTGGAGCCATTATCGATTATGCCGTAGCGAGCCGTCACAGGGCGGCCGAGTGGGTCACTGACAGTTAGCCTTATATACTCTCCGTTGAGGGTATCGACAAAGGCATCGACCGTGCCCTCGCCACCATCGGCTATCACCACCTTGCGCACGCAGCAGGCGGGCGCAACCTGCCGAAAACCTCTCTCGAAGTGGTCGGCCGCCTCGCGCGAGGAGAGTGAGCCTTTGAAGGAGTCGATGGCGATGGTTATCTTCTTCATGCTGTGCGGGGTGTTGTGAATGATAAGAGGCTGACAAAATGTGTTTGGTCAGCCTCTCCTGCATCTTGATGTTTGTGTGCCTATTGCTTCAAATCTACCGGATTGGCATATATATCCAGATATATGCGGCGTGTCGTGGCAACATCTACGCCCGCCTCGGCAAACTGACGCTCTGCCTCGGCAACCCGAGCCGCAAAGTTCTCGGCCTGCACAGGTGTATAGCGGTCGGCGTATTGATTGTCACCGTGAAGCATATCGTGAGCGATGTAGTTCGTGTCGTAGAGCTTGTAGCTGTCGCGTATTGCACGGTCGATAAGCTCCATAAGTGCCTTGTATGCCTCGGCGCGTGGTAGCTCGGCGAGCGTGTTGAGTTGCTCGCGCGAGATAGGCTTGCAGAGCGTTACGTTCACATCGCCCTTCTGCTGCTTGATGCCTGTCAGGATGCTTATCACATCCTCGTTCTCGGCCTTGTGGTACGCTTCGCCGCTCTGCTTGCGTGCAAGCTCTATGGCTTTCATCACGTCGCATGGCTCATATTGGTACGATATCGACATAGGCGTTATGTTGAGCTCTCCGAGGTCAGCCGCAAAGTCGCCCGAGCCGCTGAGCGTAAGCATCTTCAGTACGCCTTGGTCGGTCGAGTCGCATCCATCCTTCGTGCGTCCGTTGCGCTGTGCTATCCACACCGACTCACCGCCCGTAATGGTGTGACGGAGATATTCGGAGAGGTGCTGCGAGTTGAGCAACAGTTCGCGCGTAGGCATCTCTTCTGTTTTGCGGAAGATGCGTACCGCGCCGTTTGTGCGGCAGAGGTCGATGATGAATTGCGAAGCCCAGAGATTGTCGCCCATTGTCGAGCATGTCGTAGGCAATGAGTTTACGAACATCACATACTGCAGTAAGAAGGCGTCGAGTACGATATCGCGGTGGTTCGAGATTATGAGGTAACCCGTGTCGGCCGATATATTCTCGGTGCCCGAGTGGGTGAATTGCCCCATTGTCTTCTCGATGAGCATGCGGATGACGTGGTACATCACGCGCTCCTGCACGTCATAGCGCGTCTTGCATGAGCGTAGCAGGGCCTTAATATCCTCGATGTTCTGGCTTGGGAAGGCGAACAGCACCGCCTTGATAAATGTCGGATCATTCACG
Organism: Alistipes sp.; assembly: GCA_017504485.1. Taxonomy (GTDB): domain Bacteria; phylum Bacteroidota; class Bacteroidia; order Bacteroidales; family Rikenellaceae; genus Alistipes. The sequence goes on along the minus strand of JAFVRC010000001.1, from coordinate 64,892 downwards.
ATACGCTCGATGGCGGCGGGAATTTCCGCGTCATTATAGGGGCGTATATCGTCAAAAGAGGAGCCGGTCATAGCACTTACTGTTAAGCATAATTTTTTGCAAATATAATCAAAAAATCCTATTGTGTCAAATATCGGGCCGCAAAAAGGCGTGAGTGTGGTGCGGAGTAGTGTCGTAAATCGCCCTGCAGATTGCTCGTGTGGGGATTTTGTGGAAATTATTGTTGTCACATTTTTTTTGAAATACAGGTCGTTATGCAATTTTAGAAGGCAGTATGCATAAATATGCAATGTGTATATCCGTAATATGGCTACTACTCTGTGAGTATATGGTGCTGGCCGAAGCGCGTAGGTGATAAATATTCGAAAAATGTAGCGGGAAAATTTGCTGTCTAATCAAAAAAAGAGTAACTTTGCGCGCTATGATTAGAAGAAATCTTTTAGTACTACTATTTATCGCCCTTACGACGACTGCTGCCTTGGCGCAAGATGCTCTGGTTGCAGTGAGCGGTTTGGTCACCTCGGCCGAGGAGAAGCAGCCGCTTATCGGTGTCACGGTTGTCACCGAGGATATGAAGGGCGTGACGACACTGCTCGATGGAACCTACTCCATCAAGGCGGTGGCGGGAACCAAACTTACATTCTCGTACCTCGGCTATCAGAGCGTCGAGTGGGTGGTGCCCTCCGGCAAGGCGAGTGCGATATTCAACCTCGAGATGAAGAGCGATACCGAGAGTATCGACGACGTGGTGGTTATCGCCTACGGCGTGCGTAAGAAAGGCACGGTGGCAGGCTCTGTCTCCTCGGTTAAGATGGAGAATGTGGCCGACACCCCTACGGCGGCCTTCGACCAGGCGCTTCAAGGCCAGGTGCCCGGATTGTCGGTCTTGTCGAATACGGGTGAGCCGAGTGCCTCGGCCGTGATGACTATTCGCGGTACGAACTCGATTAACTCGGGTACGGCACCTCTCTATATTCTCGACGGAGTGCCTATTGAGAGCAACGATTTCAATACGATAAATCCGGCCGACATCGAGTCTATCTCGGTGTTGAAGGATGCATCCTCCACCTCCATCTATGGTGCCCGTGCAGCCAATGGTGTGATTGTCATCACGACCAAGAAGGGTAAGCGCGAGGAGCGTCCGCGCATCGACTTCCGTATGCAGCTCGGCTTCTCGCAGACAGCCTGCGACCGCAAGTGGGACTTGATGAACACGGCCGAGCGTATTCAGTACGAGAAGGAGATAGGGCTGACCGAGGGTAAGGACTACGACCTGCTCTCGCGTACTGACGTAAATTGGCTCGATGCCGTCTATAAGGATGCGGCTTTGTTGCAGAACTATGAGCTCTCGGTGTCGGGTGCCGACGACAAGACCAACTACTATGTTTCGGGTGGCTACTATAATCAGGAGGGTACGGCCCTCGGTTCGAAGTTCGAGCGATACTCTATCCGTGCGAATGTCGAGCGTAAGATGGCCAAGTGGCTCAAGATGGGCACCAATACGATGTTCAACTATCAGCAGATTCAGCAGGCCGACGAGGGAGCCTATACCCTCGTGACACCAATCTCGGCCGCACGCTTTATGATGCCGTATTGGAACCCTTATAGGGCCGATGGCTCGCTCGCATCGGTGTCGGACGGCAGTTGGGCCGGCACGGGGCAGAATCCGCTCGAGTGGCAGGAGAACAACCCCGTGACCTACAAGAAGTACAAGGCTCTGGTCTCCATCTTTGCCGAGGCGCAGCCTATAGAGGGGCTGACGCTCCGCTCGCAATTTGGTGCCGACTTCGACCATACGACCGGCTTCGGCGTATCATATCCGAGCTATGCTCCGAATATGGGGCAGGGTACCGCTTCGCGCAGTTCGACCGACAGCCATACGCTGACGGTTACCAACACGGCGACCTATCGCTTCACGAAAGATGCCGTGCATAATTTCAGTTTCCTCGTCGGACATGAGGGAGTGAAGAGCCACTACGAGGCCTTCAGCCTCACGACCAAGGGGCAGAACAACGACCTGCTGACCAACGTAACTTCGGGTACGCGAGCAACGGCGTGGGACGATACGACCGACTCGGATTACGGCTTTCTCTCGTTCTTTGGACGTGGCGAGTACAACTTCGACGACCGCTACTTCGCGGAGGTGGCACTGCGTGCCGACGGCTCCTCGCGCTTCGGTGTTTCGAACCGCTGGGCGGCCTTCTGGTCGGTGGGCTTCATGTGGAATCTGCGCAACGAGCACTTTATGGAGTCGTCGCGCCGCTGGCTAACCAACGCGCAGTTGTCGCTCTCGACAGGTACGTCGGGCAACTCCTCGATTCCGAACTACGAGCACCTCGCCCTTGTGGGTGGCGGTCTCGACTATGTGGGTAATGCGGGTATGGCCCTTATGCAGCCGGGTAACGAGAACCTCAGCTGGGAGAAGCTCTGGACAACCAATGTGGCACTGCACGTCGGCTTCTGGAATCGCCTGAACCTCGATGTCGAGTTCTACAACAAGCGCACGAGCGATATGTTGATGGAGGTGCCGCAGCCATACTCCACGTCGGGCTACGGCTACTATTGGGACAATGTGGGCGTGATGGTCAATCGCGGTGTGGAGGTCAATGTGTCGGGCACACTGCTCGCCGTGAGGGATGTGCTTTGGACGGTGAATGCCAACTTCTCGTACAATCGCAACAAGATTACCGAGCTCTACAATGGCGTGCAGGAGTACGAGCGCTCGAATACCAACACCAAGCTGGTTGTGGGCCACTCGATAGGCGAGTTCTACATCAACCGCTATGCGGGGGTTAATCCGGCGAATGGTGATGCGCTGTGGTATGACAAGAATGGCGAGCTGACCAACGAGTTGCGCGATGAGGATAAAGTGTTGGTAGGCAAGAGCTACATCGCTCCTTGGCAGGGCGGCTTCGGAACCTCGATATCGTGGAAGGGGTTGGCCCTATCGGCGCAGTTCAGTTGGGTTGCCGAGCGATATGTCATCAATAATGACCGCTACTTCGACGAGTCGAATGGTCGCTTCTCGTCGTACAACCAATCGCGCCGTCTGCTCGACCGTTGGAAGAAGCCGGGCGACATCACCGACATCCCGCGTCACGGCGAATATACGGAGTTCGACAGCCGTCTCTTGGAGGACGCCTCGTTTCTGCGCCTCAAGAACCTGATGCTCTCCTACTCGCTGCCGTCGAGCATCATCCGTCGCAGCCGTGTGTTCACGGGCTTGCGTGTGTATGCGCAGGCGCAAAACCTATTTACATTCACGCCATTCTCGGGCCTCGATCCCGAGGGTACTACCAACATCTATGCGGCGCAGTACCCTATGGCGCGACAGTTCACCTTTGGTCTTGATTTAACATTTTAGGGGCTATGAAGAGTATTTTACGCAATATAAAGATATGCGCAGTTGTCGTGGCGACGATTCTCTCGGCCGCCTCGTGTCTGACAAAGTATCCGCAGTCGGCCATCCTCGAGAAGGATGCGATGAAGAACTATAACGATGCCGAGCAGATGCTCACGGGTATCTATGCGCTGTTGAAGAGTAGCTCGCTCTATAGCGGCTACCTCACACTGTTGCCCGATGTGCAGTGCGATATGGTCTATGCGGTCGATCGCTTCTCGAATGTGTATGGCAACATTTGGCAGTGGGATATACGCTCGACGACGGCCGAGATAACCTCGGTCTATGGCTCGCTCTACAACGTAATCTCGAACTGTAACTTCTTCCTCGAGCGCATCGATGCGGTGATTGCCGCCGAGACCAACGACGATAATATAGACACGCTGACTCACTACAAAGGCGAGGTCTATGCTATCCGCGCGTTGGCTTATTCGGAACTTATAAAGTGCTTCTGTAAGGACTATAAGGGCGACGACGAGGCCAAGCAGGAGCTTGGTGTCGTGCTGCGCCGCTACTACTCGGCCGAGGAGCCGTCGGTACGTGCCTCGCTCTACGACTCCTACCAATTCGTGTTGGCCGATTTGGCTATGGCCGAGCGACTGCTTGACGAGGAGGCCGATGCCGCAAGTTCGGTCTATATGACACGCGCTATGGCCGAGGCTCTGCACGCCCGCGTGGCGCTTTATATGCGCGATTGGGAGAGTGCTGTGGAGTACTCGTCGCGCCTTATCGACAATAGCTCCTTTGCCCTCTCGTCGGTCAATTATGCCAACGTGGTGCCGCCATACTCGGACTACGACGTTATGTGGGGCTACGACATCTCTTCGGAGATTATCTGGCGCTTGGGCTTCACGACCACTTCGTATGGAGGTGCATTGGGGCAGCCGTTCCTGAACTTCAATATCGACTACTACTACTTCTATCCTGACTATGTGCCTGCCGAGTCGGCGTTGAGACTCTATGGCTCGGGCGATGCGCGTCACGATGCATTCTTCTACTACTCGCCAACCGGCTATGATGGCTATGAGTGCTACCTGCTGGTCAAGTATTACGGCAACCGCGATTTTATCGACAATAGTATGATATACCACGTCACGATGCCAAAGCCGTTCCGTCTCTCGGAGCAGTATTTGATTCGTGCGGAGGCCTACTGCCGTCTGGGCGAATACTCGAAGGCCTCGAAGGATATGACCAAGCTGCGTCAGGCTCGCTACACGTCGGGCGGAGGTATAAACCTCACGGCCGCCAACTTCCTGCAACAGATATCCGACGAGCGCGTGCGTGAGCTCTTTATGGAGGGCTTTCGTCTGCACGACTTGAAGCGTTGGGGCAGCGAGTACAACAACGGAGTGAGCTTCGAGCGCACGCCGCAGCAACACTCGCTTGTCGAGGGCAGCTCGTTGAAGATAATGTATGACAATCCACTCTTCGTGTGGCCTATTCCGCAGCACGAGCTCGAAGCACCGGGCTCGCAGGTGGTGCCAAACGAGAGCAATAACTAATATGCGCAGAGTATGAAATCTATGAACGCAATAAAACTCTTCGGCTCGCTGCTTCTCGTCGTCGCAATGACGGGTTGCAAGGAGAGCTATGTTACATATTCGGATGTCGAGTATGTGATGTTCGCTGATACGCTCACGACAAATATGGTAGTCGAGAGCGGCGAGCCCTTCAAGGTGGCCGTCTCCTCGACCGTGGCGTGCGACTACGACCGCACTTTTGGTGTCGAGGTGATCGATAAGGGCAGCAATGCCATCGAGGGACGACACTACCGCCTCGCCTCGAATAGCGTGACGATACCGGCCGGCGAGCGTGCCGCGCATGTCGATGTCTATGGCAACTACGCCAATATCGAGCCTACCGATTCGCTCGGCTTCACGTTGCAGTTGGTTATGCCCGAGCAACTCAAATGGCCACTCTACGAGCAGTATAACCGTACGAAGGTGGTTATGTATAAGAGTTGCCCATTCGACCTGGAGAACTTTACGGGGTGGTGTGTGCTCACGTCACTTTTCCTCTACTCCTATCCGGGCGAGAATGTGAGCTACCAGCGACTCGTCAAGACGGTGCGCCACCCGAGCGAGCCGAATACCATCATCCTCGAGAGTATGTTCTACGATGGCTATGATGTGACGATGAAGTTCAATCCGGAGAATCCGGCACAGCCGACAATAACGATGGACAAGGGGCAGGTCGTCAGCGACGAGGCTTCGGTCTTCGGGCAGATTCTCGGCGACAATCATATCCTATGCGACGATAGCTCGTATGCACTCTCCTACTTCAACGCTTGCCAGCGTTATGCCGAGTTGTGGGTGCATATCTATGTCGAGGACCTTGGTGCGCCGGTGGGTACCGTAGGCAACTTCTACAACATCTTGGAGTGGATTACGCAGGAGGAGTACGAGCGTTTGCGCCGCGAGGGCTTGTAGCCAATGAAATACGAAAATATTAAAAACTAAAAACGATAGATATTATGAAGAGTATTTTCAACCGATTGATTGGATGTATGGCTGTAGTGGCAACTCTTGTGATGAGTGCCTGCACGACCGGTGATACGACCGAGGCCGACAATACGTTTGCCGGCTTTGCCGAACAACCCGAGCAGATTGTGGGTGTAGTGGGCGAGAACTGTACAATTAGCTTTACGCCGGCATATAGCTGGAAACTCTCGCTCACGGGTAGCGATAGCGACTTCTTCGAGGTTGTGAACGAGGAGCGCCTCGACCGCAAAACCATTATGGGTGAGGCCTCGACCACGCCTGTTGAGGTGGTAGTCAAGGTGCCTGCCGAACTGAACTTCGAGCGCGACTATGTGTGCAACGTGGAACTGCGTATGAATGGCAAGGATAAGGTTATTGCTGCGATTCGTGTGGCGAAGGCCGAGCGTACCTTGGAGCTCTATCTGGCCGAGGTATCAGAGGTGAATGGGAGCAAGGGTTACAACTACTCGGAGGATGCCGAGAGCCCATTCCTCTACGTCTACGAGACACAGCCTCTGACTGCTGACCGAGCTATCGAGCTCTTCCTCGGCGAGAGCCGCTCTTTCGAGCACCGCATCTTGGTTAAGACCAACTTCAATTGGGTGACATCGGCTCCGTCGTGGCTCTCGTTGCTCGTTACCGAGGGCGCAGCCGGATATACGGAACTTAAGTTATCGGGTCTGTCGCAGCCGGAGTCTGTCGATGGCGTGTTGAGCTTCCGCGATGCGGCAAATCAGGATATCGAGGGTGGCTCCGTTAAGGTGATTATGGAGACGCTTGGTACGCTCTACCCATCGAGCCTTGTCGAGAGTGCTACATGGTCGATGACGGCCGAAGATTGGACCTTCACCGAGTTTCCGACGGCCGAGTTTGCCTATACGCTACAATATACGACGACGACGGATGGCGACAACTCGTCGTTTATCTGCGCCCAGAGACCTTATACAATCTCGTGCCGCACCTACGACATTTACGGTTCGCTCTACGATATTACGACCAACGAGGAGGCGTGGCTGACGGCCACCGAGCAGTCGGACGGCTCGTTCAGCGTGAAGATGGATGCTACGAAGAGCACCGCACTGCGCAACGAGGTGTCGGGTATCTACGAGGGCTTCGTCGCCTTTAAGAATGCCTCGGGCAAGGTCTTTACATTCATTCACTGCAAGTACAACCCTGCGCCAGCCGCTCCGGTAGCCTTCTATCTGCCGGGTGGTGCCGAGAGTGACGGCTCGACGCTTGTCGAGATAACTGAGGGTGCAGAGTATGATGCCTACGCTTCGTATGGCGCACCAATCTACAAGCTTACCTTTACGAATGAGTTCCCGTCGATGTCGATGCTTAAAGGGCTGCCGCAGGAGTGGCAGCGACTCAACGAGGAGGATGCTTCGTGGCTCGCCTACGAGTATTCGGAGGAGTCGCAGGTGGTGACGATGAATAAGAAGGCCAATGGTAGCACGGGCGCACTGCTCTTTACGAATGGTGGAGCGAACCACTGCGTGCTTATATGTCACCTCAATATCGCTGAATAAACGGTTGAAATTTAGAGATTACAAGTGATGAGAATCGTAAAATTTGGCATATCAGTGTTGTTGGCCGCCATGTCGCTTCTTGTTGTGGGGTGTGCCCACGATGAGTTGCCCGATAACCGCGAGCGCGACTACGGATATGTGCAGTTCAAACTCTACAAGGAGGCCTCCTACGACAAGCAGGCGTGCTCTACGCGTGCCGTTGTCGGGCAGCTCGACTTACTCTCGCAAGCCTGCAAGGTTAAGGTGTCGCTCGAGTATGGCGATATGGATATTGTGCAGACGCTTGCGCTCTTCTCGGCCTCCCAAGAGGCTGCCGAGGAGGGCTTGCGTAGCGACCATCTGAAGTTGCTGACGGGCGAGTATCGTATGGTGGGCTATACGCTCTACGACTCGTCTGACGAGCAACTCTATATCGGCACTGTTGCCGAGCCGAGCACATTCACGGTTATCGAGGGAGGATTGACCGTTCACGATATTACGGTCAATGTCAAGCCGCGCGGTAAGGTGCGCTTTTCGCTCGTAAAGTCGATGGAAGGGCTGAAGCCTGTCAAGGCGGCCGCCTCGGAGAGCTACACCTTCGACCAAGCCGAGTATGCCTCAATCACGGTGCGTGAGCTCTACGCATCGGGTGCTCTCGGTGCAGCGACGCGCTTCGAGAAACTGCCTTGCGACTTCTCGGTGCATTTCGAGGAAAATGGCGATGATGCGGATGGCTACCAAACATCGTCGAGCAAGTGCGACTCGCTCTTGTCGTTGCCGGCCGGTCGCTATCGCGTGACGGCATACGAGGTATTCGACGACCGAAAGATATCGCTCGAGGAGAACACATCGCCCGAGCTCGTAGAGTTCGATGTGGAGGATAATCGCCTGACGGATGTCGATGTGAAGGTTACGCTCGACAAGGAGGCGGAGTATATCCGCGACTACCGTGCGCTGAAAGCCATCTGGGAGTCGCTCGGCGGCCCACAGTGGAGCTACTACGGCGAGGAGTGGCCGAAGGGTGCGAATTGGAACTTCAATAAGGATGTAGATTTGTGGGGCGACCAGCCGGGCGTGGCTCTGCATGCCAACGGTCGCGTGGCGCGTGTCGATTTGAGTAACTTTGGTTTCGGAGGCGCGATGCCTGAGCAACTCGGGCAGCTCACCGAGCTTGTCGAACTCTACCTCGGAACGCACAACGATACCAATCTGCTGGCCTTCGACCCTCTGCTCGATAGCGGCAAGAGCCTCTTGGAGCGCAAGCGCGACAGGATGAAAGATCATGGCGACTATCTGCGCCTGATACACCCTGCCGTGCAGTTCTCGGAGCCGTGTGCACGTGCCTTGGAACAGCACTCGATATCCATCGAGGCCACCTCGCTATATAAGTCGATGAGCGAAGAGAGTATTATCGACCGCGCAACCGGCGCACAGCGCACCATACGACCGCACGACACCAACCACGGCACCATCTGCAACCGTCTCGAATCGCTGCCGGAGTCGATAGGCAACCTTGCGAAATTGGAGATACTCTACATTGCCAACAGCACAATCTCGGCACTGCCAAAGTCGATGGAGAAGCTCGTGGCTTGCACCGATTTGGAGATATACAATTGCCCAAATCTGAAATTCCCGTTGGAGATTGCGGCGATGCCCGAGCTCGTGTCGCTGAACCTCTCGAACAACAATTGGGATGCCGACGATATGTTGGCCGGCCTGCGTGCGTTGGCCTCCGGTCCATCGGGCAAGAAGATACAGATTCTCTATGGCCGCGAGAATCGCCTTGCCGTTATTCCGCGCGAGATGCGTAACATGGAGAAGCTTGGTCTGCTCGACTTGGCCTACAACGAGATTGCAACCATCGAGGAGCCATTCGGCCGCAGCGTGTCGTTCACGCAGCTCTATCTCGACAACAATCTCTTGACCGACGAGCAGTTCCGTGTCGATGCAACGGATGGTTACTTCTGTGGCTACGATGATGTCGAGACATTCTCGGTGAAGTTCAACCGCCTGACCAAGGTGCCGAATATCTTCTCGGCCAAGAGCCAATATACAATGTCGTCTGTCGATTTTTCGGGTAACCAGATTGATGGTTTCGCGCTCAATGCCGAGGGTAAGTATGACGGCATCCGTGTCAATACGCTTACGCTTGCGCAGAATAAGTTCAAGAGCTACCCGAAGGCTCTGGCCGACAGCAACTCGAGTGTTGCCTATATCATCCTGCGTGCCAACGAGATTGAGAAGATCGAGAAGGGCTCTTTCGACTACGAAAATTCGCCGATGCTGATGTCGCTCGACCTCTCGTACAACCGCCTTTCTGACCTGCCTGACGAGATGAATGCTACGCATCTGCCGTACCTCTACGGCGTGGAGCTTTCGTACAACCGCTTCTCGGAGTTCCCATTCGAGCCGCTCGACAGCTACTACCTCACGGTGCTGGGTGTGCGTTGTCAGCGCGATGCCAATGGTGCCCGCTGCCTGCGTGAGTGGCCTACGGGCATCTACAACCATACGGCTCTGCGAGCCTTGTATCTAGGCTCGAATGACTTGGGCGTTATCAACGACACGATATCCTATCTGATATACTACCTCGATATCAGCGACAACCCGAACATCGTATTCGATGCCTCGGATATCTGTGCTTCGTGGTTGGCGGGCACCTACTTCCTGATATACGATAAGACGCAGGATATTAGAAATTGCGACTATATGTTGGAGTAAAACTGCAAAGAAGAGATGAAAGCATTGAAAATATATCTGTTTGTGGCCACGCTGGCACTCCTTGTCGCGGGTTGCACGAAGGACGAGAGTGTGCAGTTCGCCTCGTCGCGCGACAAAATAGCTATCGGCGCGGCAGGAGGTGCCGAGCCTTTGCGCATTACGTCGAGTGGCCGATGGGTGGCTCGCACGAACAACGAGTGGATTATGGTCTCGCCGGCCAATGGTCGCGGTTCGGCCGACTGCAAGGTGGTCATCGACTCGACTCTGCTCTCCGAGAAGCGTATGGGTGTGGTCTATATCGAAAATATAGATACGCGCGAGGAGCATATCGTGCGTGTGGAGCAGGAGGGTTTCCCACTCGCCATCGAGCTCGACGATGAGGCTGTCGCCATCAAGAACTACGATAGTGCGGCAAACCGCTTCTTCGAGGTTACCGTGCAGTCGAATGTGGCCTTCGATGTGAAGATTCAGACCGAGAGCGGCCGATGGCTCACGAATAAGAGCTACACACTCACCCTCGACCGCGGATACCGCCCTCGCGAGGTGAAGGTGCGCTTTAATTGGGATATAAACACCAAGGATGAGGCGCGTCAGGCGAAGGTGCAGTTTGAGCCGAGGGACAAGAGCGTAACGCTTGCTCATCAAGATGCGCTCCTCGTGACGCAGGATGCTGCCGAGCCTATCATCCCCGATACGCGTGCCGGCGACTCGGTTGCACTGCTCTGCATACAGCGTGCGCTGCGTACCCTCGTGTCGTGGGACTCGTCGGAGAGCATGCAGATGTGGAATGGCGTGAAGCTCTGGCAGCCGGGTATGGAGGGCTATACGGAGGATAAGCACGGCCGTGTGCATACTGCCGAATTTACGATGTTCAACACCGAGGAGAAGTTGCCTTTCGAGGTCAAGTATCTCACGGCGGCTCGCGAACTCTACTTCTTCGGCAATACGAATACCTTTATGCGCAGTCTCGAGTTGGGCGATGATATATGTGAGCTTCATCAGCTCAAGCGACTGACGCTCGGCAGCTACGGTCTTGTCTCGTTGCCCGACAGCTTCAAGGGGTTGAGAGAGTTGGAGTATCTGAATATCTGCTCGAACAACTTCCAGACTATTCCGGCTGTGCTCACAAGCGAGAACTTCCCGCAGTTGCACGCTCTGATTATGAACGCTAACCAGCGACACACAATCAGCGACTTGAGCAACACTACGAAGAGCGATGTTGGCGGCTTTATCGACGAGCCGGAGTTCCCGAAGCACCTGCTGCTGTGGGATAAGCTCGACACGCTGGTCTTGTCGGTGAACTATCTGCACGGTGAACTGCCGACCTTTGAGGGCGATACTACAGTGCCCGAGTGGACGGCCGAGGATATCGCCTCGTGCGACACTCTGCCGTCGATGCTTGTCGGCAAGAAGAAGATTTTGCCGCGCACCAAGCGCTTCGCCATCAACTACAACCGTCTGACGGGCCGTATCCCCGATTGGTTGCTCTACCATCCGGCACTCGATTGGTGGGTACCATTCAGTCTGGTATTCAATCAGGAGGGTAAAACCAAGGATGGCGCGTTGGCCAAGTTCGACAACGAGCCTCCGAGCCTCAACTACTACTATGAGGTCTATCCGAAGACCAAGAGGCTTCACCCCGACAATGTCACACCTATTGAGTAAAACTGCGGAATGAAGAGAGTCTATATATACCTTTTGATACTCTGCGCGGTGGCCGCTATGATCGGCTGTACGCGCGATATGAGCGGCTCCGAGATCGAGGTCACCGCGACAACGCCGACAATCTCGGAGGGCGTGCTATTTGTTAAATTTACACCCGAGGTGGCCGATATTATCGCCGAGAACAAGGTTGCCGATTCGCGCACGACGCGCAGCGGTGTCGGCTCGGTGGATAGAGTGCTCGACATCATCGAGGGCTATGAGTTGGAGCGTGTGTTCCCGATAGATGCGGAGCGCGAGGCCTGCACGCGGCGTGAGGGGCTCGACCGCTGGTATGTTGTCCGCTACGCCTCTTCGATGTCGCCGACGGATGTTGCCGCTTCGCTGTCGCAGCTCGGTGAGGTCTCGGCTATCGACTTCAATCGCTACATCAAGCGTGCCTATTCGACCAAGGCCACGCCGCTATCGGTGGAGCGTGTGAAGCGTATTGCAGCAACACGCAGTGGCGGAGCGATGAACGACCCGCTGCTCGACTTGCAGTGGAATATTATCAATCGTGGCGACCACTTTTTGAAGAATGGTGTTTGCAAGTCGCGTGTCGGTGCCGATGTGCAGTGCGCCGAGGCGTGGAGCCGCTCGACGGGCGATGGCTCGGTTGTGGTGGCCGTGCTCGATGAGGGTGTCTGCATCACGCACCCCGATTTGGCAAAGAATATATGGGTGAATAGCGACGAGTCCGAGGGCGTGGATAACGATAATAATGGCTATGTGGGCGACCTGCACGGCTACAACTTTGTCTATGATACGGGCCAGATAACGTGGAATAACTACCTCGACTCGGGCCACGGAACGCACGTTGCGGGAGTTATCTCGGCCGTGAATAACAACGGCGAGGGTGTCAGCTCGATTGCCGGAGGTGATGGCTCGGGCAATGGAGTGAAGATTATGGTGTGTCAAATCTTCTCGGGCAATATGGCTACGAGCATCCTCTCGACGGTGCGTGCCATAAAGTATGCGGCCGACAATGGTGCGGTGGTACTGCAGTGCAGCTGGGGCTATGTCTCGGGTGTGGCCAACGCGATAGATTGGGGCGCCCCGGGCTTCGCTTCGGAGGAGGAGTGGGTGGCAGGTTCGCCTCTCGAGAAGGAGGCTCTCGACTACTTCACGCATAATGCCGGTTCGCCGAATGGTCCGCTCGACGGAGGTGTTGCGGTCTTTGCCGGAGGCAACGAGAGTGCCGCTATGGCCGGTTACCCGGGTGCGCACGACGACTACCTCTCGGTAGCTGCTACGGCTGCCGACTTTACGCCTGCGGTCTATACGAACTATGGCCCCGGCACGAAGATTTCGGCCCCGGGAGGCGATCAGGACTACTACTACGACTATGTTGATGACGAGCATAACTACGGCGAGGTGGGCTGTATTCTCTCGACTCTGCCGAGCCATATCGCCAAGTCGGGATATGGATATATGGAGGGAACGTCGATGGCGTGTCCTCACGTCTCGGGCGTTGTGGCCTTGGCCGTGTCGTATGCGGCGCAGTTGCGCCGCACGTTGCGTGCCGAGGAGCTGCGCGAGTTGGTATGCTCGACGGCTCGCAATATCGACGGCTTTATGAAGGGCGCGAAGACCTATTGCCGCTATGTGGCCGATATCGGCCCTCTGCAACCTATGCAGATGACGCTCTCGAACTATGTCGGACAGATGGGTGCCGGTCAGATCGATGCTACGGCTCTGCTTGCTGCAATAGCCGATGGCGAGGTGGGGCGCGATAGGCTCTTTCCGAATATATATATCGCTTGCGGCGATAGGATGGCGGTAGCCCCTGCGCTCTACTTCAAGGAGGGCGATGGCTTGAGTTTCGAGGTCGCAATCGAAGACAAGGCGGTTGCCACAGCGATGCTTGCGGGCTCGGATATCATCTTCGAGGGTTTGAAGGTGGGTGCTACGAGTGGCGTTGTGCGTGCAAGCAACGGTGCAGAGCAACGCTTCACGATTACCGTGCGTGAGCGAGTCAATAGTAACGGTTGGTTGTAGTTATGAAGCGTTGGCGCAGGGCTTTCGTTGTGGTGATGCTCGCTGTCGCGGCTGTGTCGGCCGTCGGCCAGATGCGCATACTCCCCACACGCCTGCTCGACAGCGTGGCCAATCCGCGTGTTGTCGAGGCCTCGCCCCTGCGATTTATCGGTGGCGACAGCCTATCGCTCGGCTCGATAGATGAGCGCGGAGGTGTGTGGCGGCGCGAGGTGCGTTGGCGCAATGAGGGCGACGAGCCGATGGTCATAACGCATATACGCAGTAGTTGCGGCTGCCTGCGTGCCGAGTATGGGCGCGAGGTGGTGCGGCGAGGCGATGAGGGGCGTATCGTTGTCAGCTACTCGCCCCGAGGCCACGCCGGAAGGCTCTACCAGCGGCTCTTTGTCTATACGCCACTCTCGGCCGAGCGGCCTACGGCTATACTCTCGCTGTACGGCGAGGTGGTAGCCTCGGCGGATCGCAGCGACGACTACCCCTACATGCGTGGTGCGTTACGTCTGCGGCAGGATACACTGCGTTTCGGCCGCGGTACGAGTAGCGAGCGCATAGCCTGTATGAACGGGGGCCAGAGCGACTTGGTGCTCTATGCCGATACGCTTCTCACGTCGCAAGGCGTAGCGATGCGGTGTGTGCCGCAGCGGTTGCGTGCCGGCGAGGAGGGCTATATCGAGGTGATGCTCTCGCCGCAAGCCAAGGCCGATACTCGACCATTGCGATTGTATATCGGAGGGTTGCCACTGCCGCCGCGTCAGCGTGTCGTGGCAATCGAGCGAAAATAGATTTTGAGATTATAGTTAGTTGATATGAATAGATTACTGAAACTTTTGCCATTTGTCGCGGCCCTTCTGGTGTACGGCTGCAAGAAGCCCGTCGAGGTGTCGCCCTACAAGGATGTTACGCCCCACAATATATCGGGCACCTGGCGACTCGAGTCGTGGAACGGTGGTCTGGCGGCCGATACCGAGGTGTATATAATCTTCGAGCGGGCCGAGCGCACGTTTGTTATGTACGACAACCTGCGTACCGACTACCTGCACAAGAGCACCGGCCGCTATAATATCACGACCGATGCAAACCTTGGTGCCATCATCATCGGCGAGTATGACAATGGTGCCGGCCCGTGGAGCGACCGCTATGTAGTGCGCGAACTTACCGATAGCTCGATGAAGTTCATCGCCAAGAGCTCGCTCGAGGATGATGTGCCTGGCGAGGATGTCTCGCTCTATGTGCGTGCCGAGCTGCCGAGCGAGATAGAGGAGTAGCCGCCGCGTGCCAAACTCAAGGGGCTGTTGCAACTACGTAGTTGCAACAGCCCCTTGTCATAAGCGTATGTGCGGAGAGCCGCTACACGGTCATAATCTCCTTCTCCTTCTTCTCGAATGCGGCGTCAATCATCTTCGAGAACTTGTCGATAAGCTTCTGCACCTGTACCTCGCCGTCCTTGCGCTCATCCTCCGGCATACCCTCCTTCTCGGCCTTCTTGAAGGCCTCGACAGCGTCGCGGCGAGCGTTGCGCAGCGAGATGCGTGCATTCTCGGCCTCGCCCTTCGACTGCTTGACAAGGTCCTTACGGCGCTCCTCGGTGAGAGGCGGCATCGAGAGGCGGATGCTCTCGCCATTGTTCGATGGCGTAAGTCCGATGTTCGAGTCGAGGATAGCCTTCTCGATAGTGCGAATCATATTCTTGTCCCACGGCTGAATAAGGATGGTCTTGGCATCGGGTACCGTGACGCTTGCCACGCCCGACACGGGTGTCTGCGAGCCGTAGTAATCTACAAACACACCATTCAGAACATTCACCGAGGCCTTACCTGCGCGGATGTTCGACAAGGTCTCCTCCAAGAAATCTACTGCCTTCTGCATACGAGCCGAAGCGTCAGCAAGGATAGTTTTGGTCTCCATACTCTTTTCTTCAGTTTATTTGTTAATCGTCTCTTGAATCTTGTTTATGAGTGCCGCGAACTCGGCATCGTCGTAGCCCACACTCGCCAGCACGATGCGCCCCTCGCGGTCGATGAGGAAGTTGCGCGGGATGTACTGCGTGGCGTACTTGTAGAACACCTTCTGCTGCGTGTCGAGGCCCATCGGGAAGGTGTAACCCATCTGTGCGCGGAAGTCGGCCACCTTGTCGTAGCTATCGCCGCGCGACACGGGCAGGAAGACGAAAGGTTGGCCCTCAAAGCGGTCGATTATATCCTTCTGCACACGCGCCAGCTCGGCACGGCATGGAGGGCACCATGTGGCCCAGAAGTTGAGCAGCACGACCTTGCCGCGCAGTGCCGACAGCGTGACCTTCTGGCCGTCGAACATCTCGACCGTAAAGTCGGGGGCCATCGAGCCCTGCTTGGCGAGCGTTGTCTGCTCGATGCGGGCCTCCTGCGACTGCTGCTGCGCCTTGGCCGGCTGCGGATTATAGAGCAACATAAAGGCCGCAATGGCCACTACCAATACTACCATCAGAATGAGCGTCAAGTTGCTCTTTTTCTCCAATCTACGTCGTGCCATACTCTTTTTTTTGTTATTTGTGAACAAGTGTTCCTATGTTCTCGCCGCGGAGCACCTTCATCAGGTTACCCGGTGTGTCCATATCGAATACGATGATGTTCAGCCCATTCTCCTTGCAGAGTGTGAAGGCCGTCATATCCATAATTTTGAGGTTGCGCTGATATACCTCGTCGAAGCTTATCGAGTCGAACTTCGTGGCTGTAGGGTCCTTCTCGGGGTCGGCCGTGTATATGCCATCCACGCGCGTGCCCTTGAAGAAGCCGTCGGCCTCAATCTCTATGCCGCGCAAGGCCGATGCCGAGTCGGTTGAGAAGTAGGGGTTCGACGTTCCGCCGCCGATTATCACGACGTAGCCGGCACGCAGATATTCGAGAGCCCTGTCCTTCGAGTAGTACTCGCCGATAGGTTCCATACGAATCGAGGTGAGCACCTTGCACTTCACGCCCTCGTCCTCCAACACGGCCTGCAGGCCGAGCGAGTTGATAATCGTGGCGAGCATACCCATCTGGTCGCCCTTCACGCGGTCGAACCCGCGCTTTGCGCCCTGCAATCCGCGGAATATGTTGCCTCCGCCGATGACTATTCCGATTTGGATGCCCATCTCCGAGGCCTCCTTTATCTGGTGAGCATAGGAGCGAAGCTGCTCCATCGAGAGTCCGTATTTCTGCTCGCCCTGCAACGATTCGCCGCTGAGCTTCAGCAATATTCGCTTGTAGTTCATACTCCTTTGTTAGGTTGTTATAGGGTTGTGTGTAATCAATTATTATGCGAATATACAAAAAAAATCGAAACTTTCGACTATTGACCACAAAAAGAAGCTGTCTGACAAGGTGATTTCTGCGTTACGCTTGCGCTCGAAATCCTCACATACGCCAAGTATGCTGCGGTTTCTCACGCTTCGCAAGCCCTGAAATCCCTATTGTTATACAACTTCCAAAAATTTGGGAGTGTCTAAAAAACTTGTTAGACACTCCCAAATTTACTCTGTCGATTTATGGACTATCGGCGCACGCGCTTCGAGTTGAAGTGGTGCTTCGAGAGCATCTTCGATGCCGAGCTGAACTTCTGAACGCCGCGGAAGCTCTTCATCTGCTTCGAGAGCTTCTTGATACCTACGCCGCAATCGTCATAGTAGCTACCGTCATCCTCGCTCAACGTGTAGAAGTAATCGAGCGTGTAAGTCTTGCCATTGTCAGCCACGAGCGAACCCCTGACAGTGTAGCCACCATCGCCGGCCGTTACCGAGAAGCTACCGTCCGTAATTACTGCATAATCAACGACTGTGCCCGCATCGCCATCCATTACCAAATAGTAAGCAGGGAGGAGCTCGCCATCGATAAGCTCACCAGGAATGAAGGTGCCGGCTGCAGCGCTATAATCAGGATCGGCAGTGAATGTTCCTACACCATCGTGCGTCTGAAGGTCGGTGAAGTACTCGATGCAGATAGATGCAACTTGGTTATTAGGCAACATCTTGAAGAGATAGAGCATCGAGTCGTTTGAACCTGACTCATAGTAGTTGCCATAGCACTCAAACGAAGCCATTGCAGGCTCGAAAGCCTCCTCCTCTGCAGCAGGCATCTCCTTCGTCGTGAACGGAGTGCTGAATACCTGAGTCGAAAGGCCGTTGTCATCAACGCCGGCGTAGATAAGCACATACTCGGTCTGCGGACGGAGGTTCGGAATCTGGAAATCGTAACTGCCCTGATAAACACCCTGGTCAAGCCAGAAAGAGGTCAGCGTCTCGTCGCCATTGGTCGACGAGTTATACTGGTTCGTATAGGCAATCATATACTGTACCTCCATTTCAGCAATAGCGGCAACATCGCCCTGTGCATACTCGTCGATCTCGGCCTTCGAATAGTAAGTCATCATATAGAAGATGTCCTCCGGAGCTGCAACAGAAAGCGCAGCCGAGTTGTGGGTAATCTCACCAAGAGTAATCTGGATAGGCGATGCAGGTCCCCCCCCCGCCGAATTTTCATCACCATCCTTCGTACAGCTAGCGAACATCATAGCCGTACCAATCATAAGCATTGAAAGTAGAATCTTTTTCATAATTTTACGGTTTTAAATTGTTATAAAATAAGTTTGTTTTGTTATAATCTGTTATGCTTGTCGATGCTCCACATCGGTTTTTGGGAGAATGACAAGTGCAAATATATGCATAAAAGAGATTATATGCAAGTAATATGAAAGAAATTTTGCGTGCAGGTGTGAAATTGTAAGTTTTTGTATATAGCTCTTACGCCAATAAATAGAGTTGATTATCGTATATATTGTATGTCGATATGGAGTATTGTTGCTTATAATTTTTTATGCGCATACGCACGCGCGCATGTATATTATAAAATAGGAAGAGTGCCCAACGTAGTGGCGGTCGGGCACTCCTCTCGGTATGGTATCAGTCGGCTAACGCTGAAAGCTCGCGCGCGTCATATTAAAGGTGTGAATAGATGCCTTTTTCGACGCAGTTGTGTTAGTCTTGTCGCTATACTCGACCACGCCCTCGTAGGAGGCCGTAATCTTTGTGCCGTTAATATCCTCCACATCGCAGTCGATAGTATAGGTATCGCCATCGACAGCGACACTTACCGTACCACTCGTAATAAGGCTGAAACGCTTGGTATTACCATCCTTATCGAAGAGTGCATAATAGCTGCCATACTGATAGCCGTTCATCATACTGCCCGCAACAGCCGTACCTGCCGCGAGGGTGTTCTCTATCGAGTAGGTACCTGCCGCCGTAGTGGCCGTACCCGAAGCCAATAAATCGATGATAAGCACCTCGACATCGGTACCGTTCTTACGACCTCCGAGTTGCAGATAGTAGTTATTGCAGCCATTTTTATAGCTATCGCCGTAGTAGTCGAGCATAGCAGCTATTGGCGACACCTTGACATCCTCGCCCGGCGTAGGGTCGAGCGTACGGAACTCTACGCACTCGATATCGGCCGTCATGCCATACTTATCGACACACACAGCCATTGCCAAATAGTCGGTCGAAGGCATAAGGCCCATAATCGTACCGCCCTGCGTACCCTTATAGGCACCTGCCAGCGGGTTGTTGCCCAAAATCTTCGATATCATCAGCGCGGCGCCACCGGCAGCCTCAACCTCGCTCTTCGGGGCTACGCCGAACCAATATGGCGTAGTGTAGTCCTCGGGCGTAACGTAGATTACTGCGCTGGTGCTGGTAATCATCTTCTCGTTGATGGTTATCTGCAAGTGTGAGCCGCCGTTGCCGCCGTTGCCGCCGTTGCCACCATTCTCCCCCTTGTCGCAGCCGGCAAAAAGCAGTGTCGCACCGACCATCAAGCTCATCAAAAATCGTTTCATAAATATCTTTCGTTTTTCAGGTTATATGCCACAAATATACGGCAATTGCGACAAAAATCAAAACGTCGCGCTCTTTTGTTGGCAAAGTGTCGCCATATTTCGAAAAATATATTAATTTTGTGCGTCAGTTCAGTGTCACGACTTTATAACTTAAACATATAATAAAATGGAAGCAATCGTAAAGACAAATTTCGAGTTCGAGGGGCAGAAGAGCCACTATGTAGGCAAGGTGCGCGACGTGTACAGCATCAACGACGACTATCTGGTAATGGTGGTGTCGGACCGCATTTCGGCTTTCGACGTGGTGCTGCCGAAGGGTATTCCGTTCAAGGGGCAGGTGCTCAACCAGATTGCCGCCAAGTTCCTCGATGCTACGGCCGATATTCTCCCGAATTGGAAGATTGCCGTGCCGGATCCGATGGTCACCGTGGGCCATAAGTGCGAGCCTTACAAGGTCGAGATGGTCATCCGCGGCTACCTATCGGGCCACGCGTGGCGCGAGTATAAGGCGGGCAAGCGCACCCTCTGCGGCGTGGAGATGCCCGATGGTATGGTCGAGAATCAGAAGTTTCCCGAGCCTATCATAACCCCGACGACCAAGGCCGCCGAGGGCCACGACGAGGATATCTCGAAGGAGGAGATTATCGCGCAGGGCATCGTCAGCCGTGAGGAGTACGAGCAACTCGAGGCCTACACGCGTGCTATCTTCGCCCGCGGTACGGAGATTGCTGCCAAGATGGGCCTTATACTTGTCGATACGAAGTACGAGTTCGGCAAGAAGGGCGACACGATATATTTGATGGACGAGATTCATACGCCCGACTCGTCGCGCTACTTCTATGCCGAGGGCTATGAGGAGCGTCTTGCACGCGGCGAGAAGCAGAAGCAGCTCTCGAAGGAGTTTGTGCGCGAGTGGCTTATGGCCAACGGCTTCCAGGGCCGCGACGGTGAGCAGGTGCCCGAGATGACCGACGAGATTGTGGCAAGCATCACGGAGCGTTACATCGAACTCTACGAGAATATCACGGGCGAGAAGTTCGTCAAGGCCGAGGCCGAGGATGTCGTAGGGCGTATCGAGCGCAATGTGTCGGAGTTCCTCGCAACACTGTAATCTATTGGCTAACCTAACGCATAGAGAGTATGAAACTTAAAATGTTGGTTTGTGCCTTTGTTGCCCTCGCAGGAGTTGCGGTGGCTCGGCCTACGTTGAATATTGAGATTCCGCGCAAGGTGTCATTCGGCTTGCAGGCGCACCGCGGCCTCTCGGCTCGCTACCCGGAGAATACGGAGCTCGCCTTTCGCGAGGCAGGCAAGGTGGGGCTGTATCGCGGTATGGAGACAGATGTGCAGATGACCTCCGACGGTGTGCTGGTATGCATGCACGACTACACAATCGACCGCACGACAAATGGTGTGGGTGTCGTCGCGGACTACACCTTCGAGCAGTTGCAGCAGCTCTGGATTGATGGCGGCGAGGGGTGGAACGACCGTTATGCACAGCAACTGCGTGTGCCGACCTTCGAGTGCTATCTGGATGTATGCAAGGAGACGGGCCTGGTGCCTTATGTCGAACTTAAACTCCTCACTGAGGAGGGTATTCGCAAGTGCGTCGAGATGTTGCACCGCAAGGGCTTCCGCGGCAAGTATGTCCTCTCGTCGTTCAACCTGCACTACCTCTACACGGCAGCCAAGTACACGGATGCCCCGCTCGAGTATATGAAGGGCGATATGAAGCCGCGCCACGTCGATGACTGCAAGATGTTGCCTAACTGCGTGATTCGTCCGTCGGCACGCCGCCTGACGAAGGAGTTTGTGAACTACTGCCACACTCACGGTTTTGTGGTCGAGTGTTACGGTATTCCTGTCGGCAATGCCGAGCTCGTGGCAAAGCTCCGTGCGTGGGGCGTTGAGGGCGGCACCTGCAACGATTGGCAGGACCTCGGACTCGAGTAGCAAGGCTCGATAGGGAAATATGTAGGTAGCCGGAATTTGCAAGTTTCGGCTACTTTTATTATGTTTGCACTTGAGTGTAGGCCGAATTGGATATGAGAGAGATGAGATTCCATCAGTGGATAGTGTTGTTGGCGGCGTGGTGCACGGTGTCGTGTGGTGAGTCGGCAACGACGAGTGGTGCGGCCGACTCCTATGTGGAGCCGCAGCCGCAGTGTGTGCAGTTTACGAATATCAGTGTGGAGTATTCGGGTGATGATGTCGGCGAGAAAAGCTCCGACGGTTGGATTTTGAAGCTCTGGACCGATATGGAGATTGATGCGGCAGGAAACCCAATCGGCCCGGGTGCCGTGGCGCAGTTGCTGCTCAATGTTACCTACAATGGCGAGCAGAAGCCTGATGTGGCTCTGCTGCCAGGGCGATATGCCTCGCAGAGTAACTCGGGCGATTACAGCCCACGGACCTTCGTTTCCGGATATACGGACTATATAGACACTCCTGCGGGACTACTCGAGCGTGCCGATGGAACATTCTACGCCGCGATTTTGGAGGGCTCGACGGAGATGGATGCCGACCTGATTGATGACGGCGTGGTGCAGATTGAGCGGCTCGCTGATGGAACATTCGCGATAGAGGGTGTGTTGGTAGGGCCGAAGTGCATAAAGCACCACTTCGCGTGGAGTGGCACGTTTGAACCGTCGTCGAGCGTAGTGCCGACCGTGCAGAACAGCACGCTGACCTCATCTATAGAACTCGATAACCTTGTGCAGGCGCAGTTGCAGGACAAGGGCGACTACTTCTATCTCAAGGACGAGAGCTACCGCGATTTTGTCGTATTCCTCGGTGCGGAGGGGCTCGACTTCACGATGGCGCGGCCGCAGGGTAGCGGTGCGCTGTTGCGCCTCGAGCTGCTGGTGCCGTGGTCTTGCAATAAGGCCGACGGCGTGCCGGCTGGCGAGTATCGTATGGTGGTGCGTAATGCCGACACGTCGATAGACCGTGCGCAGATAGTGCCTTATGCCGCTATCCCGGGCCTGCCAGATGTCTTTGTGTACTACAAGTGGGCCGGCTCGTGGTATGTCGATATGGCTGATGGCGAGTGGGGCGAGAACTATGCGCGTATTGCCGACGGTCGGGTGGTGGTGTCGCGTGGCGAGGATGGCTCGCACACATTCGAGTGCCGCCTGCTCGACTGCGAGGAGCCTGCGCACGAAGTGACGGCCGTGGTGCATATCGAGGCCGACAGATTTACGATTTTGTAGCATTATTAAAACCTTTTTTTTCGAGATGAGATACGTCGGATTGTTAGTGTCGCTCTTTGCGGCTGTTATGATGGCTGCGTGTTCGCACGACGATGGGCCGTCGGTTGCCGAGCCGGTCAATGTGTATGGTGTGGATGGTGTACAGTCGGTCTTTGCAAGCGTTGCCGCCGAGACCGATATAGAGGGGTATATTCATATTGCGGCCTCACCGCGTGCGAGCCTCGCCTCGCTCTCGGAGATATGTGCGGTGGATGAGTATATGCTCATAAGCCTCTCGCCGCTGCTGCTCGATAAGCAGATAGACCTTCGCTCGGAGAGGCTCCCATTCACTATCGAGTCGCAGTTGCGCGGAGCCGGCATAGAGTTGTTGGCCCCGGGTTACACCTCCGAAGTGCGCTCGGCCGTGGCCAAGGTGAGCTACGACGGGGACGCAGGCCGCCTCTCGGCGATGTTTGAGGCGACTCTCGCCTCGGGTGTAGTGCTCGATGCGACGATTGAGGTGATGTGTAATCTCGACGTGAATACCTCGTCGATGGCGCGTGGCTCGGAGATTAAGCCTGTGCGTGCCGCCTTCTACGATGCGCAGCCTGCTACCACGACGATATACCTCACACCGGCAGGTATCGACTATGCCGAGGAGCTCAACAAGGTCTCCTACTACATGGCTCTCACGGTCGATAATGCGATGCTCACGTGGCAGAACTGTCGTCTTGAGGATATCGGTGCAGAGTCGGCATTTGCGTTCCTCGTGCGCGATAACTATGCCGAGGAGAATGTTGTCGATATATCCGCTTCGCAGAAGAGAGGCGCGAGCGGCACGTTCACCATCTCTCGCCTCGGTGAAGGTAGCTACTCGCTGGCTATGAGTATCGAGGTTGGAGGGGTTAGCTATGCCGCCATGTTTAGCGGAGAGTGCATATCGACTGCTGTCAAGAAGCCGCTGCCCGATGCTTCGAACCGCATAACCTATGGCGGCGAGCAGCAGCCGCTACTCTCGGCACGCCTTGAGAAGAGCGAGCCGTGGCTCGTGGAGCTGACCGTCGAGTCGGGCGCAAAGGTCGAGATAACCGCACCGGCCTCGTTCTTCGACGGTAATGCAAGGGGCTTCTCGCAAAGCCCTGACCTTACGGTGAGCTACAATGACCGAACATACAGCAAGGCAAACGGCGATAGCGGCACGCTCACGGTATTGCTCGATGAGCGGTACGGTACGCTCAGTGTCGAGTTTACCAACTATAAGGATTTGAGCCTCTATTATGCAGGCGACGTGACAATTGTGGAGTAGTGGGGTATGAGACGTATAGTTTATATAGTGATTGCCGCACTCGCTTTGGCTGTGTCGTGCGGCCGTGAGGAGGATACCGTAGGTGATGCAACGTTGCCATACGGCAGCTATTGGTTTGCGGGACAACAAGTACCCGTGGCCTCTGTGCTGCTGAGTGAGGGCCCGCAGTTGCTGCTCAAAGTATCGCCCCTCGAAGATTGCCTATCGGCAACTACCTATGCTGTTATAGGAGTGCACACGGCACTACTCGGCACGAAGGTAGATGTCGAATATAAGTTCCACAACGATGACTATATCTTCGTCTATGAGGATCCGGAGCGTTACTTCTCGCATCTGCGTCCTTTGAAGTCGGGGCATATATATCTTAACCGCACGGTTGCCGGCCTCGTTGAGGTGGATGTCGATGTGGTGCTCTACGACGGCACTCCATTTCGCTACTCGCACTCTTCGCTCTGCGCTTCATTCGCGGAGTAAGGAGAGCGATCTCACACAAGGCATACGCCTGCTACGATTCTTGGAGTTAATAAATCAACCTCTTTTGTCTTACATCCCCGAAGTCTGCAAACAAAGTTTGCGCCTACTGTGCTGTAAAACAAAAAGATGTCGAGTTCCCTCGACATCTCCTTGCCTTGTTTGGTCTTGCGGAAAGGGAGGGATTGGCTACTGCGCAGACTGCAAGTCTGCTCCGCTTAACGCCTTTCCCTTTCGCTCGCCGCGAGGGCCCCTGCAAGACTTGTTATACGACAAGGAGTTGATAAATCAACCTCTTTTGTCTTACATCCCCGAAGTCTGCAAACAAGTTTGCATCTCCGGGGCTATAAAACAAAAAGATGTCGAGTTCCCTCGACATCTCCTTGCCTTGTTTGGTCTTGCGGAAAGGGAGGGATTCGAAGTCAATTGTGCAAGATTTTTATCACTTATATATCTGCTTCATACTGCCCAAAATACACCTCCACGATGGGATATTGGGATAAATTATCTGCTTTTAGCCTTCTCAATCTTCGCATACTATTCTATCGGTCTCACATCAGTGCAACTTTTTTATGGTAAAAATGCACCAAAAACGCCCATATTTACACACATATAATCTATTGATAACCAATAAAATAATTATTATTTTACTGATACTCACTTTCTCCCTTGAACGCTTCTTCCCAATTTTCTCATTCTAGATGTGCTAAAAGTGTTTATATTACACCGAAAGATTCCTATAAATACCCCCAATTTGCAAATAACAAAGTTTTGTTTCAATATTGTTTTTTTGGAAAGATAACCGCAACTTTGCAGTCGAAACAATCGTTCTCTTTCATACCTTATTTTATAGAGCAACAGCAAAAAATCTCTGCAAAAACTCGCTTTTCCGAGAAAATGTTTTTAACTTTGTGACACATATTACGCGGAAAGTGTAAGTTTATTCTCGTTAAGTGAACGTAGGAAATTCAATTAGACAAGAGAATGGGCGGACATCTTCTTGCGTCTTATCCTGTATTCGGGATATAGGCGTGAGGCTGTTGCTTATTTTATTGTCATGGTTTCCTACGACCAACTTAACTAAAATAAGTTTTCAGCACCACGCTTTCTTTGTTTGTATAAATCACTATCGGGGTGCGGATAGTAAGATTTGGAAATACAATAAATTAAACAATAAATCTTACTATTATGAAGAGACTATTCCTGACAATCGTAGTTGCAGCTATCTGTTTATCGGGCTGCAAGAAGTATGACGAGGCTATTGATAACATCAATGGTCGATTAGATGCTATCGAAAACACCCAAATAGCATCATTACAAGAACAAATCAATGCTATCAACGAGTCTATTCCTGAATTAGAGGCAGTTGATAAGGAATTGAAGAACTACATCAACTCACTCCAATCTACTGCGACAAATCTCCAAGAGCAGATTGATGCCACAAACTTAAAGACAAAGCAACTCGAAGAGGCTTTGAATAAGGCAATCGCTGATGCTGAGGCTTCGAATGATGCTCTCAAAGAGCAGGTTCTTGCACAACTTAACACAGCCAAGGCTGATATATTGGCTCAACTTGCTGCTACCAAGGCAGAGTTGGAGGGCGAACTCTCGCAAATCAATTCAACTATTGCAACCCTACAAGCAAAAGACAAAGCATTGGAGCAGGAAATTGCAGACCTGCGTTCTTATGTTGATGCCGAACTTGGTAAGATGACTGATTGGGCGAATGGCGAGATTCAATCTACCAAGGATTGGGTGGCTCAGACATTTGTAACCATCGCACAATACAACTCGCTTGTTAGCGAAATTGCATCTATCAAGGAGAGTATTTCTGCAATCAACAACTCAATTACAGCTCTTGAAAAGAGATTGACAGAAAATCTTGCAGCGGAAATTGCTATTGCAATTGAGCCTGTGAAAGATGAACTTATGGCAGAGATTGTAACAGATATTACAACTGCTTACACCAAGGCGATTAACGATGCCAGGAGTGAAATCACCGCAGCCTACACCGCTGCTATTTCAAAGGCTATCAACAATCTCGAAACCTCTATGAAGTCTTGGGTAAATGACCAACTTTCAGGCTACTATACTATTGCTCAAACCGAAGCAAAACTCGCCTTGTTGCAGAGTGAACTTGAATCGCAACTTGCTTCTCAGAAAACATATCTTGAAGGTCTTATCACATCGCTTTCGTCTGAGTTAAACGGCAAAATCTCAGCAAACGGCATCTTGATAGAGGCTTTGCGCAACGATGTAAACAAGTTGAAGCAGACCGATGCAGAGCACGCCAACAAAATAGCGGCCAACGCTACTGCTATCGCAAAGAACACCGAGGATATTATCACAAATGCATCGGCTATCTCAACCAATGCAACTGAGATTGAGAATATAAAGAATACCATTTCCCAATATAAGAGCGAAATGGCTGCCAAGATTACCGAGATTGAAGGTCGTCTTACCAACATTGATGCTGACATTGTGGCTATCAATAGCGAAATTGAGGCAGTTCGCAACGACTACACTGCAAAGATTTCAGCTTTGCAGGAGAGCGTAGAGCAGAAGATTGAATCTAACAAATCGCTTATCAACACCAATAAGTCTAACATCGACAAAAATGCTACCGCTATCGCAGAGAACAAGTCTGCTATTGCTACACTGAAAGCATCTGCCGAGGCTGCTATCGCCAAAAATGCTGCCGATATTGCAACCAATGCTGAAAATATCGCCAAGAATGCTACCTTGATTGCTCAAAATGCTACTGCTATTAGCAATAATGCCGATGCTATCGCCCAAAATGCAGCCGATATTTGGCAGTTGCAGCAAGATTTGATTACTACAAAGAATGAGATTACCGAGGCATACAAGGCTGCTATCAAGACCGCTATCGAAACTCTCGATGGACAACTTCGTGATAAAATTGCTACCGAGGTTGCTACTCTCAACTCCCGTATCGATAATGAGATTGAAACCATCAACGCAACTATCGAGGCTCTTACGGCTCGTGTTACTGCTCTCGAAAAGGAGGTTAAAACCATTAAGGTTGCAATCTATAATATCCAAACCGAAATTGCCAATATGCAGGAGCAGATTGATGCACTTATCGAGCGCATTCAGTCTGTATCATTCGTGCCTGATTATTCAGACGGTAAGGCTACAATGTATTACACAAACTCGTCGGGTATGATTACCGCAGGCTCGGCAACTCTCAAATATGAGATTCGCCCCGCTTCGGTTGCCGATGAATTGGTTTCTGTATGGCGGGAGGCATTGAGCGTTAAGGCTATCTATACCCAAACTCGTGCCGTTGGTGATTTTGTATCGCTTACCATTGAGAGCGCTTCGGCAAAAGATGGTATTCTTACCGTTGTCGTGTCGGGGGCAAACCTCAGTGAGGAATATTTCCGTAGTGAGATGTCGGCAAATGTTCGTTTGGAAATTTCAAATGGCTACAACTATCTCACATCGGACTATGTAAATATGGTGCCTTGGACTACCGATACTGTATATATTCCTGATGCAAACTTTAAGGCTTACCTTATTGGTGAGTTTGACACCAATGGAGATAACGAAATTTCGTTAGAGGAGGCGGGAAATATCCGTGCTATTGATATTTCGGCTTCGCTCTTACAGGTTAAGTCTATGGCGGGTGTGGAGTATTTCTCAAACCTTGAAACTTTGGATTGCTCTTACAATCATATTACATCGCTCGACCTGGCGAACAACACAAAACTTACTACGATAAATGTCGGCAACAATCGCCTTACATCGCTTTCGCTCCCTGCATCGGTTGTTACTGTTGATGCTTCAGTTAATCAACTTACAACTCTTGATGTGAGCAAGGCTGTTGGTCTTAAAACTCTAAATGTTGCGGGTAATAAACTCGCATCACTCAATGTGGCACAGAACAAGGCTTTGACCTCGCTCAATGTAAACGACAACGAACTTGTTTCACTCGATGTTACCAAGTTGCTCTCGCTTGCGGAACTACAGTGCGGAGGCAATGAACTCTCGATGCTCAATCTCACTAAGAATACCGCTTTGACCGCTCTTGATTGCCACGGCAACAAACTTACATCATTAGACCTTGCTAAGAATACCGCATTGACAACTCTTGATTGCGGCGATAATGCTATTGTTAATATCTATCTTGGCACCGAGAAACTCACTTCACTCGATTGTGCAAACAATGCTTTGACATCTATCAATGTGGCATTGCAGACTAAACTTGCCGAGTTTGATTGTTCTCACAATAAGTTGGCTCAGTTGGATGTTACGAAGAATACAAAACTTGCGACTCTCTATTGCTCTTACAACGACCTTGCAATGTTGAATATCAGCAATAACTCAATATTGACTACACTCGACTGCTCTAATAATGCGTCGTTGGCTAAACTGTGGGTAAAAGATGATGCGCAGCAGGGCGCAGTTGCCATCACCAAAGACGATACAACCATTATCTACTTCAACAATGGAGGTATTGATATTCCTGATTCAAAGTTGAAGTCATACCTTGTGAATAATTACGACGACGATGGCGATGGTGAGATTTCTATTGCTGAATCAGATAATATCACTATGGTAAACTGTTCGGGTAAGGGCATTGAGGATTTAACTGGTCTTGAATCTTGCACAAATCTTATGACACTCAACTGCTCGAATAACAATATCACAAAGATTGAGTTGCCGAATCTCCCTGCTCTCAAAACCGTTACTTGTAATGATTGCCCTATCGAAAGACTCAATTTCAACAATAGCCCTTCGTTACAGTATCTAAACTTGCAGGGTGTAACTACCAATGCCATCAACGGAACCGCAATCTCCGTTGATGGTTATACTCAGGCAAATACTCTCTACTTCACTGCAACCAACACCGCATTCAAATCATTTACATTTAAGAATGCTTCTGCATTGACTACCCTTGAACTTTATGGAGAGTTTACAGATGTAATTGTTACTGATAACACTGCACTGACTTCATTTGTATTCTATGCGCCTGTGGTTTTTGCAGATATATCGCGCAATGGTGTATTGGAGAGTATTGATGTATCACAATTATTGCAACTCAACACTCTTTATGTGAAGGATTGTAAGTTGCAGTCGCTCGATATTACCAAGAACTTGGCATTGACTGCTCTTGAATGCAATGGCAACTCCCTCACGACCCTCGACGTATCAAACAACACCTCTCTCGAGAGGTTATATTGCCACTACAACAAACTGTCACGCATCAATGTTACAGCAAATACTGCTTTACAAAAGTTTAATATTTCGAACAACTTGATTTCAGCATTGAATATCCGCAACAATACTGCTCTTTGGTTTCTCAATGTAAGTAATAATGCCAATCTTTCAATGGTTGATGTAACGGCGAATACGGCATTGAAGGAACTACATTGTAATGGGCTTGCTATTGGCGAGTTGAATATTGTAAACAATACTGCGTTGACTAGATTGGAGTGTCACAGCAATCCGAATTTAACTACATTAACTTGTAATGATGCTTTTGACTTCACAACTACCCACATTAGTGTGAATAAGGGTTTGAAAATTCTCGGCACAAGTGGTAGTATATTAACCCCTTCCGTAGGAGATTTGATAACTATAAATCTTAGTGTAGGAATAGTATTCGATGTATCAAGCAATTCATTTAAGGTGGTTTCTGTTACAGAAAAAGGATTGGAATGGAGCACATCATATTCTAAGACCTCAGCAACTGACAAAAATAATGGTCTAAACAATATGACGAAAATTAAAGCATTGTCAGATTGGGAAACTAAATATCCTGCTTTTAAGTGGTGTTCAGATTATGGCAAGGATTGGTATCTCCCTGCACAAAATGAATTGATAGAGATTTATAATAATAGATCAACCATCAACTCAACCCTCTCTGCAAAAGGTTATACCATCCTCTACAGCGACCACTATACAGAAAACTATTGGTCTTCTACTGAGTCCAGTAGTAGCGAAGCATACTCGTCGTGGTTCTACAATAATGGTCAGATTGGTGCAACCCGTAAGGAATCCGTCTATGTGGTGCGTGCTATCCTCGCTTTTTAGAATTAACTTAAACAAAAGCATTGGACAAAAACACAATATCTGCATAATGTAGAGTTTGATATACCTTCCTATTTCAACTTGGATTGGAAGGTATATCTACAAAATAAGGAACAATGTGCAGATATTAGATATTTAATAAACACAATCGAGTTGTAAGTTAGGTATTGAGGGAGAGAATAGTGGTATTTTCTCCCTCTTCTCTCTCTTCTCCATATCTTGATATCACATTGCTGTTGAATAGATATTGTAGATATTTATTTTAGCCGATTATTTTGGTGCTATTGCTTACAAAAATAATAAAATTTTCTCGTCGGTCCCCAAAAAATAGCCACCAAACCAAACTGGCGGCTGTCAGCAGTTTCACCTGCTAATAATCAATTAAAATGAAAAACATAAACCTGTATTACGGCGTTTTATTTTGCACTCTACATCTCACGACGCCGTGCTCTTTTTGGCGAATAACGGCGATACCCCTCAAGGTATCAGGGTGTGGAAAAATATATTTCTACATACCAATTTTTATTCATATTCATATCTCCTATCTTCAAAGATTTGTTCTGCTACCTCATAAATCATATCTTTAAGGTCAATATCGTTCTCCTTACACCACTCACAAATGTTAATATTATACCCTTCATCACAAAGTGCAGCATCTATATCCTCTAAAATCATATCATATGAATCTTCATTAAATAGAATGTCTTCTGACCACAGAAAATCCAAGCAATCATCCATAGGAATATCTTCGTCAACACTGTCCAAAAGAACATCAATCTCAATATCAATGCGGTTTTGAGTTACTTCTTCTACAAATCCTTTAAGGATTTCTTCTGTCATTACCTTTTCTACTGTTGTTGTGCCAGTTGCAGCATCTGGTCTTGAAATTGTCTTACTCATATCTATATCCTCCTATTTATTAAACATTTCTACTTCTTTAATATGAAACTCCAAAAAGTTCTTATCTCCACCAAAAGGATAATAACCATATACCATATCCTCATCATCAAATGTGAATTCAAGGTCTTCATTGAACTCATCCATCTCCTCCTGGTCGGTTGGATCACATTCGTGATATACTATCGTCCATTCCAAATAAGATTCTAACCTCTCCTGAACATACTTTTTAGCATCTACCAAATCATTAAAAATATATTCACAACCATACTCCCTACCTGCTATGGACGTATAAAAAACTTCTACTACCGCATAGATGCTCTTTGCATTTTCACCAGCCACAACCTTGTTGTCTGCATTCGCTGGAATACCAATGTTACTCATAGATATTAATTCTAAATTCTTCATTTGCTCTTCCCTTTGAAAAGTCTTCACAATCAAACATAACAAAGGGTTGAGCGGATTTTCATTTTTTTACAACTTTTTTCAAAATATTTTCACCTAATTCATTTAACTTATTGGCTATCAGTCATACAACTTGATTAAGCACACATTTTAATAAAATCACTCGTCTTCTTAAACCCAGTTCTTTTAAGGCTATCAGCCGCCATTTCATACATTTTGTATGCATACTTATCAGCACCTCTCTTTGAATCAATATACAACCTCATTTGATTTGAATGTAGATGATCCCAATCAATGACGGTCTTAACTACAATATTATTACCGCTTTCGCAGACAATGAAAAAGCATCTTCCAATAGCAATAGTGTAGGTTGAATCATCATATCCATATTCGTCATATTTTATAGGATGTAGTGTAGTGTCTGCGTTTATCACATATTCATTCACAAAGAAATCATTTATTGTTAATCCCATTCTCTGCCACATTCTATCAATGGCGTGATTGGTGATATGACAAAAAGTGAAGTTTCCCAACTCATCCACAGATGGAATGAATGCTCCATTATCTTCCGTGATAACCATTGTGCTTACACCCAAATCTGACAACTTATCTGTGAAAACCAATTTTTGAAAACAAACAAGAACCTTATTACCATTTATCTCGTATTCTCTCACATCCAAAACATCGTTATGCTTATAAGCATTGCTTTTAAGTTTCTTTGCAAACTTCTTCATATATCCCGAACGACGAGACAACATAATATCATCAATCGACTTTAACTCCTTAATAATCGCCATATTTGGCATCTCTCGAACTATCATATAATTACTATTGTTTAATTGTTTATACTATCTAATATTAATACCCATAGATTTTGCGGTCGCTAACGATGCATACACTCCGCCACCGATATATACCATATCCTTTGAACCTTCTCTTGCAGATGCGGGACAATTAGTCTCATCGTATCCCATAGCGAATGCTGCCACTTCACCAACTGTATAGGTCTTGCCGATATACATCTGGTCAATCCAAGTTAGATGTCCATACATTGCTCTTGATGGGTTAGACCCAGTTCTACGGTTTTGATTCTTTTGGCGGTTTGCCACTTCTTCTTATTTGCTACTCTCTTGGAGCGTGCGTTATTTCTTCTCATCTTTATAAAGTGCCAGTGTTTATCCTCTCGGCGTGAGTTTTAATTATTGTTTCAATTCCTTTTGAGCGTAGTTTCCCCTGTCAGCAAGGATATAGTCCTCCCTGTCGGGGCAGTTCTGCCCAGATAACATTATTATATTTTTATAGATTTTATACCTCTGACTTTAGAGTAAAGTCAGATATAAAGTATTACTGCTTTCGCAGCGGACAACGAGAAATATTCGCGAACTATTTCCGTTGTGTTGGTCGCCTTCATCACACTATCGTTGCGTGTCAGCGTCGGGTCTTTATTGCCCTGGGGATGGGGGTAAACTCAATGTCATATAATTGTTAGTTTCTTTTGTTTTATATGTTTTCTTAAATTTCACAATACAAATATAATAGCAAAAAAAACGCTCCCCAACAAGTGTAATAAACGAAACGGTATATAAAGCAAAACCCCCTGTATGTCAGGGGGTTGAGATTAGAGCAGGGGAAATTCCCCTAGGGATTTTTTTGTGTGTTTTAGGGGAATTTTACTTAATCTATATATGAAGATTCTATTTCGTTCCACACCTTGAGTTTATCATCATAACTATTTAACATTTTTTCTATGAATTCTTCACACTTGCACGGCTTAAATTGATTAGGCTTCAAACCAAAATATTGGAGACATAAGTTCTTAAATTCCATCTTATTGAATACTTTATCTCCCTTTGAGCCAGATCCGCTTCTCTTGTATTTATTGTTGAGATATATGGAAGGACAAACAGTTAGAAATGCGTAGAAAACAGCAGACGATTCGTCCCCATTCTTTATCTCCCTTATGTGGTAATAGTCGTCAATGGTTGAAAGACATTTTTCAACCGCCCTTTTATATCGCTTATCAGATATTATCTCGTTTAGGATAGAATCCTTCGTTTTGCCATCCTCACTGGTTGTTGAACACTCATCTATTTCTAAAAATGCGATAATGGCTTTCTTCCAACTTGCAAAAGACTCAAAGCAGAACTTCTGACCTTTATAGACACAATTGATTATATGACCAATTTCCTGTTTTAAGTCCTTATGAATAAGTCTGCTCACAAGAGCAAAGGCTTTTCCTCCATAGGTTTTCCTCTTTTCTGGTGAAATACTACATATTATGTCGCCACTTTCTTTATCGCGAGCAGTATTCTTTAATCTCACCTTCTCCCTCGTCTCATAAAGTGTGTCATATTTCTTTATGACATCCTTTGGTATCAGACGAAATAATGCGGTTATAAAACCCTTTAGATATTTGCGAGCATCTCCTGGGCTATCGCTCGTTGCTCTCTTATTGAGTATAGAAAATATTTCCGACGACACATAGTTAAGTGATATATCAAAATGCATTGCAACGAGTTCATCGTTATGGTTGATTAATGGATTCTTTTCGATAGCATTGATAGCACTTACCATTAATTCGACCTCTTGACGAAATTTATCCGAGATAAACTCGTTTTTAGAGAATTTATCCTCGCGGAGAAGTTCGTATTCAACGATACAGGCATCCTGTTTATCTACTTCACAATAATCAAGATAATGGCGGACATTATTTCGTAGTTGATAACGAAGCACATCTATATTCTTCTTTAAGGTGATAGGATGACGGAAGCGAACATCATATTCCTTTATCACGAATGTTCCATTATCACACTCCACGAATTTCTCCACCTCTTGGCTAAAAGTGAAGATTATTTCATCTGAGACATAATATCGAGGTCTATTTAGCCGCGAGCGATCATATCCTTCGTTAGTTGCAGAAACCTTGAACCTATAAGTAAATGAGCGTTTTGCCATAGTGCTGTATGTTATCAATTATTTAGACAAAAATAATAATTATTTCCCAGCGGTCCAAAAATAAACAACCCTATTATAGTGGTTGTCAAATCAGTAGTGTAGCATCTTATCAACATAGGCAATACCTTTTGGCAAAGAAAAACCACCCTCTTTTGAAGGGTGGTCAATCTGGAAAAATGGATAGTAAAAAGGGGCTTGTTTTCCTGCAAGCACCCTCTATTTATAGTCCTCCTTTATGAACTGCTCACGAATTTTTATGAAGCGTTCTGGGCATTCGTTAGGGTCAAAAACATCATCTCCCTTATCCTCTATAAACTCTTTGCAGTTCTTTACCAGTTTTTTACTCTTCTTGGTTTCTTCCTTGTTCTTTTTGCCTTCTTCAAGCACGAAGTCTTGGAAGTTAAGGATGTTGTAAGGTCTGCGACCATCATCAACAACTTTCTCGTCTGTTAATTTTTCTTTTTCCATTTCTATCAGATTTTGATTGTATATCGAGATTGCTCCCGTTAAGGTATTTATGGTGGTTGCTGGATTATTCAACACTCGATATTTCGGACTTAATCAAAAGAAAAATAATTTGTTATATTTAATATAGTTATAATTCAATTATCCGTATCACAACAATGAGCGATTTGGATCCCACCGCCACTTTTGGGAACAGGTCGTTCATTTCTTTTGACTATGCATAAATAATAATGTAAAAAGGGAAATTCTTTGTTATTTTTTATTTGTAGTTAATTAATAGTGGCGGATTAATTAGCGGAGTGTAATGATATATATAGACTGTTCAACCGAAATCCCACCGCCACTTTAGGGAGAGTAGGTTGGTCAGTCTTTTTTATTTTAGTGAATATGGATAGTGGATTATTTGACTTTGATTATGAAGTCTATGGAAATGGAAGATTGTTCTACCTAAATGAAGTGGTGGAGAAAGTAGATGGTAGAGATGCCGGTCCAATATTGAAGGACAAACACTATGAGATGATGATGGTGAAGAACCGCATCACTGTGCTGAATAAAGCAGAGTGTGGTAATGGTGGCACCAGTGGTATTGTTGATTATCTAAAGAGACACAACACTGGTGGATTGATTCTTGTCCCAAATGTGAGTATCTCCAAGGGTAAGGAAGAGAAGTATAAGGATGACCCAGATATCTGCTGCGTATATGGTGGTGTGGATAAGATTGATTGGGAAGCGAAGATTGTCATAGCGACTTATGACCAGTTTAAGAGATTGCTTGCAAATCTCCGTGATTTCGGATTTGCAGGTGATATATTCAGCAATGATTTCTGGCGAGGTAGAGCGATATTCGTGGATGAGTATCACAAGCTGGTAGATGAAAGTAAATTCAGAAGTATTATGGCTGAACTGACCGAACTTATTATCAAGACCAACTTATCTGTTACATTGATGTCAGCGACTCCACATTATGGTTATATTGATGCTCTGCGTAGTGTGCTTCGTGATACAAAGCAACTTGTATCAATTAATGTAGTGTATAAGGATAGATGTATGACCAAGCGTATGAGTATATATTCGCCCAATATGAGTGAGTTGGAGGGGTTGGTCAAGATGTTCATTAATATGAACCAGCAGATATACATATTCTATAACAATGTAGCGAAGATAACCAAGATACTGAACGCAATTGGAACAGATGACTGTGAGATATTGTGCTCCGAATCCAAAAAGAAGGTGTGTGGTGATTACTACTCAAAGAGTTATAACCCAGAGAAGAAGGTGCATTTCTTGACAAGTGCTTACTTTACAGGACACGATATTGATGGCGTGGTGGATAAGGTGATTATCATCGGCGGTAATTCAACTGTGAGAGGTGCGATTGGTATGCGTGATATAAAGCAGATATTGGGTAGATTCAGGGAGTATTGTGGTGAGAGTATGAGTAGTATCCATCTTATGTATGTTAAGGAGAAGAAGAATGATGCAGAGTATAAGTCGTTGATGGATATGTTGAAAATGACTGAAGATAAACTGAAAGCATTTGGAGATAGATGGATAATGAATGCTGCGTGTATTGAGGAGAAATTGAATAATTTGTATTGCCACGATGCTTTGGAGCGTTTGGAGTATTGGAGCTCAGTAGAGAAACTGATTAAGAAGTTGAGAAATAGCGGATATGTGGTGGATACAAAGGAAGAGAATGGTAAGCGAGTGAATAAAGCAAAACCAATTGGAGAACTACCTGATTATACAGTAGAACCCAATATGGCGTATAGAGTAGCATTCACGAAGATTGCTAACGGAGAGGAAGTGAGTTGGAAGGAATATGTGCGTGTGAATAAGATTAAGGACTACATTAAAAAGTATGGAGTTACGAGGAATAGGAGCGGTAAGGTCGTTGTCCCTGCAAGGGATACTGTATTTAATTTAGTGGATATTGATGAAGTAGTAGAAGGTAGAAAGAACAAGACTGCGATTGATGAGATGAGCAAGAATGATAGGTATGCTGCTTTTGGATTTGATGATGGAGGCATTTATAAAGCAAGTTATCTAATGAATTGTTTGAGATACATAAAGGAGAATTATCCAGAGGTGCTGTCAGGCGAGTTGGACTATGGACTACTACCTCTTTATATGAAGGAAGTGTTTGGTTGTTTGATGTTCTGTTGGAAGGTAGGTAATAAAGATTCTGCTCATCAATGGTGTATCATTGGAGGAGATGCTTTTAGTGTTACTAATAATACTACCAAAAATATCCTTTTTTCGGACACTAATATATATATAGAACCACTGACCGAAAAAAGGATAGATTTGGTATATAAACCAATAAAAGTCAGTTATGGGACAGGAACAAAGGCAGATGGACATCGTTATGCAAGAACTATTGAGTTGAATAATCTCTCTGTGAAGATACCATCACTTACGGGCATCCATTTATATGACTGGGTGAATAAGGATAAGTCAAATCGTTTATATCAGGTGAAGAACTGCAAATCTGACAGCGAACGATGGGATAATATCAAGAACTATGAGCAGTTGCAGATTAGTGAGTTTTACCGTGATACCACTAATGAGTATAGGCATAACAAGAGTGAGGTCAATGAGGTTGGTTGTTTGATTATTGACATTGACGATAGTTTGTTGTTTGATGAGTTCAAGAAACTATATGGTGGTTGGAAGTGGTTAGCGTATCCGACCATCTCTAATACTAACAGCAATTGGAACAAGTTCAGAGTGATTATCCCGTTGGCTCACCCTGTAAGGATTGAGGGAGATAATAACTTGAAAGTTCTGAAAGCACTTCGCTCTACTTTTTGTGCTTATGAGGATAAGCAGCACGGTTTGGGTAGTTATGTTAATCAGGATGATTGGCGAAAGAGATATATCAACGAAGGTAATGTGTATAGCATTGAGCAGAGTGAAGTGGATTTGCTTCAGTATTTGATTTCGGTTGTGTGTGATTATACCAAGAAGAAGTTTGATGCGAAGGAGATTGAGGTGAGTGTGAATAGCAATAGAAGATGGTGGAGTCTTGATAAGGCGATTAAGTTGTATGAAGAGGCGGCAGCATCACCTATGGAGGGAGCACGCCACGCTGCATTGTTCAAGATTAAGAACAATTTGTCCGAAGAGGATTGCTGTAGGTTTGAGGATTGGTTGTGGGGACATCATCCAACAGCAGTGAAGAAGCACTGGAAATCGCATAAGAGGATTGCAAGTTAGCACTTAAATCACAAAATAATTATTATTCTCAATCACTTATCCATATCCCTTTTTGTGTTGCCACCATATTCTCTGACCCATAAATACTGTATATAAAAAACTAATGGAATATGGATAAGAATATAAAGACCTATGCTCCCTGCTATCAAGTTTTGTTTAATAAACCGCTCTGTTTGACCGAGAGCAAATTGATTTATGGTTTCAGGATTAAAGAAAATGCATTAGAACACAAACCCTTTTCAGAGAAAAGATTGCTGGAATATATAGTGGAGGGAATATTCGGCAAGATTATTTTTAATGACATACATCACGGAGATTTTAAGGGCAATAGAGATAATATATGGATTGACCTCGAAGGGAACGAATATACATATGGCGTGCAAACACGACTATACTGTTATGATGCAAGTTTAGAGAATATGATGAATTACAGGTGGGATTTGGTTTATGCTTCTTGCGAGAACGAGGATGGAGAGGACTATTGGATAACAGACCCCAACGAATATTTCAAGTGGAGAGCAATGATGGATGCTGACGACCATAAGTTAGGTAAGAACCAATGGATGGAGAACTACCTGCGTATTAAATCTCGCAGAGAGGTGCTGTCATATATCATTGCAAAAAGTAGCGAAAACCTTGACTACGATATACAGGAGTTAATTAAGGAAGAGTGGGCTGATGTGAAGTGGTAATTTTAGATTTGTGGATGTCCTAAATTTTTCCAAACCCCATTAGTTTAAGGGGGTGTTGGACAGGCTACATATCTAAACAATTAATAATCAATAACATACAATTTACGATTCAATAAACTGAAAATTTGAAATCAGGAGGTTGTTTTAAGGACAATACTCCTGATTTTTTATTATTTTGGACCAATTTAAGTGCTTGTGGTCCAGAGAGTTATGGAAATAATTATTTATCTTT
Source organism: Alistipes sp. (assembly GCA_017504485.1). Taxonomy (GTDB): domain Bacteria; phylum Bacteroidota; class Bacteroidia; order Bacteroidales; family Rikenellaceae; genus Alistipes. Next base: position 25,350 of record JAFVRC010000001.1, on the reverse strand, counting down.
GCAGTAGAAAAAGAGTTTTACAACATAACTATTAAAATTATGGACAGCAACCTCACATCTGGCAAACGGCATTTATTCGCTCTCTCAATTGTTGATGGAGTATTGGATGATTGGTCAGAGGAGCGACGAACTGAAATGATTGTTTCAATTACTGAAATCAAGGAGAGTATGTTGAATGACATTCACCCACCGAAATTGGCAGAACGAAAACACTAAAAAGTATCAATTTAATGGAGGCAGTCAAAATAATGCAAATGTATCAATTTAATCTTATGATGAGATAATTTGCAACTTGCTATCCAAGAAGACACATAATGTAAAATAACTTAAAAGATTAATATGATAAAAATGGAAGAGAAAACCAAAGTTGTCATCTACGCAAGAGTTAGCACATCCACTCAAGATTACACCAGACAGATAACAGAGTTAAGGAACTATGCGTGGAAGCAGAACTACAAAATCGTGAAGGAGTTCAGCGAGAAAATTAGCGGTGGAAAGAAAATAGAGGAGCGAGCAGCGATAAAAGAATTGTTGGATTTCGTTAAGTCTAACAATGTAGAGAAGGTCTTGGTATATGAGTGTAGCCGACTTTCTCGCCGCCAACTTGACTTCTTATACATAATAGAGCAACTAACCGAAGCGAGAGTGAGTTTGTATATCTTGCAGAATGGACTTGAAACACTTCTACCTGACGGCAGACCCAACCCGATAGCCAATCTTTGCTTTGGAATTATCGCCGAGTTCAATAATCTCGAAAAAAATTTGATCAGGGCGAGAATGGCAAGCGGTTATGAACACCATAGAGCATTGGGTGGTCGTGTTGGAAGAAAGGAAGGGTATAGAAAGAGCGAGGACGAATACCGCACAACATATGACCGTGAGATTGCATTGCTATCAAAAGGCAACACACTGGCAGATGTTCGTGCCATCACGGGAACATCCATCAACACACTGCGAAAGTTGAAAGAGAAATATTGTTTGGTATGCTAAATACAAAACGCATAAAATGGATGTATGAGAACTTCGGGATGGCGAGTGCTATCAAGTCCATAGGTTATGATTTGATTGCTATTCTCGCTTTTGCTGGGTATTGCTTGACGCTACCATTTCGGTTCTTTTATATACTTTGGAGGAGGTTAAAATAAATTCAACTTTTTTGCTAAAAAGGGCTGATTTTCGTGATTTTTCTGTAAAATTTGTTATATTTAATATAGGTTAATAAATTGATGGACTGAAAGATAAGTCCGATTTCAAGCCTTATCAAGTTTGCATTAAATATAATTTTAATAAGATGAATAGAACACTGAATTTTGACGAAAGCAATCTGTCGATAACGATGAAGATGGCAGATTTGAAAGCCCTGTTTTACTATTGGCAAGACGAGTGGGCGAAGAAGTTGGCGGAAGCCAATAAGGTAAAGGAGAAGCAGGAGTGGTATAATAGCCGTGAGGTTGCGAAGATTTTCAAAAAGAGTGTTTCAACAGTCAACAGATGGAAACACTCTGGGTATCTAACAGCGAGAACTATCGGTGGTATGGATTACTATTCAAAGAAGGAAATTGAATTAAAACTGGGAGCAGCGTAGAATATGACGATTAAATACGAATTATCAAAGAAGCAGGACGAGAACAAGACGAACCAAATACTGGTAAGAATATCAGTATCAAGGATATTTCGTGTAGGAGGCAAGACTGGACTGTATGTATCGCCGAAGGATTGGAACGAAAAGACTAACTCTGTAAGAAAGATTAGTAAGATTGAGAGTGCTGAAAAACAGCGAGAACTCATAAAACTCCGTGATGAACTTGCAAAACTGGAAAGCCATATTGAAAAAGCAATTATTGGCGAACAGGGATTGGAGAGTATGACGGATAAAAAGGATAGGCAGGAGTGGATAGATTTCGTTATTGAGAGTTTTAACAACCCTTGCGTGAAACTCACAAGGATTAAGGGTCTTACATTTGACGAGTTTGCAAAGATTTATGTGGAGGTCAAAAGCAAGGAGGAGAATTGGAAACCTGCAAAGAACAGCCACAAAAACAGAAAGAAACTCTGGGAACACCCCTCATTTGACAAATTGAGTGCTGTGCAGAGCGGTGTTCGCAAGATGAACCCGAAATTGATGATGGACAAGATTACGGGTGCGACATTGGACGAATACCAGAACTTCCTCATCGGCGAGGGATATGTCAATACTACGATTGAAAACCATATGTTCTGTTTTAGGAGGATTTTGGATTGGGCATATGAGAATGGATATTTGAAGTATGGCAGCGATGTAATGAAACATAAGGTTAAGAAATTGAGGACTGCGAAACCGACACCATTCAACTATCTGACTTGGGATGAGTTTTTGCTGTTTTACAATTATGAGTTTGACGAACTTGAAAAGGACTTGGAGTTAGCGAGGGATAGATTTTGCTTCTGTTGTGCGACATCATTAAGACATAGTGATTTGGCGTTATTGAAGAAATCTCATTTTGATAACCCCGATGACCCGACATCATTCACCATCGTGAGCAAGAAGACTGACGATGCTCCTACCATCTTCTTGAATGAATACAGCAAGAGTATCTATATGAAGTATAAGGACAGGGATACTGATAAGGGACTGCTTTTCCCAAGGAAGTCAAACCAGAAAATGAATAAGTGCTTGAAGAAGATTGCCTGCCGATTGGGAATAACGAGGGAGGTTAGCAAAACCGAGTATTGCGGAACTGACCGAAGCGACATCACCGCCAAAGTATGCGACATCATTGCTACACACGCAGGAAGAAGAACTTTTGTCGTTCATTGTGCAGAAGAAGGTTGGACAGAAGAGATGATTAGGTCATATACTGGACACGAGGATTTTAGGGCAATGAGACCATATTTTGCTATCGGAGATAAGAAAAGGCGAATGCTAATGGAGAGACATTTTTAGAAGGGAACTACAAAGGTGGTTCCTTTTTTCGTGCATTTTTTTTGACCGAAATGGCAGAAAAATTACACCACGCATTCTATGCTGTCTGTCAGAGCGAGAAGATGGGATGATGAGTATGATGTGTATGGGATTTGAAAAACGCCCGTATAAGTGCGTAGAAACGGGGTCGGTGCATTTTTGGTGCATCTTTTTGGGCACAAAAAAAACCTACAAGATTGAGACTCAATTTCTTGTAGGTTTCTTTCAGCGGAAAGGGAGGGATTCGAACCCCCGGTACAGTTACCCGTACACCGCATTTCGAGTGCGGCCCGATCGACCACTCCGGCACCTTTCCTTGGTGTTTTGCGGTGCAAAGATATAAATTCTTTTTTAATTTATCCCTTTTTTCTCGATTTTTTTTGCAAAAACATCCTATATGCCATCCGCAGTGGCTGCTGAATGAGGTGTGACTACTTGATTTTTGTCACACGCCAAGGCTTTACGACGGCAACGTGGGCGGCGCGACGCGCAAGTGCGGCATCCTCGCGGCTGACACTCGACGGGGCATAGCCCGAGGCCTTGAGCTGTCGGCCGAGCAACACCTCGCACATCGTGCAGGCGCCGATATAACGACCTATGCCCTTGTGCAGATGGTAGCCATCGCGTGTAAGGTGGTCGCCGAGGCGGCTTGTGCGGCCATTCTGAATGGCTGTGCCCGCAGGGATAACGGCGTGGAAGCCATATCGCGAGTCGGTGAATATGCGCTTCACACTCTTGGTGATACTCTTGTACATAGCCATCTGGTCGTGGTTGTAGATGGCGAATTGGGCATGGTCCGAATCGCCCTGATAGGCCCATGGTTGCAGGATAATATACTTGGCTGACTGCGGAGCATTCTCGCGCAGATACTTCATAATCTCGGGCAGGTATCTGCCGTATGAGGCATAGATTCCCGAGAGGCCGCTTTGCTGCTGCACCATGATATAGTCCCACGCCTCGTCGGTCAGGGCGCGGCTGATGGAGTAGTTCTTGGTCACGACGCGCTTGCCGTCGGTGCCAATCTTGCGATAGGAGTAGGCGCTCTTGTTGCCGCGAATGTTTTTAAGGTGCTTCTGGAGCGTGCAACCACCGATGTAGAGGTTGCCGATGATGATTGTCGTGCCCTCGTCGCGCCCTATCTCGTGGAGGTTCTGTTCGACCATATCCTGCGAGAAGCTGTTGCCTATGGCAAGCACGCGGATAACCTCTTGTGCTTCGGCTGCAAGGGCAAACGAGAGGATGATAAGAGTGGTAAATAGACGTCTCATAGTGTTTTAGTTATTGTGAGTTGATATATCCCTTTTTCGACTGTGAGAAACGATGATAACACCCGAAAATACGGTTATGGTGGCTACGACTTTTTGCCAGCTCAATGTATCCATACCCACGCAGATGCTCGCGACAATGGCAATAATGGGCTGTACATAGGAGTACATGCTGACAAGCGTTGGGCGCAGCCGTTTTTGCCCTATAGGAATCAGAAAATAGGTTACGAATGTGGCGAAGAAGACCAGAAAACCGAGCTCTGCAATGTAGGATGCAGGCAAGGCGTAATAATCTACCGCAACAAGTTCCTTTGCCGAGAATGGCAAACCCAGCAGAGAGGAGAAGAGGAAAGTCCACTTCATGAAAGTTACGGCCGAGTACTTGGCAATCAGGGGCTTGAAAATTCCCAAATAGAGCGAGAAACAGAACGAATTAACAACAATTAACAGCACGCCCATAGGTGTGGTTTCGGTCACGGTTGATGCGGCGGTGACGCTGGTGAGGATCAGATACAATACACCACATAGACTCAATACCACACCACCAATCTTTTTTGCAGATAGCGGCTCTTTGATTGCAAATGCCGCAATAAACATAGTATAGATTGGCGATAGCGATGCGACAATTGAGCAGTCCATCGGTGTAATTCGAGGGATAGCCAGCAAGAAGGCTACCTGCGTGATGAAGAAACCGAGTACCGATGCTGCGAAAATTTTAGGAAAATCGTGGAGCTCGACCATCTCTTTCGGCCTGAACAGCGAGATGAGCCAAAAGAGAGCGCCTGCTCCTAATGTGCGTAATGTAGAGAGGGCGAGTGGCGAGATAGCATTGCTTGATGTTAAATCCTTGCAGACAATGATATTAAGTCCAAATATAAGGTATGCTGTAAAGCACGATAGGTGTCCTATAATGGAATTTTTTTCGTTCATAATTATAAATAACTTCACAAAGATAGCGATTTTTGTTGTATAGCCGTGATGTATTAATCAAATTTTATCTATATTTGTATGCGGTCTTGTGGCCGCACACCGTCGCCTCGACTCGGCTTGGGGCGAGAATAGAACAATAGTTTGGCACGATTTTTCGTTTTTTTGGTGTAGAGAGGTCGTGATGAAAGGAGGTTTTATGATAAAAAATATGGTTTATCATGTGGTGGTAGTGGCGCTTGCGGCGATGTTGGTGTCGTGTGGTGCGGCGTTGCAGACAGCAGCATACGGTGACGATATGTACGGTACGCACGACCGTGCGGAGATAGCTGCTCGCCAAAAGGCTGCGGCCGAGGCACAGCGAGCACAGCAGGCACAGTATGAGGCAATGGTGGCGCAGCTCAAGGCTGCTGGTGCGCAGGGTGGTTATGCTGTGCAGGAGGGTGGCACGGCGCCGCTCTCTTCTTCCTACTCGTCGGTGTTGGCCGACAGCTACGAGAGTGCCTATGCCCGTCGCCTCTACGGTTTCTCGTCGCCAACCTATCGTATGCCGTCGAGTTACAGCGATTACAGATATACCGATGCTTTCCACTATGCTTCGGCCTACGACCCTGCATACTACAATATTATGGTGTCTGGCGATCAAGTGTGGGTGGAGCCGAAATATATAACCTCGATGTTCGGAACGTGGGGCGCAACACCCGTGCCGACCTATGGTTGGTACTATGGTTGGCGTGCGCCATACAGCTACTCGTGGTGGGCCCCTTATGGCTCGTGGTTCGACCTCTATTGGAGTATGGGCATCTACGGTATGTATGGGTGGTACGACCCGTTCTGGGGTTGGGGCTATCCGTATCCGCCGGTCTATTATGGGCCGCATCCGGGCGGAGCACCTCATAAGCCGCACCACAATGTCGTGCATCGCAATCCTGCGACAATGCCTCCATCGGGGCGTGGCGGTACCTATGGCCCACCTTCGCAGCGCGGTGGCGGAAATGTGCGTTCGACGGGAACCTATGGCCGCCCTGTGAGCACCCCTTCGGGGCGTAATAACAATGCATCTTCGCGTCCGAGTGGCAGTACGACCACTTATCGTAATAACGCTTCGTTCAGCTCTACGCCGCGTATGAGTAGCGGTGCTTCGATGTCAGGCGGTGGTCACGTCGGCGGTGGCAGCGGAGGCTTTTCGGGTGGCAACTCACGTGGCAGATAGTTTTCAAACACAAAAAATGTCGGAATTATGTGTATCGTAAAGCGTTTTTCGGTTATGGCGGCAGCTCTGCTCGTTTGGGCAGGTGTTGCAGCGCAAAGCTACAATATAGGTGGTGCGGTGATGGACCACGATATTATCTCGACAGCCGATGTGCTCTCGCTCTCGCAGCGACAGCCCCTCGGCACAGCTCGCTCGATGGCTATGGGTGGGGCCTTCACCTCGCTGGGTGGTGACCTGGCGGCGATAGGCATAAATCCTGCGGGCTTGGGTATGTATCGCCAGAATGATGTGGCGATAACCCTCTCAGTGGGTATCAACAAGGCCTCGACACCCGGGGTGATTGCCTACAATAAGGATGACAATACGACCACGCGCTTCTCGATAAACAACCTCGGTGCATCGATGAAGGTCTATGAGGGTACGGGTAAGATCTTAGCCGTCAATCTCGCACTGTCGTACAATAAAGTGGCCGACTATAATTACAGTACTTCGTTCAGTATGCCGAATAACGCAGGCTCGCTTGCCGATGCCTTTGCCGATATGGCCAATGGTGGCGGATTGGTGATAAATCCTACGTCGGAGGGACGTTTCATAGGCGACACCTACGGCAACAACAACTATATGCTCAATCCCTACTATTGGGGTGCGGTGCTGGGCTACAAGAACGGCCTCATCAATAATAAAGGTGCCGGCTGGCTCCCCGACGAGATAGGCAACGGCGCGGCCATAAACCAATTCTACAGCCTTCGCAGTCAGGGTTCGGCGGCCGAGTATTCGGTGGCCGTGGGTGCCAACTACAATAATATCGTCTATTTCGGTGCTTCGCTCGATATTCAGAGCATCAACCGCGAGCAGCATATCTACTACGGTGAGGAGATTGACTACCCCGGAGGGGCGCCGTCGGGTGATGAGTTGGAGTATAGACTCAATTACTTCAACTATAGCCAGACGACACGCATCAACGGCTCGGGTATAGGCGCCAAGGTGGGTGTCACGGTCCGCCCTGTCGAGGCGTTGCGCATCGGTGTTGCGTTCCACACGCCGGTCTATTACTCGCTCTCGTACCGATATGTGGCGCAGATGTCGTCGCGAGCATATAGCGCGGGTGATAACTCGGAGGACTATACACTTGTGAATGGCTATGTATATGGCAACGAACTGACACCTGAACTGCTCGACAATGGCAGTTATCGCTGGAACTACATAACGCCGATGCGCGTACTGGTAGGTGTCTCCTATGCTTTTGGCTCGATGGCTATCGTATCGGTTGATTATCAATACGATGCATACACGGCAATGAGGTTCAGAAGCGCCCCTTATGATGTGAACGAGGGCAATGCGATGTTCCGCTCCGAGCTGCGCGGTACACACACGGTGCGCGGAGGTGTCGAGATTAAGCCGCACCCCATCTTTGCGCTACGCGTGGGTGGCGGATATACCGACCGTGTGGCACGCTCGAAGGATATCATCTTCTCGCACTCGGTCTTGCGCGACACTTGGTACTGCTCGGCAGGTGTGGGTTTCCGCCTCTCGAAGGTAGTCTATCTCGACCTGGCCTACTCGTATCGTAGCGAGAGTCACACGCCGTACTACCTGTACTACTCGGTAGCCGATAGTGGCGAGGCCAATCAGAGCGGCCTTTTCAAGACCGATTGCACACGCCACAACGTGGCCCTCACACTTGGTGTGAGATTTTAGCACCAAAAAATAGAGCGATTTGCAAAAAAAGAGTTACCTTTGCACGTTGTAGTGCCGAGGTGGCTCTTTTTGCGCTCGGCGTTGTACGGATTGAAGATACAAACAGATATAAAGTTATGGCAGTAGAATTGAAAGATTTGACCAAGTCGGAGGAGAATTACTCGCAGTGGTACAACGATTTGGTGATGAAGGCCGGTCTGGCCGAGAACTCGGCCGTGCGCGGCTGTATGGTAATCAAGCCTTACGGCTATGCTATCTGGGAGAAGATGCAGGCCGAGCTCGATCGTATGTTCAAGGAGACGGGACATCAGAACGCCTACTTCCCGCTCTTCATCCCGAAGAGTTTCTTCTCGAAGGAGGCCAAGCACGTCGAGGGATTCGCCAAGGAGTGCGCCGTGGTGACGCACTACCGCCTGATGAATGACCCTGACGGCAAGGGTGTGGTTGTCGATCCGAGTGCGCGTCTCGAGGAGGAACTTATCGTGCGCCCTACGTCGGAGACCATCATCTGGAATACCTACAAAAATTGGATTAATTCATACCGCGACCTTCCGATTCTCTGCAATCAGTGGGCTAACGTGGTTCGCTGGGAGATGCGCACGCGCCTCTTCCTGCGCACGGCCGAATTCCTCTGGCAGGAGGGTCACACGGCACACGAGACCCGTGAGGAGGCTATCGAGGAGGCAACGAAGATGATTAACGTCTATAAGAAGTTCGCCGAAGAGTGGATGTGTCTGCCGGTTATCGTTGGCCACAAGTCGCCAAACGAGCGTTTTGCCGGTGCGGAGGATACGCTGACCATCGAGGCGCTGATGCAGGATGGCAAGGCGTTGCAGAGCGGTACATCGCACTTCCTCGGACAGAACTTCGCCAAGGCCTTCGACGTGAAGTATGCCAACCGCGAGGGTAAGCTCGAGTATGTATGGGCCACATCGTGGGGCGTATCTACACGTCTGATGGGTGCGCTCATCATGGCTCATTCGGACAACAACGGTTTAGTGTTGCCACCACGCCTCGCACCGCAGCAGGTGGTCATCGTGCCTATCTACAAGGGTGAGGAGCAGCTCGCTGCAACGCGCGTGCGAATGGAGGAGCTTGCTGCCGAGATGCGTGCCAAGGGTATCCGCGTGAAGATTGACGACCGCGACAATGTGCGCGCGGGCTTCAAGTTCGCCGAGTATGAGCTGAAGGGTGTGCCCGTACGTCTGGCTCTCGGTCAGCGCGACCTCGAGAATGGCACTATCGAGCTCGCTCGCCGCGACACGCTCACCAAGGAGACTGTTGCGCAGGAGGGCTTGGCTGACCGCGTGGAGGCACTCCTCGAGGAGATTCAGCAGAATATCTTCCGCAAGGCTCTCGACTATCGCAACTCGATGATTACGAAGGTCGATACATGGGAGGAGTTCAACGAGGTGCTCAACACGAAGGGAGGCTTCATCTCGGCACATTGGGACGGTACGCCGGAGACCGAGCAGGCAATCAAGGATGCTACGAAGGCTACTATCCGCTGCATACCTCTGGACGCTGTCGAGGAGGAGGGCACCTGCATCTTCTCGGGTAAGCCGTCGAAGTGTCGTGTGCTCTTTGCAAGAAGCTACTAATATGCGTCGATATACGATACTCGTAATGTTGCTTTGCCTCGTCTTTGCGGTCGGGGCAAAGCCCGCTATTAAGAGTCAGTGGCGCGGTGTGCGTGTGGCCTATCTTGGCGACTCGATTACCGACCGCCGACAGGTGGAAAAAGGGCAGAACGACACCTATTGGCTCTACCTCGAGGAGCTACTCGGCACCGAGTCGTTTGTCTATGGCATCAGCGGTCACCAATGGAAGCATATCCCCGGCCAGACAGACAAACTTCTTGCGGAGCACGGCCAGCAGGTCGATGTGATAATGATTTTCGTAGGTACGAATGACTTCAACGCAAGTGTGCCGCTCGGCGAGTGGTACTCGGAGGCGGAGGTGAAGGTCGAGGTGTCGGGGCCGAAGGGCTCGAAGTCTGGAGTGATGGCCGAGCGTAAGATGCGCACGATATTGATGGATAACACCACGGTGCGCGGCCGTATAAATATCGCCCTCGCAAAGCTCAAGGAGACCTATCCGACCAAGCAGATTGTGCTGCTTACGCCGATACACCGCGGCGATGCCCTCCTCTCGGATCGCAACATACAGCCCGACGAGCGATATGCCAATGGCGTGGGTGAGTATATCGACGCCTACGTCGAGGTGGTCAAGGAGGCGGGCAACGTGTGGGCCGTGCCGGTTGTCGACCTTAACTCGCTCTGCGGCCTCTATCCGCTCTCGGAGTCGAATGCTCCGTATTGGCGTCGTCCGTCGCTCGAGAAGAGCACAACGACGGGCGGCAAGCGTCGCGACCGTCTGCATCCGAATAGTGAGGGGCATTGGCGTATGGCTCAAGCGTTGAGCTATGCACTGCTCGCCCTGCCTGCCAAACTCGATAGATGATGAACTCGTGGCATAGTGATAATCGAACACGCTCAATCTACCGCGTGACCATCCTCGGTCTCGTGGTAAATCTCCTGTTGCTACTCTTCAAGCTTGTGGCCGGTGTTGTGGGTCGAAGTGGTGCAATGCTGGCCGATGCCGTACACTCGGCATCCGATTTGGCTACCGACGTCGTGGTGCTCCTCTTTGTGCGCATCAGCCGTAAACCACGCGATAAGGATCACGATTGGGGGCACGGCAAGTACGAAACCTTCGCCTCGCTGCTCATAGCCGTTGCGCTGGCTGTCGTAGGTGTGAATATCCTCATAGATAGCGCCCGCGCCATAGATGCTGTGAGCCACGGCGAGGTGCTGCCTCGTCCCGGGGCCATTGCTCTTGTGGCAGCGGCAGTGTCGATTGTCGTCAAGGAGTTGCTCTTTCGCTACACGATTTGTGTGGGGCGCAGGTGCGACAGCCCGTCGGTCGTGGCCAACTCGTGGCACCATCGTAGCGATGCCCTCTCGTCGGTCGGTACGCTGATAGGTGTCGGTGCCGCCTACTTCCTTGGCGAGGAGTGGCGCATTGCCGATCCTGTTGCGGCTATTGTGGTTGCCGCCTTGATAATAAAGGTGTCGTACGATCTTTCGCGCACGGCTCTCGAAGAGTTGCTCGAGAAGAGCCTGCCTGAGGATGTCGAGCGGCGTATTCTCGACACAGCACTTTCGCTACCGGGGGTGGAAGATCCCCACAATCTGCGCACGCGCCGCATAGGTCATGGTGTGGCCATCGAATTGCATATCCGAGTCGATGAGATGATGACGGTGCGCGAGTCGCACGAGATTACGCGCCGCCTCGAGCAGAGACTCAAAGAGCAGTTCGGCGCAGCATCGGCTATCGCCATCCATGTCGAACCTCGCAAGTAGCTTTCCCCGAATTATTGTATTCGTAGCCCGTAATTTCGCCCCTCATTTTGGGCGATTCGCCTCTTATCGGTCACGAGGAGCGAAAAGTAAAACATCGTCGAGAGTGCTGTTTCGGCACTATTTTTGTAACTTTGCAGCCTCGAAAGGGCTCGAGGTGATGCGAGAGGCGATTTGGTATTTTCTCTAAAACTGCGTATCTTGCGCCTAGAAAGCCGCACTGCGGGGCGGCAAAATTTGAGTATTAACACTAAAAAAAGATTGCCTATCGACAGAACATCTACTCTTTGAAACATTTTTAAGAAAGGAGAAGAGTATGAATGCAACCGTTTTAAGCGACCAAGTATTGCTTAATAACTATCTGCAAGGTGATAGCAGCGCAATTTCCCAACTTATCGAGCGGCACTCGAAGCGCGTGCGCGACTATATCAGAATGATGGTCAAGGACGCCGATATTGCCGAGGATATCTTTCAAGAGACCTTCATCAAGGCCGTTGGGATGATTGACAGTGGCCGCTATACCGACTCCGGAAAATTTCTCCCTTGGATTCTTCGAATTGCGCACAACAAGGTCATAGACCACTTTCGCGCACAGAAGCAGGGTAGAATAGTGAGCGAGTCGAGTGCAGGTTACGATGTTCTGGGAACGATGCGTTTTGCCGAGAGGTCAATCGAGGAGGATATAATCTCCGAGCAGACGGCCGAGCATCTCCGCAAGATGGTGGAGCAGCTTCCCGAAGAGCAGCGCGAAGTGGTGAAGATGCGCTACTACATGGAGTTGAGCTTCAAGGAGATAGCCGAGCAGACGGGCGTAAGTATAAACACGGCCCTCGGACGTATGCGATATGCGCTGATTAATATCCGACGGATGATTAAGGAGAATAATTTGGCTATTGGCTGATTGTTCGCACAATAAAAAACCTGCGACTCGCGTTGATTAGATGAATAATTCTAACGATAAGAGCCTATGGAGAATATCGACAAGCAGGTTTTACAAGATGTCAACGACGAAGAGCTCTTTATGCGGCATATCGTATGCGGTGACGCGGAGCTGCTCTATCTAGATTCGCTTCTCGGTGCGGTTCTTCGAGCGTAGGCATAATGAGGGTTAATTTGTGGGAGGGTAGCTTTCGGGCTACCCTTTTTTTGTTTGAAGAGTTTTTACTATCTTTGAACTTGGAAACTATAACTTGAACTATGATGAATAGAGTTCTTAGCCTTTTGTTTGCGGCCGTGGCATTGGTATCGTGCGTCGGCTGTGTGGGTGGCGATGCGGCCGCGGAGAGTGCATCGTCGGCCCCTGTGTGCAATTGTAAGTGTTACACGCTGTCGAATGGGAATATGAGTGTTGCGGTGGGCGAGGATGGCCTGCTCTACTCGCTGCGCAACGAAAAGACGGGACACGAGTACGCTCGTGGCGACTATATGTGGCGACTCTACTATGATGCGCTCTACGAGAAGGAGATTCAGGTTGTGGGCAAGCAGCAACACGTCGAGGTGTCGCAGGACGGCAATACCATTGTGCTGTCCTATCCACGATTGCAGGCCCACGGCAAGGAGTTGAACATCGCGTTGCGCCTGCGTGTGGTGCTGGAGGAGGACAAGGTGCGCTTCGTCTGCGATATCGAGAATAGCGAGCCTCATACCGTAGTGCGCGAGATGCAATATCCGCTTATCCGCAATATCAATGCCCCGCAGGATCACAAGCTCTTCACGTCGGAGGCCGGAGGCCGACTCTACGACGAGCCGATAAAGAAGATTAATAAGTTGGCCTCGTCACCCTACAAGAAGCCCGAGCAGTTCTTCCGTCAGTACGATGTGAAGTATGGCTACAAGGTATTTATGAACTGTTTCGGACTATTAGGCAAGGCGCAGGGCCTCTACTTCGGTAGTCACGACAATACTTTCCAGGATACTTGGCACGGTATGCGTGTCTATAAGGGGGAGAGTGGTGAGTTTGATTGCTTGGAGTTGGGATTCTACAAGTATCCGCACTGCTTCTGCGGCGAGAAGTGGTCGTGCGCGGCCAATGTTGTGTCGCCATATACGGGCTCGTGGCACACCGCCTCGGATATCTATCGCCGTTGGGTAGATACGTGGTGGGAGTATCGCCAAGCCCCAGAGTGGGTAACTAAGATGTGCAGCTGGCAGCGCATAATCTTCAAACATCAGTACGGCGAGTATTTCTTCAAGTACCCCGATCTGTACGGCCGTATAAAAGATGTCGATAAGAGTGTCAATTCGAACGCCGTGTTCCTCTTTGGTTGGTGGGCCGAGGGTATGGATAACGGCAACCCCGACTACTCGCCTGACGAGTCGCAGGGTGGCGATGTAGCACTCAAAGAGGCAATAGATAGGTATCAGGCCGACGGTAGCCATCTGCTGCTCTACTACAACGGCAAGCTTATCGACCGCCAGAGCCGCTACTACCGTAGTGGCAAGGGCCCGAAGGTGTGCCGCCACGACAATACAGGCTCCGAGATACTCGAGCGATATAAATTCACGGGGCACGGAACGTGGCTCGGCGAGTACGACCAGCGCACCTTCGCTCTGGCAACGATGATGGAGCCGGAGTGGAACAAAAAACTATTCGAACTACAAGATAGAGCATACGCTCTCGGGGCGCACAGCGTATTCTTCGACCAGCTCGGCTATATCGAGAAGGAGAGCACGAATTGGGATACGAGCCGCGAGTTTGCCGTGCCGGACGTCTTTGGCATACAGAAGCGTATGGCCTGCTTGAAGTTGCTGCGCGACCGCTACGAGAACAAGGCTCCCGAGTTTGCGCTCGGTGCCGAGGGTACGGTCGATGCCTTGGCGCAATATTGCGACTATACGCACGGCTATCCGGCCAACGACGAGCCGACGCGCTGGATGCGATTCTTCAAATATACGTTCCCCGAGCTTGTCTTTACCGACCGTGGCCAGCGCGACGATACGGATGTATATTGGCACGTCAATAACACGGTGCTCGATGGTCAGCGCATCGATATCGAGATATATCGCTGTCGTGACCTTATCGACTCCTGTCCTATCTATCAGTCGTACCTCGCCAAGGTGAATGCCCTCAAGACGCGATATGGATCGACACTGCTCGAGGGCCGATATGTCGATACGATGGGCTTCGAGTGCTCGAATGAGAGGGTAGATGCCCGCGCCTATGTCGGTGACGACAAGATGGCCATCGTCGTGGCAAATCAGCACCGCGAGGCCCAAATGCTCACTGCTAAAATTGCGGTGCCGCACTATCGCTTTGTCGAGCATACGGCTCTCGGTACGGCCTCTGTGTCGGACGATGGTCGAAAGGTGTCGCTCGGTCAGTACGACCTCGCCGTTCTGCTTTTCGAGAGAGAGGAGTAGTGTGTGTATAAGCAGGTTTTATGCGGCTATAAAAAAAATCAATTTGACAAATAGTCAAAGATGTATTATATTTGCAGTAGCAAACAGCAAATAGAGTTAATAACCGTATAAAATCTGACATTATGGCAACGATACATTTGACAAAGGGCGGATTCCTTCGGCGAGTGGCCGATATCGATAAGTCGCCAAACGAGTGGAACTTTTTGGGAAACAAACCCGCATTGATTGACTTCTATGCGCCGTGGTGCGGTCCGTGCCGCGCCCTTTCGCCGACAATCGACGAGTTGGCCAAGGAGTATTCGGGTAAGGTCGATATCTATAAGGTAAATATCGACGAGGAGGCCGAGCTGGCCGACTTCTTCAATATTCGTAGTGTGCCGACCATTATCCTGATACCTATGAGCGGTGAGCCGCAACGTATGCTTGGCGTACGTCCGAAGAGCGAGCTTACGGCTGTTATTGACAAGATTGTTAAACTCTAATATTAAAAATAAGTATTATGGCAACCAAGTTTTATAAGTGCCGCCACTGCGGTAATGTAGTAGTTAAGTTTGTAGATTCGAAGGTTCCTATCGTCTGCTGTGGTGAGGCGATGGAGGAGCTTGTGCCTCAAACCGTCGAGGCTGGTAGCGAGAAGCATCTGCCGGTTGTTACGCGCATCGACGACTGTCATATTAAGGTGGATGTGGGCAGCGTGGCTCACCCGATGTTGCCGGAACACCATATTGCCTTCGTATATGTCGAGACCGAGAACGGGGGTATCCGTGTCGATTTGACCGACAAACCCGAGGCTACGGTTTGCCTATGCAACTCTCGCCCAGTGGCAGTCTATGAGTACTGCAATATCCACGGCTTGTGGAAAACGGAGTTGTAGGCAGGAACTTTGCAATACACAAGAATGTGGCTACCATACCTCGGTAGCCACATTCTTGTGTATTTGTATATCTATGCTGTTCTATCGTGCGAGTGGCGACAGTGGGCGTGCGAGCGGAATGAGCCGCAGCGGTGAGGTGGTCCTCTGTGATGCAGTGCCTGTTGCCGGAACAATCATCGCCGGGAAGCAAGGAATCTTATCCTCGTCAGTCAGAGCGTAGAACTTGTCGCCAATCTTGGCCATGAAGAACATCTGCTCGAAGATCGGGAAGCCCGGCATGGCATAGCGCACGATGGCACGGCTGCCATCATCGAGCACGCCGGCGATGGCGATATTGAAGTTACCTTTGCTATCGTCGTAGTAGTACTTGTCGTCTGCCGCGAAGAGGTATACGTCGCCCGTGCCGAGGCTGAACTCCACGTTACGAGCCACGCACTGCGTAGGTATTATGAGGTCGTTACGGTCGGTGCTGTACTCGACAACGATAGGGTAGTCGAAGCCCTCCCAACCGCGAATTATCACCGTGCGGTTTACCCAGTCGCTCTCCACACGTATGCGTGTGGTCGCGTTGTTCTTGCCCACGACATCCCACTCGCCGAGCCATGCCGAATAGTCGGCCGTAGGGGTTGCATTAACCGCATCGAATGGATGTGAGGCGGCGTAGTAGCCACTTGGCTCGCCCTCGGGTGTAACGCCGAGAGCCAAGGCTACATAACGGCCCGGGCGCACGCTGAAGTACTCCTCGTTGGTCGTTGCGAGCAGGAAGTCGGCAACCGTATAGCTTGCGCCATTCGTCGCATTCAGCTCATCGACCATAAGGCGTATATCTGCGAGCAGCCTCTCGCACAGCTCCGTGAGGTGCATAGGGTCGTACTGCGAAGCCTCGACCAACGTGACGATATAGGGCAGCGTATCGTCGCACGACACTCGCACTGCGCAGTTGTAGTCGGGGCGCGGACACTCCTTGCCGATATACTCCACGCGCCACGCCGTGTTGAGCGTCATATCGCTCGGCACAACGCCCGTACCCTCGTCAGGCTCCGAACAAGCCGTAACGGCCATGGCGACCATCGCCGCCACGGCCATACGAAGTATGTTTTTTGCAAAGTTCATAGCTTACTGCACGTTAAAGTACTTGTAGATGTAGATTGCACCCTTGCTTGCAACATCTGCCGGCTTGTAGAGACCAAATGTTTGATTGCTTGAGGTCCAATTCAATGCAATAGTATCCTTGCTGCTGTATGCTTTCGAGCACTTTAATGTGGTAGCACCATTGTTTGCAGAGTCAATAGTTACCCCCCAAGAAGAGTACTCGTTAAGATTTGAATTACCTCTTAAATTACCACTAGAATTATAGAGATATTTACCATCACCACGCGTAAATGCGAGTGTGTTAGGATAGCTCTCTGCACCATTAGCCACGGTAAACTGCTGTACGTCGGTCACATCCGGAATATATGTACCTACAACATTGATTGCCATTGAGGTAGGGCCCGAGGTGCTGGTCCAAGTCTTTATTGCGTAGTCCAAAGTGCCATCCGGACTCTTTGCGGCGATAATCACCTTGTCGCCGGCGGCCAATTCGCTGATATTCTCAACGCGATACCAACCAACCTTTACCGATGGGTTATTCTCCTGACCAACGGTAACCGAAGCCGAAGTTATACCGAATGTAAACTTAAATGTTGCGTTGCGTGGTGCCCCTGCGTTCGCAGCAAATGTTGCGGTAGCGGTCGCCGCACCGGCAGTGTAGTTGAAAGTTACGAAGTCGCTACCCTCGGCTACTGCGCCATTGATAACTGCATCGCTTGGAATAAGGTTGCCCTCTGTTGCCAGCGAGAATGTTACATCGCCGCCCTCGTGGCCGACAAGCGCAGTCGAAGCAGTTGCAGTAATACGGTAGTAACCCTTGTAGTACGATGGGTATGTGCTATTACCACCTCTACCTACTGTGGTGGTTACAACAGTAGTAACTGTGATAACATCGCCAACCAATAAATCTACGGTGTCCTTAACATTCGCTCCATCCTCGGTTTTGAGATATCTAACTTGTGCTTGAACGCCATTTGCATCCTCCAATTTGAAGTAGTCGGTTGCAGATGATGGAATGGTAACAATCTTACCGGTAATCTTATAAGTTACATTTACATCTATCGGCTTCGTTACAAACTCGGCAATCGAGACCTCCATTGGTGCGCCCTTCTGGAGAAGGTTGAATGTCCAAGTGAGCGTCTCCTGTCCCTCCAAAGTAGCCGTGATGGTTGCCGTAGTCTCGCGCACGGTACCCTCATTTGCCAGAGCCGTGTAGGTGAGCTTATTCGCAGTCTTGTCAAATGCGAAGGTAATCCACTCGGCCTCCGAAGTGGCCGAAATTGTCCAATCGCCAACATAGTTGAACACTACATCGTTGATAGCGGTAGCCTCGGTGGCACCCTCCTCGGCAATAACCACCGTCTTGGATGAGGCAGGAACGGTTACATCGGCAGGAGTTACAGGAATAGTGCCCTTGACGCCTACAAGACGATAGAGGCATACGGACTGCTTCTCGGTTTCGCCGCTGTAGAAGTAGTTGTACGACGAGCCCTCACGATAGTACAACTTGTTCTCGTTGTAAGTGCCCTCTTTGTTGCCGATTGTTGCTACGCCATCGGCAATAGCGATTGTAAACGAGGTGTTTGCATCGATGTAGGCTTGGTTGTTGAGTTCGTAAGATGTGCTGCTCGAGACAAGGAAGCCCTTGTTGTCGGCATCGTAGAATGCGAATGTACCCTCGGCCGAGCCCTTACCCAAAACCAAAGTCTGGGCCGTAGCGGCTGGTGTGAGGTAGTAGTTACCGAGCTTGGTTACGGCAACTGCGCTACGACGCTCACTTGCAATGGTTGTGCTCATAGCCACATCGTAATCCTTGGCAGCGATAATCACTTGGTCGCCAATCGCGAGTGTCGAAGCGTCGGTTACCAATGCCCAAGTGTTGCCCTTCGCGGTGTCTGCGCTCTGAACAACAGCAACCGAAGTCGAGATAATGCCGTCGCTGAATGTAGCAACCACCTGACGAGGTGCGCCATCGTTAGCCTCAAATGTGAGTGTTGCCTCCTCGGCATTGTCGGTATAAGCAACCTCCGCAAAATCGGCATCAACCTTGCATGTGATATTACCCACAGGAGCCAAAGTACCCAACTTTGTGAGCGAGAGCTTCACGCTGCCACCCTCATAACCAACGAGGTCGTTCTCTGCGGCGGCCGAAAGGTTGTAGTAGCCCTTGCAAATAGCGTGAGCACTGTTAGAGCCACCCTTACCCTCAGAAACAACCGCTGCCACGATAGTAACGGCATCGCCAAGATTTATATCCTTGTTGCTGCTTATTGCGGTGTTGTCGGTCATATAAACGTATGAGAACGAAGCCTTATTTCCTGCAATATCTTTAATTTCTGTAGTACCCGATGCGCTCGATGGCTTGCTCGAAAGAATACCGGTAACCTCGTACTCAACATTCGGATCGGCAGCCTTCTGTCTAAACTCGGCAACAGTAACCTTAATAGGTGCGCCCTTCTGAACAACCGAGAATTTCCAATCTTTTACCTCTTCGCCATCGTGAGTAGCGGTAATGGTTACATTTGCAGTGCGCACTCCACCCGGGTTTGGACCTACCGAGTATTTGAGCACGCCGTCCGCGTAGTCGAGCGTGAGCCACTCGGCATCGGTCGAAACCTCGATAGCCCAATCGCCAACATAGGTAAACTTAACATCCTCGAATACGGTAGCCTCGGCTACGCCCTCAACAGGAACTACAACAGGCTCATCCGCATCAGGAACGGTGATAACTGCATCCGCAGTAGGCACAACAGCCGTCTTGCCCACCAGCTTGTAGATGCATACGTCATCGTGCTTTGTTGCGTCCATGTTTGCTGCATTGATGCAGACAAAACGACGATATGTCGAGGTGGTAGAGTTTGGACTATAGTTGTAGAATTTCAACAGCGTGTTGTTCCACTCGCTATCTTTTGCCTCGATAGTGGCTACGCCATCCGCAATCGAAATCTCGAATGCCGAGTTCCTCGATGGATATGCAAGGCGTTTGAGATTATTGGCGGTCTGCACGTTAGTAAGATAACCGGTCTTGGTATCGCCCTCATAATCTACGCCATTGTAGAAGTCGAAGGCGGCCTTACCCGCATCCTGCTTCGAGAGCACCAACGGCTGTACCATATACTGATACTTGCTCTTATCGGTAACGATTGGGTGATAGAGATAGTCGCCCACCTTAACGATGTCTGTGTTGTACGAAGCGTATGGGAAGTTGTCTGTACTGTTGCAGCCCATAACAAAGTTATGGCTCTTGGTTGCGATAGTTACAATATCACCTACGGCAAGTGTCGAAGCGTCACGCACAAGTACCCACTTCTCGCTGGCGGCAATACCCGTCATATTCACAGGGAAGCGCGAAACCTTACCGGCCTCGAATACGAGCGACTTCTCGCTTTGAATTGTGCCCGTCTTAACATAGAGGCTCTTGTTGGTAAGAATGACAACGCTATAAGCATCGCCCGCCTCGAGCGTCGTAGGCAGCAGAGTGAAATAGACCTCGTCTGTCGCGGTCGTAGCAACCGACACGGTGCTGACACCATCCTTCACGGTAAACTCGTGCGGATTGTTGAGGTCGGCATTGATAGTACCTGCGAGAGTCTTGTCCGTAGCCGTGAACTCTACTCGCTCGATCTGCTCGCCATCGGCAAGCTCGAGGCCGCTGATGGTCATCTTGGCAACGGCAGCCAAGCGCGTGAAGCGCAGCTGCTGCGGCTCGGTAGGCTGCGTAGCCGTAACGACAGGCATCGAGACCATAAGGTCGGCATTAGGGTCGTAAGACTCCTCGGCCATGGTCTGCTCGGCAGGCAGGGCGAGGGTTGCCTCGTCTATGTTGGTAGCCGAAACATAGCCGCTTGCAGGGTGGATGGCGACATATTTGTACGCCCCCTTGCCCGCGTTGGCGGCAAATTCGGCATTGATGTTTGCCCTATTATCGACCTTGCTGTATGTTACCGACGTGGCCTCGGCAAGAGCATCGGTCTGTTCGAGAACGGCGAAGGTCTCCTGCTCGTTCCACGAGAAGAGCGGCGTATCGCCCGTCGTATCGACCGAGGTGCGTGTAGGCTCGGCAACGAAATTGACGACAACACTGTTTTTCCCGTTTACATTTCCGTTTACAGTCTCCTCAAAACTGTTTTGGCACGCTGTAAGACCCATTGCAACTGTTGCAACGACGGTCAAAAGTTTCATCATTTGCTTCATGGTTACAATAGATTTTAGAGTTCGAAATCGCTGTCAATGTAGTCGGATTTTTGGCCCGCTTCACCATAGTCGCCGTAGTTGCTGCTCAACGAGAAACCCCTCTCGCCCAGCATCTCCTCGACCTCGAGTTGAGGTTCCAAGTACCTCTTTCTTGCTGAATTTTTCATAACTAGCCTAAATTTATATTAATGTGTTCGTGTATGCTTTATAGAGCTTCAATCCACTTTTCGGGGATGTTCGCATAGTCGGAGAGTCCCGTGCAGCCGGCAAAGCACTCCGCCGTAATCGAAGGCACGCGCGGGAAGTCGTCGCTCTTTACACGCTCGTAGAGGTGTATCTTCTCACCCATAATTACCGTATATGGACTCTCGCCCGTCAGTGCCGTGCAGCCCTTGAAGCAGCTGCTCATATCGCTAATGTAGCGCACAGTGTCAAACAGACCCGCAGGGAGGCTCTTCAGTGCCTTGCAGCCTTTGAAGCAGCTGCCGAAGGAGATAGCCGTCGTGGTTGAGCCGATGGCTATAAAGAGTCTTTCGGGGATAGCCTCGAGCGAGGTGCAGCCGGAAAAGGCGGACTCGAAATATTGAATCTTCGTGTTCGAGGCAAAGAGCGTCTCGGGAATGGTCTTGAGCGAGGTGCAACCCTCGAAGATGTTCTTCACATTTGTCACATTCTCGCACGCTGAAAGCAGCGACTCGGGAATGGCCGTCAATGCCGTGCAGCCCGAGAAGGTGTATTGAAAGTTCGTAGCCTTGGTATTTGCCGAGAAGAGGTCATCGGGCAGACTCTGCAACGAGGTACAGCCCGCAAAGGTGTAGGCGAAGTTGAGCTTGTTCGCTGCGCCAAGCGGCTTGAAGAGGTCGGCAGGGATGCTCTTCAGCTTCGGGCAGTCGTAGAAGAGCTGCTTCATCGATGTCACCGCCGTTGTCTCGGGGAATATCGAGCCCTCGACGGTGTGCAACTCGGGGCAGCTCATAAAGGCCGTCTCGAAGGCTGTTGCCGGAAGATTCGTACACGAGGCAAACAGTCCGGCAGGGATGCTCTCGATACCCGACTGGGCAAAGAGGCACGCGAAGCCATCGCTCGCAACATCGGTGATGTGGTCGAAGAGCTTCGCCGGCACGGTTTTCAGATTCTCGCACTCCGAGAAGATGTAGGAGTAGTCGGCCAAGTCGTAGTCGCGCACCTCGTCAAAGAGTGTCTCGGGTACCGACTCCAACGCCGTATTGCAGAACATATACTTGAACTCGTAGGCCGCGCTCATACCCGACAGCAGAGCGGCAGGTATCGTGCGCAGCGAGGTGCAGTCCGCAAAGCAATAAGGGAACGACTTTGCCGAGGTGAGGCCGTCGAACACTCCCGCCTCAATGTCGGTGAGCGACGTGCAGCCTTGGAACACCGAACCGATGGTCTTGACCAGCGACAGGCCCTTGAAGGTATCCTTCTTGATGCTGCGGATGCCCGAGGCGAGGTAGAAGAGGGCCTCGAGGTTAGTGACATTCGAGCAGTTCTCGAACACGGCAGCCGGCACCTCGGTAAGCGACGTGCAGAGCGCGAACATATACTTGATATTCGTGGCCGACGTAGCACTCTTCATCAGCTTGGCCGGTATGCTCTGCAGGTTCATGCAGGCGTAGCACACACCCTCGTAGTTCTCCGCCTTGCCATTCTTGGCGAAGATAGCCTCGGGGATAGCCGTGATGGCCGTCGCACCGAAGATATACTCGAAGCGCGTCACATTAGGACACTTATCGAAGAGTCCCTCGGGCAGCGAGCGCAACTTGCCATCCTCTATCGATGCCTCGAGTTCAGCAGGGTAGCTGTTGAGGTAGTTGCCCGTATTTATCTTCAACGCCTCGTCGGTAATCTTAAAGTTTGTACCCGTACCATAGAAGGTGTGGTGAAACTCTTCGGCCAATGGCGAATGGGCGAACAAATTTGCAGGGATTTCGCTCAACGAGGTGGTGTAGCGGAAGCAGTTCGAGAATTTCTTGGCCTTGGCGGCGTATCGGAACAACCTCTCGGGAATCTCCGTCAGCGACTCGCACGCCAAGAAGGAGGCTTCAAAGTTGCCTATATTCTCGAATGAGCCTGCAATATCGGCAGGTATAGATTCCAGATTGATGCAGCCCTTGCACATGTTGAGTGCATTCTTGTAACCCATCTTGCCCCACGAGTGTATGCGTTTCAACTCGGGGCAGACATGGCTGCCGTCGCTAAATTCGAGGTTGTGAATATCCTCGCCCGAGATAACGATGGTGTATAGGCCCGGTGTGGCGTAGGTGTGCGCACCGCGGCGCGACTCATAAATCTCCGTGCTGCCATCACCCCAATCAACCGTCATCTTGCCGCCATTTGCGGAGGTGAGGATAGGCGCAGCCACAACCTTATAGTCGGCCTCCGTGGTCTCGACGTCGTAGATAAGCTCCTCGGTGTCGGTGCCGATTTGCAGCACAGCAATCGTGGCCTCGGCCACATTATCGCCCGAGCCAATGGTGACCGTGACGCTCGCCTCGCGTTGCAGCTTGTTGCTGCACTCGCCAATCGTGATGACAAGGTCGTTGCCTGTGCGCTCGGCCGTGAGCCACTCTTCGCCCGAAGTGGTAATCTGCCACTCCCACGCAGGATCGACATCAGCACCGATGCTCTGTGTGCCGCCCTCGTAGTCGGTCACGACAAGGCGGCGGTTAAGTTCGATGTAGGCCGGATCAGTGGGTTGCGAGGGCTCCGAGCCTCCATTCCCCCCCCCATTGCTGGTGCTGTCGATGTCGGTCTTGCTGCACGCTGCAACAATGGCCAAAAGCAACAGTACGAGTAAATTGCGAATCTTCATAGTTGTAACTCTATTGTTAAAATAATCTCTTATATCTCCTCAAAAACGGAAAATGAAACACCAACCATACGCCACTCGATGGGCGAACGGTTGCGATGCAAGTCGTTTTTTGCATGTTGGTAGTAGCGTTGGTTTTTGCAAAAAACCCTTTAGGGTTGCAAAGGTATGTAAAAAATGAATAATATGCAAGAGAGCGTGCGCGATGTGTGCGAGTAGGGCAACAGCGATATCTCGAAGCTCAATCAAAATAGAAACTCCTCCGATAGTTTCGACAGAGCGACTCTCGGGTAGGCGTTTATTTATATTTGTTCCATTCGGCTATGCGTAGGAGTGCATGCCGCCGAGGAGGAAATTGACACTGAGAGGGTTGCCCCGTCGCCATCTTCGTCGTGGCCCGACTGGTAGAGGCGATAGTGGCGATGTGATAGGATGTTGTTCATCGATACCCGGCCCTCGATTTTACGCTCGCCCTCCACGACTTCGATATGGCTGACATAGTCCATTGGGGCGAAAGTACCCTCATATAAAAATAGAACATGGCTTATTGGTCAAAACCGGTACATAAAATCGGGGAGGCTTTTGGCTTTTCTTGAATTTCCATATATTTTTCGTATATTTGTATCAGGATTAACCTAAAATCAGAGGTGTTATGATTGCATTTATTTGTTGGATTATCGGTCTTGTGTTGTCGGTAAAGGCCGCATTGGAGATTTATCGCCTTGAGGGCGATATGCTTAAAAAACTGCTCTTTATTGTGCTTGTTCTTATCTGTAGCTGGATTGGTTTGGCGATCTACTACCTCTTCGCTCGCGATAAGATGGCTGAGTGGGTAAAGTAGTGGCATATTCCAAACAGAGAGCAAAGCGGTGACAAATGTTGCCGCTTTGCTTTTATGTACCTAAAATGAAAATATAATAAGATTCAGTGGGCCTGAAAGGTGTCGGAAACACTATTTTTTAGAGTTGAATTATTAATCTCTATAACGACAATTGTATCAATCAGTTATGCTTTTCAATAGTTTTATATTGAAAAACTGACAGTCAGACCCATAATATAGAAAAGATAAATTGACTGCTTTGCTCGAAAAAGAACCTGAAATCTTGAAAAAAGTACGCAAAAAGTAGGTTTAAGACTCCGATTTTTGGGTGAATTTTTGGGTGATAGCAAAAATAAAAACGATGTAAGTCGCCGATTGTCAGTTTCTTGCATCGTCTTCTTTGTAGTGGATAGGGGATTGGCTACCGCGCTCGCTTCTGCTCGCTCCGCTTAACGCTCCCATATTAACATTAGGATTCGACCGGCGGCAGAAGCCGAGAGCAGACCAAGAGGGGGTTGTCGCAATCGGAGATTGTCGGGGTTGATGGGCGATGGGGCGAAAATTCATTTTCAGCCACAATCGCACAACAAGCACGAAGATTTGCGCAAGCAAACGACAACCGACCGCAGACAACTCTGCCGAGACGCAACAAGCTGACCGAAGACCCTATTCACGAAAAAATAAAAGCAGTCCGAAGACTGCTTTCTTTTGTAGTGGATAGGGGATTCGAACCCCTATGTCCTGCGTGAGAGGCAGGTATCCTAGCCCTTAGAT